>NZ_CP130738.1:0-639500 GCF_030553095.1 Zobellia laminariae | reverse complement strand
GTAAACGCAGAAATTCCGTCTACGCCATGAGCATTTAAATGTTTGATAAAGGCAGATCCTATGATAGCACCCTTTGCCGATTTTGTTGCTTGCTCAAAAGTCTCGGAGTTGCTTATGCCAAAACCAACTATTTGAGGATTATCCAATTTCATGTCAGCAATTCGTTGAAAATAGGTTTGCTGTTCGTCACCAAAACCAGACTGGGCTCCTGTAACACTTGCTGAGCTTACCATATAGATAAATCCGTTTGAAACCGAATCTATAAAACGAATACGTTCGTCAGAAGTCTGCGGTGTAATCAAGAATACGTTAATGAGTCCGTATTTTTCGAACATCTCTTGATATTCTTCATGATAAACATCTACCGGTAAATCGGGTATAATAAGTCCGTCTATACCAATTTCTTGGCACTTTTTGCAAAACGCTTCAACACCATATTGAAACATAGGATTAAAATATCCCATGATAATAAGTGGAATGGAAACCGATTTCCGAATATCTTTCAATTGATTGAAAAGAATTTCGGTAGTCATACCATTTTTAAGCGCTGCTGTAGAGCTTTTTTGAATAGTTGGGCCATCTGCCAGTGGATCACTGAACGGAAGGCCAATTTCAATCATATCTACTCCGTTTTTCTCTAACTGTTGAATAATTTCTACAGTGTCAGCCAATTTTGGGTATCCTGCCGTAAAATAGATAGAAAGCAATTTTCCATCTTCTTTCAGTTTTGTGTTGATTCTATTTGCCATAGTTTCAAATCAGTTTTCCTTTTTTAGTAGGATGGAGTAAGTTAGTTACGAACATGTATTATCATGTTCCTGAAACCTTCCCCATATATTTTATAGATTAAAGTATTCAATATAATTGTTGAGGTCTTTATCACCACGACCAGATAGGTTGATGACCACAATGTCTTCAGGCTTGAATTTTCGGCACTCAAGAATTGCAAGTGCATGCGAAGATTCTATAGCAGGAATAATACCTTCCATTTTAGATAAGAGTAAACCTGCATTCATGGCATCATCATCTGTAATAGATATAAATTCGCCTCTACCAGAAGTAAATAAATTGGCATGCATAGGACCAACACCATGATAATCCAATCCTGCAGAAATAGAATACGGCTCTGTAATTTGTCCGTCACCCGTCTGCATTAATAAGGTTTTGCTACCGTGAATGATACCCACTTTTCCTAATGCAGATGTTGCTGCACTTTCGCCAGTATCTATCCCTTTTCCGGCAGCTTCAACAGCTATAATACCAACATCTGGATTGTCTAAATAGTGGTAATATGCACCTGCGGCATTACTTCCACCACCCACACACGCTACTACATAGTCAGGATTTTCACGACCTTCTTTTTCTTTTAATTGCCATTTAATTTCTTCGGAAATAACCGATTGAAACCGCGCTACCATATCAGGATAAGGATGTGGCCCAACAACACTACCAATAATATAATGTGTATCTACGGGGTTATTAATCCAATCGCGAATAGCTTCATTTGTGGCATCTTTTAAGGTTCTACTACCAGAAAGAGCCGGTCTAACTTCTGCGCCTAACATTTTCATGCGGGCTACGTTAGGAGCTTGTCTGGCAATATCTATCTCACCCATGTATACAATACATTCAATACCCATAAGTGCACAAACGGTTGCCGTAGCTACCCCGTGTTGGCCAGCACCCGTTTCGGCTATAATTCTGTTTTTGCCTAATTTCTTGGCCATAAGAATCTGCCCTATGGTGTTATTCACCTTGTGAGCTCCGGTATGACAAAGGTCTTCCCGTTTTAGGTATATTTTTGTATTGTATTTTTTTGAGAGTCTATCAGCAAAGTAGAGTGGAGTAGGGCGGCCTACATAATCTTTTAGCAATTGGTCAAACTCTTCTTTAAAAGAAGGTTCTTGCATAATGCGAATATAGTTTTGCCTAAGCTCTTCTGTGTTTGGGTAGAGCATTTCAGGAATAAAAGCACCCCCAAACTCTCCATAATATCCTTTTTCGTCCGCTTGATACGTTTTCATATTCATTCGTATTAGGTAAATGGCATCAACAGATAAACTATTGTTTCAAGCCAACTTCTTTTTTAAACTCTTTTAGTTTCTCAGCATCTTTTAGCCCAGGCTCTATTTCAAACTTACTGTTCACATCAATGGCATGACAGTATTTGGCTTCCGGTCTTTTCATGAACTCCTTTAAGGAACTAACTTCATTCAAACCAATTCCGCCACTTAGAAAATAGGGTTTGGTAGACGGGTAATCCTTTAAAACTCCCCAATCAAAAGCATAACCGTTTCCGCCGGGTAATTCTCCTTTGGTGTCAAAAAGATAGAAATCACATACGGATTCATAAGGTTTTAAAACATCAAAATTAAAATCATTTTTGATGGAGAATACTTTAATGATTTCTACTTGCTTCGCTTTTTGCTTAAGCTCAGCACAATATTCAGGGCTTTCGTAGCCATGCAGTTGTACTAGTAAAAGCTCATAATCTTGAATACGGGCAATGACGGTTTCAATACTGGCATTTACAAACACACCAACTTTCTTGATGGTATGTGGGATGGGTTTCATTGGACCCGAAAAGTGCCTTTTTGATTTGTCCCAAAAAATAAATCCCAGGTAATCAGGTTTTAGGCCGGCAATTTCTGCCGTATTTTTTTTCATGCCACAGACCTTCAATTTAATCGGAGCATTTTCTATGGTAGAAGGCCCTTCTTTTTTAGTCGTGTATTGATAGTCCATTTTAGTCATCGCTATTGGGTCGCAATTACGACAATTGATTTATAAATTTCTTGGCGTTTTCACCGGGATTATCGGTCTTCATAAAATTTTCACCAATTAAAAAACCTTGGTAACCATAAGGCTTCAAATCTTTAATAGCCTCTATTGAGCTGATACCGCTTTCTGAAACCTTTATAAACTCATCTGGAATTAGTTGAGAAAGCGATTTGCTCGTCTCTAAGCTAACTTTAAAAGTTTTTAGATTTCTATTGTTTACACCCAGCATATCTAGGCTAGGCATAATACTTTTATGTAGTTCTGGTTCATTGTGCACTTCTAATAATACATCTAAGCCAAGACTTTTTGCCAATTCTGAAAACGTTTTAATTTCTTCTTTGGATAAAATGGCCGCTATTAAAAGAATAACATCTGCACCATGGGCTTTTGCCTCAAGAAGCTGATATTCATCTATAATAAATTCTTTTCGTAATAAAGGCATTTGCACTGCTGCACGAGCCAATAGTAAATCGTCTAAAGAACCACCAAAATATTTACCGTCAGTTAAAACGGACATACCACAAACTCCTGCATTTTCATATCCTGAGGCTACATCTTGAACATTCAGACCTTGGTTAATTTCTGATTTTGATGGTGAGCGACGCTTGTGTTCCGCAATGATGCCAGAACTACTATTGCGAAGCGCATTGCTCAAAGAAACCGTTTGACGTGAGAACAAGACCGAGTTTTCTAATTGTGAAACCGGAATAAGAGACTTTTTTAAGTCTACTTCTTTACGTTTGTCCGCTACTATTTTATCTAGAATGTTCATGTTTCCTTCTTTGAAAATACTTTTAGTTTTTACTCAATTCTTGTAATTTTCTCAAAGCATTTAAACCTTTTCCGGCCAACAAAGATTCTTTGGCCTTTTCAAAACCTTCTATTGGACTTAGGTTTTGAACGGTTGCAATAGCAATACCTGCATTGGCACACACTACGTTGTTTTGAGCCTCCGTACCGCGGCCTTGCAGTACGTTCAAGAATATCTGTGCGGAGTCTTCAATGGAATCACCTCCAATAATTTGAGACTGTTTTATTTTCGGCACGCCAAAATCTTCTGGTTTCAGCATACTTTCTGAATGGTTAGAAATAGTTTTTGTATTTCCTGTTAATGATATTTCATCATATCCATCCAATGCATGAAGCACGGTAAATTTCTTATCTGTATTTTGATAAAGGTAACCGTACATTCTAGCGAGTTCAAGATTGAAAACACCTACTATTTGGTTTTTTGGAAAAGCAGGGTTTACCATTGGCCCCAACATATTGAAAAATGTTTTCACGGCCAATTCTTTTCTAATTGGACCTACATTTTTCATAGCTGGGTGAAACAATGGAGCGTGTAAAACACAAATACCAGCTTGATCAATAGATTTTCTAAGAAAGTCGGCTTCATTACTGAACTTAATCCCTAGAAATTCCATTACATTACTACTTCCACACTTAGAAGAAACTCCATAGTTACCATGTTTGGTAACATTTACACCGGCACCAGCCGTTACAAATGAGGCTAAAGTAGAGATGTTGAACGTGTCTTTTCCGTCACCACCAGTTCCACAAAGGTCAATAGGGTCGTATTCAGAAAGGTCAACGGCCAAACATAATTCTAAAAGCGCGTCACGAAAACCTTCTAATTCATCTATAGTAATGCTACGCATCATATAAACCGTTAGAAATGCGGCAATCTGACTTGTATTATAATCTCCTTTTGCAATGTTCACCAACACTTGTTTTGCTTCTTCTTTTGGAAGAATATCGTGGTTGATGAGCTTATTTAATGTTTCTTTCATGATACTGTTCTTACTACTATGGGATACTACTTAGTGTATTTTGTGCGATTTCTTAATTTAGTTTTTTACCCAGTTGGCAAGAATTTTTTTGCCTTCAGGTGTCAAAACCGATTCCGGATGAAATTGCACTGCAGAAACATCGTATACTTTATGACGAAGCGACATAATCTGACCGTTTTCATCTACTGAAGTGGCTTCTAGGCTTTCCGGTAGATTTGGGTCTACGACCCAAGAATGATAGCGGCCAACAAGTAATTTTTTAGGTAAACCTTCAAAATTTGGGTCGTCTTTAGTTATTGTTATTTCGGTAGCAATACCGTGATAAACTTCTTCTAGATTGATAAGCGAACCACCAAAAACTTCACATATGGCCTGTTGTCCTAAACAAACGCCAAAAATACTTTTTGTAGGAGCGTATTTTGCAATGATTTCTTTTAGAAGTCCTGCTTCATCTGGGATCTTAAGGACTTACGAAAGAACAATCTTATCAAAAGCATCAACCTCTTCTATGGTTAATTGGTCGTTACGTTTTACAATAACCTCACAATCTAAGTCTTCTAAATAATGAACCAAATTATAAGTAAAGCTATCGTAGTTGTCTATTACTAAAATCTTCTTCATGGTTATATGGTTTCAGCAATTTTCAAAGCTTTGGTAAGTGCGCCCAATTTATTATATGTTTCTTGAAGTTCGTCTTCTGGGTCAGATGCGGCAACAATACCTGCACCTGCTTGGTAATGTAGTTGGTGATTTTTACTTAAAAAAGTACGTATCATAATGGCATGGTTAAAGTTACCGTCAAAATCCATAAAGCCAATGGCACCACCGTAGTAGCCACGACTGGTCTTTTCATACTTTTCAATAAGCTGCATGGCCATGTGTTTTGGTGCGCCGCTCAAAGTACCTGCAGGAAAAGTATCTGCCACCACTTTCATGGTAGGAATATCCTTTTTCTTTTTGCCCATTACTTTTGATACCAAATGAATAACATGAGAGAAGAACTGCACCTCCCTGTAGTTGGTGACCTCTACCATACTACCGTTTCGGCTTAAGTCGTTACGAGCTAAGTCAACTAACATAACATGCTCGCTATTCTCTTTATCGTCTTCCGTAAGTTCTTTGGCTAAGATGGCATCTTGTTCATCATTTCCGGTACGTTTAAAAGTTCCGGCAATAGGATGAATTTCTGCATTACCATCTTTTACAATAAGCTGTGCTTCAGGAGAGCTTCCAAAAATTTTAAAATCGCCATAATCAAAGTAAAATAAGTAAGGTGATGGATTTACAGAACGTAGCGCTCGGTATACATTAAATTCATCTCCTTTAAAACCTTGAGAAAAACGGCGAGATAGTACCAATTGAAAAACATCGCCGCGTTGGCAGTGTTTTTTAGCTAATCGTACATGTTCTCTATATTCTTCATCTTCTAAGTTAGAAGTAGCTTCACCGTCTAAAGAAAATTTATAGGAAGCAAAAGTGCGTACATCTAAAATATGCGCAATTTCCGTGGTGTTTTCTTCTGTGTTGAAGCAATGTGCAAAAATATAAGCTTCATTTTTTTGGTGGTCTATGGCAATTATATTCTGGTAAACCGCGTAATAAATGTCAGGAATGGAAACAGAATTGTCTTTTTTGCTGATTTTGACATCTTCATAGTAACGGACTGCGTCGTAGGCCATGTAGCCAAAAATACCGTTGTTTATGAATTTAAAATCGCTCTCCTCGGCTTCAAATTTTTTGCTAAAATCATGAAGGACTTTTACAACATCTGTATCTGAATTGATTTCCGTTTCATTGGAAGTCTGATCAGGAAAGTTTTCAACTATTGTTTCGTTCTCTATTTTTATAGAGGCAATAGGGTTGCAACAGATATACGAAAAACTATTGTCCGCCGCATGGTAGTCGCTACTTTCTAACAAAATACTGTTCGGGAAACGATCTCTAATTTTTAGATAGACGCTTACCGGAGTAATAGTATCTGCTAGAATTTTTTTGTGATAAGATTTTAATTTGTACTTCATGTTGATAGTATTCAAATGCAAAAGGCTTGTCGTGAAGACAAGCCTTTATATAGTTTTACTACAATGATGCTTAGCTCACGATATCTGTCGAGAGTTGTTCCACCACCAAGTATTTGCGTTATTTCTGTTCATTGGTTCAAATATAGAAATCATTTTTAAAACCACAAACCGATTGTTTGAAAAAAACAAAACCCTGCAATCGTGTTAAATGCAGGGCTTTGGTTTTAGTTCTTAAAGTGATTTAGAATTCTAAATCTACCACAAGATCAAACTCATCATAAATGGTCTTGTCACCTAAGTTTTCAAAGAAATTCCCAGAACCATATTTAATGTCATAGGCAGTTCTATCTACTTTTACAGAAGCAGTTGCTTTGCTACCATAAACAGATACATCAAAAGTTACAGGTTTAGTAATACCTTTAATAGTTAGGTCACCAGTAACTTCGTAAGCATTTTTACCTTTAGCTTCAACACTAGTGAAAACCAATGTAGCTTCTGTGTTCTTCTCGGTTGAAAAGAAATCTTCAGATTTTAAATGGCCTTCTAGTTTTCCTTTAGATTCACCTTCAAGGTCAGTAGCTACAAGAGTAGTCATGTCTACTACAAATTCACCACCGGTAAGTTTGTCTCCATCAAAAGCCAAAGTACCCGATTTTAAGTTTACAGTACCAGTATGTGAACCAGTTACTTTATATGCTTTCCAAGTAATTGTACTTGTCTCTGTTTTTACTTCTTTTTTCTCTTCTGCCACAGGCTCTGTTGCAGTTGCAACTCCAAATACCAAGGCTAGGGCTAAACTAAATACTCCTTTTTTCATAATTGATTGTAAAATTTAATTAATAATTAGTGTTTCTATTCAAATTTGTTGAACAATATGTTCAGTTGTTCCATTTCTTTATCAGATAGATTTTGAAGCACATTATCTTCAGCTTCTGACATTGAGGCATCCATTCTCTTCAAAGCTAGAAGTCCCTCTTTAGTTATACGTATTTCAACCTTTCGTCGGTTCGAAGGGCAAACCTTTCTTTCTACATATCCTTTTAACAATAGTTTATCTACCAAGCGCGTGGTATTGCTCATTTTAGTAACCATACTTTCATTAAGTGTGGCCAAGCTTGCAGGCTTTTTATTTTGACCTCTTAATATACGTAGTACATTAAACTGTTGTAATGATACGCCATAAGGTTTTAAAGCAGCACTTAGCGCTTCCGTAATTGTATTATTAACCAATAAAAAGTGAATCAGCGTTCGGCTTTTTAAAGGAATTTCTTTTTCGGTCTTTAAAATATCTTCAACATTCATGTCAATACAACTATTGTATATACAAATGTAAGTTGATTGTTTGATGTGAAGAAATATTGAAGCGGTAATTTTTTGTTAAATATTTAGGAAAAGCCTTTGCGTCAAAATCCGTAATTTTGAATTTTAATTGATATCCGCGGTAGCGATAAAAAATAACGTTATGAATTTATCACAAGAAGAGTGGGAAGAGCAATTGGCAAAAGATGACAATGCACTTATCCTAGATGTTAGAACTCCACAAGAAATAGAAGAAGGTTATATTCCTAAATCTACTAATATAGATTTTTATCTTGGACAAGATTTCTTGAACGAGATAGAAAAGCTTGATAAGAGTAAGAATTATTATGTGTATTGCCGTAGTGGTAACCGTAGCGGTCAGGCCTGTGCAATTATGAATAGCGTAGGTATTGAGAATGCCTATAATTTGGAAGGCGGTTTCATGAATTGGGATGGAGCAATAGAAGGGGAGTAATTAAATTTGCTTTCTAAACCTTAAAGAAATAGAGTCCTCAATAAATGCCTTTTAAAGGTGTTTTTGGGGACTTGTTGTTTCTTGTAATTTAGTTTTTACAATTATTGTCTTTACATTGTGCAGAGGAAAGATAAACTATTTGCCATGCGTGAAGACCTTCTTCATTTTATTTGGAAGTATAAAAAAATACAACTTACCGACTTGGTGACGACCCAAGGAGAAAGTTTGTCTCTTTTGGATTTTGGTACCCACAACCTATTGGCAGGTCCTGATTTTTTTAATGCTAAAATAAATATTGATAATCAGGTTTGGGCAGGTAATGTAGAGATGCATTTAAAATCTTCTGACTGGTACGCGCATCATCATGAGGAAGATGAAAACTATAACAATGTAATACTACATGTAGTTTGGGAGGACGATGCCGAGGTTTTAGAAAAGATAACAGCAGTATACCCACTTTAGAACTCCGTAAGTATATTCCATTGCAGCTTTTGCAATTGTACCAAAAGCTTTTTGATAAAAATGAAACTCGTTTTATTAATTGCGAAAAAGACATTAAAGATGTTGACGATTTCTTGGTTAAAAATTGGTTAGAGCGACTTTATTTTGAAAGACTAGAAACCAAAGCCGAATTTGTATTTACGCTTTTGGAAAAATCTAATAATGACTGGGAGCAAGTTTTGTTCATATTGCTTTTAAAGACTTTTGGACTTAAGATTAACGGAGCTTCCTTTTTAAGTTTGGGCTCTGCTCTTGAATTTTCTGTTTTTAGAAAGCAGCAAGAGAATCTCTTTCAGATGGAGAGTTTACTCTTTGGGATGACTCATCTATTAGAAGGTGAGGAGGTTTTAGATGAATATTATATTCAGCTTAAGAAAGAGTATGCTTACCAGAAGAAAAAATATAATTTGAAAGATGAAAGCGTTCTGAAGCCACAATTCTTTAAGCTAAGACCGCCCAATTTTCCAACTATCCGCCTATCGCAATTGGCTAATTTATACGCTACACATTCATCATTGTTTCAAAAAGTAGTTACGGCAACAAGCTTAGAGGAAATGCATACGTTGTTTGAAGTTTCTGCCAGTGGCTACTGGAACAATCATTATACATTTGGTAAGGAGTCAAAAAAGAACCCAAAAAAACTCACCCCAAAGTTTATTGATCTTTTGATTGTAAATGCTATACTGCCGCTGCAATTTTGTTACGCCAAATACCAAGGTAGGGATGTTAATGAGAGTATAATCAATATCATCTCAAAAATCAAAAAAGAAGAGAATACGGTCGTGCGTAATTTTAATACACACAGTCTTGTTATTGCCAATGCACAAGAGAGTCAGGCTTTATTGCAATTATATAATGAGTACTGTACGCAAAACAAATGTTTGCAATGTGCGGTAGGAACTAGTTTATTGCGTTGAAATGGTTAAATTTGATTTCTTGATTATGATAAATATGCTTTTAAGAGCACGTCCTGTCAATACCCAGATTTAATATGAATATTTTCTATAAACTACTTTATTATTTTCAGAAACGTGGTTTTGAGGTATGCCGTAGAATTGCGGAAAGATTAGGTATTAGGGCTAGAGTAGTCCGTACTTCGTTTATCTATCTAACTTTTGTAACCCTTGGTTTTGGTTTTGCACTTTATTTGTTTTTGGCGTTTTGGCTAGGAATAAAAGATCTAATGTATACAAAACGTACTTCCGTTTTTGATTTATGAAGATTACACAATTCTTTCAGTCTAGAATGAATATAGCGCTGACGTTAATGTCAAGCGTGTTAATAATTGGTGTTCTTGGTTACCGCTTTCTATCGGAGCTTTCTTGGATAGATGCCCTTTATATGACCATTATTACGGTTACCACAGTAGGTTTTTCCGAAGTTGGGCCAATGGATACCCAAGAAAAATTATTCACCGTAGTACTGATTATACTTAGTATCTTCATTTTTGCATTTGCTATCTCGGTCATTACCGAATATATTTTGAGTAGAAATTCACTAGAGGAATTAAAAAATAAAAAAGTGAAAAATAAGATAGAAAGCCTTTCTAATCATGTTATTGTATGTGGTTTTGGTAGAAATGGAATGCAGGCCGTTAAGCGATTAACAGCCTATAATAAGTCATTTGTAATTATCGAAAGGGATAAAGAAGTTATTGAAAAATATGATGAAGACGTCTTATTTATAGAAGGAGACGCTAACGAAGATGAAGTTTTACTAGCTGCAGGTATTGATCGCGCTCGGTATCTCATAACAGCACTTCCCGATGATGCTACCAATCTTTTTGTAGTGCTATCTGCACGACAATTAAACAAAGCTCTTTTTATAGTTACAAGGGCGTCTTTGCTTACTTCACAAAAAAAATTGCTATTGGCCGGTGCCGATAAGGTTATTATGCCGGATAAAATTGGTGGAGACCACATGGCTTCATTAATTGTGATGCCGGATTTAATTACTTTTATGGATAAGCTGGGCGTAGAGGGCGAACATACGACTAATTTAGAAGAGGTTGCTATTGAAGATTTCAAAGAACAAGTGGAGTGTAATTCTTTGCGAGATTTGGATCTTAGAAGGCGAACAGGCTGTACCATAATTGGTTATATAGAGCCAGATGGTAATTATATAATTAACCCTGAGGCAGACTTACAATTGCAGCCAAGGAGTAAAGTAATTGTTTTGGGTAGACCGGAGCAAATACGAAAATTAAATGAAATGTTTAAGATTGGTTAGTCCCATCTACGTTAATTGAACATTATTATTTGATTGTGTTACTATTTTTTATGATATTGCCGCAATTGTGTTAAAACCATTGACGAGCACTAAACCGACAAAAATACATATGAAGAAATTTACCTTATTGTTTTTCCTACTACTTGGTGTAGTGGCCTTTTCTCAAGAACTTGTTGTAAAAGGCAAGGTTTACAACCCTTCAGCACAAATAAACGATGGTGTAATTGAGTTAAATGTAACAGGAGGAACCCCTCCATATGTTTATAAATGGAATAATCAATCAACCGCTTTGTCTTCTAAAAGAGCCAGCGGACTTGTTGAAGGTGTGCCTTATAATGTATTGGTTACCGATGCTGCAGGTAATTCAGAAACTAAAGTATTTGAAATAGAGCCCACAGTAATAGCCGAAATTTTTAATGGTACAATGACCCCTGCGGTAAGCGCATTAGGGGCTATACTTTTTTGGGACCCTTTTGCTGCTATAGGTATTTATGATCCTGTGGTTTATGCAGATGTTAAGTTGGTAGGTACTCCGGGTTGGACCAACGAAACGGAAAATAGATTCGTTCTCAAAAAGTGGTTAAAGCCTGAGGGAGCTAAGGTTAAAAAAGGAGATAATATTGCTATAATTTCAAGTAATGACGAAGAGGATTTGACCGTCACAGCTACCGTTACAGGAGAATTGAAATATTTGGTAGGTGAGGGTAAAGTTATTTACAATTCTGAAAATGCAAAACATGTTATTGAGTCAGGGGCACATTACTTGGCAGAAATTAAGTATGATGAGCCTTTAGTAATGGTGCACCCAAATGGAGACCCTATTACTAAGCCTATCCCCTTTATTGTAATTTGGTTGGTACTAGGAGCTACTTTCTTTACGATTAGAATGGGCTTTATAAATATTAGAGGTTTTGGGCACTCTATAGATTTGGCAAGAGGAAAGTATGATGATCCTGATGCGCCAGGTCAGGTTACACACTTTCAAGCGTTGGCAACAGCAGTATCGGGTACGGTAGGACTTGGAAATATAGCGGGTGTTGCTGTTGCGGTTTCTTTAGGTGGTGCGGGAGCTACATTTTGGATGATCGTATGTGGTTTATTAGGAATGTCTTCCAAGTTTGTTGAATGTACTTTGGGAGTAAAATATAGAGATATATTACCTGACGGAAGGGTTTTTGGAGGTCCAATGAATTACTTAAGATACGGGTTAGAGAAACGTGGCATGAAAGGTTTTGGTAAAATCCTTAAGAGGTTTCTTTGCTGTCTTGGCTATTGGAGCTTCCTTTGGTGGGGGAAACATGTTTCAAGCGAATCAATCTTTTGAGCAATTAGCAGGGCAATTTCCAGCATTGGTTGGTCAAGGATTTTGGTTTGGTGTGGTTACAGCAATTCTTGTAGGTGTTGTAATTATTGGAGGAATTAATAGTATAGCTAATGTTACGGGAAAGATTGTTCCTTTAATGGCTTCGGTTTATATTATAGCGGCCTTGGCGGTAATTATAATGAATATAGAAAACATAGGGCCTGCATTTACGGCAATATGGGAAGGAGCTTTTAGTCCATCTGCTTTAAAAGGTGGGGTTATAGGTGTTCTGGTAATCGGTTTTCAGAGGGCGGCCTTCTCTAATGAGGCGGGCGTTGGTTCTGCGGCCATTGCGCATAGTACCGCAAAAACCAATCATCCTCCATCAGAGGGTTTTGTAGCTCTTCTTGAGCCATTTCTAGATACGGTGGTAGTTTGTACGCTTACGGCGCTTGTTCTTATTTTTACAGGTATGCACGAGGTAGAAGGTATGGCGGGAGCGCAGTTGACTTCAGATGCATTCGGAAGCCAGATTTCATGGTTCCCATATGTATTGGCTTTAGCAGTATTCCTTTTTGCTTTTTCTACAATGATATCATGGTCTTATTATGGTATGCGTGCGTGGACATACCTTTTTGGAAAAAGTAAAAAATCAGAGATGGTTTATAAAATGCTTTTCTTAGTATTTGTAGTTATCGGTGCTTCTGTTAGTTTAGGAGCTGTATTGGATTTCTCGGATATGATGATTCTGGCAATGTCGTTTCCAAATATTATCGGACTTTATATAATGTCTGGTGAGGTTAAAGGTGACTTAAGTACCTATTGGAAGAAACTTAAGAAAAACGAACTTTTTAAAAAACAGATAACCGCTAAGGAATAATTAATATATCTTATTTAGCGGATGAAAAATTTTAAATCCCACTTCAGGTTCAATAAACAAGAACGAAGTGGGGTTTTTTATTTGCTGTTCATAATAGTACTACTTCAAGTAGCTTACTTCGTTCTTCGCTCATCGGGAGCTACTGAGGTAGATAATTCATTTATTGAGAATAACGACCTGCAAACACAGATGGATAGTCTAAAGGCTAAGGAGCAAGTAAGAGACTCCATTAAACTCTATCCTTTCAACCCTAATTACATAACAGACTATAAGGGTTATACTCTGGGAATGTCCATAGAAGAAATAGATAGATTACATAGTTTTCGAAAGGATGGAAAATTTGCAAATTCCGCAGATGACTTTCAAGAAGTAACCCAAGTTTCAGATTCTTTACTACAAGTAATTTCTCCCTATTTTAAATTTCCTGAATGGACGCAGAAGAAATCAAAATCAACTTCATCTTATAAAACATCATCTAAAGAGCAAGATAGAGGCAGTAGAAAGGCTGAATCAAAATTTACAGTTTCCGATTTAAATTCCGCAACAATTGAAGAACTTCGGGAAATTAATGGAATTGGGGAAAAGCTTTCTGCTAGAATCGTAAAATTTAGGGATAGGTTAGGTGGGTTTTTGGTAAATGAACAATTGTATGATGTGTATGGATTAGAGCCTGAGGTTGTAGAGCGAACTTTGAAGCGGTTTCAAGTGCTTAAAAAGCCAGTTATCGAGAAAATTAATATAAATACAGCATCAGCAAAAAATCTATCGAAATTAGTATATCTTCAAAAAGACGTCTCTGAGGGTATA
This sequence comes from Zobellia laminariae, assembly GCF_030553095.1. Classification (GTDB taxonomy): domain Bacteria; phylum Bacteroidota; class Bacteroidia; order Flavobacteriales; family Flavobacteriaceae; genus Zobellia; species Zobellia laminariae. The sequence continues at coordinate 625,414 of NZ_CP130738.1, read as the reverse complement.
GTAAATTACAGAAGTGACAATGGAACCATACTTTCTTTTGATGAATTGTCAAAAATAGAGAATTTTCCATTTGAGAAGATTGATAGAATTAAGTTATATTTGACCCTATAAATTTAATTGGAATGCAAAGCATGTACTTTACGGAAGAACATCAATTATTTAGAGAGAGTCTCCGAGATTTTTTAAAGAAAGAAGTTGTACCTCATATAGATAAATGGGAAGCTTCGGGAACCATAGAACCCTTTATATGGAAAAAGTTTGGTGAAATGGGTTATTTTGGTCTTGCAACCCCTGAAACTTATGATGGACTTGGACTAGATCTTTTCTATACGGTTATATTTTTGGAAGAGCTCCAGAAAGTAAATTCAGGTGGTTTTGCTGCTGCCATGTGGGCACATGCTTATTTGGCTATGACCCATTTGAATAAAAATGCAAATGACACGCAGAAAAAAGCGTATTTGATTCCTAGTGTAAACGGGGAGAAAATAGGTTGTCTTGGTGTGACTGAGCCTTTTGGTGGTAGTGATGTTGCCGGTATGCGAACGACTGCTGTAAGAGAAGGGGATAGTTACATAATAAATGGCTCAAAGACTTTCATTACTAATGGGGTGTATGGTGACTACTGTATTCTTGCAGCAAAGACTGATCCATCTGCCGGTAATAAGGGAATAAGTATTTTTATTGTTGATTTAGATAAGGAAGGTGTCTCTGCTAATAAGTTAAATAAATTAGGTTGGCGTGCATCAGATACGGCAGAACTCGCTTTTGATAATGTAAAAATTCCAGCAAGTAGTTTGATGGGAGAAGAAGGAAAAGGTTTCACTTTTATAATGGAAGCTTTTGCTTTAGAACGTTTGGTTATGGGGGTAAATGCCCATGCTAGAGCAGAGTGGGCTTTAGACTATGCGCAGCAATATATGTCCGAGCGGGAAACGTTTGGTAAGTCTATTAATCAGTATCAGGCGTTAAGACATAAGTTTGTAGATCTGCATGCAGATATGGATTTGTGCAAGCAATACAATTACGGAGTGGTTTATAAAATGGGCAAAGGTGAGTATGTTGTTCGTGAAGCTACCATTTCTAAGTTAAAGTCTACAGAAATGGCCGATAAGGTTGCTTATGACTGTTTGCAGTTTTTAGGGGGTTACGGTTATATAGAGGATTATCCTATGGCACGTATGTTTAGAGATAGTCGTTTAGGGCCAATAGGAGGGGGGACCTCTGAAATACTAAAAGAGATAATTGCAAAAATCGTTATCGATAAAAAAGAATATAGAGTGCCAAAAGAGTAGTGAATATAAAGGCTGAGGAGTTATTAGTATTTTTTGATATGGCGTTTTCTGGTATATTTAAAAATAAGTAGTGCTCAATTGTAAATTAGTTTATATATTTGCCGCCTTAATCATATAGAAAGGAGGTTGTAGCCAATGTTAATTATACCAATAAAAGAAGGAGAAAACATCGATCGCGCTTTGAAGCGTTTCAAGCGTAAATTTGATAAAACGGGTACGATGCGCAGATTGCGTAAGCGTCAACAATTCACAAAACCTTCAGTTCAGCGCAGAGCGCAGATACAGAAAGCAGAATACATTCAAGGTTTAAGAGATAAAGAAGAAATCTAATAAATCTTGTTTAGTGTACAAATAGAAAAATCCCATCATATGATGGGATTTTTTTTTGTTTACATATTTTTCTCCGTGTAATTGCAACGTCTATTTCTTCTTGGCGTTGTTAAATCAGCAGTATGTTATCAACTTTGTTAACTTCGTAGTATGTCCTTGGAACCCTTTATATCATATTTGGCTTTAGAGAAGAACTATTCCGTTCATACGGTAACGGCATATAAAAGAGATTTAGAGGCGTTTAGTGATTTCTGTGATAATAATTACGATTATAAAAATATTGATGCTGTAGCGTACGGTATTGTGAGAAGTTGGATTGTTAGTTTGGTAGATGCCGGTGTTTCTAATCGATCTATAAACAGAAAAATGGCATCTCTAAAAGCTTACTATAGATTTCTTCAAAATATAGGGGCGATAGATATAAACCCATTAGCTAAGCATAAGGCTCTTAAAACAGCAAAGAAAATTGAAGTTCCTTTTTCGGAAATTGAAATGCAAAAAGTGCTTTCTCAAATAGATTTTGCAGATGATTTTGAAGGAGTTAGAGATCGCCTTATTATTGAGTTGTTCTATACAACTGGTATGCGTAGGGCGGAACTAATTAGTTTAAAAATGGTGAACGTAGATTTTTCGCAACAACATTTAAAGGTTTTGGGAAAAAGAAACAAAGAGCGTATTCTGCCATTATTGCCTTCTACTGTAGAACTTTTAGATGATTATTTAAGAGAAAGGGAGGCGCTTGAACTAATTGCCGATGAAGCATATGTTTTTTTGTTGAAGTCGGGCAATAAATTATATGAAAATCTTGTTTATCGGCTAATAAATAAGTATTTTAGTAAGGTGTCGTCTAAGGTAAAGAAGAGTCCTCATATCCTTAGACATACTTTTGCGACCCATCTGTTGAATAAAGGAGCAGACATGAATTCTGTAAAAGAGTTGTTGGGTCATGCAAGTTTGGCATCTACACAGGTATATACTCACAATAGTATTGCCGAGCTAAAAAAGGTACACGCCAAGGCTCATCCTAGGAGTAAAGAGTAATTGGGTGATTTTATATTGTTTAATTTAAAAACTACAACCTATGAAAGTAAATGCGCAATCAGTTAATTTCAACGCGGATCAGACACTTATCGATTTTTTACAGACCAGACTTGATAAGCTTGAAACCTTCTACGATAAGGTAATTAGCGCAGATGTTTATTTGAAGGTGGAAAACACCAGTTCAAAGGAAAATAAGATAGTAGAAATCAAATTGAATATTCCGGGTGATAAATTCATGATAAAAAAACAATGTAAGAAATTTGAGGAGGCAGTAGATTCTGCATGTAACTCCTTGGAAAGAAAGCTAATAAAGCACAAAGAAAAATCTCGTGTTCAAGCTTGATGATTTTTTTTTCATTTTTTGTTTTGAATATACAAAAAAACGTATACATTTGCAGTCCGTTAGAAATAGCGGACTTTTTTATGCCGGAAACAGCGTAGAAAGGCCGATGTAGCTCAGCTGGCTAGAGCAGCTGATTTGTAATCAGCAGGTCGTGGGTTCGAGTCCCTCCATCGGCTCTTAAGTTCTTTTAAAAAATTGGTTTGGGGAGATACTCAAGCGGCCAACGAGGGCAGACTGTAAATCTGCTGACTACGTCTTCGCAGGTTCGAATCCTGCTCTCCCCACTTTTTTTTAAACAGCCCAGTTTTTTGGGTTTTGAAATATTGGATTATTAAAATTTGCGGGAGTAGCTCAGTTGGTAGAGCGTCAGCCTTCCAAGCTGAATGTCGCCGGTTCGAACCCGGTCTCCCGCTCTAATAAACCAAGGTAATGTTTTGTAGTCTTAAATTTACAGACATTAGTCTTGAACCTTGAACCTAATAAGCCGACGTAGCTCAGGGGTAGAGCGTTTCCTTGGTAAGGAAGAGGTCACGGGTTCAATTCCCGTCGTTGGCTCAACAAAGGCATTATTTGTACACTAATATATAACTAAGATTAAAATTCATTAAAAATGGCAAAGGAAACTTTTGATCGTTCCAAACCGCACTTAAATATAGGTACTATTGGACACGTGGATCACGGTAAAACTACATTAACTGCTGCTATTACTACAGTTTTGGCAAATGCAGGTCTTTCTGAATTGAGAAGTTTCGAGTCTATCGATAACGCTCCTGAAGAAAAAGAAAGAGGTATTACTATTAACACTTCACACGTAGAGTATTCTACAGCTAACCGTCATTACGCTCACGTTGACTGTCCTGGTCACGCGGATTATGTAAAGAACATGGTTACTGGTGCTGCTCAGATGGATGGTGCTATTTTAGTTGTTGCAGCTACAGATGGTCCAATGCCACAAACTCGTGAGCACATCCTTTTGGGACGTCAGGTAGGTATTCCTAGAATAGTTGTATTCATGAACAAAGTGGATATGGTTGATGATGAGGAATTGATCGAGCTAGTTGAAATGGAAGTAAGAGAATTACTTTCTTTCTACGAGTATGATGGTGATAATGGTCCTGTAATTGCTGGTTCTGCATTAGGTGCATTGAACGGTGAGCAAAAATGGGTTGACACGGTAATGGAATTGATGGAGGCTGTTGATAACTGGATCGAACTTCCAAAGAGAGATGTTGAAAAAGATTTCTTGATGCCTGTTGAAGATGTATTTACAATTACTGGACGTGGTACTGTTGCAACTGGTCGTATTGAGACTGGTGTTGCTAATACAGGTGACCCTGTTGAGATTATCGGTATGGGAGCTGAGAAATTAACTTCTACTGTTACTGGTGTTGAGATGTTCCGTAAGATTTTGGATAGAGGTGAAGCTGGTGATAACGTAGGTATCTTGTTGAGAGGTATTGAAAAATCTCAGATTAGTAGAGGTATGGTTATTTGTAAGTAAGGTTCTGTTAAGCCTCATGCTAAATTTGAAGCTGAAGTTTATGTATTGAAAAAAGAAGAAGGTGGTCGTCATACACCATTCCATAATAACTATCGTCCACAGTTCTATGTAAGAACTACTGATGTAACTGGTAACATCGCACTTCCTGCAGGAGTTGAGATGGTAATGCCTTATGATAACCTTACTATTACAGTTGAGTTGATTCAACCAATTGCTTTAAGCTTAGGTTTACGTTTCGCTATCCGTGAAGGTGGTAGAACTGTAGGTGCCGGTCAGGTTACTAAGATTATAGATTAATTTATTATATAGGAATAATGTAATTAAGGGTGTTCTGCTTTAGTAGGGCACCTTTAAATGCAATTATAAACGGGTGTAGCTCAGTTGGTAGAGCACTGGTCTCCAAAATACAGGTGTCGGGAGTTCGAGTCTCTCCTCCCGTGCGAATTTAAGTAAGAATCATTATGTTAACGTATATAAAAGAATCTATAGAAGAGCTTCGTAACAATGTTACTTTGCCTCCAAGAGCCGAATCATCTAACCTTATGGTAGTGGTTGCGGTATTTTCTATTTTGTTCGCTTTGGCGACTTGGGGTGTGGATAGTGCATTCAGCAAATTGGTTCGATTGTATTTCGATAACATCTTAAACTAGTCAGTTGCTATGTCAGAAGTATTGGAAAAGAAATGGTATGTAGTAAGAGCTGTCAGTGGGCAAGAGAATAAAATCAAAGGCTATATTGAGAGTGAAGTAGAGCGCCATGGTTTTTCTGACTATTTAGAAGATATCCTTGTTCCAACGGAAAAGGTTATTCAGATTCGTAACGGAAAAAAGGTTAATAAAGAAAGAGTTTATTTTCCTTATTATATAATGATTAAAGCTAATCTTGGTGGTGAGATGATTCATATTGTACGTTCAATAACGAACGTAATTGGTTTTTTGGGTGAGACAAAAGGAGGTGATCCTGTTCCGTTGAGAAAAGCTGAAGTGAATAGAATGCTAGGTAAGGTAGATGAATTAGCTGTTAATACAGATGCGGTAGCTATACCTTTCACTCATGGTGAAACGGTAAAAGTTATTGATGGTCCGTTTAATGGGTTTAATGGTACCGTTGAGAAAATCAACGAAGAGAAGCGTAAACTAGAGGTAATGGTTAAGATTTTCGGAAGAAAGACGCCATTAGAGCTTAGTTATATGCAAGTAGAGAAAGTATAAGTTAAGTGTTACATATTTAAAGTTGTGTTGCTTCCAAAATAATACAGCTGAAATTTAATTTTAAACAATGGCAAAAGAAATAGGTAAAGTAGTTAAACTACAAGTTAGGGGAGGTGCAGCGAATCCGTCGCCACCGGTTGGACCCGCCTTAGGTGCTGCTGGTGTTAACATAATGGAGTTCTGTAAGCAGTTTAATGCTCGTACGCAGGACAAACAAGGTAAAGTATTACCTGTTGTTATCACCGTGTATAAGGATAAGTCATTTGACTTCCTTGTAAAAACACCACCGGCGGCAATTCAGCTATTGGAAGCGGCTAAGATTAAAAAAGGATCAGGTGAGCCTAATCGTGTAAAATCTGGTAATGTTACTTGGGATCAAGTTAAAACAATTGCCGAGGACAAAATGGTAGATCTTAATGCGTTTACAGTAGAATCTGCAATGAGCATGATTGCTGGAACAGCAAGGTCTATGGGTCTTAAAGTTGCAGGTAAGCGACCTTTCTAAAATCTTAAAAGCAATTTGAAATGGCAAAATTAACTAAGAAACAAAAAGACGCCCACGCTAAGATAGATAAAGATAAACTTTATTCTGTAGCTGAAGGTGCTGCTTTGGTAAAAGAAATTACCAATACAAAATTTGATGCATCTGTAGATTTGGCAGTGCGTTTGGGTGTAGATCCAAGAAAAGCAAACCAAATGATCCGTGGGGTGGTAACACTTCCTCATGGTACTGGTAAAGATGTTAAGGTTTTGGCCTTGGTAACACCAGATAAAGAAGCAGAGGCTACAGAAGCCGGTGCAGACTTTGTTGGATTGGATGAGTATTTGGAAAAAATAAAAGGCGGTTGGACAGATGTTGATGTTATCATCACTATGCCAAGCGTAATGGGTAAGCTAGGTCCTTTAGGACGAGTTTTAGGGCCAAGAGGTCTTATGCCTAATCCAAAGACAGGAACAGTTACTATGGATGTCGCTAAGGCGATAGCAGAAGTAAAGGCTGGTAAAATCGACTTTAAAGTAGATAAAACAGGTATCGTTCATGCTGCTGTAGGGAAAGCTTCTTTCTCTGCGGATAAATTGGAAGAAAATGCTAGAGAGTTGTTAGATACTTTAGTGAAAATGAAACCTGCTGCTGCTAAGGGTGTTTATATGAAAAGTATTTTCATGTCAAGTACCATGAGCCCAAGTGTTCAGTTAGATCCAAAGACAGTTTAATCGAACTGGGTAGTTCAAAATTTACAGTATGACAAGAGAAGAAAAAGCAAACGTAATACAGGATTTGACTTCACAGTTAGGCGATAATGCAACTATTTATTTAGCTGACATATCGGGCTTGAATGCAACGCAAACCTCAGATTTGAGAAGAGCTTGTTTTAAGGCAGATGTGAAACTAGCAGTAGTCAAAAATACATTGCTTGCAAAAGCAATGGAAGCTTCCGAAAGAGAATTCGGTGAACTTCCCGGAGTGCTTAAGGGCAATACTTCGTTGATGTTCTCAGAAGTAGGTAACGTTCCAGCAAAAATTATTAAGGCTTTTAGAAAGAAGTCTGATAAGCCTTTGTTGAAAGGAGCCTTCGTAGAAGAAGCGGTATATATTGGTGATGAGAATTTGGATGCACTTGTAAGCATTAAGTCCAAAGAAGAAATGATTGGTGAGGTTATTGGATTGTTACAATCCCCAGCCAAAAACGTTATTTCTGGACTTAAATCTGGTGGTGGTAAACTAGCAGGTATCCTTAAGACATTATCAGAAAGATAAGAACGCACTAGTAAACTAAGTATATTTTAAAAATTTATTAAACGATAGTAAAATGGCAGATTTGAAAGATTTCGCAGAACAATTGGTTAACTTAACCGTAAAAGAGGTAAATGAGTTAGCTAATATATTAAAAGATGAGTACGGTATAGAGCCTGCAGCTGCTGCAGTTGCTGTTGCTGCTGGTGGTGGAGACGCTGCTGAAGCTGCTGACGAGCAAACAGAATTTGATGTAATCTTAAAAGCAGCAGGTAGTTCAAAACTAGCTGTAGTTAAATTGGTTAAAGAATTGACTGGTCTTGGATTGAAAGATGCTAAAGATATCGTTGATAGCGCACCTAAAGCTGTAAAAGAAGGTGTTACTAAAGACGAAGCTGAAGGAATCAAAAAATCTTTGGAAGAAGCAGGAGCGGAAGTTGAGCTTAAATAGTATCAGCAACCATAACAATTTGGTTTAGGTCTTTCCTCGCTCCGGCGGAGCTAGACCTAAGCCTTTTTATACAAGTAAGACCCACGTATATGATGAGATATACGACCCGAATTTAGTATTCACGTTCAAAATACTGTCCATAGATGTTCACACAACAGACTGAGAGAATAAATTTTGCATCCGCTAAGAACACACCGGCTTACCCGGATTTCTTGGACATTCAGATAAAATCGTTTCAAGACTTTTTTCAGCTAGAAACGAAATCTGACGAAAGAGGCAATGAAGGCTTGTACAATACCTTCATGGAAAACTTCCCTATTACGGACACCAGAAACCAGTTCGTACTTGAATTTTTAGATTACTTCATAGATCCGCCAAGATATTCTATTCAAGAATGTATTGAGCGTGGTCTTACCTATAGTGTTCCGTTAAAAGCACGATTAAAATTATACTGTACCGATCCTGAGCACGAAGATTTCGAAACTATCGTGCAAGATGTGTATTTGGGTACTATTCCTTATATGACACCTAGTGGTACATTTGTTATCAACGGAGCGGAAAGGGTTGTAGTTTCTCAGTTACACCGTTCATAAGGTGTTTTCTTCGGTCAGTCATTTCATGCGAACGGAACTAAATTATATTCTGCCAGAGTTATACCTTTTAAAGGTTCTTGGATAGAATTTGCAACAGATATAAACGGTGTAATGTATGCGTACATTGATCGTAAAAAGAAGTTGCCTGTAACTACTCTTTTCAGAGCTATTGGCTTTGAAAGAGATAAAGATATTCTTGAAATTTTTGACCTTTCTGAAGAGGTTAAGGTTTCAAACGCAGGTCTTAAAAAAGTATTGGGACGTAAATTAGCCGCTAGGGTTTTGAACACTTGGCATGAAGATTTCGTTGATGAAGATACTGGTGAGGTGGTTTCTATTGAAAGAAACGAAATTGTTATAGATCGTGATACTGTTTTAGAGAAAGAACATATTGCAGAGATTATAGATGCTGATGTTAAAACCATTCTTCTCCATAAAGAGAGTAATGCACAATCAGATTACTCTATAATCCATAATACATTACAGAAGGATCCAACAAACTCTGAAAAAGAAGCTGTTGAACATATTTATCGTCAATTACGTAACGCTGAGCCGCCAGATGAGGAGACTGCACGTGGTATTATTGATAAATTATTCTTCTCTGATCAACGTTATAACTTAGGTGAAGTTGGACGTTACAGAATGAACAAGAAATTACAGTTGGATATCGGAATGGACAAGCAAGTCTTGACTAAGGAAGATATCATAACTATTATAAAATATTTGATCGAACTTATCAACTCTAAAGCAGAGATTGATGATATTGATCACCTTTCTAACCGTCGTGTTCGTACTGTTGGTGAGCAATTATCATCTCAGTTCGGTGTAGGTCTTGCGCGTATGGCAAGAACTATTCGTGAGCGTATGAACGTTCGTGATAACGAAGTGTTTACCCCAATAGATTTGATTAATGCTAAGACATTGTCTTCTGTTATTAATTCTTTCTTTGGTACTAACCAGTTATCTCAGTTTATGGATCAAACCAATCCATTAGCAGAGATTACGCACAAACGTAGATTATCAGCTCTTGGGCCAAGGTGGTCTTTCTAGAGAGCGTGCTGGTTTTGAGGTTCGTGATGTTCACTACACACACTACGGTAGACTTTGTCCTATTGAAACACCTGAAGGTCCAAACATTGGTTTGATATCTTCATTAGCGGTATTTTCTAAAGTAAACCCAATGGGCTTCTTGGAAACTCCATATCGTAAGGTGGATAATGCTAAGGTAAATACGAAGGAATTCGTTTACTTAAGTGCAGAGGAAGAAGAAGGAATGAAAATAGCGCAGGCTAACATTCCATTGAAAGAAGATGGTACAATTGATACGGATAAGGTTATTGCTAGGGAAGAAGGTGATTTTCCAGTAGTAAATCCTATTGAGATCAATTATACAGATGTAGCTCCTAACCAGATTGCATCTATATCTGCATCACTTATTCCATTCTTGGAACATGATGATGCCAACCGTGCATTGATGGGGTCTAACATGATGCGCCAAGCGGTACCATTGTTAAAGCCACAAGCACCAATTGTTGGTACAGGTCTTGAACGTCAGGTTGCTTCTGATTCTAGAGTATTGATAAATGCAGAAGGAGACGGAACTATAGAGTATGTAGATGCTAAAATGATTACGATTAAGTATGATCGTACTGATGCTGAGCGTTTAATCAGTTTTGAAGAAGACTCTAAATCATACAACTTGGTTAAGTTTAGAAAAACTAACCAAGGTACTAGTATTAACTTGAAACCGATTGTAAGAAGAGGCGATAAAGTTAAGAAAGGTCAGGTTCTTTGTGAAGGATATGCAACTGAAAAAGGTGAGTTGGCATTAGGTCGTAACCTTACTGTGGCTTTTATGCCTTGGAAAGGATATAACTTTGAGGATGCGATTGTAATTTCTGAAAAAGTAGTTCGTGAAGATATCTTTACTTCAATTCACGTAGATGAGTATTCTTTAGAGGTTAGAGATACTAAATTAGGTGCGGAAGAATTAACTCACGATATTCCTAATGTTTCTGAGGAAGCTACTAAGGATTTGGATGAAAACGGTATGATTCGTATCGGTGCCGAGGTTAAGCCTTATGACATTTTAATTGGTAAGATTACTCCAAAAGGAGAGTCTGACCCAACTCCTGAAGAAAAATTACTTAGAGCGATTTTTGGTGATAAAGCAGGTGATGTAAAAGATGCATCTTTAAAAGCATCTCCATCATTACATGGTGTTGTTATCGAGAAGAAATTGTTTTCTCGTTCGGTAAAAGATAAGCGTAAGCGTTCTGAAGATAAAGAGGAACTTAACAAGTTAGAGTTAGAGTACGAAGTGAAATTCCAAGAGTTGAAAGACGTCTTGATAGAGAAACTTTTTACTTTAATTAACGGTAAGACATCTCAAGGTGTTTTAAACGATTTAGGTGAAGAAGTATTACCAAAAGGTAAGAAGTATACACTTAAAATGTTAAACTCCGTAGATGATTTTGCTCACTTGGTAGGTGGTAGTTGGACAATGGATAAGGATACAAACATATCTGTTGCCGATTTGCTTCACAACTATAAAATAAAATTGAACGATCTTCAAGGAAACTTGAGAAGAGACAAGTTTACAATTTCTGTTGGTGATGAATTGCCAGCTGGAATTATGAAATTGGCTAAGGTTTATGTTGCCAAAAAGCGTAAGCTTAAAGTAGGTGATAAAATGGCAGGTCGTCACGGTAACAAAGGTATTGTATCTCGTATTGTTCGTCAAGAAGATATGCCTTTCTTGGCAGATGGAACTCCAGTAGATATCGTATTGAATCCATTGGGTGTACCTTCTCGTATGAACATTGGTCAGATTTACGAAACCGTATTAGGTTGGGCAGGTTTAAAGCTAGGAAAGAAATTTGGTACGCCAATTTTTGATGGTGCCACTTTAGATCAAATAAATGAGTATACAGATGAAGCTGGTATTCCAAGATTTGGTCATACTTATCTTCATGATGGTGGAACAGGTAAGCGTTTTGATCAACCGGCAACAGTTGGTGTGATTTATATGCTAAAACTTGGTCACATGGTAGATGATAAAATGCACGCACGTTCTATAGGACCATACTCTTTAATTACACAACAACCATTAGGTGGTAAAGCACAATTTGGTGGTCAGCGTTTTGGAGAGATGGAAGTTTGGGCTCTTGAGGCATACGGTGCTTCGGCAACTTTACGTGAAATATTGACCGTTAAGTCGGATGATGTTATTGGTAGAGCTAAGACCTATGAGTCAATAGTTAAGGGCGAAACCATGCCAGAACCCGGTTTACCGGAATCTTTCAATGTATTGATGCACGAACTTAAAGGTTTGGGCTTAGATATCCGTTTGGAAGAATAGAATCGATTGTAGCGATTGAAGAACACACATTTTAATTAGTATCACCATTAGATTATGGCTAGAATAAAAGATAATAATCCAATAAAAAGGTTTGATAAGATTTCTATCGGATTGTCCTCACCAGAAGCAATTTTGGCGGAGTCAAGAGGAGAGGTTCTTAAGCCTGAAACTATCAACTACAGAACGCACAAGCCGGAGCGAGACGGTCTTTTCTGCGAGCGTATTTTCGGTCCTGTGAAGGATTACGAATGTGCTTGTGGTAAATATAAGAGAATTCGTTACCGCGGTATTGTTTGTGACCGTTGTGGTGTTGAGGTTACGGAGAAGAAAGTACGTAGAGATAGAGTAGGGCACATCAACTTGGTGGTTCCTGTAGCTCATATCTGGTACTTCCGTTCGTTGCCAAATAAAATAGGTTACCTTTTGGGATTACCTTCCAAGAAATTGGATATGATTATTTACTACGAACGTTACGTAGTAATTCAATAAGGTATAGCTAAAGGCGCTGAAGGTGAAGAAATCAATAAAATGGATTTCTTGACTGAAGAGGAGTACTTGACTATTTTAGAGTCTATTCCTGTTGAAAACCAGTATTTAGATGACACGGACCCTAATAAGTTTATCGCTAAAATGGGTGCGGAATGTCTTATAGATCTTTTAGCTCGTATTGACTTAAAAGAATTATCGTACCAGTTACGTCATAAGGCAAATACAGAGACTTCCAAGCAAAGAAAAACTGAGGCTTTAAAAAGACTTCAAGTTGTTGAGGCGCTTCGTGAATCTCAAGAAAATAGAGACAACAGACCTGAATGGATGATTATGAAGGTAATTCCGGTGATTCCACCAGAATTGCGTCCATTGGTGCCACTAGATGGTGGTCGTTTCGCAACTTCAGATTTAAATGATCTTTACAGAAGGGTTATTATTCGTAACAACCGTTTAAAAAGGTTAGTTGAGATTAAAGCTCCTGAGGTAATTCTTAGAAACGAGAAACGTATGCTTCAAGAAGCAGTAGATTCTCTTTTTGATAACACTAGAAAAGCTTCAGCTGTAAAAACTGAATCTAACAGACCGTTAAAGTCTCTTTCAGATTCATTAAAAGGTAAGCAAGGACGTTTCCGTCAAAACCTATTGGGTAAACGTGTTGATTATTCTGCACGTTCGGTAATTGTTGTTGGACCTGAAATGAGATTGTTTGAATGTGGTCTTCCTAAAGATATGGCTGCTGAACTTTACAAGCCTTTCGTTATCAGAAAACTGATAGAAAGAGGTATCGTAAAAACAGTTAAGTCTGCTAAGAAGATTATAGATAAAAAAGAACCCGTTGTTTGGGATATTCTTGAAAACGTATTGAAAGGACACCCTGTAATGTTGAACAGGGCCCCTACATTACACCGTTTAGGTATTCAAGCATTCCAGCCAAAACTTATTGAAGGAAAGGCTATTCGTCTTCACCCATTGGTATGTACGGCGTTTAACGCGGATTTTGATGGTGACCAGATGGCGGTTCACCTTCCTTTAGGACCAGAAGCAATTCTAGAGTGTCAATTATTAATGTTGGCTTCTCATAATATTTTGAACCCTGCAAATGGTTCACCTATTACTGTACCATCTCAGGATATGGTATTGGGTCTGTATTATATGACCAAAGAGAGAAAATCAACTCCAGAAGTGCCTATTCAAGGTGAAGGTTTAACTTTCTATTCTTACGAAGAGGTAGAGATTGCCTTTAATGAAGGAATGGTTAACTTAAATGCTGGGATAAAAGTAAGAGCAAAAGACTTCAATGAAGAAGGTGAGTTGGTAAATAAAATTATACCTACTACGGTTGGTAGAGTTTTGTTTAACATGGAAGTTCCAGAAGCTGCAGGATACATTAATGATGTATTGAATAAGAAATCTTTACGAGATATTATCGGAGGAATCTTAGCAGTTACTGATGTTCCTACTACAGCAGATTTCTTAGATAAGATTAAGACTATGGGATATGATTTCGCCTTTAAAGGTGGTCTATCTTTTAGTTTAGGGGATATTATTATACCGCAGGAAAAGCATGAAATGATTGCTGAAGCTAACGTACAAGTTGATGGAATTAAGGCTAACTATAACATGGGTCTTATTACCAACAACGAACGTTACAATCAGGTAATTGATGTTTGGACTTCTACGAACGCGCAATTGACCGAATTGGCAATGAAGCGTATTCGTGAGGATCAACAAGGTTTCAACTCTGTGTATATGATGCTTGATTCTGGTGCAAGGGGTTCTAAAGAACAAATTCGCCAGTTAACAGGTATGCGTGGTTTGATGGCCAAGCCTAAAAAATCTACTGCCGGTGGTGGTGAAATTATTGAAAACCCAATTTTATCTAACTTTAAGGAAGGTCTTTCAATTCTTGAATACTTTATTTCTACTCACGGTGCTCGTAAAGGTCTTGCGGATACGGCTCTTAAAACGGCAGATGCAGGTTACTTAACACGTCGTTTAGTAGATGTTTCACAAGATGTTATTGTTAATATTACAGATTGCGAAACTTTAAGAGGTGTTGAAGTTTCTGCTTTGAAAAAGAATGAAGAAGTTGTTGAGTCTCTTGGAGCACGTATATTAGGTAGGGTTTCTTTACATGATGTATACAATCCATTAACTCAAGAACAGTTACTTTCTGCTGGTCAGGAAATAATGGAGATTGATGCTAAGAGAATTGAAGAGTCTCCTGTTGAAAAAGTTGAAGTACGTTCAGCATTAACATGTGAAGCTCCTAAAGGAATCTGTGCTCAATGTTACGGTCGTAACCTTTCTACCAATAAAATGGTTCAAAGAGGTGAAGCTGTAGGTGTTGTTGCTGCTCAGTCAATTGGTGAGCCAGGAACACAGCTTACATTGCGTACTTTCCACGTGGGTGGTATTGCAGGTAACATTTCTGAGGATAACAAGTTGATCGCTAAATTTGGTGGTGTAGCTGAAATCGAAGATTTAAGAACTGTTTTAGGAGAAGATAGCGAGGGTAAACCAGCTGTGATTGTTATTTCTAGAACATCTGAAATTAAGGTTGTAGATAAGAAAACAGGTATTACACTAAGTACTAATAATATACCTTATGGTTCTCAATTGTTTGTTGAGAATGGAGCAACAATAGCTAAAGATGATGTTGTTTGTTCTTGGGATCCATATAACGGTGTAATTGTTTCTGAGTTTAGGTAAGATTGCTTACGAGAATATTGATCAAGGTGTTACTTATCAAGTTGAAATTGATGAGCAAACCGGTTTCCAAGAAAAAGTTATCTCGGAATCTCGTAACAAGAAGTTGATACCAACTCTTTTAATTCAAGATAGTAAAGGTGAAACGTTACGTTCGTATAACCTTCCTGTTGGATCACACATCATGGTAGATGATGGTGATAAGATTAAAGAAGGTAAGATTCTTGTGAAAATACCTCGTAAATCTGCTAAAGCAGGTGATATTACGGGTGGTCTTCCAAGAGTAACTGAACTTTTTGAGGCGCGTAACCCTTCTAACCCAGCAGTTGTATCTGAGATAGATGGTGTTGTTTCTTTTGGAAAAATCAAAAGAGGTAACCGTGAAATCATAATAGAATCTAAATTAGGTGAAGTCAAGAAATACTTGGTGAAACTTTCTAATCAGATCCTGGTTCAAGAAAACGATTATGTTCGTGCAGGTATGCCATTGTCAGATGGTTCTATTACTCCTGAAGATATTCTTAAGATTAAAGGCCCATCTGCTGTTCAGCAGTACTTGGTTAACGAAGTACAAGAAGTATATCGTTTACAGGGTGTGAAGATAAATGATAAGCATTTTGAGGTTGTTGTTAGACAGATGATGCGTAAAGTACGTATTCAAGATCCTGGTAATACAATCTTCTTAGAGAATCAATTGATTCACAAAGATGATTTCATTAAAGAAAATGATGAAATCTTTGGTAAGAAAGTTGTTGTTGATGCTGGTGATTCTGAAAACCTTAAAGCTGGTATGATTATTACGGCTCGTGAATTAAGAGATGAAAATTCTGTTTTGAAACGGACCGATAAGAATCTAGTAACTGCAGAGGATGCTGTTGCAGCTACTGCTACGCCTATATTGCAAGGTATAACACGTGCGTCTTTACAGACTAAATCGTTTATATCTGCAGCATCTTTCCAAGAAACGACTAAAGTATTGAATGAAGCTGCTGTAAGCGGTAAAATAGATACATTAGAAGGCTTGAAAGAGAATGTTATTGTTGGACATAAAATTCCAGCAGGTACGGGTATGCGCGACTATGAGAACATCATTGTTGGCTCTAAAGAAGAGTATGATGAAATCATGGCACGCAAGGAAGCTTTGAAATTTTAAACTCAAATAATTCAAACCCTCAATAGTTTCTATTGAGGGTTTATTTTTTTTACTTATGAGCGAAAAAGAACAAAAACAAAACCAGATTAATATTGAGCTTGATGAAAAGACGGCGGAAGGTATCTATTCAAATCTGGCGATTATCAATCATTCTGTATCAGAATTTGTAGTCGATTTTATTAGTATGATGCCAAGGTGCTCCAAAAGCGAAGGTTAAGAGTAGAATAGTTCTTACACCGCAGCATGCCAAAAAGTTTCTAAAGGCTTTGAACGACAATGTAAAGCGTTTTGAGGCAGCACATGGAACTATCAAGGACTATGAGCAACCTCCAATACCTATGAATTTTGGGCCAACAGGAGAGGCTTAAGTATATAAACCAAAAAATGCCCTTTGTTTCTACAAAGGGCATTTTTTGGTTTATAAATATTCTGTTTTAATCGAACTCAGAAACAAAATGTAGTTTTACGCTAGGGTATTTTTGTTGGGTCATCTGCAATGAGAATTGAGAATCTGCTAGGAAAACTAATTGGTTTCTTTTGTCTTTAGCCAAAAATTTCTGTTTTACTCTTTTAAATTCTTTGAACTCGTCGTTCTTTGGGTCTGAAGGGTCTACCCAGCAGGCTTTAAACACAGGGAAGTTTTCATACGTACATTTGGCTCCATATTCATGCTCAAGACGGTATTGAATAACCTCAAACTGGAGAGCGCCTACGGTTCCAATTACTTTTCTTCCATTTAATTCAAGAGTAAATAACTGCGCTACACCTTCATCCATCAACTGGTCAATACCTTTGTGAAGTTGTTTGGATTTCATTGGGTCGGCATTGTTAATATATCTAAAGTGCTCAGGGGAGAAACTAGGTATGCCTTTGTAGTGAAGTTCCTCTCCTTCAGTAAGCGTGTCACCAATTTTAAAATTACCAGTGTCATGAAGTCCTACAATATCACCAGGGTAGGAGATATCTACAATTTCTTTTTTCTCGGCAAAAAATGCGTTTGGGCTCGAGAACTTTAGCTTTTTACCATTTCTAACATGTAGATATGGTTTGTTTCGTTCAAAAGTACCTGATACAATTTTTATAAATGCTAGTCGGTCACGATGTTTCGGATCCATATTCGCATGTATTTTGAATACAAAACCGGACATTTCCTTTTCATTCGCATTAACTATCCTTTCCTCGGCCTTTTTAGGGCGTGGAGAAGGTGCAATCTCAATAAAGCAGTCCAATAGTTCGCGAACTCCAAAATTGTTTAAGGCAGAGCCAAAGAATACAGGTTGTTGTGTGCCTTGTAAGTATTGTTCTTTGTCAAAGTCTGGGTACACACCCTTCACTAACTCTATGTTCTCACGTAATTCTTCTGCCGCTTTGTTACCAATAATTTTCTCAAGTTCTGGGCTCTCAATAGAATCAAAAGCAATAGTTTCTTCAATGTTTTTCTTGCTGTCGCCACTAAAAAGATTGATGTTTTTTTCGTAAATATTATAGATTCCTTTAAAATCATATCCCATACCAATAGGGAAGCTTAAAGGGGTGACTGATAGTCCAAGTTTCTGTTCCAAATCATCAAGAAGGTCAAAAGCATCACGTCCTTCCCTATCTAATTTGTTTATAAAAACAATGATGGGTATGTTTCGCATTCGGCATACTTGCACCAATTTTTCGGTTTGCTCTTCCACACCTTTAGCAACATCAACAACCACAATTACACTATCTACAGCGGTAAGTGTTCTAAATGTATCTTCGGCAAAATCTTTGTGCCTGGCGTATCAAGAATATTTATTTTCTTATCCTTGTATATAAACGCAAGTACAGATGTAGCAACAGAAATACCACGTTGGCGCTCTATTTCCATAAAGTCACTAGTGGCGGTTTTCTTTATTTTATTATTTTTTACGGCACCTGCTTCCTGAATAGCTCCACCAAATAACAGAAGTTTTTCCGTTAAAGTGGTCTTACCTGCATCTGGGTGGGATATTATTCCGAAAGTTCTACGCCGTTGAATCTCATCTTTAAAACTCATGAAGAAAATTTGTGCAAAAATACGTTAAATTATAGTTTATTTAGAACAGAAGATAGGTTAATAACAAAGTGCTAAAATGGATAAATATTTTACTTATATTTCAACTTTAATAGTGGATTGCAACGTATCGATGAACTACACATAAATTCGATTTAATGAATTAAGTGAATGATATTTGGTTGTTTTCGTCGATGTGCTAATTCGATAAACTGGTTTAATTCCTGCCCTTTACCGAATATTTAGGTTTTTAAAGGGTAAATCATAATTTCTAGAATCAAAAGAATTTGGTTAACGAAATATTAAATATATCTTGCATCCATATTGAAGCTCCCCAACTTCTTACTTTATACGTTTTAAACCTACAGGCCATGGTGATTAGTTTAATAAAAACTAAACATTTATGGAAAACTTTACTCTATTGAATTTTAAAAACGGTGCTTTTAAGACCGTTACTTATACTTTTGCTCTTGCCGTTTTTGGTATGAGTTCTTCTTTTGCTGCTACTGGTGACATTGAAAACCATACTAGCAAGGAGTCCAATAAAACCAACACTATACTTGTCGCGGATTCTGACATAGAAGGTTGCGACGAATTGGAAATGAAAGAAATCTCAGCTCGAGATTTTGGTTTTCCAGATGGTATTCAGGACGGTAGCTTATCAGCAGAAGATGTAGATGTGAGTTCAAAGTGGGGTCTTCCTGCTGGAAGTATTTTGGTAACCGTTACAGGAGCAAGTACTAAAAGTTCTTTAGGTCTTTTTGAAGTGAATAAAGACCTTCCGGCTACTTTTACTTTTTCAGGTACAGTTCCTGTAAAAATTGTAGCAGAACATTCTGCTAGAGTAGATGCAGATCATAGAGATGGTTTTATTGCTCTAGATAATGCAATGTACGTTCAGACAACAGTACTGCCAACTGGTATTATTGCGGATAATGAAGCAAATGATTACTTCGTTGAAAATACAACTGCTGTACCTATATATGGTCCTGATCGTTTTGTTTGGGAGTCTCAAGGTTTAGCTAATGAGATACAATTTTATACTACCTCTGAATTTCCGGTGAATGGAATTCGTTTAAGAGTTATTCCGGTTCAATGCCCAGAAACTGACACAGATGGTGATGGTGTTCCGGATACTACAGATTTAGATGATGATAATGATGGTATATTAGATGCTGTTGAAGATCCAAATACAGATGGTGATAATGACCCTATGACCAATCCTTTGGATACGGATAATGATGGTATTCCTAATCACTTAGATATTGATTCTGATGATGACGGTATTCCAGATAACGTAGAGGCTCAGACTACAGATGGGTATATAGCACCTAATGAAGATGATGAAGCAACAAGTATTACTAATGATGGTTTGAATACTGCTTACCCAGACGGATTAACGCCTGTTAATACTGATGGTACTGATACGCCGGATTATATAGATCTTGATAGTGATAACGATTCTGTACCGGACAATAATGAAGGAAATGATTTCAATTTTGATGGTAATCCTGATCAAACTTATACTGGTATAGATACGGATGGTGACGGACTTGATGATGGTTATGAAGGAAGTGATGTTAATGATGGTTTTGATGTAAACGATGAAATAAATGATCCGGCAAACGATTTACCGGATACAGATGGTACCGAAGATGTAAACTATCGTGATTTGGACGATGATGGTGATGGAATTGATACGCCAAATGAAGATGTAGATGAAGATGGTGACCCAACCAATGATGATACAGATGGTGATGGAACTCCGGACTATTTAGATCCAACCCTAGATGTTACACCTGATACAGATGGTGATGGTGTTCCAGATGCAACGGATTTAGATGATGATAACGATGGTATTTTGGATACAGTTGAAGATCCTAATATTGATGGTGATAACAATCCACTTACAGATCCTTACGATTTAGATGAAGATGGTGTTCCAAATCATTTAGATATTGATTCTGATGATGATGGTATTCCTGACAATGTAGAGGCTCAGACAACAGATGGTTATATCGCTCCAAATGAAGACGATGAAGCTACAAGTATAGCTAACGACGGTTTAAACTCAGCATATCCTGATGGCTTAACACCAGTTAATACAGATGGTCGTGATGTTGAAGATTATTTGGATGCGGATAGTGATAATGATGATGTGCCTGATAATAATGAAGGTAACGATTTCAATTTTGACGGTTCTCCTGATCAGACTTATTTAGGTACGGATGCCGATGGTGATGGTTTGGACGATGGTTATGAAGGAAGTGATATCAACGATGGTTATGATGTAAACGATGAAATAGATGATCCAGCAAACGATTTACCTGACACAGATGGTACTGAAGATGTAAATTATCGTGATTTAGACGATGACGGCGATGGTATTGATACTCCAAATGAAGATGTAGATGAAGATGGTGATCCAACCAACGATGATACTGATGAAGATGGTACACCGGATTATCTTGATTTTGATGAAGACACTACAAAAGATACGGATGGAGACGGAGTACCTGATGTAACTGATTTAGATGATGATAACGATGGTATATTAGATGCTGTAGAAGATCCTAATACAGATGATGATGATAATCCATTGACCAACCCGTTGGATACAGATGAGGATGGTATTCCTAATCACTTGGATATTGATGCAGATAACGATGGTATTCCTGATAATGTAGAGGCTCAAACTACTGACGGTTATATTGCTCCAAATGAAGATGATGAAGCTACAAGTATAGCTAATGACGGTTTAAATTCTGCATATCCGGATGGTTTAATACCAGTTGATACGGATGAAGACGGTACATCAGATTACATAGACTTGGATAGTGATAATGATACGGTGCCTGATAATAATGAAGGTAACGATTTTGACTTCGATGGTACTCCTGACCAAACTTACACTGGTGTGGATACAGATGGTGATGGACTGGACGATGGTTATGAAGGAAGTGATGTCAATGACGGTTTTGTTGTAAACGATGAAATAGATGATCCAGCAAACGATTTACCTGATACAGATGGCACGGAAGATGTAAACTATCGTGATTTAGATGATGATGGTGATGGAATTGATACTCCAGATGAAGATGTGGATCAAGATGGTGACCCTACCAATGACGATAGTAATGGAAATGGTATTCCTAACTACTTAGATCCTACGGATAACATTCCTACAACGGATACAGATGGTGACGGTGTACCGGATATGGTAGATTTAGATGATGACAATGATGGTATATTGGATACGGTTGAAGATCCTAACACAGATGGAGATAATAATCCGTTAACAGATCCATTGGATTCAGATGGTGATGGTTTTCCTAATCATTTAGATATTGATGCGGATAATGATGGTATTCCTGATAATGTAGAAGCTCAAACTACCGATGGTTATATTGCTCCAAATGATGACGATGAAGCAACTAGTATAGCTAATGACGGATTGAATTCTGCATATCCTAACGGTTTAACACCAGTTAACACAGATGGAGAAGATACAGAAGATTACATAGACCAAGATAGTGACAATGATTTAGTACCTGATAATAACGAAGGAAATGACTTTAACTTTGACGGAGAGCCAGATCAGTTACCTACAATAGAGGATACTGACAATGATGGTCTTCTTGATGGTTATGAAGGGTCTAACGTAAGTGATGGTTTTGATGTAAACGACGAGATAGATGACCCAGCTAATGACTTACCTGATACAGATGGTACGGAAGATGTAAATTACCGAGATTTTGATGATGACGGTGATGGAATTAACACGGCAGATGAAGATGGCAATGGAAACGGAGACCCAACGGATGATGATCGTGATAATGATGGTATTCCTTCATACCTTGATCCAGAAGAGGAAACAGAGATTGTAGTAATGCAAATGGTAACACCTAACGGTGACGGTAAAAATGAATTCTTGTGGATTGAAAATGTAGATAAGGCATTAAACAATAAACTTCAGATTTTCAACAGATGGGGTATAGCCGTGTATGACGGTGAAGATTATAATAATCAAAACAATGTTTTTGATGGTAGATCAAAAGGAAGATCTACTATTGCTGGGCAAGACTATTTACCTGCCGGCGTGTATTTTTATATCTTTGAGTACACCACTGTAAACGACGAGAATATAACTGATAGTGGTTATATTTACATTAGCAAGTAATCTATAAAGTAGGCATGATTATAAAAAACAAACTACTAGCAGCCCTATTCTTGGTGTTGATCTATTGCCAAACGGCTTCGGCCCAGCAAGATGCTCAATACACTCAGTATATGTTCAATACTATGAGCGTTAACCCGGCCTATGCTGGCTCTAGAGGGCAGCTTAGTATTGCAGGACTCTACAGGTCACAATGGGTAGGTTTAGACGGTTCACCAGAGACTTTTACCATTAATTTACATTCACCCATAAGAAATAGTAATGTGGGGTACGGATTGTCTATTGTTAATGATAAGATAGGAGAAGGTACAGTTCAAGAAACCTATATTGATGGATTAATTTCGTATTCAATAGATGTTTCTCTTAAAGCTAAACTATCTTTTGGTTTGAAATTGGGAGGTAATATCCTTAATTTGGATTTTGACCAATTAAGACAAAGGCCCGGATTTGAGGAGGCTGTAGGAACGGACAATATTGAAAATCGATTTTCTCCAAACGTAGGTTTGGGTATGTACTATCATACTAATAAATTCTACGCAGGTCTTTCTGCTCCGAATTTGTTGGAGATAGAACATTTTGATACTTCTAATTCCGATGCGAATGATATTGACTTTTTGGCTAAAGACCGTGTTAACTTCTATTTAATTACGGGTTACGTATTTGATTTGAATGATAATTTTAAGTTCAAACCGGCACTTTTAACAAAAGTTGTTGGTGGAGCGCCACTCCAGGTAGACGTATCTGCTAACTTTCTTTTTGCAGACAAGTTTTCTTTTGGTGCGGCTTACAGATGGGATGCCGCTGTAAGTGCCTTAGCTGGTTTTCAAGTATCTGATCAAATTATGTTAGGATTGGCTTATGATAAAGAAACAACCGATTTTGGTAGTACTCAGTTCAATAGCGGATCTTTTGAAATTTTTCTAAGATGGGAATTGGTAAAATCATTTGAAAAACTGGTTTCTCCTCGTTTCTTCTAAACCTTGCCTTATGATAAAAAAAATACACATTCTATTTGTTTTGGTCTTTTTGATGGGTGTAAGTGGTTTTGCCCATAAAAGTTAATTACCAAAGCCAATGAAAAATATGACGAATATTCTTTCAGCCCTGCTATCGACATTTATAAAAAGGTATTAGATCGCGGGTACGCTTCTGCAGATTTACTTAAGAAATTAGGGAACTCTTACTAT
The DNA here is from genome assembly GCF_030553095.1 of Zobellia laminariae. Classification (GTDB taxonomy): domain Bacteria; phylum Bacteroidota; class Bacteroidia; order Flavobacteriales; family Flavobacteriaceae; genus Zobellia; species Zobellia laminariae. The sequence goes on along the minus strand of NZ_CP130738.1, from coordinate 601,821 downwards.
TATAATGCAGATTATGAAGATGCATCTAAAACGTACAAAAGATTAGTAGACGAGTATCCGGATGAAATAGGTCCAGAGTATTATTTTAGATATGCTCAAACTTTAAAGACTTTAGAAGATTACGAGGGTTCAAAAACCATTATGGCAAAATTCTTAGAAGCTACTTCTGATGATGCCAGAGCAACTGCTTACAAAGATGAGGAAGACTATTTAAACGATATTAAAAGAAACTCTGGAAGATACAATGTATCACCTTTTCAGTATAACTCTCCGTATTCAGAGTTTGCTCCTTCTTTCTATAAGGAAGGCCTTATTTTTTCTTCGGATAGAGATACTGGAAACTTCGCTCGGTATCGTCACACATGGAATTCAAAAGATTTCTTGGACTTGTATAAAGTAAATGCAGATAGTGTTTCACAAGGGTTTGTTATTAAATTCGGTGATCACGTTAATACAAGATTGCATGAATCAACTTCTACTGTAAGTAAAGATGGTAACATACTATATTTTACTCGAAATAACTTTAAGGAAGGTAAGTATGTAAAAGATGAAACAGGAGTAATACGTCTTAAGATATTTAAGGCTAAAATGGTAGAAGGCGTATGGTCTGAAATTGAAGAACTACCTTTCAATAGCAATGATTACTCAGTAGCACATCCAACATTAAGTTCTGATGAAAAGGCGCTGTATTTTGCATCAGATATGCCGGGAACTTTAGGTGAATCCGATATATTTAAAGTAGCCATAAATGAAGATGGAACTTATGGTACTCCTGAAAATTTAGGTCCAGTTATTAATACAGAGGCTAGAGAAACCTTTCCTTTTGTAACGAGTGAAGATGTTTTATACTTTTCTTCAGATGGACACACTGGTCTTGGAGGCTTAGATATTTTTGCTTCTAAAATAGCCAATGGTAGATTGGACGGGAATGTAATGAACGTTGGAGAACCAGTAAACGGAAGAATGGACGATTTTACGTTCATTTTTAATGAAGATACAAGAAAAGGATATTTTGCCTCTAACCGAGCAGAAGGACGAGGCGCTGATGATATCTATGCTTTTTTAGAAACAAAACCTTTGCTTATTGATTGTGAGCAAGCTATTTCTGGTGTGGTGAGGGATAAGATTTCTAATCAACCCCTTATTGGTGCTTCTGTAAAAGTTATAGACGAGAATAATGAGGAAATCATGTCTGCTATTACAGATGCCGAAGGTAAATACAATTTATTGATAGATTGTACGCAAGGTAATTTCGTAAGAGCTATGACAGAAGGTTATGTGCCTTCAGAAGAATACTTAGGAAAATCTGATGGAGAACCTAAAGAAATAGACTTCTATTTAGAGAGAAGCTCTATAACAGCTGGGTTTGGAGATGATTTATCTAAATTGTTACAGTTAAGTACTATTTACTTCAACTTTAATAAATATGATATTCGTAAAGATTCTGAAATAGAGGTTGAGAAAGTAATCGCAGCTATGGAAAAATATCCAAGTTTGAGAATCAAGGTAAATTCACATACGGATAGTAGAGGTAAGGATTCCTATAACCTTTGGCTTTCACAAAAAAGAGCCGAATCTACCGTAAATTATATGGTAAAAAAGGGAATAGCTAAAGAACGGTTGGATGGAGAAGGTTTTGGTGAGACAAAACTGATTAACAAATGTGCCAATGGCGTCAAATGTTCTGATAAAGACCATGAGTTGAACAGAAGATCGGAATTCATCATTCTAGAATAAAATTCATTTTATATAAAACAGAAAAGGCAGCTATTAAAATAGCTGCCTTTTCTGTTTTAATCTCATAATATAACGTGGTATTTAATCGATAGGGTATAATGATTACAGGTGTTAAAGAGGTTTTGTAAATCAGCTTACATTGAAAAAAACACCGGTTACACCTACATTTTAGGCCTACACAACAATTTTTCTCATAGCAACTTAAGTACAGATATATTTACCTAATAACTGTGTCAATCAATTCTGTTGACGAATATGTTGAGTCACTTGTAGGTACATAGGATGTTGTATAGCCCGATAAAATTCTTTTACATTTTAGTAGCGATGCTTCTTTTCAGCACAGCAGGTCTAAAAGCGCAAAATATTGTGGTTAACCCGTCAACTGATCTTCCAACGGAGGTTGTTGCTTGTGGCGATTCGTCTACATTTCAATTTAGGCTTTATGGTACCACTGGAGCAGATGAACAGGTAAGTGTTCAATTACCTACCCAATCAGAGTTCGTGGCACTTGTATCTCCTGTTGCTGGGGTTTCAGTAAATGCCACTAATCCTAATAATCCAATATTTACTATTGCTGCACCTCTTATTGGAACTATAAGTTTTATAGACATAACATATACGGTTCAGACAGGGTGTTCAACAATGATAGATCCAGAAATTGAACATACGCTCATTAGTAATCCTTCTGTTTCAACAACTGTGGATTACCCATCAGTTTTGTATTCATCTTTGGAAGTTGATAATGCTATTACACCTTTATCAGGTTCATTACGTGTTGACGAAACACAAGATTTTACCTTTACAATTGGTAACGACCCCGTAAACTCCAATGCCTATAGTAATAATGTGGTAGCTTATATTGAACATTCTGACAATATTTCTATTTCATATGGAGGTACAGGAATTTTTTCTTTAGGGACGCCAGTGGGAGGCATGGTTACAGATACCTTAGAATTGAATACTGTGGAAATTTCAGCTATAGGTGATAATGATTCGCGCTTTGAACAAAGTGAAAATATTTCAATAACTGTAACGGCAAAACTTTTAAATTGCCCGTCTGGTGCGGGAGAAACCATAACATATCAAGCAGCTTATGGCGGTTGTATTACTGGTGCCAACGCGTGTGAATCAGGTAATACTTCTACGTCAGGTATTGCTTTAGCTTCGGGAGCCCCAGATTTGTATACTAGAGTAGTCAAAAGAGCTTGGTAGGATTAACCACTACCGACACTGCTGAATTCTTATTACGGAACGATGGTACAGGTGCTGGAGATATTTATGACCTTACGCTCGATTTAGGTTTTAGTAATGGAGGTGCGACCTATATTCCCGCAGATTATAACATTTATACCTGGTCTAATTTTAATGTAAACGGGACATCTTTTGCCAACCAAGGAACGGAAGGGAGTTTTGCCGATTTTCAATTGACAACAGATCCTGACGGAGCTGGAGTTGGTTTGGAAGATTTAGATGGAGATGGATTTTTTGATGATTTACCAGTGGGAAACTCATTGGTCTTAGAAGCGGAACTAGCATATAACTATCTACTAGATTCAAATAATGATACCGCTTGTGATCGCATGAATGCTGGTTATTCAATGGTACGTTGGGCTTACGAATACAAAGATCAATGTGGTAATTCAACAAGCTTGAATGTGCCGAATAATGGATTGAATACGTGGCGTCCTTGGAGTTTTTATAATACGCAATCCATTGCTACAAATATTAATTCATCTAGCGGAAGTGCTAATTTTGGTCCTGGTGACACTTTTGATTTTTTTATAAGTACTTCAAGTAGCCAAACGCCAACAACTACAAGTATTCCAGGTATGCATTGGGAGGTTCACTATACTTTACCTCCAGGTATCATACCCAATGGAAACGGTGTATGGCAATCGGAACCTTTTGATTTACTTAGTTTTAATGCAGCAACGGGAGTTGCTATATACTCTTCTATTTCAGCACCAACGTATGGGTATTTAATTAGTAGAAACCCACAAATTCCATTAATGGTAGACCCAACTTGTTCTGGCAGTTTTGCTGGGGGTATATCTTACGAATATCATTTAAAAGGTGATTCCACATATGAACCTATTCACATTTGTGAAGATGGTCCTACGTTTACAGTTACCTGTCCAAGTGGCGGACCATCGGTTTGCGTATCTAATTTTTCTCTAGACCGTACTACTTTAGGGTATACTGATATGACTGAAACTACTCCAATTCCAGCTAGTACCTCTGGTCTACGTTTAGATCATGTTCTTGAAGGTGATATGGTTAGATGGCATGTTGAGATTGATGTGAATGAAACAAATCTTACTTCTGCTAAGGCGTTACTTGAATATGATGCTAATAACTGGTTTGGTACACAATCAGACGGAGGTATAAAAGCAATACAAGTTGAATACCTTCCAAGTGGTGGTGGCACATCAACAATATCAAATAATTTAGGTCAGTATTCTTATGTTCAAAATAACGGAGGAAAAAGCAATCATTCAGTAGATGTATTGGGCGGTGATTTTTCAACAATAACACCGGGGCTTGGTGATAGATATATTATAGATGTAGATTTAAAGGTTTCTGAAAATAGTTCTATTTCCAATACTAGGTATATGCCTATGACCGGAATTTTAGTTTCATCTCCTGTAACTTCTGCAGCAAATCCAACGGAACATACTTGTAATTTTCTCACGGAAGAATTTGGAGTCTTAGCTTATAAAGATGTGCCAACAATGCAGGTGGTACAACAAAGTTTGACCATAAACGGTTGTAATGAGTTTGGAATGGGAATACGGTTTCATCATGCAACTTATTCGATATTAGGTGACCTTTTTCCTAATGAATTTAGAAATTTTGCCATACCTAAAGTAGTAGATATTCTTGTTCCGGTTGGAGTTGATTATGTGCCATAAGGCACCTCAAGTTATAGAGGTTATGGAGAGTTTTTACATGATATAACAGATCCTGTTATTACCTATAATGCAGAACCAGGATTTCATAGATACAGTTGGACGAATGATGGTTCTTGGTCAAAAGAAAAGGCTTCCGCTAGTTACGCAATTAAAGACGTTAATTTTAATGTTGTTGCAAATTGTACTATTGAAGATTGGTCTTTTTCCAATGAAAGATTAGGCATCATTGTTTTGCCAAGTACAGAGTTTGAAATTTTTAGAAATGTAAGTTTACCATAAGGCAGGTCTATTAATGTGGGAAGAACAACCAACGTAAGAAATACACAGTATTTACCCTTAAGCTATACCGTAAGTTCGCCTACGCCTACAATTTCTACGAATACCCAAAATGCTGAATGGGTTGTTGATATCAATAATACAACCTCTGGTGGAGCTTCTTTGCAGAATACGTGGATTGCTATAGAAATTACAAATAACAATATTGTACCAACACTTTGGGATAACACAAAAGAAATACCCCTTATTGGCTATGGTACTGGTAAATATTGGGCACAAGTAGGAGACATATCAAGCGCAGGTAAACAATTGGAAATCCGGTCTGATGATTTTACGGTTTGTGGTACAGATAGTTTTGATATCCGGGTTGGTCAAAATTGTAGTCAGTATCCTACCGATCCTGATACGGGTTATCCTTTAGGGAGTTCTGGAAGTAATTACAATTGTAATGAAGAAGTTATTCAACTTTCATTAAGTACCCAAGACCCCTCTATTAATGTAACTACAGCTCTTGGTGTACCTCCAGCTACTTATGATTTTTGCGATGTTGTACCGTATTCAATAGACGTAAACAATGCTGCCAATGGCTTTGCTTACGCTTTGGCCGCAGATATAAAATTGCCTGTTGGTATGGTACTCGATAATACTTCAGGGGTTTTGACTTATGATGCAGTAGATTATGCAATAGGTTCGGGTCTAATTGTATTTAATGCGGGTACAAATACATATTCAATAGATATTTCTGCAATTGTTGGAAGTCCCATTAGCGGTACCAATGGCCTACCGGGTGTATCTGTTCCGGAGCCTAATGAATTTAAAGTGAATTTTGAATTAGCATTTACCTGCGATTATGTATCCGGTAGTAAGATAATTACGCAAATAAATGCGGAATCTGGTTGTCAACAGGCCATTGATCCTAATGATGGGCAAAGTGAAATTAAAACCAATCCCGTAAATGTTACCCAAGTACCTTCTAATATTGATTATGATATTTCGGTCACTTCTGATGATAATGCTATTCAAGCATGTAATGAAACTGAAGGTATTTCAGTTGAAATTACAAACCAGGTATTGAAAGTGATGGGGATATAGAATTTGTTGTCGCTACAATAGACGATGCATTTAATTATGTAGCAGGTTCGTATGTGGCAGGCACTAATGGTCCTTCTGCAGGACCAACAGTATCAACCGATCCAATAGCGGGAACACGAATATTAAAATGGCAAATTCCGGATGGAGTAGGGGTCACTTCTCTTATTGCCTTCGATTTTGAAATTGAAGTTGTTTCACCTGAAGATGTGAGTTGTCAAAATTATGATTTAAATGTAGCTACGCGAATAGAACAAAGTATTGACTGTTCAGGATCAGGTGGACCAAGTTGTCCGGTTGTTCAGAGTGTAACAGCGCAGACTGATGAAACAATTTCCGTAGAAAAATCTACTTTGGTTATAAGCTCAACATCTACAACCGCAGCAGTTAGTGGTAATGATCAGAATGTCAGTGCCAATTTTTCAATTGAAAACACTTCTGGTACTATGATGCCAACTGGTACTATTGTTTCAGCGTATTATGATGCGGATACTAATGGAGTCTTCTCAGCTGGAGATGTTTTAATTGGTACTAAAACGATGACAGTTCAGATTCCAGCAACAAGTACTGTTAATGGTTCTATTGACTTCACCACATCTCCAAACAGGGTTTGTAATATAGTATTAGTAATTGAATCATCAAATAACTCATGTGCTTGTGCAAATTCAGAAGCAGAGATGATTTCACCTACAAGCCTTTCTGGTTTAGCTGGATCTAATGTAACAGTTTGCGAAGTATCTGATTCTATAATAATAGGTCAAACATCAAACCCAAATTATAGTTATGCATGGTCTGGTGCAACGGCCGTTGAGACAGCTTATTTAGATGATATAAGCGCAGCACAACCAATTTTTACTTATTCGGGAGCAGATATTACAATTACGACTAATTTAATGTATACGGTTACCGTAACACTCCCTAATGGTTGTACCATGTCAGATGATGTACAGGTAAAGGTTTATCCTTCTCCCAATCCTACAGTTAATGTTAAGTCATCCAGTTGTAATTTAGATAATGGTGAGATTAGCTTTACTTTTCCTGATAATTTAAATAGATCATCAATTGAATTTAGTTTAGATAATCAAGCTTCTTATCAATCCTCGGTACCAGATAATAGTGGTTCTGTAACGTATTCAAATTTAGCCTCTGGCACCTATCGTTTATGGGCGAGGTGGGGCAATAATCAATGTCCGGTAGATTTAGGAGAGCATATTATCTCTGATATTCCCGAATCTACAATAAGTACGCATCCAACAATGCAATCTGTATTTGTAAATGACAATGCTGTTTTTACCGTGAATACAACCAATGCAGATTCTTTTCAATGGCAAGTAAGTACAGATGGCGGAGTTACTTTTAATGATATCTCTGATGGACCTGATTACTCAGGTACTCAAACAACAACCTTAAATGTTATTGCAGTAGACTTAACCCAAAATAATTTTCAATATAGAGTTTTAGTTTCGAGTACGTTAACTACTTGTGCTGACCAAATTTCAAATGCAGCTTTGCTTTCCATTAAAGTGAAATCGGTTATTACTAATAGACGAATTACAGTTAGGGTCAAGAAAAATTAATTTCTTAAATAGAGGTAGTGACTCGAACAAAAAGCGGTCCATTAAATAACGTATAATCTAGTTTTATTAAAGCCACATTTAGATAGACTTTTAATCGATAAGACAGAAGTTTTACAGGGGTTTAAGTAATTTTAAAAATCAGTTGACATTCAAAAACCTACCAGTTGCACATACATTTCGGACTTACACAACAATATTTACACTAACAATTTATATACAGATATATTTGCCTTATTAGAAGGTCAATGAATTCTATTGATGAAGAACTTAAATTATTTGTAGGTATATTAAATGTTGTTTAGCCCGGTAAAATTTCTGTATATTTTTATAGCGTTACTGTTTTCATTTCAGTTGGTCGCTCAGGAAACCTATCGTGATAATTTTAGCAGTGTATCTTATTCAAATAATAATGGCACTCAAAATTTTTCTACAGATTGGATAGAAACTGGGGAAACAAATACAGGACCCACGGCTCAGTACATGAGAATTAGCAGTAATAGATTAGAACTTTATTACATATGGGCAGAGACCATACGTAGATCTGCAAATCTTAATGGTGCGGCAACGGCGGTTCTGAGCTTTAATTGGCAGACTATAAGCCTTACCAATGGTAGAGCTTTGGCAGTACAGATATCTAATAATGGAGGAGCATCTTATACAACAGTAAACACTATCAATGGGAATAATAATTCAGGAACCTATAGTCAAGATATATCTGGTTTTATTTCAGCAACCACAACAGTAAGGTTTGCAAAATCGGGCAATAATTGGAATAATGATGATTATGCCTTTATCGATAATTTTCAGATTTTGGCAACTTTTCCCGCACCTATCCCAGTTATAGAAGCAACGGGTGTTACTGTAGATGAAGATTCAGGCAATGCTACTTTTACAGTTAGGCATACAGGTACTAATACTACAGGACCTTTTACGCTGAATTACCAAACTGTAGATGGTTCGGCGGTTAATGGAAGCGACTATACGTCTAGTACTGGTGTTTTAAATTTTAATGGTACTGCTGGAGATACGGAAACCATTACCGTTCCTATTTTAGATGATGGTACTATAGAAAATCCTGAAAATTTTACTTTAGAATTTACATTAGCGTCTGATCCAACGGTTGATATTAGTGACACAGCTACAGGAACAATTATTGATGACGATGCTCTTATAATGACAGATGGTGGTAGCGTTACCACTTGTAGTGATACCTTTTTTGACCCTGGCGGACTTTCTAATTACAGTAACAATCAAGATGTAACATATACCATTTGCCCAGATACCGCCGATACTTATATAAATATAAATTTTACAAGCTTTGAAATTGTTTCGGGAGATGTACTATATGTTTATGACGGTTCTAATACCAGTGGTACATTAATTGGCCAGTATGATAGTGCCAATGTACCTACAAGTATAAATTCTTCTGCTGCATCTGGCTGTCTAACGTTTAGATTTGTTTCTAACGGAAGTAATACAGGCGCTGGTTGGGAAGCAGAAATTAATTGTTTTGTTGATGGTCCTATTATTGTAATTGATGATATAACTTTTGATGAAGATGTGGGTAATGCTGTATTCACAGTAAGGTCCACTAGGGCTGCACATGGTAGAAATATATTTTTATTTGGGTTTGTAGAATCTCCGTTTACTGTAGATTTTCAAACAGTAGATGGTTTGGCGCTGGCTGGTAGCGATTATACTGCATCATCAGGTACGTTAACATTTACGGGAGAACTAAACAATGTCCAAACAATATCTGTACCTATTTCTAATGATGGTGTACCTGAATTTGCTGAAGATTTTGATATAGAATTTACAGGAGCAACTGCTCAATATGCAGTCGTGAACTATAACGATAAAGGAAAAGGAACCATAAACTCACAAATTTTGGCAAATGACCCTTTAACATTATTTCAAGAATTTGATGGGTATTATGATTATTCAACCACGGGAGGTACCATGCGTACGAGCCCTAATGGAGCTAGTCCATGTGCGGTTACGACATCATCGTCCAATAGTTTGGTTTCTCCGGTTCCGGCAACAGCAACTGTAGAAAGGGCTTATTTATATTGGTCTCATTCTAGTACCGTTCGTGATGCAGATGTAATTTTTGAAGGGCAAAGCGTTTCTGCTAATTTTCTGTATCAAACCTCTCTAGGTAACAGAAACTTCTTTGGATATGTAAGTGATGTAACCAGCATATTGCAAGGTGTATCTAATTTATCGAGCAATGTTTTTGATTTTAGCGGTTTAACGATTAACAATACGGGAGAATATTGTACTACTAGTACGGTTCTAGGGGGCTGGGCACTAATGGTGTTTTATGAAGATCGTTCTTTACCAGCTGTAAATATAAATTTATACCAAGGTTTTGATGGACTTAGTAATGATGGTAATTCGTTTACGCTAGATTCATTTTATGCCATATCTGGAACAGGGGCTAAAGCGTCATTTTTATCATGGGAAGGTGATCCGGATTTAAATGGTTCAAGTTCAGGTTCAACTAATCCTGAAGAACTATCGATTACAAACCAGCGAAATCAGAAAAATGTTTTGATAGGTGATGGGGGACAAACGGGTAACAACTCTTATAATTCTACAATTTACGATAACACCGTAGGGCCACCAGTTTATAATAATGCCAATATGTATGGTGTAGATTTAGACACGTATGATATTTCGTCATTTATACAACCAGCAGATAGTGAAGTAACGGCAAATGTAGATGTAGGTCAAGATTTTGTTATTTCTGCAGCGGTGGTATTAAAAGTTCCTTCCAACTTAATTGCAGGCCGTGTTTTTGAGGATATCAATTATCCATATGGTGCAGGTCGGGATCAATTAACATCGGGAGGGATAGGAATATCAGGAGCAATTGTAGAACTTTTTGATTCTTCAGGGACTTTTATCCAGAGAAAAAATACGGAAGCAAACGGAAATTATTCATTTGGAGGAATGGCAGATGGAGACTACTTTGTTAAAGTGGTAAGTTCAACCGTAAGATCTACAAGAGATAATGGGCCAAATTGTTCTTCTTGCTATCCGGTTCAGACATACAAGACAGAGATGGTTTCTGGTAATATTATAGATATTACTAATCAAGTAGGAGGGGCTAATCCACAAGCAGGTCAAGATGTTTCCCTAGGTGTTTTTAATAATGCGCAAAGTATATCTACCGTAGAGGTTGCAGGTAACGGTGTAGTAGGTATCAATTTTGGATTTAATTTTAATACGATTGTTAATACAAATGAAACCGGCCAGGTTCATTGACTCAGTTTATCAGGAATTCTAATACCATAGGTGAAGTAGGTTTGGATATAGAAGCCAATAGTTTGTTTGATCCAGCAGCAGGAGAAGACACTTCAATATTTATGATACCCTCTACGGCAGACCCTTTAGGCAGAGCCGCCGATAATAATTTTGCGAATGGGTATTTTAACTTTACCATGTCAAACCCTAACGAGTTGCCTGTTGTAACAGGCACAAATACCGTTATTGATGGTCGTACGCAAACGGCCTATTCGGGAAATACTAATTCTGGAACAGTAGGTTTAGGAGGAACAGGAGTAGGGAATTCCAATACGGCTTTACCAAATTTTGAGAGACCAGAAATAGAATTGTATAGTGCAGGTGGAGATGTTCTTCAATTAAACGGAACCAATGTAATAACACGTAATTTAGCTGTTCGTGCAGGTAACAATGCCGGAATTATCATTCAAGGTGGTTCGGCTACCGTGTCCCATAGTTTGTTAGGCGTAAATGCTGTTGGTAATCCTTCAGGTAATATAGATTATGGTGTTGAGGTTACTGGGGGAATAGCTATAATAGATAGCAATTATATTACAGAAAATACAGATGAGGGTATTTTGGTTGCCGGTGGAACATCTACTACTATTCAAAACAATCATATTACGGACAATGGCAGTAATGCTTGTTTTGATAATATAAAAATCAGTGGAGGTACTGGTATCGTTATTCAACAGAATTTAATAGATAGAGCAGCTTCACTTGGAATTGATGCAGAAGGAATAACTGGGTCATTAACGATTACGGATAATACAATTACAAATTCAGGTCAAGATGGAGGTAAATGTACGGGGGATGATGCCAACGTAGGAATTCGTTTAGACGGCAGTAACTCATCCGTAGTCAATAATATTATAGCTGCAAATGGCGGAGCAGGAATTGTATTAAGTGGAGGTAATACATCTGGAAACTTAATTTCTAGAAATTCTATATATGCAAACGGAACGGCTAGTGCAGCATTAGGTATTGATATAGATTTAACAGATGGATTTGGTGATGGAGTAACAATTAATGATTCAGGAGATAGTGATAATGGCCCTAATGGAGCTGTTAACTTCCCTATAATTACGGGGGCGTTCGTTTCAGGAACTAATTTAGTGATAGAAGGTTGGTCAAGACCAGGGGCGACTATAGAGTTGTTTGCTACAGATATTAATGAAGGCACGGCAACCATTGGTGATAATACTTTAGGAATGATCTATGACTATGGGGAGGGGCAACGCTACCTTAATACTATGGTAGAAGGTTCTGCTTCTGATTCAGAGTCAAATATTTCTACCTACACAGATGAAGACAATAATACGGATAACACAAATAAGTTCAAATTTAGTATTCCTTTGCCTGTTGGTATAACCTTAGGAAAGACGATAACCACCACGGCAACTTTAGCCAACTCCACATCTGAATTTTCTCCATTAAGTACGGTTAAAGCGTACACTGTTATTACTAACAGAAGAATTACATATAGAGTAAAACCCAACTAGTAATTTTTTCTTATTTGAGCTCAGATAAAGGGCCGAAATTATCTTCTAAATCAATAAAATTAACATTTCATTTAGTGTTAAAAAGTAGGTATTTCAACGAATTTATTTTCGGGATAATGGATCGTAAGTCAGTCGTATTATTGAACTTATCGACGATTGACATAAGAAAAAAATAAACCAAGACCTCAGCTTTCTCTACCTATACAATAGTAATTAACACTTATACAACAATTATTTTCTGTTGCTAACACTAAGGTTAATTTTGTAAAGTGTAATTGGATCATATTCAATTGAATTGATTCTACACAACCCAAAAACTGAATAACTTAACCAAATTTTGACATAGGTTTTTTTTCAAAACCAAATGGCATTTAGGAAGTACCAACCTCCTCTTCACCATACCAAGAATGTACATAAAAAGTACAATGTCCCGGGTAAGATTTCAGCTTTGATTTTAGTTTAAAATAGTTCGCTACTTGTAACGATTGTTCAAGTGGCTATGAAGAAATTTTGAACAATATGATTTTAAGTAAAGTAATGGTCATGAAAAGAATAATTACACTCTTAGTTTTCCTAATCTCCGGATTAACATTTGCACAGACTACGGTCAATTTAGAAGACCAATGTAATTGCGAGGTGTTAAGCGGTACAGATGTTACCGCTCCAGGGTTACCTACCCCTGCAGGAGCAGATATTGGTGATATTTATGTCAATACCGATACAGGTACAATTTATTTCTGGGATGGTGATTCTTGGGAGTTGACCTCTTCCGATGATCAGCAACTTCAAAACTTCACTTTTGATAATGTAAGTGGAGAACTTTCTCTTACACTTGAAAATGGAGGTACAGCAACAGTTATCCTACCGGTAGAGACCATTACTACCTTAACGGGAACGGCTGCATTAGGAAATGCTATTGGTGTTTATGAAAATGAAAACGGTGATTTAGTTACGATCAATGAAACAATTACTACTATCAGTGATGCTGGTGATGGCAACATTACGCTAACCAATGAATCAGGAGCAACAGTAACCGTAGCTAAATCAGATATAACAGATTTAGGTGGTGGTGTATACCAGTTTACAAACGGTGATGGTACAGATGTGACAATTGATACCAATGGAATGACCATAGATAATGTCATATTAGGTAATCGTATTGCAACGGTTAATGAGGCAGATGGTTCTACCACGGACATCAATGAAACAATTACGAATATTACCGGTACTTCAACTAGTGGAAATGAAATAGGTGTTTACGAAAAGGAAGATGGAACTACTGTTTCCATTCAAGAGAGCATTGTACGAATAGAAGATAATAATGATGGTAACATCACTTTAGTAGATGAAGCCGGAAACAGTGTAACCGTAGCCAAATCTGACATTACTGATTTAGGTGGCGGTGTTTATAGGTTTACAAATGGAGATGGAACGGATGTAGATATCAACACGAACGGCATCGCTATTACAGATGTCGTTGCCGGTAATCTAATTGCCACGGTAACACAAGCCGATGGAACGTTTACGGAAATAGACGAAACCATAACAAATATTACCGGTACTTCAACTAGTGGAAATGAAATAGGTGTTTACGAAAAGGAAGACGGAACTACTGTTTCCATTCAAGAGAGCATTGTACGAATAGAAGATAATAATGATGGTAACATCACTTTAGTAGATGAAGCCGGAAATAGTGTAACGGTAGCCAAATCTGACATTACTGATTTAGGTGGCGGTGTTTATAGGTTTACAAATGGAGATGGAACGGATGTAGATATCAACACGAACGGCATCGCTATTACAGATGTCGTTGCCGGTAATCTAATTGCCACGGTAACACAAGCCGATGGAACGTTTACGGAAATAGACGAAACCATAACAAATATCAGCGGTACTTCAACTAGTGGAAATGAAATAGGTGTTTACGAAAAGGAAGACGGAACAACGGTTTCCATCCAAGAGAGCATCGTACGAATAGAGGATAATAATGATGGTAACATCACTTTAGTAGATGAAGCCGGAAACAGTGTAACCGTAGCCAAATCTGACATTACTGATTTAGGTGGCGGTGTTTATAGGTTTACAAATGGAGATGGAACGGATGTAGATATCAACACGAACGGCATCGCTATTACAGATGTCGTTGCCGGTAATCTAATTGCCACGGTAACACAAGCCGATGGAACGTTTACGGAAATAGACGAAACCATAACAAATATCAGCGGTACTTCAACTAGTGGAAATGAAATAGGTGTTTACGAAAAGGAAGACGGAACAACGGTTTCCATCCAAGAGAGCATCGTACGAATAGAGGATAATAATGATGGTAACATCACTTTAGTAGATGAAGCCGGAAACAGTGTAACCGTAGCCAAATCTGACATTACTGATTTAGGTGGCGGTGTTTATAGGTTTACAAATGGAGATGGAACGGATGTAGATATCAACACGAACGGCATCGCTATTACAGATGTCGTTGCCGGTAATCTAATTGCCACGGTAACACAAGCCGATGGAACGTTTACGGAAATAGACGAAACCATAACAAATATCAGCGGTACTTCAACTAGTGGAAATGAAATAGGTGTTTACGAAAAGGAAGACGGAACAACGGTTTCCATCCAAGAGAGCATCGTACGAATAGAGGATAATAATGATGGTAACATCACTTTAGTAGATGAAGCTGGAAATAGTGTAACGGTAGCCAAATCTGATATTACTGATTTAGGTGGGGGGCTGTACCGATTCACCAATGGAGATGGAACGGATGTAGATATCAACACGAACGGCATCGCTATTACAGATGTCGTTGCCGGTAATCTAATTGCCACGGTAACACAAGCCGATGGAACGTTTACGGAAATAGATGAAACCATAACAAATATCACCGGTACTTCAACCAGTGGTAATGAAATAGGTGTTTACGAAAAGGAAGATGGAACAACGGTTTCCATTCAAGAGAGCATCGTACGAATAGAAGATAATAATGATGGTAACATCACTTTAGTAGATGAAGCCGGAAACAGTGTAACCGTAGCTAAATCAGATATCACTGATCTAGGTGGCGGTCTGTACCGATTCACCAATGGAGATGGAACGGATGTAGATATCAACACGAACGGCATCGCTATAACAGATGTCGTTGCCGGTAATCTAATTGCCACGGTAACACAAGCCGATGGAACGTTTACAGAAATAGATGAGACGATTACAACATTGTCCACAGCTGATAGTGTAAACTATACCTATACATCAGAGAATGGAACGCCAACGAGTTTTGATGGTACTGATGATCAAGAAGCAACGGAAGTCAACTTAACAACTCCTTTGGATGTTGATGGTGATAGCGTAGATGAAACAACAGTGGAAGAAGCTATTATTGATTTGGCAGCCAACGCTAGCGATAATCAGAATTTGACCGGTGCAACTTTAAGTGGAACAAATCAACTTCAAATAGATATAGAAAGAGGAAGTTCAACGAGCGTTGACTTATCATCTCTTGTAGAAACGGTAATTGCTGGAACAGGTGCCATTTCGGTAGCTGATGACGGAAACGGAAACTATACGGTTACTTCTACCGATCCTGACGAAGATGAAACGAACGAACTTACTTTAATTGATAGTGGCGCACCAGTAGTAATACCTTCAAATTCAGGTGTTACTTATGTTGATGATGTTGCAGGGCAATTATATGTTTTTGACGGAACAACTTGGCAGCAAGTCGGAGGTAGTGCAGCACCAGATGCTGATCCAGACCCAAATAATGAATTACAGACACTTACTTCTACAGATGGATCGGTAACATTAACGCCATCAGGAAACGACTATGATTTATCTGTAGCTGTTGTAGACGGTACGGAAACCAAAGTTGAATCAGGAAATGCAAATGTTACGGTAACAGGAGATGGGTCTACGGCCACTCCTTATCAAATCAGTAGTGTAGATTTAGATGAGCAAAATGCAACGGAAGTTCCATTAGATGCTCCTTTTGATGTTGATGGAGATACAGTAAACGAAACTACAGTTCAAGAAGCATTAGAAGATTTAGCTGCGAACGCAAGCGATAACCAACAAGTAAGCAGTGCGGTTGGAACGCCAAACGAAACGGTAGCTATCGATTTAGAACGAGGTGGTTCTACAACAATAAACATTCAAGATGCCGATGCCGATGCAACCAATGAGATTCAAGATGCTACGGAAGTAGCTTTGAACACTCCTTTTGATGTTGATGGAGATACGGTAAACGAAACTACAGTTCAAGAAGCATTAGAAGATTTAGCTGCGAACGCAAGCGATAACCAACAAGTAAGCAGTGCGGTTGGAACGCCAAACGAAACGGTAGATATCGATTTAGAACGCGGTGGTTCTACAACAATAAACATTCAAGATGCCGATGCCGATGCCACAAATGAGATTCAAGATGCCACGGAAGTAGCTTTGAACACTCCTTTTGATGTAGACGGAGATACAGTAAACGAAACTACAGTTCAAGAAGCATTGGAAGATTTAGCTGCTAATGCCAGTGATGACCAAACGTTAAGTACGGATGGTAATCCTGGTAATATTAGTATATCTGAAGGAAATGCAATTAGCTTAAATGTAGATGATGCAGATGCAAACGCATCAAACGAAATACAGACCTTAACATCAACAGATGGTTCAGTAACATTAACACCTTCAGGTAATGATTATGATCTTTCTGTAGCTGTTGTAGATGGTACAGAAACAAAAGTTGAATCAGGAAATGCAAATGTTACGGTAACAGGAGATGGTTCTATCGCTAGTCCTTATCAAATCAGTAGTGTAGATTTAGATGAGCAAAATGCAACGGAAGTTCTTTTGGATGCCCCTTTTGATGTTGACGGAGATACCGTAAACGAAACTACAGTTCAAGAAGCATTAGAAGATTTAGCCGCCAATGCTAGTGATAACCAACAAATAAGTAGTACGGTTACATCTCCAAATGAATTGGTCAATGTTGCTTTGGAACGAGGAAGTAACTTTGATATTGATATCCGTGATGCTGATTCAGATGTAACTAACGAACTTACCTTATTAGGTAATGGTTCTCCAACTGTAACACCAAGTAATAGTGGGGTTACTTATGTAGATGAGGTTGCTGGACAATTATATGTTTACGACGGTACTACATGGAATGCTGTAGGTGGAAATGCATCACCAGATTTAGATGGTAATCCAAATAATGAAATCCAGACAGTAGCCTCAGCAGATGGTTCTGTGGATGTAGTAAGAACGGGAGACGATTTTGATTTATCGATAACTATTCCTGCGAATAACGATAACGATGCAACCAATGAGTTTCAGGATTTAAGCTTGACAGGTGATAACCTTACTTTAAGCGATGACCCTACCGCAACTACAATCGATTTGAGTCCTTATGCGAACAATGACACGAACGAAATCCAGACAGTGGCATCAGCGGATGGTTCTGTAGACGTAGTAAGAACGGGAGACGATTTTGATTTATCGATAACGATTCCTGCCAATAACGATAACGATGCAACCAATGAATTTCAGGATTTGAGCTTAACAGGTGACAACCTTACTTTAAGCGATGACCCTACCGCAACTGCAATCGATTTGAGTCCTTATGCGAACAATGACACGAATGAAATCCAGACAGTGGCATCAGCCGATGGTTCTGTAGACGTAGTAAGAACGGGAGACGATTTCGATTTATCGATAACGATTCCTGCGAACAACGATAACGATGCAACCAATGAAATCCAGACAGTGGCATCAGCGGATGGTTCTGTGGATGTAGTAAGAACAGGAGATGATTTTGATTTGTCGATAACGATTCCTACGAATAACGATAACGATGCAACCAATGAAATCCAAGATTTAGGAATAGCAGGAGATCAATTAAGTATAACAGGTGGTAATACAATTACGCTTCCTTCTGCGGATGGTTCAGAAACGGTAGTAAACGGAGCAGGTATCAACGCTGTTACCGGTTCAGGAACAACAGCAAGTCCTTATGTAGTTACCGGAACAGAAGTGGATGGAGATATTACTAACGAACTTACCTTTGTTGATGCGGGTACGCCTGCCGCAACAGGAACTACAGGTACTAATAGTGGAGAAACTTATGTAGATACTTTAACGGGACAACTATATGTCTACGATGGTAGTACATGGCAACAAGTAGGTGGAAATGCTAGTCCTGATGCGGATCCAGATCCAAACAACGAAATCCAGACAGTGGCATCAGCGGATGGTTCTGTAGATGTAGTAAGAACGGGAGACGATTTTGATTTATCGATAACGATTCCTACGAACAACGATAACGATGCAACCAATGAATTAGGATTTAAGCTTAACAGGTGACAACCTTACTTTAAGTGATGACCCTACCGCAACTGCAATCGATTTGAGTCCTTATGCGAATAATGATACGAATGAAATACAGACAGTAGCCTCAGCAGATGGTTCTGTGGATGTTGTGAGAACGGGAGACGATTTTGATTTATCGATAACCATTCCTGCCAATAACGATAACGATGTAACCAATGAAATTCAAGATTTAGGAATAGCAGGAGATCAGTTGAGCATAACAGGAGGTAACACGGTTACTATCCCAACTGCCGATGGTTCGGAGACAATCGTAAACGGAGCAGGTATAAACACGGTAACTGGTTCAGGTACAACAGGAAGTCCTTATGTAGTTACCGGAACTGAAGTGGATGGAGATGTCACGAACGAAATCCAGACAGTGGCATCAGCCGATGGTTCAGTGGATGTAGTAAGAACGGGAGACGATTTTGATTTATCGATAACCATTCCTGCGAATAACGATAACGATGCAACCAATGAATTTCAGGATTTGAGCTTAACAGGTGACAACCTTACTTTAAGCGATGACCCTACTGCAACTGCAATCGATTTGAGTCCTTATGCGAACAATGACACCAATGAAATCCAGACAGTGGCATCAGCGGATGGTTCTGTAGACGTAGTAAGAACAGGAGATGATTTTGATTTGTCGATAACGATTCCTACGAATAACGATAACGATGCAACCAATGAATTTCAGGATTTAAGCTTAACAGGTGACAACCTTACTTTAAGTGATGACCCTACCGCTACGGCAATCGATTTGAGTCCTTATGCGAACAATGACACGAACGAAATCCAGACAGTAGCCTCGGCAGATGGTTCTGTGGATGTTGTGAGAACGGGAGACGATTTTGATTTGTCGATAACGATTCCTGCGAACAACGATAACGATGCAACCAATGAATTCCAGGATTTAAGCTTAACAGGTGACAACCTTACTTTAAGTGATGATCCTACCGCTACGGCAATCGATTTGAGTCCTTATGCGAATAATGACACGAATGAAATCCAGACAGTGGCATCAGCAGATGGTTCTGTGGATGTTGTGAGAACGGGAGACGATTTTGATTTGTCGATAACGGTTCCTGCGAACAACGATAACGATGCAACCAATGAAATCCAGACAGTGGCATCATCAGATGGTTCTGTAGATGTAGTAAGAACAGGAGATGATTTTGATTTGTCGATAACAATTCCTGCGAACAACGATAACGATGCAACCAATGAAATCCAAGATTTAGGAATAGCAGGAGATCAATTAAGTATAACAGGCGGTAATACAATTACGCTTCCTTCTGCCGATGGTTCAGAAACGGTAGTTAACGGAGCAGGTATCAATACGGTAACCGGTTCAGGTACAACCGCCAGTCCATATTTGTTACCGGAACGGAAGTGGATGGAGATATTACTAACGAACTTACCTTTGTTGATGCGGGTACGCCTGCCGCAACAGGAACTACAGGTACTAATAGTGGAGAAACTTATGTAGATACTTTAACGGGACAACTATATGTCTACGATGGTAGTACATGGCGACAAGTAGGTGGAAATGCTAGTCCTGATGCGGATCCAGATCCAAACAACGAAATACAAACAATTACCTCAACAGATGGTTCTGTAACCTTGACACAAACAGGCGATGATTACAATCTTTCTGTAGCTGCTGCCGATGGTACGGAAACCAAAGTTGAATCAGGAAATGCAAATATCACAGTAACAGGGGACGGTTCTACGACTAGTCCTTATCAGATCAGTAGTGTTGATAATGTTGACGATGCCGATGCCGATGCAACTAACGAAATCCAAGATTTAGGAATAGTTGGAGATCAGTTGAGCATAACAGGAGGTAACACGGTTACTATCCCAACTGCGGACGGAACAGAAACAAAAGTTGAATCAGGAAATGCAAATGTTACGGTAACCGGAGACGGTTCAACGGGCAGTCCTTATCAAATTAGTAGTGTTGATAATGTTGACGATGCGGATGCCGATGCAACCAATGAAATCCAAGATTTAGGAATAGTTGGAGATCAGTTGAGCATAACGGGTGGTAACACAGTTACTATCCCAACAGCCGATGGTTCGGAGACAATCGTAAACGGAGCAGGTATCAATACGGTAACTGGTTCAGGTACAACCACCAGTCCATATGTTGTAACCGGAACGGAAGTGGATGGAGATATCACGAATGAAATCCAGACAGTGGCATCAGCGGATGGTTCTATAGACGTAGTAAGAACAGGAGACGATTTTGATTTATCGATAACGATTCCTACGAACAATGATAACGATGCAACCAATGAAATCCAAGATTTAGGAATAGCTGGAGATCAGTTGAGCATAACGGGTGGTAACACGGTTACTATCCCAACTGCCGATGGTTCGGAGACAATAGTAAACGGAGCAGGTATCAACTCTGTTACCGGTTCAGGAACAACCGCCAGTCCATATGTTGTAACTGGAACGGAAGTGGATGGAGACATTACAAACGAAATACAGACAGTAGCCTCAGCTGACGGTTCTGTAGACGTAGTAAGAACGGGAGACGATTTCGATTTGTCGATAACGATTCCTACGAACAATGATAACGATGCAACCAATGAAATCCAAGATTTAGGAATAGCTGGAGATCAGTTGAGCATAACGGGTGGCAACACAGTTACTATCCCAACTGCCGATGGTTCGGAGACAATCGTAAACGGAGCAGGTATCAACGCGGTAACTGGTTCAGGTACAACCGCAAGTCCTTATGTTGTTACTGGAACGGAAGTGGATGGAGACATTACAAACGAAATTCAGACAGTAGCATCATCAGATGGTTCTGTAGATGTTGTGAGAACGGGAGACGATTTTGATTTATCGATAACGATTCCTACGAACAACGATAACGATGCAACGAATGAATTTCAGGATTTAAGCTTAACAGGTGACAACCTTACTTTAAGTGATGATCCTACCGCAACTGCAATCGATTTGAGTCCTTATGCGAACAATGACACGAATGAAATCCAGACAGTAGCCTCGGCAGATGGTTCTGTGGATGTAGTAAGAACTGGAGACGATTTTGATTTGTCAATAACAATTCCTGCGAACAACGATAACGATATTACGAATGAAATCCAAGATTTAGGAATAGCAGGAGATCAATTAAGTATAACAGGTGGTAATACAATTACCCTTCCTTCCGCCGATGGTTCAGAAACGGTAGTTAACGGAGCAGGTATCAATGCGGTTACCGGTTCAGGTACAACTGCAAGTCCTTATGTAGTTACCGGAACGGAAGTGGATGGAGACATTACGAATGAAATCCAAACAGTAGCATCAGCAGATGGTTCTGTAGATGTCGTGAGAACGGGAGACGATTTTGATTTATCGATAACCATTCCTGCGAACAACGATAACGATGCAACCAATGAATTTCAGGATTTGAGCTTAACTGGTGATAACCTTACTTTAAGCGATGACCCTACCGCTACGGCAATCGATTTGAGTCCTTATGCGAACAATGATACAAATGAAATTCAGACAGTAGCCTCAGCAGATGGTTCTGTAGACGTAGTAAGAACGGGAGACGATTTTGATTTGTCAATAACCATTCCTGCGAACAACGATAACGATGCAACGAATGAATTTCAGGATTTGAGCTTAACTGGTGATAACCTTAATTTAAGCGATGACCCCACCGCTACGGCAATCGATTTGAGTCCTTATGCAAATAATGACACGAATGAAATACAGACAGTAGCCTCAGCAGATGGTTCTGTAGATGTAGTAAGAACTGGAGACGATTTTGATCTTTCCGTAGCTGCTGCCGATGGTTCAGAAACAATAGTAAACGGAGCAGGAATAAACGCGGTTACTGGTTCAGGTACAACAGCAAGTCCTTATGTTGTTACAGGTACGGAAGTGGATGGAGACATTACTAATGAAATCCAGACACTAACATCAACAGATGGTTCTGTGACCTTAACAGAGACAAATGACGACTATAATTTATCAGTAAACTTTCCTGCAAGTAGTGATAATCAAAACATAGAGAATTTAGCAATAAATACAAGTTCTAATGTGCTTACTGTAGGTATTGAGGATGGTAGCAGTCAAACTGTAAACTTATCACACTTAGATAATTCAGGTACGGATAACCAAAGTATTCGGAATTTAACTTTTTCTGGAAATACTTTAACGGTTGGTATTGAAGATGGTAGTTCTGATACGGTAAGCTTGGCTGCTTTGGCAGATAACCAAAGTATACAAGGTTCTGGTTTGTCAGGAACTACACTAACGATTGGTATTGAAGACGGTAGCAGTCAAACAGTAAATTTATCAAGCTTAGCAAACACAGATAATCAGCAAATAAGTCTTGCCGGAAATATTATCACTTTAGATAATGGTACAGGTGCTAAT
This sequence comes from Zobellia laminariae, assembly GCF_030553095.1. Taxonomy (GTDB): domain Bacteria; phylum Bacteroidota; class Bacteroidia; order Flavobacteriales; family Flavobacteriaceae; genus Zobellia; species Zobellia laminariae. The sequence goes on along the minus strand of NZ_CP130738.1, from coordinate 578,676 downwards.
ACAACGGTAGACCTTACCGATTTTAGAGATGATCAAAATCTTACTAGTGCTGTTGTTGTACCAAATCAATCGGTTGAAGTACAAATTAATGATGGTACAAATACAACAATAGATATTAGGGATGCTGATTCTGATGCAACGAACGAATTACAGGATTTAGAATTAACCGGCTCAACTCTTACATTAACTAATCCTGCAACTTCAGGAAATAGTGTTGATTTAAGTGGATTAGCTGATCATGACTGGTATGAAGTAGGTGGTACATCTGCTCCAGACGCCATAACCGACAATATCTTTACGGAAGGAAATGTGGGTATTGGTACAACTACTATAACAAATAATAGAGCTTTAGATGTAGAGGGTAATGTTGAAATAAACGATTACCTATATATGAACGGTAAGAATACTTTGAGGGCAACTGACGATAATTATTTGCGTATTAATTGGAGTAACGACTATGTCTTAGGAACATTTTTTAATGGAAATGTAAGAATGTATGATGGTTTGGTTGTAAATGAAAGGGGAGCAAATAGTGATATGAGAGTTGAAGGAGACACTGAAACATTTTTACTATTTACAGATGCTTCTTCCGATGAAGTAGGTATTGGTACCAGTTCACCAGATGCCAGATTAGATGTAGAAGGAGGTACTGTACGTTTTTCTGATTACGGATCAAACGCTATAACGGGTACACCAACTTCATTACTTGGAGTTGAGGCTGATGGTGACCTTGTTGAAGTGAATTCATTAAAAGCTTCTAAGATTTTCTATCCACCTTCTATAGAAGTAGACGCTTCAACAAATGGTACTGGAAGAACTATAGACTTACACGCTCAATATGTTGCTCAATATGGTTCGCCTATGGTAGCTAGTGTTTCTGCACCAGCAGCTATTCCAACCTATGCTAATACGGAGTTGTATTATTATGTAACGTTTTATGATACGGCTGTGTTTGCTAATGTAAATGTAAATGCTGCGGGTGTAATGACGTATGACGTTATTGGTCAGCCGGCTAGTTACAACTCATTGATTAATGTAGTTTTTGTAGTAAAATAATCTAAACGATAACCAATCGATTTGAAAGCAAAATCTACATATAAAAAACTTGTTCTCAGTATGGTGTTTACTATACTGGGGCTTGCGGTATCCAACGCTCAGTACCTATTGAGAGCTCCGGATGATACGGCAGAAGAGACCAGAACCAATTTTCGTTGGTACGAAGCGCAGGATACAAGTACTATTTTAAGTACGGACCCTTTCTTGGAAGTAGCCGATCAAGGAATTTATTTTGCAACCTATGACGGTACTTTATGCGGTAAGAATGCAACCAGCTATTTTATAGTTACCAATTGTAATTCCCCATATAACGAGGTAACGTTAGATATTAGTGATAATACAGATAACCTTTCGGCAGGAGCTACCGTTAGTTGGAATCCGCCTTTGCTAAGGTGATCAAAGTGCACCAATGGTAATTGCAACACAAAATGTAGAGCGCTATATAGCAACCATTACCAAGGCAGGAAATAACAAAAGTTTACCCAGTTTTACCGTAGTCTGTATTGACGAATCTGCTATTCTTGTTGACGATTTTGTAACAGTAGAAGAGGACAGTTCTGTAATTGTAGATATTTATGCTAATGATAGTGAAGTACCTACCGAAGGTAATCTTACGACTACCGACCCAGCAAATGGTTCGGTAAATATTGATAATAACGGAACACCTAACGACCCTACGGACGATATTGTAACCTATATTCCTGACCCAAATTATAATGGTACGGATACATTCAATTATACGATTTGTAATATTTTTGGAGACTGTAGTACCGCTACTGTTACAGTAGATGTGCTACCAATCTTAGATACTATAGATGATAGTGTAGCAACTGCAGAAGACACACCGGTTGTCTTGGATATTCTTGCAAATGATAATGATCTTCCATCTCTAGGAACCTTAACAACAACGAATCCATCTAATGGAACGTTGACGTTAGATGATGGAGGAACTCCTAATGACCCGTCTGATGATTTAGTGACCTATACACCTAACGAAAATTTTGATGGTACGGATTCATTTACGTACACCGTTTGCGATACAGCAGGCAATTGTGATACAGCTACGGTAACTATTTTGGTTAGTGATGCTATTGACCTAGATATGGATGATGATGGAATCTTGGATAGTTTTGAAGACTTGAATTTAGATGCCGATAATGACCCCGCAACCAATCCAACGGATACGGATAATGACGGTGTACCAGATTATCTAGATATAGATAGTGATGATGATGGTATTCCTGATAATGTAGAAGCGCAGAGTACTATTGATTATGTAGCTCCAAGTGGAGTAGATGTTAATGGTAACGGTGTTGATGATGCGTATGAAAATAATGGATTATTGGGCATTATCCCAGAAGATACAGATGGTGATGATTTACCGGATTATGTAGACGAAGATAGTGACAATGATAACATTCCTGATAGAATAGAAGCACATGATCACAACAGAGATGGTATTCCAGACGTTGTATTAATTGGTTCTGATAAAGATCGTGATGGTCTTGATGACGGTTATGAAGGAGAAACCACGATTGATCTTGATGTTAATGATGAAATAAACGATCCTTATAATGATTTACCGAACACAGATGGTGACGGAGAATCTGATTATAGAGATACGGATGATGATGATGATGGTATCCAGAGTAAAGATGAGGATATAAATATTGATGGTAATTACGCCAATGATGATACAGACGGCAATGGTATACCTGAATATTTAGAGCCTAATGCAGAAGAAGATCCTATTGAAGTATTTAATGTGGTTACGCCTAATAATGATGGAGCGCATGATGTGCTTACGATTAAAGGTTTAGAGAAATACCCAGATAATTCAATTAAAATCTATAATAGATGGGGTGTTTTGGTCTACACTACGCAGGCCTATAATACCGAAGGAAATGTATTTGACGGAACCTCTCAAGGTAGAGTAACCGTTGATGCCGATAGAAAACTACCGGTAGGTACATACTTCTATATTTTAGATTACAAAGATGCTAAAGGTGAACAACAATCACTTTCAGGATACATATATATTAACAGATAGCAGTAAAGATGATCCCAAATCTCAGAAAAACCGCTCGTAAACTTGGTGTAGTGCTTGCCCTATTATTTATGGCAACCATTCAAAACGCCATAGCTCAACAAGATTCCCAGTACACGCAGTATATGTACAATACTGTAAGTGTAAATCCCGCCTACGCAGGTTCAAGAGGACATATAAGTACGGCCCTTTTGCACCGTTCGCAATGGGTAGGTCTTGATGGAGCACCTACAACGCAGACGTTTAATATACATTCGCCTATAGGATATAGAGGTGTAGGTTTGGGTGCGTCTATTGTAAATGATAAAATTGGACCTACTTCTGAAACCTACATAGATATAGATTTCTCCTATACCGTTTATACGTCTTCGGAAGGTAGATTAAGTTTTGGTTTAAAGGGAAGTGCTCATTTACTAGATGTTCGTTTTTCAGAACTGAATCAATTTACTTCGGATAACAGCTTACAGAATGATATAGAAAATAAGTTTTCGCCCAATTTTGGTGCAGGGGTCTATTATCATACTAAAAAGTTTTACGCCGGTCTTTCTGTACCTCGAATTTTACAGACCCTTCATTTTCAAGAAGGCTCTGACCCAACTACTGCACAAGAACAAATGAATTTTTACCTTATTACAGGATATGTTTGGGATTTGAATGATAACACAAAATTTAAACCGACCTTGTTGACCAAATTGGTTACAGGTGCACCTTTACAAGTAGATATCTCTGCGAACTTTATGTTTAGTGAAAAGTTTATTCTTGGAGCAGCTTACCGCTGGGATGCAGCGCTTAGTGGTATGGTTGGTTTCAATATATCTAAGAAGTTCTTGATTGGTCTTGCTTACGATCGTGAAGTTACAGAGCTTGGTAAAGCGGTCTTTAATTCAGGTTCTTTTGAGGCCATTTTACGATATGATTTCATCAGCACAAAAGGCAACTTAAAATCGCCTCGTTTCTTTTAAAATACTTCTTTAGTAAGAATAGATTTTAAAATTCTACACTATTTTATCAGGTTCGATAACTGGCTTTTCTGCACATTTTGTCGACTGCAATAAAATTCTGAATGCCCTATAAATAAAGGGTGCCATAGGATATTACCTCTTTCACACCTCATTTAGACCGTTTCACAACAAAAGTTGAAATCTAGGAGCTTCTTGCTCTTAATTTTATAAGTTCTTAATCTTTGATTAAGTGGTTTATAGAGATATGTTCAACGGCTAATTTTAACAATATTAACATGAGATTTTCGTTAAAATAGTCCAACCAAGCAGCTTAGTATATGCACGTCAAACGAAAAAGAAATTCTACCTTTTTTGGAGAATACCCTAGATATTTCGGTTTTCTGCTATTATTCGTTTTATTTATAGGGCAGTCTTTGTGGGCACAACCTGCAAATGATGACATAGCAAATGCCACCCCTCTTTCAATTAATGGTTGTTCTGCAGATGCAGCATACAATACTTTAGATGCTACTCCTGATGGAACTATTGGCTCCTGTTGGTAAGGAGGTCCTAACGCTAATGTTTGGTTCAGTTTTGTAGCAAGTGCCACAGGTACGGTACAAATAAATTTGGATCGTGGTACCATTGGTGGTGATATGACCGGAGATTTACGTTATGCTTTGATGGCCCTTTGGGATGCCACGGGTACAACGGAGATTGCTTGTAGTTCTTATACTGATGTCAGTGATGATATTTCCATATTACAAAGCGGACTTACCTATGGTAATACTTATTTATTTTCGGTAGATAGGTATTACGGAACACCATCGGGAGCGGAAACTTTTAAATTATGTCTTAGCGATACACCTACAAATGATTATTTGGAAGGTGCCATAAATATAGATTCGTTTATGAACGGTTGTTCTGCCGATGCTGCTTACTCAACCTTGGGTGCATCTGCAGATAGAGTAGCAGGTTCATGTTGGGGTACAGGTCCAAATAGAAATGTTTGGTTTGAAGTTACTGCTCCAGCAACCGGAAATATTGAAGTAAAATTAGATACAGGCTCTGAAAAAGGAGCATTACAAACGGCATATTTAGCCCTTTGGGATAGTACCGGTACCAATGAGTTAGGTTGTAATAGCTACAGAATGGGGCGTGATTACGATGATATTTCCCTATTGGCAACGGGTTTAACCTGGAGATTCATATTATGTTTCCGTAGATAACCGATATATACATGCCTTCGATACCTTTTCGTTGTGTTTAAGCGATCAAGCTACAAATGATTATTATCAAGGAGCAACAGATGTAACTGGTTTCATAGGTGGTTGTTCTCCGGATGCTGCTTACACCACACTAGGTGCTACTTTTGATAAAGGTACTGGTTCATGTTGGTTAGACTTAGTAAACCATAACAAATGGTTCAGCTTTATAGCACCTTCATCTGGTAGAATAGAAGTAAATCTTGATAGAGGAGGCAGTAAGGGAACCCTTCGCCATGCTTATATGGCGCTATGGGAAGATGATGGTGAGACTGAGCTAGCATGTACTACGTATTCAGATCCAGAAGATGATTTAAGGCTTAGGCACTGGAGTCTTACCTACAGAGAAACATATTACATAACAGTAGATAATAGATACATAACTACTACAGATACGTTTACACTTTGTTTAGATGCAATGAGTGGTCCGGACACTGACGGCGATGGGGTAGAAGACGGTTTAGATCTTGATGATGATAATGATGGTATTTATGATACTGTAGAGGGGTGTGAGAATACTGATATTTCCGGTACAGTTGGTATTGGTAATGCCATTTCTGATACAACGTACCCGCTTGTGGGAACGGACGTTACCTATACCGTTAGCAAACCTGCGAGCACAAATATATATGCCTATGATGCTGGTGCAAATGGCCACGGAATTCGCATAGAAGGCCAAGCCGGAGACACAGGTAGTTTAACATCAACCTACAGCACGCCAATCGAAAATGTCTTTTTTAAAATGACGGATTTTGATAATAATTCACAATATACAATTGAGATTTATGATGACAGTAATGTACTATACGATTTAGATTCGGAAGGCATTATTTTAGTTGGTTCGGGAATTACCCAAACAGGAAATGACTTTGCGGCCGGTTCTGGTGATTCAAATGGAAACGACCCTGCAGACGACATGAATGGGGCAATTTATTTTTACTTTGAAAGACCGGTAAGTCGTATCGTGTTAACTTTTAATCATCCTTCAAACTCATCTACACGATTTATACAACCTACATATTGTCTTGTAGATTTTGATAATGATGGTATTACCGACCATAAAGATTTAGATAGTGATGATGATGGTATTCCTGATAATATAGAAGGACAGACAACTTTAGGATATACTGCTCCCAATGCGGATACCACAGCTACTTATCGTACCAATTCTGGGGTAAATACAGCCTATTTAGGAGGCGTTACACCAGAAAACACGGATGCTACAGACAATCCAGATTATTTAGATCTTGATTCTGATAATGAAGGAGGGAACGACACCTTGGAGGCAGCAATCACCTTATCGGGTAACGATGTTGATAATGATGGTCTTGATGATGCTACTGATTCAGATATTACTGGTTATTTCGATCCAGGAGGAACAATAGATAATCCTACAGCAACACCGGTTCAACTTCCAGATGAAGATGATGACGTAAATACTGGGGGAGACTTAGATTATAGAGATGACACAGATGACAGGCCGTTCATTACAATTGATGATGTTTCTGGCGTAGAAGGAACTAATTTAACCTTTACAATTACCTCTTCGCAAGCTATTCCGCAAGATGTTGTTTTTGATATCAATTACACCAATATCACAACTATCAATGCAGATTATAGTGGTCCGACTACAATTACGTTACCAGCAAATACAACTAGCGTAACATTTAATGTTGCAGCTATAGATGATAATTGGGTAGAGGCTAATCAATCATTTGATGCAGTCATAACTAACCCTGCTGGTATAGTAGATATTAGTGATCCTGAAGGTAGAGGTACTATTCTTGATACAGATGTAGCTCATGTAGTTGGAGGTAATTTTGACATTACTGAAGGAGGTACAATACAATACAGATTGTTTTTATCAACAAGTACTAATGGAAGTGGCCAACAATATGTTGGTATTGAAGATACTTATAATGTAGACTTTTTAGTTGAAGAAAGACCTTCTTCAAGCAATCCAGCTACAGAAGTTTTGGATTTTAGCAGCCTTAATGTAACGGTAACTTTTCCAGCTAATTCAGTTGCTGGTACAGAAATTTTTATTCCTGTTCCTACTTTAGATGATTCAATTATAGAACCAACTGAAGAATTTAGCGGTGTTAAATCGCGCAATGCAGCAGAAGCAACTAAATATGGTTCCGGACCTTCTAGGGTAAGTATAAATACTGAAAAATCAGCATTAAGAATCCTTGACAATGAGCCACAACCGGATACGGATAACGATACCGTTCCTGATCATATCGATTTGGATGATGATAATGATGGTGTCTTAGATACAGACGAAAATATTTGCGGCAATATTATAACGGGACAAAATATGAGTTCCAATCTAAATACCCTGCAAAACGCTAATACCATGCTGCAAGCTGGTATTAAATATGTATTGGATATTGAAAATGTTTCTACAGGTGGTATTCTTACTGGAGTAGCTGTTGATGGTCCATTTATAGGGCAAACGATTAATATTTATTTGACGAACACAACTAGTGGAGGGGCAACTCTTAATGGTGCAACGGCAGTCTATAATACTGACTTCACTTATAATGCCGGTGATTCTGCCGTAACAGGTGGTTTGGTAAATAGAGGGTTTTATGTTTTCTACGGTATTATTGATGCTAACGGGAATGGAACATATGAAGACGGTGTAGATGAATTATTAGGCCCCGTAGATCCTTTAGTGCCAAACAGTATTCCTGTGTCAACTACGACCGGACCTTTGTACTTCTATTATAATGATGGAATTTATGGAGATAATTTAGCGAGTGTAGACTACGGTATAAAAGTAGAAAACTGCGATACAGATGAAGATGGTGTACCAAATTCATTAGATTTAGATTCAGATAATGATGGAATTTTTGATGTAATCGAATCAGGTCATTTACAACTAGATGCTGATACTGACGGCAAAATAGATGGTTTACCGGCAGATTTTGGTGTCAATGGTTTGTTCAGTGGAGTAGAGTCTGATGATAGTCAGGCGGCTACTGCTACCTATACCATTGCAGAAAGTACAGATGATGCAGATACTATTGTAAACTTTTTAGATTTAGATAGTGATGGAGATGGCTTGCCAGATAATGTAGAAGCGCAGATAACTACAGGTTATATACTTCCAAACGGAACTGTAGATGCCAATGGCGTTGATACAGCATATCCTTTAGGTATTGTGCCAACTAACACAGATGGTGCGGACAATCCAGATTATTTAGATACGGATTCTGATAACGAAGGAGCGGATGATACTACAGAGGCCAACATTACCTTAACAGGTAACGATACTGATAATGATGGTTTAGATGATGTTACGGATGCCACAGCAGATTATACAGATACTAGTGGTACTATAGACAATCCATTAAATTTCCCCGTAGTTCTACCAGATGTAGATTTAGATGCAAATTCAGGTGGTGATGTAGATTTTAGAGATGCTACAGATGATAGAACCGATACCGATAATGATGGGGTTGCAGATGCCGAAGATATTGATGATGATAATGATGGTATTAAGGATATAGAAGAATTCGCATGTACGGCGACAACAAGTATAGTCCGTTGGGATCATAACACAACCAATTCAGGACCAACTATTCAAAGTACGTCTATTGTAGCTTCGGCTGGTAATGAAATTACAGGCTCAGGTATTACAATTTCGGGTTATTCTGGTACGGCAGTTCAAATAGAGAATATAGATGCGCTTAATTTGGCAGAGTCTATTGCTATGAATGAATATTTGGAATATTCGTTTACTACAGTTGGTACCTTAGCTAATAACTTTATCATAACCCAATTAAGGGAATATAGTACCTCATCGGCACATCGTCATAAGTGGGCCAGTATTATTTCAGAAGATAATTTTACCACACAACAATCTTTAGCTCAAAACTTGTTTACCACGGGTAATGGAGCAATTATACACGATGTGCAATTTGACCCTATATCATTAAAACCATCTACTACCTACACGGTTAGAGTTTATTTTTATGATAAACAGGCTCCAGTAAGTTCTATTTCATCATTTGATGATTTTGGACTTGATGTTTGTACTTCGCCTATAGATTCTGATGGAGACGGAAATGAGAATCATTTAGATTTAGATTCGGACAATGACGGTATTCCAGATAATGTAGAGGCACAAACAACAATTGGTTATATAGCTCCAAGTGGAGTAGATTCGGATGGCAACGGTTTGGATGATGCTTATGAAATTTCTCCAGGTTCAGGAGAAGGAATAATGCCAACAAATACAGATGGCGCAGACAATCCAGATTATTTAGATTTAGATTCTGATAATGATAATGTCAGTGATACAACAGAGGCACGCCTTAGACCAAGTGGTGTAGATAGCGATAATGACGGTTTAGACGATGCTACGGATGCTACATCAGACTACACGGATGTTGGCGGAATTATTGATAATCCATTAACAGCTCCTGAAATTTTACCAGATGTAGATTCAGATGCAATTACAGGTGGAGATGTTGATTTTAGAGATCTTACAGATGATAGACCGGATAATGATAATGACGGTATAGTAGATGATGCGGATTTAGATGATGATAACGACGGTATTCTTGATACGGATGAAGGTTGTGGTAATTTCATCATAAACGGTTCTTTTGAGCAAGATGATTTTAGAGACCCAGTTGCTTTTCCTGACGGATTTACTGGAGCAAACGGAACTTTTATCGGTACAACTTATAATACCAATACATTATCTGCGTGGAACTATACACAAAACTTAGATGGTTGGGTAAATAGTGGTTCATTTGGTGCAGGTTCTTTTGCTCCTGCCATTAATGGTTCTCAGTACATTGATATTATTGGAAACAATAATGTTACTGGTGGAGTATCTAATGAATTAACGCAAACAGTAGATTTAATAGTCGGAGAAAGTTATACTTTCTCATTTTACTGGGGCGAAGATATCGGACATCTAAGCGGTCAGACTGTAACCTTAGAATTTGATATTACAGACTCTAGCAGCGTTGCCCTTTTGGACGAAACCTTAACAACTGTAGCAACTGGTGAAGTAGGTGGTTATACAGGTCCAAAAAACTGGTTTTATGAAGAACGTACTTTTGTAGCAACAACGACACAAATTACGGTACGATTTTCGGCTCAACATTTTTCAACAAATACAAGTTCTGGGGCAGCATTAGATATGGTTAGCCTTAAGTACAGTACTCCGGGAGCATGTAGAGATACAGATAACGATGGTATTTATGATGCTTTTGATTTGGATAGTGATAATGATGGTATTTATGATGCTGTTGAGGCAGGTCATGGTCAAGCACATACAAATGGTGTTCTAAATGGAATTACAGGTACGGATGGTATTCCAGATAGTGTTCAATCTATTGCAGATAATAGGGCTGTCAACTATACCTTATCAGAAAGTGCAGATGATACGGATACTATTTTTGATTTCATAGATTTAGATAGTGATGGAGATGGTATTCCAGATAATGTAGAAGCGCAGACAACAATTGGTTATATCCCTCCAACGGGAAGTATAGATGCCAATGGGGTTGATACGGCTTATACTGTAGGGCTTGTTCCAACGAATACAGATGGCGCGGACAATCCAGATTATTTAGATACGGATTCAGATAATGAAGGTGCCAATGATACCATGGAAGCCAACATAATCTTAACAGGCACTGATTCTGATAATGATGGTTTAGATAATGCTACAGATGCTACAGCAGATTATTCTGATGTAGGTGGTACAATAGATAACCCATTAACCGGAACTGTTATTTTACCGGATAACGACTCAGATGCAACTACTGGTGGCGATTTAGATTATAGAGATGATAATACTATATTATTACCTTTTTCTTGTGATGAAAGCTTGTATTTAAGTCAGCATGAAACAACTACGGCAACTACATTTTATGATTTAGAATCATCAACTAATCCTTTCACAATTTCTTCAGTAGGAGATAACTCGCACGGTATTCAATACAATGCCATGGGGTATAATCCAATAGATGATTTTATTTATGGAATAGAAGAAAACAGTAATACGCTAATTAAGATAGCCTCTAATGGAGCAACAATTAGATTGGGAGCTATTACAGGATTACCAAGTGGTTTATACTCTTCGGGAGAAATAGATGACAGCGGTAATTATTATGTGCAGTTAGATGGTCCTTCTTCAATTGTTTATCAAATAGATATTCTTACGCAAACAGCAACGGTTATAAACTTAGACCAGACCATCGTAGCAAATGATTTTGCATATAGCATTACAGATAATTTAATTTATTCTGTGCAGCAAACAGGAGCAAATGCTGGAGCGTTGATTACTATTGATGTAACAACGGGAACGGTAAGTACTATAGGAAGTACCAATAGCTTAACTTTATTTGGAGCTATGTACGCCAGTAGTACGGGTGAAATTTATGGTAATCTAAATACAGGAGGGTTTTATCAGTTTGATATCCTGACAGGAGAGCGGACGTTAATTTCATCGTCTAGTGCAGCATTGCATAACGATGGAGCCCATTGTGTAACATCAACTATAATTTTTGAAGCCAATCTTTCGGTTACAAAAACAAATGGAACTACAACTTATGTTATGGAACGGATACAACATATACAATTGTGGCCAGTAATAATGGTCCGTTTGGTGTGCAGGGAGCCTCGGTAACAGATACGCCAACTGGCATACCAGCGGCAAATATTTCTTATACAGCTGTAGCTTCTTCAGGAAGTGTTACTACAGTTTCTGGAACGCAAACAGGAGTTATAAATGACTTGGTTAGCTTACCGGTTGGAGGTAATATTACCTACACGGTTACGGTTAGCATTCCATCAACTTTTACGGGAGATTTAACCAACACGGTGGTTATAGGGAATCCAGTAAATTCAACTGACCCAGATACAACAGATAATTCTGCAACTGATATTGACACACTAAATAATCCAGATGTAACTATTGATGATGCAAGTGCTATAGAGGGTGTTAATGTTTCCTTCCCGGTAACTTTAAGTAATGCTAGTGCAACAGATATTACGTTGACTTTTACATTGACCAATGGTACGGCAGATGATGCAGATTATACCACCACAGATATTCAAGTGACAATTCCGGCTGGCACAACAACTATTAATGTAGATGTACCAACTACGGACGATACTATTGATGAATCTGATGAAGATTTTACAATAGCAATTGCTAGTGTAGATGCAGGTATAGTTGGCGATACATCGGATACCGCAATAGGTACTATTATAGATAACGATGGTTCACCAACAATAATCATAGACGATGCAAGTGCTATAGAAGGTAACAATGTTTCCTTTCCGGTAACTTTAAGTAATGCCAGCACAACAGATATCATCCTAACATTCACTTTTACCAACGGTAGGGCAGATGATGAGGATTATACCAATGTCAATATTCAAGCAACCATTCCGGCAGGTACAACTACAATCAATATAGATGTACCAACTACGGATGATACTTTTAATGAATTAGATGAAGACTTTACGATATCAATCTTAAGTGTAGATGCAGGTACCGTAGGTGATACATCAGACACGGCAATTGGGACTATTATTGATGATGATGACAGCCTTGATATAGATAGTGACAATGATGGTATTATTGATAGTATTGAGGATTTAAATGCAGATGGAGACAATGACCCATCTACTAACCCTACAGACTCAGACGGTGACGCATATCCAGATTATTTAGATATTGATAGTGACAATGACGGTATACCAGATAATGTAGAAGCACAGACTACAGCGGGTTATATTGAGCCAAGTCTTGTAGATGCTAATAATAATGGATTAGACGACACCTATGAAAGCGGGACAGACTTAGGTTTGGTTCCTGTAAATACAGATGGCGAAGATCAACCAGATTATTTGGACTTAGATAGTGATAATGACAATGTTCCAGACGCAATAGAGGCGCACGATCAAAGCCATGGTATTGCAGATGTTACGTTCATTGGTTCGGATAAAGATAATGATGGACTTGATGATGGTTATGAAGGTCTACAGGCTATAGATGACGATGTAAACGATGAGATAGATAATCCGTTTGCTATGCTTCCAAATACGGACGGTGACGATGAATTAGATTATCGTGATACGGATGATGATAATGACGGAATACCAACGCTTGAAGAAGATATCAATTCAGATGGTAACTACGCGAACGATGATGAAAACAACAATGGTATCCCTAACTATTTAGAAGAACCGTACATAGAGGTTGAGGTATTTAATGTGGTAACTCCAAACGGAGATGGTGCGCATGATACATTAATAATAACAGGTCTTGACGTTAGGCCTAATAACAATATTCAGATTTATAATAGATGGGGAATAATGATTTTTAGCACAGAATCGTATGACTCGTTAACCAACTATTTTAATGGATATTCATCAGCGAGACTTACAGCAGGAAAAAATGAAAGACTGCCAAGCGGAACCTATTTTTATATTTTAAATTATGAAGATACAACAGGAGATAGCAAGACACTTTCAGGTTATATCTATCTTAACTAATGTTAGCTTTTAAATAATACTTAAACAAAAACCTCTGAGCTTTAATTCAGGGGTTTTCTGTTTTTAAAAAGGTAGGAATTAGTAGTTCTATAACTATATTTTATTACGCTGTAGGCATGATACTAATGTAAAGGTGCTATTTTTGTAATTGAAGAACGTCTTTATTCCCTCTAAAGAAAAATAATAGTATTGAAAGAAGAAGAAGTAATCTTGGTAGACCAAGACAATAATCAAATAGGTACGATGCCTAAAATGGAAGCACACGAGAAGGCTGTGCTCCACCGTGCATTTTCTGTTTTTGTAATGAACGACAAGGGTGAAACCATGTTGCAGCAAAGAGCATCGCACAAATACCATTCTCCTCAACTTTGGACCAATACCTGTTGCAGCCACCAACGTGTGGGCGAAAGTAATATACAGGCGGGAAAAAGAAGGCTACAAGAAGAGATGGGTTTTGTAACGGAACTTAAAGAATTGTTCTCTTTTATATACAAAGCACCTTTTGACAATGGTCTTACTGAACATGAGCTAGACCACGTAATGATGGGTAGCTATATTGGTGAACCACAAATTAATCCTGATGAGGTGGCGGATTGGAAATGGATGAAACCCGCAGATATCAAAAAAGATATTGCCGAAAATCCGGATACCTACACTGCTTGGTTCAAGATTATTTTTGAGAAATTTTATGATCACATAGGCCAAAACGCAACTGAAGATGAAAGTAAAGGTTAGTAGAAAGGCCCATTTTAACGCCGCCCACCGTTTGTATAACAAAGGTTGGAGCGATGATAAAAACACCAAGGTCTTCGGAAAGTGTAATAACCCCAACTACCATGGTCACAACTATGAGTTAATTGTGAGTGTTACCGGTGAAATAGACCCAGAGACTGGTTTTGTAATGGATATGAAAGTCTTAAAAGATTTGATAGAGGAAAAAGTAGAAGATGCTTTGGACCATAAAAATCTAAATGTTGAGGTTCCGGAATTTAAAGACCTAAACCCAACTGCAGAGAATATATCTATTGTTATTTGGAAAAAATTACGACCACACATCAACGAAAAGCACGAGCTTGAAGTTGTTTTATATGAAACTCCCCGAAATTTTGTAACCTTTTCTGGTTAGAACTAAAAAATAAATAACCATAAACAAACGCTATGCATCCCTTAAAATTCAATCCTATTTTAAAAGAGCGCCTTTGGGGCGGAACTAAACTCAAAGATGTTTTGGGCAAACCAATTGAAAATGATATTACAGGCGAAAGCTGGGAACTCTCAACTGTTCCAGGTGATATTTCTGTGGTTTCCAACGGAGATTTAGCGGGAGCTTCACTACAAGACCTTATAGAAAAGGACCCAGAGAGTGTATTGGGTAAGAGTGTTTACAAACGTTTTGGAACCGATTTTCCAATTCTAATCAAGTTTATAGATGCTAAACAGGATTTATCTATTCAGTTGCACCCTAATGATGAATTGGCTAAAAAGCGTCATAATTCATTCGGAAAAACTGAAATGTGGTATGTTATGGATGCTGATGATGATGCTAGCTTAATAGTAGGCTTTAACAAAGACGTTAGCAAAGAGGAGTATGCAAAGAGTATCGAAAATGATACACTTTTAGACCTTTTAAACTACGAAAAAGTAAAAGAGGGTGATACCTTTTTTATTAATACAGGTAAGATTCATGCCATAGGGGCTGGGGTTCTTTTGGCGGAAATCCAACAGACATCAGATGTTACCTATCGTGTGTTTGATTTTAACAGAAAAGACAAAAACGGAAATCTTAGAGAGTTGCATACGGAGCAAGCGTTGGATGCAATTGATTATAATAAGAAAGACGATTTTAAAGTCGAGTATAAAAACGATAAGAATACCGTGAATGATATGGTAGACTGTCCGTATTTTAAAACCGACTTTTTAGACCTAAATTCAGATTTGACGCAAGATGTAACTAATCGCGATTCATTTACTATTTTTATGTGTGTAGGCGGTTCGGCTACTATAGCTAATGAAAACGGTTCAGTAGAAATTAAAAAGGGAGAAACTACGCTTTTACCTGCTGCATCCAATACCATTAAAATTACAACGCAAGGGGCTAAGCTCTTAGAAGTAACCATTTAAAGGGTGAAATTGCGTTTTGGGATAAATATTTTCTATACAAATTGATTATAAATAGCGTATTTTTGCGTAAAATTTATTGATAATGGCAAGTGTAAAAGAATTAAAGAAGGATATTAATAATGTCTTAGGTGACATCATCGAAGCGGTATACATAGTAGAGGCTGCAAATGCTGACCAAGAGTCTAAAGAAGGAGCAAAAGTAATTGATGAAGCTATCGAGACTTTTGACAGCCTTATTCAGAAAGTGAACCAAAGAGGTGTTGATAACAGAAAGAAACACTTAAACGATGTTCGTAAAGAATTGGAAACAAAGGCTACTGGTCTTGTTGAAAAGGTGAACAAATTAGGTTAAGCCTTCTGAGAACTAAATTAAAAAGCCCGCAATTGCGGGCTTTTTTACTTTTTAATAGTTTCTAAATACGTTTTTAATTGCTTGCCGTATTTGGAGTCCGATACTTCTGGAGATAATACATTGTAAATAGAATCTAGATACTTCACATTAGCATCAGGTACTTCGTTTAATGCTATATAAGGAGCTATATATGAGTTCTTGTTATTAATTGCGTAGTTAACAGAGAAAGCATAACCACGTTGTAAATTTTTATCACTCAACGTTTGAACAGAGTCTAGTTGCAATGAGTCCAAAACATTATTAGGGTCATTCGCCATTTGAACAATTTCTAAGGTCTTCATATTAAACCGAGACATTGTTTTTCTGTATTCTTCCAATTTTTCTTGACTTTCAGAACCTGTTATTTCTGCATTGGTATCAAAAGTGTTCCAAGATGTATTTATGGTAATCGTACCATAGGTTCACCAAAAAAGGTAATACGGTCGTTTAAATCACTAGCATCTTTTTTATTTAAGTAGAGGTAGAAAATCTCTGGACTTTCAAGTTCTGTTGTGAAAGTAAAATTCCCATTACCTTCTATTTGCAAAGAATCTATGGTAGTCAAAACCGAGTCAGGCACGTGCTGAAGGTAGAGTGTACCTTTTTTAAGACCTTTTACATTTCCAGTAACGGTCATGGTATTTTTGGTGTCGCCTCCACAAGAAAGCAATAGAATAGAAATGGCACTTAAAAGAAATATGTTTTTCATGTATAGTTTTTGGTGGCGCAAATATCTGTAATTTTTTTGGTTTCCTTTAGAAGCTATTTTTGAAATTGCTGAATGATTAGCAAATGGTACTGTATTTTTGTGTTGATTTTACGAAAGAAAACAGCTCGGATTACGACTAATAAGAGCCATGGTTCTGCAAATAATTTTATATCTTTTCAATTATCGAATTTTTAATAATGGGTAGCATATGAACGTCGAAAACGAAAAATGGATTGCAGCTATTGCTTCGGCAGATTATGTCAAGAATGGAATGTTAGTAGGCTTGGGTTCAGGGTCTACTGCGGCGTTTATGATAGCTGAACTAGGAAAAAGGGTTGCAGGCGGACTCATAATGAAAGGCATACCGTCCTCAGATGCTACGGCCAAATTGGCTAAACAAGCCGGTATATCTTTAATCTCTTTAGATGATGCGGGAACGATGGATATTAATATTGATGGAGCCGATGAGTTTGATCCTAAATTTCAGTTGATAAAAGGTGGAGGAGGAGCATTGCTCAGAGAAAAAATATTGGCCCATAATTCAAGGTTTAACATCATTATTGCAGATTCAGGTAAAAAAGTAGACGGTTTAGGAAAATTCAAGCTTCCTGTGGAAACCATACCTTTTGCTACAGAGATTATTATTTCTGAATTGCATAATATGGATTTGAAACCACAATTACGCATGAAGAATAATGAGGTATATAAGACCGACGAGAATAATTGCATAATAGATGTCGATATTTTTAAAAAAGATGATTTACAGGAACTGAACAATCATCTCATTCAAATCCCAAGGTGTGGTGGAAACCGGACTTTTCTTAACCTCTACGGATATTGTTTTAATGGGGCAAGGGAACAAGGTTGTTACCTTTAAAAAGTAACCGCTCTATTTTTTGAGGAGAGGTGAAAAAATTACAAAAAAAAGAAATAGATGAAATTCAACATACAAGAGACTTTTAATAAAGAATTGCCGGCCGATCCTATCATGGAGAATAGCAGAAGACAGGTTGAAAAAGCCTGCTTTTCATATGCTACTCCTAAGCAGACGGCCAATCCAAGTATGGTTCATGTATCGCCAGAAATGGCCAACGAACTGGGCTTTTCCAAAGAAGATACTCAAAGCGAAGAATTTCTAAAAATCTTTACGGGTAATAAAGTTATAGACGGAACCACTCCGTATGCCATGTGCTATGGCGGTCACCAGTTTGGTAACTGGGCCGGGCAGTTGGGAGATGGTAGAGCTATTAACTTAACGGAAATTGAACATAACGGAAAACACTGGGCACTGCAATTAAAAGGTGCTGGTGAAACGCCATATTCCAGAACTGCAGACGGACTTGCAGTTTTGCGTTCGTCTATTCGGGAATATTTGTGTAGCGAGGCCATGTACCATTTGGGCGTTCCTACAACACGCGCGTTATCATTAGCGTTAACTGGTGATCAAGTACTTCGTGATGTACTTTATAGCGGGAATGCCGCTTATGAGAAAGGGGCGGTCGTTAGCCGGATTGCACCTTCTTTTCTTCGTTTCGGAAACTATCAGATTTTTGCGGCGCGGGAAGATACCGAAACCATGAGAACATTGGTAGACTATACTATAAAACACTTTTTTTCAGAGTTAGGAGAGCCTTCCAAAGAAACGTATGTTCAATTTTTTCAAGCTGTGGCAGATGCTACTTTGGAGATGTTAGTACACTGGCAACGTGTAGGTTTTGTGCACGGCGTTATGAATACAGACAATCTTAGCATTCTTGGTTTGACTATAGATTATGGCCCCTACGGCTGGTTAGAAGGTTATGACCACGGATGGACGCCAAATACTACAGATCGCCAGCATAGTAGATACCGGTACGGGAATCAACCTAATATTGGGTTGTGGAATTTATACCAATTGGCCAATGCTATTTTTCCGTTGATAGAAGAAGCTGAACCTTTGGAAAATGTTTTGGAAGGATTTAAAACGAAGTTCGAGAAGAAGTATTTGGATATGATGAAGTCTAAAATTGGACTTTATGAAAAGGATGATTTGGACCAACAATTGCTGAATGATTTAGAAGAAAACCTACAGCTTACGGAAACCGACATGACTTTGTTCTTTCGGAATTTAGCTGAGTTTGAAAAGGACTCCAATGATGTAGATTCGTTTCTGAAAATTGTTGAGGATGCTTTCTATACTCCAGATGAAGTAACGGGAGAAGTGTTAGATAAATGGACGCTTTGGTTTACAACTTATCAAACTCGATTGAAAAAAGAAACTCTTTCAGACGCGGATAGAAAGGAAAAAATGAATAAGGTGAATCCTAAATATGTGCTGCGTAATTACATGGCGCAATTGGCGATTGATGAAGCTGATAAAGGGGATTATGCTCTAATTGATGAATTGTTTGTACTGTTGAAAAAACCGTATGGTGAGCAACCAGAGAATGAAAAATGGTTTGCCAAACGTCCGGATTGGGCGCGTAACAAAGTAGGTTGCTCCATGTTGTCTTGTAGTTCGTAAAATGAAATTTATGGCAGAGAATACATCTAAAACCCAAATTGGGTTGGGTATGGCCGCTTTGGGCCGTCCGGAATATATAAATATTGATGCTGGCAACAGGGATAAGTCTGAAGTTGCTTTTAGGGCCAATGCCTTAAAAGTGTTGGATGAGGCCTATGAGAAAGGCGTACGTTATTTTGATACCGCTCCGTCTTACGGAAAAGGCGAAGAATTTTTGAAAGCTTGGCACAATAGCCGGAAACATACAGATGTAGTCCTAGGAACCAAATGGGGCTATACCTATGTTGCTAATTGGGAACTGGGCTATGTTGGTCCTCATGAAGTAAAAGAACACTCTCTGGAGAAGTTAACGGAGCAATGGCAGGTTTCTAAGGAACTGCTTCCTTCTTTGGAATACTATCAAATTCATTCTGCGACTTTTGAAAGTGGCGTGCTTCAGAATAAACCGGTATTAGAAAAACTGCTGGACATAAAAAGAACGACTGGACTTAAAATTGGGATGTCTACAAGTGGCCCTGATCAAAAAGAAGTTATAGAAAATGCACTCCAGATAAGAATAGATGGCGAGGTAGTTTTTGATAGTTTTCAAGTTACCTTCAATATGTTAGAACAAGCGGTTTTGCCCGTTTTACGAGATATAAAATTACAAGGCAAAAAGCTGATAGTCAAAGAAGCCATGGCCAACGGCCGTGTTTTTAAAAATGACAAATATCCTCAATACCAGTCTTTATATGCTACGTTACAAACTTTGGCGAAAAGGTATGAAGTAGGCGTGGATGCCATTGCCTTAAGATATGTTATGGATGCTATTCAACCCGACTATGTTCTGAGCGGAGCGGCAGATATTAATCAGTTGGAACAAAATTTAAACGCGAATTCTTTCACTTTAAACGAAGAAGAATTAGAGGTACTTACTAAGGAAAAAGTAGACTCTAAAGTATACTGGGAAGAGCGTAGTCAGTTGAGTTGGGACTAAAATATTCTAAATAGCTATTTCTCCGTTTTTCGAAAACAAGAAAAGTTTCTTATTTCCCATTCACTAATGTTATGGGATGTTTAAATACTATTTCCTCTCCATTGTTTTTCTTTTTCAATAATTCTATAATCTTAAATTCATTTGAGTACGAATAAACTTGTCTGGTAGCCCAACAATATTGAAGAGCATTATAGGCTAGTACTTCTTTTGACTTTATAGAATTAAACGTATTATCAAATTTTAATTTGTCGGGAAAATATTCTTCATCCCATAACGTCAGTAAAACGGATTTTCCAATTGGAAATATTACTTCTACACCCTTCATACCAAAACCATCACAATATGGTTTCTGATTTTCAAGATGATTTTTTATTATAATTGGATTGTCTGAAGCATAAAAATTAGAAGTTTTGCTCACTAAAAATACCCAGTGTTTATTTAATATTTTACTAGCAAATTCAGCTACTAATTCTTCATTTGCATAAAGTTGTGCATGTAATACAGAATCATAATCGTCTTCAAAATCTATTTTGGTGCTTAACTCATTCGATTCTGGGTTTGAATTTTCAAAAGCTGATTTAATTATTTTGATTGATTATGGAAGGCTTTTTTTATAGTGATTGATGCATCATCTTTAATTTTTGGCAGTCTAAGATGTTGTATGGCTATCAATTGGGCTAATATTTCCTTTTCTTCATTAGTTAAAACCTCTGTATGTTTGGGTTTTTCAATATAATTATTAGACTTATTAATAATATTTTCTAAACTTTGATTATATAGCTTTTCTACATGTTCTGCGAAAAAAGCTTTTTCAAAGTGTTTAGAACCATATTTAGGTTTCAGCTCCTTACTATAATATTTTTCAGGGATGTCATAAAAAAAATCATAATTTGCAATGCTATTTAAAGAGTTTGGAAACGATTTTGAGACCTTTTTATCATATATATAAACAAACTTCAAATTTGGGGAGAAGTTTTTCAAATAACATTCAGGTATATAATGTTGTTTAGTGTTTGGTTCTTTGCTCATTATTTCCTTTTTTTAAAATCGATATAAAAAATAATATGTCTGATATAACTTTCGAGCAGAAAATAGAATCTTGCCTAAAGGGCCGAAGCAACCTCCATTAAATAGGCACACAACAGTGCGCCACCAGTACCTACCACATAACCAAAAACAGCTAGAAGCACCCCAACGGAAGTCAACGATGGGTGAAATTCCGCAGCTACAACAGGAGCCGAAGCAGCACCGCCTACATTAGCTTGGCTACCTACTGCTAAGAAGAAGAAGGGAGCCTTTATAAGTTTTGCTACAAGAATCAATAGTCCTGCATGAATGGAAATCCATATAAAACCAATGGCAATCAACCCAGGGTTTTCAAGTACTTTACCAAGGTCCATTTTCATACCTATGGTCGCTACAAGAAGATAAATGAACATTCCGCCAATTTTGCTGGCACCGGCACCTTCGTAGTTTTTAGCTTTGGTAAATGACAATGCTATACCTGCGGCAGTAGCAATGACCACCATCCAAAAGAAACTTGAGCCCAAGAAAGATAGAAAGCTTTTTTGATCACGAACGCTTTCAAAAGAATTCGTCAACATTGCGCTAATATTATTCCCGAAAAAATGTGCAATACCCGTTGCGGTAAACGCAAAGCAAAGCATCATCATATAATCTTTTAAGGTAGGTACACGGGTAATTTTTTCGGCAAAGGCGGTCACCTTTACTTTTAGCGTTTCAATAGCAGAAGTATCGGCTTTAAGCCATTTGTCAATTTGTTTGGTACGGCCTACACCCAGCAGAATAACGGCCATCCAGATATTGGCGACAACAATGTCTACCAGCACCATAGCACCATATTTCTCAGGATTGTATTTGAAGATTTCATACATGGCAGCTTGGTTAGCGCCACCACCGATCCAACTACCGGCAATGGTAGAAAGTCCCCTCCATATAGCATCAAAGTCATTTCCGCCCACCGTATCGGGAGAAAATATAGAGACGATTAAAATAGCAATTGGTCCGCCAATAATAATACCAAGGCTACCGGTTAAAAACATGATTAATGCCTTGGAACCTAAATTCATAATCGCCTTTAAATCGATACTCAACGTCATGAGTACTAAAGCCGCAGGTAGCAAATACCGACTGGCAACATAATACAGACTAGAAGTGTGAGTTATGATTTCACCTGTTTCGCTTAGGGTTTCCCATTTTTCGGCAACAATTCCTGTAGAAGCCAGTATACCAGGTAAAAGGTAACACATGAGCACGCCATAACAATACCGTAGAATTTACTCCAGAAGCCTGTGTTCTTAGATGAGCCATAAAAAATGAAGCCTAGGCAGAGCGCCAAGAGTCCAAAAACAACAGTATCATCGGTTATTAGCGGAGCGGGTAGAAGAGGTTCGGTCATATAATTTTTGGGTACTTTTCCTCAAATATAATCAAATTACCAGATGCTTTTTAATATAGTGTGCCACGCCATTTTCTGTATTGGACAGGGTTACGGCATTGGCAACAGCTTTTACTTCTTCACGAGCATTACCCACTGCAACCCCATGGCCACTATTTTGAAGCATTTCAATATCATTGTAATTATCACCAAAAGAGATGACATGCTCAAGAGATTCACCTTCTTGTAACAATGATTTTATAGCCGATAGTTTTGAAACGGATTTTGGAGCCACTTCAATTAAAGTATCATTAGAGCGATATAGGTTGAGATGTTCACCCAATTTTTCTTCTAAAGCAGGGTAAAGGATATCAGCACTTTCTTTAGTGCTCATGAGCATTATCTTGTGTGCCCCAATTTCGCGATCTTTCCAATCGGAAAGAGTTTCTGGTGTAGGTCTAAAAACAGGAGAGGTCTTGGTGTATCTAATCTCCTTTTGAACACGTTCAGAATCTACTTCTACATACCATTCATTTTTATAGTACAAACCGAGTTGAGTATTGTTGGCTTCTGCCAGCTCATATATTTGCTGGAGATGCTGCGTGCCAATATGTACGGAAGAAAGTTCTTTGTCTCCATCAAGTATCAAGGCGCCATTGTAACAAATAATAGGTTGTTCTTCAATAGCCAAGGTCTTTTTGCAAATAGGTCATAGCACTAGGCATACGCGCTGATACTAAAATGATTTTTAAATGTGATTTAATGCGATCAATTTCGGCAATTGTAAGTTCGGAAACATCGCTTTTTGTGGTTAATAAAGTGCCATCTAAGTCGGAGCAGAGTATTTTGTATTTCAAAGGGTATAGTTTTTATTTAAGATTCTAAATATGCTTTTTATTATGCTTCATCTCTTTCAAGAACAGCTTTTAAACTTTGTAATTCCATACACACTACACTTACAACACGCCATCCTCTTTGTGCCAACGCATTGAGTTCAATCTCAAATTCGGCGTCATTATTTTTTAAAAGCCCAATTTTTTGAGTAACAATTTTATATTTTTTCATGAATTACAAGTTTAGATTTATTTAAAAATAAGGCTTTAGCCAGAATTCCCTTTCCTGAAAGCTTTAGTCTTTTTCTTATCCGGATTTTTAAACAAGCGTTTAAAGAAACCATCGCGTTTTACGGGTTCGCAGTCTAACATCTCTAAAGTTGCTGGATTGGGGCGTTTAAACTGTGCTTGGGTAATTTCATTATAGTATGGATGTTTATTCATTTCCTGCATCCACTTAGCAAAAATAGGAAGTGCAGCATTAGCTCCTTGCCCCAAACTTGTGCTTCTAAATCCAATTTCATGATTGTCCAGTCCAACCCAAGTTACATGAATCAGTTTTGGCATAATTGCCACAAACCATAAGATCTTTATTGTTTTGAGTAGTTCCGGTTTTTCCCGCAATAGCATTGTTCAGTTTATATGTTGTGCGGATTCTAGAGGCGGTACCTTTATTAATAGTACCTTTCATCATTTCCACCATAATTTGCCTTGTTTCTTCCGAAAAAGCTGTCATTTTTGCTCTTTTAGGTTCAAATTTGGTTAAAACGGAGTCTTTTCTATCCGTAATCTTTTCAATGAGGTAGGGGAGAACGGCTTTGCCATTATTCACATAACTGGCATATGCGCCAGCTAGTTCATTCAGATAAATTTCTCCGGTACCCAAAGCTAATGACGGCTGCTCAGGTAATTTTGAGAAAATACCCATATTCTTTGCCATGGTTATGACGTTTTGGATTCCCGCTTTTTCTAAAACTTTTACCGCTACAGTATTTACGGAATGGCTTAGTGCCTCTTCCATAGAATAGTTAAGATAGGCCTCGTCTTTTTTACCGGAGTTACTGGGTGTCCATCCTTTTAAATTTTCATATTCAACTTCTTCCGCAGAGAAATAGGTACATGGCAAAGTACCTGTTTCCAAAGCAGCGGTATAAACAATAGGCTTAAAGGTAGAACCTACTGCTTGGCGTTTGCTTTGTGCAACATGGTCGTACTTAAAATGTTCAAAATCTACACCACCTATCCAAGTTTTTACAGCACCCGTTTTTGGGTCTATTGCTAAAGAACCGGTATTCAATATTTTCATGTAATGAGCAATACTATCTATGGAGCTACCTTTTAAAGTTTTCTCGCCATCCCAATCCGTTAGGACTAATTCTTTCTTTAAACTAAGGGAATCAATGATTTGCTGGTGTTCCAAGCCTTGTTTTTTAAGCTTCTTATAAACATCCGAATTTTTGACCACCTTCTCAATCAGCTTTTTATTCTTTAGCCATGGTGCATTTTTGCCATAGCTTTTTTCAAAACTACTTTGCAACGATTTCATATGATCCTGCATGGCTTC
This sequence comes from Zobellia laminariae, assembly GCF_030553095.1. Classification (GTDB taxonomy): domain Bacteria; phylum Bacteroidota; class Bacteroidia; order Flavobacteriales; family Flavobacteriaceae; genus Zobellia; species Zobellia laminariae. The sequence goes on along the minus strand of NZ_CP130738.1, from coordinate 553,337 downwards.
TTCTGCCCAGAACTGCATATTATAATCTAAAGTGGTATATACTTTTAGACCGGAAGTATAGATGTTGTATTCATTGCCTTCTTTCTTCTGTTTATCATTCCATTTTAACAATTGCTTTCTAACCTCTTCCCTAAAATAAGGCGCCAGTCCAGAATTATTGTCAAAGTCCCTGTAGTCCAGTTTTGTTGGAATATCCGTTAGGCTATCTTTCTGTTCTGCGGAAATGAAATTGTTATTCGCCATAGCAAGAAGTACCAAGTTTCTTCGGGTAAGGCTCTTCTCTGGAAATATACGAGGGTTGTAGCCGTAGGTTGCCTTTAACATTCCTATCAGCACGGCACCTTGCTCTACCGTAAGGTCTTTGGCTTGTTTATTGAAAAATTTAAGGGAAGCACTCTCAATTCCAAAAGTATTATCGCCAAAGGAAACCGTATTTAGGTAGTTGGTAAGGATTTCATCTTTAGAGTAAATGTCTTCTAGACGGGAAGCAATGAACATCTCTTTTATTTTATCGACTACAATATTTGCCTTTTTTCTATCCCTTCGGGGATATAAATTTTTAGCAAGCTGTTGCGTTAAGGTACTTCCGCCACCAGCAGATTGGTCTTGCATCAGTACTGTTTTTACGGCTACACGTCCTAAACTTTGGTAGTCAATACCGGTGTGCTCGTAAAAACGTTCATCTTCTATGGCCACCAAGGCGTTCAGTACATTTTTAGGAATGGCCTCAAAAGCAATGGGCTGCCTATCAAATAAATAAAATTTGCCAATAAGTACACTGTCTGCCGTGTACACTTCTGAAGCTCTTTGGTATTGGAAGTCAGAAAGCTCTTCCTTGCTTGGTAATTTACCCCAAGCGCCCCAGTAAATACTGAGAATAAATACAAAGAAGAAGACCGCAAAGGCGATTGCGGCAAGTAAGATATATCTTAAAAATGAGGGCTTTATTCTTTTTAAAATCAAATCGATGAATTTTGTGAGTGCAATATCAAATTAAAAAATGAAACACTTGAGTTTCTTAACAATAGATTAAACTTCAATTTTCTACTTTTGCGGCTAAATTTATTTCATGCGAAAAATAGTATTCTTTCTGTTCTTAATAACAACACTTTCTAACGCAAACGATGAAGAATGGTCAAAAACCGGACACCGTACCGTTGGTGAAGTAGCGCAACACCACCTTTCAAAAAAGACAAAGAAAGCTTTAAAAAAGTTATTGGATGGAGAGAGTCTAGCTTACGTATCTACGTTTGCAGACGACATAAAAGCCGATAGAGCTTATAAAGAATTTAGTGCGTGGCATTATGTAAATATCCCAACAGGAAAAGATTACGCAGATATTGAACATAATAAGCAAGGAGACCTTATAGTAGGTATCAATAAATGCATTGAAATTATTAAGGACGAGAACAGTAAAAAGGAAGACAAGGTTTTTTACCTTAAAATGTTGGTGCATTTAATAGGTGATCTTCACCAGCCAATGCACGTAGGCCGTTATGAAGATAAAGGGGGTAATGATATTCAGCTGCAGTGGTTCAATGAGGGCACCAATCTGCATAGGCTTTGGGATTCTAATATGATTAATTCATATGGAATGAGTTATACGGAATTGGCATCTAGCTTACCGCAACTATCAAAAGAGCAAGTACAGTTTATTCAACAAGGTAATATTTATGACTGGGTAGAGGAGTCTCAAGAGATTGCCGATAAGTTATATGATTCCGTAGAAGCAGGAGAGAAATTATACTACCGCTATAGTTATGATTGGTGGGGTACCGTTGAAAACCAACTGCAAAAAGGCGGATTGCGCTTAGCTAAGGTCTTGAATGAACTTTTCTAAAGCTTCTTTACCATTTATCAAAAAAACGTTTACGTTTAACGAATCATTATACATCATGACCCAATTTGGGGTTATATTAGAGTAGATGGTTGTGAGGACATTAGTCGGCACCCAGTGGCTAAAGGCAGCAATCTTCTCCATATGTAAAGGGTAAAAAAAAATCGGCCATTTTTAATGGTCGATTTTTTTATATAATAATTCTAAAGGTTAAGTTGATGCGTTCATCAATAACCTTCACCGTTTTTGGTATTTGGTGTAGCCAGTGTTCTTGCGTAGCTCCTTTCATTAATAAAAGACTACCGTGCTTTAATAGAATTTTCTGTTTCAGATTTTTATTTGTTCTATGTTTTAGGTGAAAGAAGCGTTCTTGTCCTAAAGTCACCGAAGCAATAATTGGATTTATGCCCAACTCTTTCTCATTATCTGCGTGCCAACCGTTACTATCTTGCCCGTTCCTATAGAGGTTAAGTAAACAAGTGGTGAACGTTGCATCAATTTTAGTTTCTACTTTATCTTTAATATCTATAAGTTCCCGAGTAAACGGATGAGGAACCATTACCAATTTGGAATAGGAGTAGGGTTTGTCATTATTACCATACAAGGCAGTAAGTCTGGGTTGGGCATAGGTTTTTCCAAACACGGTAATATCATCTTGCTGCCACGGTGTTTTATTCCGAAGCAAATTAAAATAAACATCAGCTTCTTCCTGACCTATAAAATTCGGGTAATAAATAATATCACTATCCGGTAGGTTTAAGTCTATTTCATCTGAGAACAGACCTTCCATTACTTAAGAACTGTTTTCAGTTCGTTTCTATATTCAGATGGGTTTTGTCCCGTAAAGGCTTTGAACTGCTTGTTGAAATGTGAGAAATTATTGAATCCGCTTTCAAAACAAACCTCGGTAATACTTAAAGGTTGCTCCGCTAAAAGTTTTGATGCATGAACCAAACGATACTCGTTTACAAACTGAACAAAGGTCTTATTCGTGATTTTTTTAAAGTAACGACAGAACGAAGGTATTGTCATACTTACCATACTACTTATTTCTTCTAGCGTAATCTCTTCTTTAAAATTATTCTTTACGTGATTGAAGACAACGTTGATGCGGTCATTATCTTTTACCTCGGTCTCCATAGAAAAACCTTCGGCATTTAAAATTTTAAACTCTTTGGAATTTCCTAGTTCGTTCAAAATATTCAATATAGAAAGCAAACGCTGGAAATGAGTCTGGTATTCTAGAATCTGCATTTTCTCGCCTATCTTCCTTTTGGTCTTTCCAGAAAAGGCAATACCGCCCTTGGCCATTTCAAAAAGCGATTGAATTTTTTTCATCTCGGGAATATCAAAAAAATCGTTTCCTAAGAAATCCAGTTTCATCTGTATTACGGTTTCGCTCTCATTATCCGTAAGAGAGTTGGTAAAACCACAATGCGGGAGATTACTACCTATTAATATAAGGTCTCCCTTTGAATAATAGGATACGTGACTACCAATCTGCCTTTTTCCCGATCCACCATGTACATGAACCAGTTCTATCTCAGGATGATAATGCCAAACATTGTTCTTATTGTTCTTACTCGCATCAAATCTTTGATACGTATAAGAATGCCCAAAACTAGGTTCAATGACCTCAAAAGCGGGCTTCTGATTTAATTGCGGGGGTTTGTTCATAATACAAAATTAAAGAAGGGGATTTCTACCGTTCTTTACAAAATTAACCAAAATATACTCAATATTACCCCAAAGGGTGTTTTGCTATATATGCAATGGTAAAATAGCACATTTATTGGCGAATTGTGGAGTAGTGAGAGCAAGATAACGGAGGTATGTTTGTATCATATTATTAACCTACCCTGTGTGACAGCAGGATATTAAACAACAACGATATGAGAAAAGTAGTAAGAACCGCCGCAATGATCGCTTTATTATTCACTACGACTGTAGGCATGGCTAACGAACCCAAACTTAGTGTTGTACCAAATGAAAATGTAAAAAGCTTTGTTTACGAACTAGATGCCCAATCGGGAAGAACAACTATCAAGTTCATGGATGCAGAGCAGAATGTTATATTCTTTGAAGCTATTGAAAAAGGTGGCTATGCAAAGAAATTTGATCTTTCTAAACTTAAAGATGGCCTTTACTTTTTTAAATCAGAAGATGATTTAACAACAGTATCGTACACGATAAGTGTAAAAGGAGACGATGTTGAGGTAGTTGATAGAAAAGAAAACAGTAAACCAGTCTTTAGAGTTAAAGAAAAAATGGTTTATCTAAACCTATTGAACCTAAACAGCGAAGATGTAGAAATTAAAGTTTTCGACAGCAGTAGCAGATTAGTTTTCTCTGAAACAAGAGAAGATGAAATGGTTATTGAAAAAGCATTTGATTTTACCAAAGCCTTTGAAGGTGATTACACACTTGTAGTTAAAGACAGTAAAGAAACCTATTACAAGGAAATTACGGTAAACTAAGGAAGTTTAAGTTGAGTTGAGTTAATTGCCCCTAATGTTGTTGAGAGCGTTAGGGGCTTTTTTGTGCTTATAAGTAGCTATACGCCCAGTACATTAGTACAAATTGCAAGGGTAGTCTTAATAGTAATGCCCACTTAGGGAAACCTGCCGAAGCTTTTTTGCTAGACAGCATATAAAAATGCACGAGTAAGAATACCGCTAGCATTAAAATAAGTCCGTAAACAGCATAGTTTTTTGTTAAAGGCAGACAAACACCAATACCCAAAATTATTTCGGCAATACCACTCAATGTCACTAAAAGCTTATGATTAGGCAAATATTGAGGCATTATCCTCATGTAAGCCTTAGGTTTTATAAAATGCATGATGCCGCCCATCACATAAATTATTCCCATTAGATATAGGTGCCATGGGTAATTCATGTTTTTGGAAGGTATTTCTTTAAACGTTCTCTTTTATATTCGGGCAAAGATTCATTGGTCAAAGCCAATTGTAGTATGCTAGGGTCCTTTTTACGCATAAACAATAGTTGATAAAAATCTTTTACGGTAAGGCGGTTTTCTGACTGTTCTACCAAGACCAATTCGTCGCCTTTTTTTACTTCTCCTTCTTCCAGTATGCGCACATAAGTACCATAAATCCATAATCAATATACTCTTTTAAAATGCCTTGGTCTTTAAACCTAATTCCTAATTTATAACAAGGTTCCCTTGGTTGCGATACTTGTACTAATGCGGTTCCCATTTTATAAATGTCTCCAATGCGAATCTTAGATTCATCAAAATCACTAACCGTAAGATTTTCTCCAAACATACCCCAGTTCCAACTTAGATTTGGGTATTTATTTTTCCAATAATCATAATGGTCTACTGAGAATAGAAAACAAGCCTTGTTAACGCCTGCATGGTGCTTTCTATCTATTACGGTGTCTTTGGCAACATCTGTTTTTCCTAAAAAAAGAGATTCGTCTACTGGGTATTTGAATATTCCCGTTTGTTCTTCTTTGCCGTTCCAAGTAATTGTGGTTGGACTACCAATATTGGTTGAGATAATTTTCATGTATTAAAAGTAAATAAACCATGGGCAATTAACGAAGGATAACTGCGGTTTAAGAACAATAGTACGATGTTTCGTTACCTTTTACAATTTACGTGTACTACTTCTGGTAATATGGGGTGCGTTTCATTAAGTAATTTAAAGCGGTAACATAGTTGTTGCGTGTTGTAGCTAAAAATGGAACACGGTTAACATTAACAATTTTATTTCCGTTCTTATCATAAATTACAAAAAGAACCTTCGTGTCAAATTCATCCATAGACCTGCTGGAGCCTGATGAATACGTTTTTACCTTTTTTTCTTGGTGTCTACTTTTGTGGTGCTAGAACCTGATGAAGAAGAGGTTGTACTACGGTAGTCCACGGTAATTTTGCCTGTCACCAAAACACCTGCACCAACAATTTTAGCAATTTCGGTCATTTCATAGTTTCGTAAATCATTAGCTTTAGTAATGCCAGCTTTGCGCAATCTTTTTAGGGTAATATCTATATCTTGGTATGTAATTGTGTTTCTTTCAGGTTTACGCATAAGGTTATGGTAGTAATACTCTTGGGCTTCGAACCCTTCTTCGGGAGCCTCGGCGCCGTCAAAAACAAACTCAAAAGGTAAAATAGCTCCCTCATTACTTTTCATTGTGGGGTATTCAAAGTCTGGGCTTATAGATTGGCGCCCGGTACTTGGTTGTGTGAAGAGTTGTTCGCGACCACTTTTAAAAGTAATTTTATGAACCGCTTCTTTTTTGACAACGTTTTCCAAATCCTCTCCTAAATAAGTATAGGTAATTGTATTGGGCTCTATTCTCAAAACCTTAACGGCTATAATTTCTCCATTGGTCATAAAAATCTCGTCTGATGCATTCTGGGCATTAGCTGAGTGGAACATTACTGTAAAAAACAATATTAGCAATTTAGAATATTTCATGTTAAAGATTGTTTGTGGTTTGGTGCTAATGTACAAACCCACTACAAATTATAAAATACTGGATTTCTGGTATTTTTTGGCTTTTTCATTATTGGAGGTAGGGTTGCTAATATGGGTAGAGCTGTTTTACCTATGAAGGACAAAAGTGCTATTGGTAACTAGTCTTTATTTTAATAAACCGTGTTTTAGCGAGATGGGTGCGTTTAAATCATAAATTTTCGTTTGCGCACACGAAAACTTTAAGAATATGGTAATTTATTCATTTTATTTATGTTTATTTGATATTTAAGTATGGCAATTATTTGCTATTTAATCCCCATAGGTCCCTTTTATGGCGTTATTGACATTTTTACTCTTTACAGGTTTTGTCGCTTTTTATGCTACATACAAGCTTAGGCGCGATAAACTGAATACCAAAGACGGTTACTTTTTAGGAGGTAGATCGTTAACGGGAATTGTAATAGCCGGCTCATTATTATTGACCAATATTTCTACGGAACATTTGGTGGGTATGAACGGTTCTGCCTATAGGAACGGAGCAATTATTGTTGCTTGGGAAGTAACATCTGCTTTAGCTTTGGTTATTGCAGCTTTGTATTTTGCACCGCGGTATTTAAAAATGGGACTGACTACTATTCCAGAGTTTTTAGAAAAACGCTTTGATGGTCTCACCCGTACTTTTGTTGCATTGCTTTTAATTATTTCATTCGTGGCCACTTTGCTGCCTATTGTATTATATACAGGAGCTTTGAATATTGAAGCGATTTTTGAAATCTCGGAATTATTGAATGTTACCCAAAGTGAGGGTATATGGATAACCATTTTAGTAGTAGGTACCATTGGTGCTGTATATGCCATTTTTGGAGGATTGAAAATGGTAGCTTATACAGATACAATAAACGGATTTGGTCTCTTAGTAGCCGGTCTGCTTGTTCCTATTCTAGCTTTATTGAGTATTGGAGATGGAAATGTGTTTGAAGGAATGACAACGGTTTTTAACCATAGTCCAGATAAATTCAATGTAGTAAGTGATGAATCTGGAGTAGGAGAGGGAGCACGTTCCGCCATATTACCTTTTGAGGTTTTGTTTACAGGTCTTATGATAAATCAGATTTATTTCTGGACCATGCATCAATCTATTATCCAAAGGGTATTGGGAGCGGTAAATCTAAAAGAAGCTCAAAAAGGACTGCTATATACCGGTTTGCTTAAGATATTGGTTCCTTTAGTGATTGTACTACTAGGGCTTATCGGCTTTTATTATTTTGGAGAAAGTCTTTATGATAATCCAGATAATGTATATCCGCTTTTGGTGAAAAAAGTATTGCCCTTATGGCTTACGGGCTTCTTTGTTGCGGTAATGATGGGCGCTATTTTAAGTACGTTCAATAGCGCATTGAACAGTGCGGCTACCGTTTTTAGTTTAGATGTTTTTAAAAAATATATTCAGAAAGATGCAAGTGATAAAAAACTGGTAATCATTGGTAAAAGTACATCTGCTATTCTTGCCGTTCTGGCAATAGGTATAGCGCCATTTGTGGCAAATGCACCTGATGGCCTTTATCAATTGCTACAGCAGCTTAACGGAATATTTTTTATTCCTATTGCCAGTGTAATTATTGCTGGATTCTTATTCCCAAGAGTTACCGCTATAGGGGCAAAAGCGGGACTAATGTTCGGTTTGGTATTTTATGTGGTCATGTATTATATAATTGAAGTGAATCTTCATTTTATACATATTTGGGGAATAGAGTTTGTACTGAATATTTTAGTTATGCACGTGGTTTCGGCCTTTGGAAAAAAAGAAGAAAGATTTATAATGAAAGATGCGGGTATTTTGAACCTCAAACCATGGAGGTACGCAAAGCCCTTTAGTCTCTTTCTAGTGACATTTACGATTATTTTGTACCTTGTTTTAGGCAATGTGTAAACTAAAATAGTCGTTGTAAGTAGTTTAAAGTTAAATTGTTAAAGATGGAAAAAACGTTCAGAGATTATGAGGCTGTAGATGTGTCGGCGGCTGTAAAGGAGCATTATAGAAAAATGCGTAAAAAGCAAACTGTAGACTATGTGCAACGTATGCATAAGAAATATTTGACGTACGACAAGCCCATGGATTTGTGGGAGGCTATGGGGCACTTAAATGATTTGATAGATGTAAGTGATCCAGATTTGGATTTACCTAACGTACAGCACCTAATCCAAAGCGCAGAAGCTATTAGGGCAGACAACCGTCCGGATTGGATGCAACTTACAGGTCTTATTCACGATTTAGGAAAAGTGATGTTCCTATGGGGAAGCGATGAAGATGGTACCAGCCAAGATGAGCAATGGGGAACTGTTGGAGATGTATTTGTAGTAGGTTGCAAATTGCCAGATACGTGTGTCTATCCTGAGTTTAATAAGTTGAATCCAGATATGGCAGATGCTCGTTATAATACACCAACAGGAATTTACGAAAAAGAATGTGGTATGGATAATCTTGATTTGGCTTGGGGCCATGATGAGTATCTGTTTCAAGTTCTTTCAAACCATAAAGAAAACAATTTGCCAAAAGAGGCTATGGTTATGATACGTTATCACTCTTTTTACCCTTGGCACACAGGCGGGAGTTATAAAGAACTTCTAAATGAAGGAGATAAGGAATATCTAGAGCTTATTAAAGATTTTAATAAGTATGACCTATATACAAAGAGTCAAAAAATCTATGATTTAGAGGATGTAAGAGATTATTACCAACCAATTGCTGAAAAATACTTGGGAAAAGGACCTATTTATTGGTAATATTTAATCGGAATAGATTTTGAAACGGTTGCTTTGCACTGTCTGGAGTAGCCGTTAAAGTTTCATTTCTAATATCTTAATTATGACCGTGTTCTCTCCAATATTTTCAAGGTCATTAATCATTTCTCCATTATTACTGGTCCAATAGAAACACTTGGCTTTTTCAATACGTAACAGCGCTATTTGGCCATTAATATTTCGCGAAATTAGAAGGCCATCAGTAAAACTAGTGCAGCTACAGTCACGTTGGTGCAATCTAAAAGGCAAACGTTCTTTTGGTTTTAGGGCAATTTCGCTTAGAATAAGTTCATTATTTTCAAAAAGGATATTACCGATTTTATCATCAAATTTTTTCTCTTTGATTTCTTTCAGCTTCTTTTTATCCCAATTTTCAAATTGGCCCTTTGGATTAAGTTCTGTAATAACCATAAATAAATATACTTTGTTTACGTGACCGTATCATTTTTTTGTGCAAAATAAGTTGCTCAACTTAAAACGATGTAAATATTTTCTTTCTTTAAAGTTCATTAACATTATCGACTAAAGAAAGGGAAATAGTACAAAATAGAACTTTTTTAGATTTATAGTAGAATTAGTTATTGAATTTTAAAATGATTTAAATTAAAAGCGTCAACATCTATCTAATTGTAAACCAGATAGTATTGTATTTTTTTTAAGTCAATAAAAATTAATTATCTCGTAATAGAATTATTGTGGATAATACCAGAAGGGAATTTCAACCAGATTCTTCGTGTAATCCTATACCCTCGCATATTTTTGCTGAAGATATAAATTTTACAAGAAAAAACGTCCAATCGCTGAACTCAGCAATTGGACGTTTTTGTAAGTGTATTTGTTTAAGATTACTTGACCATCTCGTAGCTTCGCTTAATAAAGTTTGTCAATTCTTCACCTTTTAATAAGCCTTTAGAAAGACGAGCCAAGTCAATAGATTGGCTAATTAATCTTTCACGTTTCTTAGCTGTTTTGGTATTTAGAATTTCACCTACTAATTCAGAATTTGTGTTCACGATAAGGTTGTACATATCTGGCATAGCACCCATACCAAACATACCACCACCGCCACCAGTCTGTTGCATCTCTTTCATACGACGCATAAACTCAGGCTCAGTAATGATAAAAGGAGAAGCATCACTATCCATAGCTTCTAGCTGAACCGTGTAACTCTTATCAGTTATTACTTCCTCAAGATTCTTTTTAAGGGTTTCTTTTTCCTCATCAGATAATTTAGAGATTTGATTTTCCTCTTTTTTGATAAGGTTATCCAAATGGTCTGCATCTACCCGTGCAAAAGAAAGCTTCTCTTTAGACGTTTCTAATTTCTGCATTAAATGACCAATAATAGGAGAATCCATCAACAGAACTTCATATCCTTTAGCTTTTGCAGCTTCAATATAACTGTGCTGGGCAACCTCATCAGAAGCATAAAGAATTACGAGTTTATCATCCTTATCCGTTTGATTTCCTTTAATTTTTTCCTGAAGTTCTTCAAAAGTAAAATACTTACCATCTACAGTTGGGTAGAGTGCAAACTTATCGGCTTTCTCAAAGAATTTATCATCGCTAAGCATTCCGTATTCAATAACGATTTTAATATCGTTCCACTTCTGCTCAAATTCTTCTCTACTGTTTTTGAAGAGTGAATTTAATTTATCTGCAACTTTTCTAGAGATGTACGAAGAGATTTTCTTTACCGCACCATCTGCCTGAAGGTATGATCTAGAAACGTTCAACGGAATGTCCGGAGAATCAATTACACCACGTAACATAGTCAAGAATTCAGGTACAATACCTTCTACGTTATCAGTAACAAAAACTTGGTTTTGATACAGTTGTATACGATCTTTCTGTTGGTTAAGATCGTTGGTCATCTTTGGAAAATACAGAATACCGGTAAGGTTAAAAGGGTAGTCTACATTTAAGTGAATATGGAACAAAGGTTCCTCAAACTGCATTGGGTATAACTCACGGTAGAAGTTTTTGTAGTCATCAGCATCTAAATCCGCTGGTTGTTTAGTCCAAGCTGGGTTAGGGTTGTTAATGATGTTATCTACTTCTTGTGTAGGTGCTGGATCCTCTTCCTTAGCATCTTCTGGCTTAGGTAAAGTTTCCGTTTTCATACCAAACTTAATAGGAATAGGCATGAACTTGTTATACTTGTTCAAAAGCTCATTAATACGGCCTTCTTCTAGGAACTCCGTAGAATCTTCGGCAATATGAAGAATAATCTCTGTACCACGGTCTTGTTTATCACCTTATGGTTCCAATGTAAAGTTTGGAGAACCATCACAACTCCACAGAACTGCTTCAGAACCTTCTTTAAAGCTTTTGGTACTAATTTCTACTTTCTCGGCTACCATAAAAGCAGAATAAAAACCAAGACCAAAATGACCTATGATACCGCTTTCTTTAGCGCCATCTTCATATTTGTTCAAAAATTCTTCCGCACCAGAAAAGGCAAGTTCGTTAATGTATTTTTTGACCTCGTCTTCGGTCATACCAATACCTTGGTCCGTAATATGTATTTTTTTGCCTTCTTTATCAATCTTAACCTCGATCATTGGGTTGCCGTATTCTACTTTGGCTTCTCCAATAGAGGTAAGGTGTTTTAATTTTAAGGTAGCATCTGTTGCATTAGATATGAGCTCTCTTAAAAAGATCTCGTGGTCACTGTACAAAAATTTCTTTATCAGCGGAAAAATGTTTTCCACCGAAACATTGATTTTACCTGTAGACATAAATTATAAATTTTAGAAATGTTCTCGCCAGAGCTTGAACTTTGTTTAATACTTAGTTTCACTCTTCTGCATAGAAGAATCTGGTAGTGTTTACCTGCATGGTAGTTGTCAAAAAAAATACCACATATGAAGACTATGACAAACTGACATATTAGTGTGACGAAATGAGTACCATAATTTATTTTGTTTAATTTATTTTTAAATTTGTTAAACATTTTATATATTTGTTGGAGATGTGATTAAGATTGCTGTGAAAGAGAGAGTTTTTAATCAAGATCATATTTATAATCATTTATTGGTTAGGTTGTTTTGAAACGTGCTTTCTCCGGGAAGCACGTTTTGTGTTATACTATAAAATTGGTATACCGTTAACAGTAAATGCGGCACTTTAGGCGTAATTTTAATATATAAAATTGTTCAAAATGGTAGCGAAAACGAAAACAAAAAGAGTTACGGAAGATGATATTATAGAAATGTATATGGATTACGTTCTGGAGCACGAAAGCGTTCCTAAATCCATTTACAAGTTTTGTAAAGAGAATAAGGTTCCAGAGGCGGATTTTTATGCCTTTTTTGGTTCTGTAGAGAGTTTGCAGAAAGAAATTTGGAATAAATTTTATACCAATACAGAAGCTCTTCTGAATAAAAATAAGGAGTACGAAGGTTTTTCGAACAAGGAAAAAATGCTCACTTTTTTCTATACCTTCTTTGAGATGCTTACTCTAAATAGGAGTTATGTTCTATTTTCTTTAAAGCAGAACAGCAGTACTCTCAAAAATCTGGAACAGCTAAAAGGGCTGCGCAAGCACATTAAAGGTTTTGCAACAGGCCTTATAAACGATGCTAATACAGAAAAGAACCTGAAAATCACTAAATACAATCCACAACTTTTTTCAGAAGGAGCGTGGTTGCAGTTCTTATTCGTTCTTAAATTTTGGATGGATGATAATTCTGCAGGATTTGAAAAGACGGATATGGCCATTGAGAAATCAATCAATACCATATTTGACATATTTGATAATACACCGCTAGATAATATTATTGATTTCGGAAAATTCTTGTACAAAGAAACTTTTGCTTAATAACTAGTCATTGGAAACCCCCTTTCAAAACAAAATATATGAAGACACTTGATAGTATACCAACAGGTAAGATAGAAAGAGCCAGTAAATTGGTGAAGACGGGTGTGAAGATAGGTGGTAACTATGTGAAGTACTTTGGTAAAAAATTGGTTAATCCTGAGTTGGATAAAAATGAATTGAACGAAAATAATGCCGAGGATATTTACGACGGACTAAAAAAGTCTGAAGGGTAGTGCTCTTAAAGTTGCGCAAATGCTTAGTATGGAGAAAAATATATTGCCTAGGGCGTATGTAGATAAATTTTCTCTTTCTCAATTTTCTGTACCGCCACTTTCCGCGCCATTAGTGCGGAAAACGTTTAAAAAATATTTGGGTAAGTATCCTGAGGATTTGTTTGACACTTTTGATAAGGACAGTATTAATGCAGCCAGTATTGGCCAAGTTCATAAAGCAACAAAAGACGGGAAAGAATTAGCAGTCAAAATTCAGTACCCAGGAGTGGCCCAAAGTATTTCTAGTGATTTAGCTTTAGTAAAGCCCATTGCTATTAGAATGTTTAATCTACAAGGAAAAGATTCCGACAAATATTTTAAGGAAGTAGAGAACAAGTTAATTGAAGAGACTAACTATTTTCTGGAAATAGAACAAAGTATTAATATAACCGAAAGCTGTGCGGTTATAAAGAATCTTGAGTTTCCAAAGTATTATGAAGCGCTATCCAGTGAGCGTATTATTACTATGGATTGGATGTCTGGTCAGCATTTGAGTGAGTTCACCAATAAAGATTTTGATGAGGAAGTTGGTAATAAATTAGGTCAGACGCTATGGGATTTCTATATGTTTCAGATTCATTGGCTTAAAAAAGTTCATGCCGATCCGCATCCGGGAAACTTTTTAGTGAGTGAGGACCATACGTTAATTGCTATAGATTTTGGTTGTATTAAAGAAGTTCCGGATGAGTTCTATGTGCCTTATTTTGAATTGGCTCAAAAGCAAAATATAGAAAATGATACGGTTTTTACACAAAAAATGTATGAGTTGGAAATTCTAACAGAAACCGATACTCCGGAAGAAATTAAATTCTTTAAAGGGTTATTTAAAGAGATGCTTTCACTTTTAACTTCTCCATTCCATGAGGAGAATTTTGATTTTGGTGCAGATGATTTCTGGGACAAAATAGCCGATTTAAGCGAGCGTTATTCAAAAGATACGCAGATACGTAAAATGAATGGTAATAGGGGGTCTAAACACTTCTTGTATATGAACAGGACTTTCTTTGGTCTTTACAATCTATTACACGACCTAAAAGCTAAAATTGAAGTAAATAGTTATAAGCAATACATTTCTTAATTGAGATTATGTCAAAATTCATGCTATTTATTTTGCTTATCTTAGAAATTTACGGGTTACTTTGCAGTATGGTTTAGAGCTGTAGCTTTTAAAATAAAAAAAACCTTCTATGTATAATTCAAAAATAACGGGACTAGGATACTTCGTGCCCGAAAACGTAGTGACCAATGATGACTTGGCCAAGGTAATGGATACCAACGATGCGTGGATCCAAGAACGAACGGGTATTAAAGAAAGAAGACACGTGGTTAAAGGTGGAGACACTACAACAACCATGGGTGTAAAGGCGGCAAAAATCGCTATTGAACGTGCAGGTATTGATAAAGATGATATTGATTTTATTGTTTTTGCTACCCTAAGTCCAGATTACTATTTTCCTGGCACTGTGTTTTGGTACAACGAGATTTAGGTATTAAAACCGTCGGTGCTTTAGATGTAAGAAACCAATGTTCTGGTTTTATCTACGCATTAAGTGTGGCTGATCAGTATATTAAAACAGGTATGTACAAGAATGTTCTTGTAATTGGTTCTGAGTTGCATTCTCATGGTCTTGATATGACCACAAGAGGTAGATCTGTTTCGGTTATATTCGGAGATGGTGCAGGTGCAGCAGTATTGAGTAGGGAAGAAGATAACTCAAAAGGGCTACTTTCTACGCACTTGCATAGCGAAGGACAGCATGCCGAGGAATTATCTTTGATAGCTCCATAATGGGAAAACGTTGGGTTACGGATATTATTGAAGATAATGATCCTAACGATGAATCATTTTATCCTCATATGAACGGTCAGTTTGTATTTAAAAATGCAGTAGTAAGGTTTAGTGAGGTAATAATGGAAGGTTTAAAAACCAATGACCTTACGCCGGAAGACATAGATATGTTAGTGCCACACCAAGCTAACTTGCGTATTTCTCAGTTTATTCAAAAGAAATTCGGTCTAGGAGATGATCAAGTCTTTAATAACATCATGAAATACGGTAATACAACGGCAGCATCTATTCCAATTGCTCTTACTGAGGCATGGGAGAAAGGAAAAATTAAAGAAGGAGATTTAGTGGTTCTGGCCGCTTTTGGTAGTGGCTTCACTTGGGGTAGCGCTATTATAAAATGGTAACTTTATAGCAAAACAAAACCCCGATGTCTCCATCGGGGTTTCTGTCGTTGATGCTGCTATACTAAACACTAACCATTAACTATAAACATATAGCATTATCACCGACCAATATTTTTAAAAAGTTGTTCTTCAAAATATCGTCTTGTACAATAGACGGTTATTTTATCAAAAAGTTACATCTTAAATGAACTTTAACATCATATTTAACATATGAAAACAACATTAGTCTTCGGAACTTCCCTTAAACCTAGTAGATATAGTAATCTAGCCGTAAATAGGCTCTTAGATCATAATATCAAAACTGAAGCGTTTGGTTTGCGCGAGGGCAAAATTAGGGAAACACAAATAAAGACCAATTTAAATGATTTTCAAAGTATTCATACCATTACTTTATATATAGGTGCTGCTCGTCAGCCTGAGTATATCGACAAAATCCTACAAATAGCTCCAAAACGAGTCATTTTTAATCCCGGAACGGAAAACCCAGAATTTTACGAGTTACTGCAAAATGAAGGGATTGAGGCGGTTGTTGCGTGTACATTAGTGCTATTGGCAACAGGTCAATATTAAATGATCGATGAAATGCACGTAAGATTTTTCCTATAAAACTTTAACGTTTAAGGAGTTACGTTTTATCGGATATAACTGCAGGATTCTTATTTCGAATCAGCCACAGCCCTAGAAAAGTTAATAATCCGTTCAAAGGTAGTAATTCATATCCAAATTTGTAACCGCCTAAATATTCGGTTGGTAGGTTGGTAAACCCTATAATAGATAGAACGGATAATAAGGCAACAATCCATACATAATTATCTTTTATAGCATGTTTTGTGAATATACCAAAGGTAAATAGTCCTAGTAAAGGACCATAGGTATACGTGGCAACGGTTAGGAGACCGTCTATAACGTTTCGGTCCAAGATGTACTTGAACAAGATTACCGTAACAATCAGAAGAATACTCATTCCTACGTGAGTTGTCTTTCTAATTTTATTCTGGTCTTTTTCCGCTTTCTCATCAATGTTTAAGAAGTCTATACAAAAAGAGGTTGTTAGCGAGGTTAATGCGCTATCTGCGCTGCTATAGGCTGCGGCTATCAATCCTAGCATAAAGGTAACGGCAACAACTATTCCCAAGCCGCTGTTCATTGCAATTTCCGGAAAAAGTAGGTCAGGCTTTGGTTGGCCATCCATTAATGGAATAGCAATGTTAAATTTGGCTGCGTAGATAAACAAAAGTGCTCCTAACAAAAGGAAAACAAAATTCACAACAACTAGGACCAAACTGAAAGAAATCATGTTTTTTTGGGCATCTTTCAGCGATTTGCAGGTAAGATTTTTCTGCATCATATCTTGGTCTAGACCGGTCATGCAAATGGTGATGAACATGCCTCCAAAAAAGGATTTTAGAAAGTGGTTTTTATCAAAGAAACTATCTGTAAATAGTATTTGGTTGTATTGTTTTAATTCTTCCGATGCTAGAAATTCGGTAAAACTCCAGTCTAATTTCTGGTTGATAAAGTAAATGCTCAGTCCAACGGATAAAAGCATAAAGGCTGTTTGGAGGGTATCTGTCCAAACAATCGTTTTTATTCCACCTCTAAATGTATATATCCATATGAGTAAAATAGAGAGTATAACGGTAACTTCAAATGGTACGCCCAATTCATCAAATACAAATTGCTGTAGAACAATTGCTAC
The DNA here is from genome assembly GCF_030553095.1 of Zobellia laminariae. GTDB lineage: Bacteria > Bacteroidota > Bacteroidia > Flavobacteriales > Flavobacteriaceae > Zobellia > Zobellia laminariae. The sequence goes on along the minus strand of NZ_CP130738.1, from coordinate 536,258 downwards.
TAAAAACAGCCTAAAAGCAGCTCCTAGAACCCTAGAGATAAAGAAAGACACAGCGCCTACCTTATAACTTACTATACCAAACCGCTTTTTTAGATATTCATAAATCGAGGTAACATTTAGTTGATAATAAATGGGTAAAAGAATAAAGGCTATGACAAAATAACCTGCCAGATAACCAAAAACAACTTGCATATAACTGAAGCCAGAAGCTTCTACCCAACCGGGCACAGAGATGAAGGTAACTCCTGAGAGAGAGGCACCTACCATTCCAAAAGCGACCAAGTACCAAGGAGAGGATTTTCCCGCCTTAAAAAAGTCGACATTAGAGTCGTTTTTTCCTGTAAAATAGGATATCAATAAAAGCAAGAGAAAATAAGCACCTATTAAGATTAGGATGTGCGTGGCGGTCATGTAATAAAATTTAAAACCAAAGTACAAAAAGTAAAAATAGTACGTAATTTTGTGACTATGGATTTTTCTTCAAAGCTTCTCGAGAATGCCGTTTACGAAATGTCGCAATTACCTGGTATAGGTAAACGCACGGCACTTCGGTTGGTTCTTCATTTGCTCAAACAACCTAAGGAACAGACAGAAAGGCTCTCAAATTCTTTGTTAAGCTTGCGTAGTGAGATAAAATTCTGCGAAAATTGCCATAACATTTCAGATGTGGCCGTTTGTGAAATTTGTGCCAATCCCAAAAGGGATAGGAGTCTGGTTTGCGTTGTTGAAGATATTCGTGATGTAATGGCTATTGAAAACACAAGTCAGTACAAAGGATTATATCATGTTTTAGGTGGAAAAATATCTCCTATGGAGGGAATTGGCCCGCAAGATTTAACTATTGGTTCTTTGGTGGAAAAAGCGCAAAAAGGAGAGGTTAAGGAGTTTATTTTTGCCTTAAGCTCTACTATGGAGGGTGATACGACCAATTTTTATATTTATAAGCAATTAAGCGGTTTGGATATTAATACTTCAACCATAGCGAGGGGAATAGCCGTTGGCGATGAGCTGGAATATGCCGATGAAGTCACGCTAGGGCGGAGCATATTAAACCGTATTCCATTTGAAGGTTCGTTAAAAGCGAATTAAATAATGTGACAAATATAACCGATAGGTGTTTTTTTTGGTATTTTTGCGACAAAATTAGAGTAAAAGCATTCTAAAATAAGAATATGTCAAAGTTTGAACTGAAATTACCGAGAATGGGTGAGAGTGTTGCGGAAGCAACGTTAACCACTTGGTTGAAAGAAGTTGGTGATACTATTGAATTGGATGAACCTATTTTTGAAATAGCTACTGATAAGGTAGATTCAGAGGTTCCAAGTGAAGTGGAGGGTATTTTAATCGAAAAACTTTTTGATATAGACGATGTAATCAAAGTGGGTGATACCGTAGCTATTATTGAAACAGAACAATCTATTGACGTAGCGCAGTCCGCTGTTCAAAGCGAACCGGTTGCTGCATCAAATGGTGCTGAGAAATCTGCTGCCATGGTAGAGGAAACCGTAAAAGTGGCCCAAGATGCTGTGAGTGCACCAGTACATCATAATCAAAAATCATCTTCTGAGCGCTTTTATTCGCCTTTGGTGAAAAATATAGCAAAACAAGAAGGTATTTCTGTTGCTGAACTTGATACAATAGCAGGTACGGGAAATGAAGGTCGTGTTACTAAAAATGATATTCTTGCCTATTTAGAAAATGGTGCCGTTAAAAAGGTTGAGCAGCCAGTAGAAAAAACGCCTGCTCCTAAGGTAGCAGCAGCTCCCGTTGTAAACCACAAGCCTTCTGCTGTTCAAGCTACTAATGGTTCTGGAATACCTCAAGGTGCAGATGCTGAGGTGTTACCTATGAGTAGAATGGGTAAGATGATTGCCAAGCATATGGTAGAGAGTGTGTCTACTTCTGCGCATGTTCAGAGCTTTATTGAGGTAGATGTTACTAAGATTGTTAATTGGAGAAATAAAGTAAAGAGCTCTTTTGAAAAGAGAGAAGGTGAGAAGTTGACTTTTACACCAATATTTATAGAAGCTGTAGCAAAAGCCCTTAAAAAATATCCTTTAATGAACATATCGCTAGTTGGCGATACGGTTATCAAGAAGAAAAATATTAACATAGGAATGGCAGCAGCTCTACCGGACGGCAATCTTATTGTTCCGGTAATTAAGAATGCAGACCAGTTAAATTTGGTTGGCATGGCTAAAGCAATAAACGATTTAGCTTTTAGGGCTAGAGAAAATAAGCTTAAGCCAGATGAGGTTCAAGATGGTACGTATACTGTAACCAATGTAGGAACTTTTGGTAGTGTTTTTGGTACGCCAATTATTAATCAACCTCAAGTGGGTATTCTTGCTTTAGGTGCTATCCGTAAAATTCCATCTGTAATAGAGACTCCAGAAGGAGATTTTATAGGAATTAGAAGTAAGATGTATCTTTCTCATAGCTATGATCATAGAGTGGTAAATGGAGCATTGGGTAGTATGTTTGCAAAAGCCGTAGCAGATTATTTAGAAGCTTGGGATGTAGATAGGGAGGTCTAAAGTGTTCTCTACACACTTTTCTGTTGAAGCATTCTTATTTTAAAGTTATATTTCTTTAAAATCTGTGAATTATTTTGGTTTTTCGGTACGCTTTCGCGAAAAATAGATTAATAATCTTATTTTCATGCGATAGATAAGTATCCATAAGGCTTTCCAAACCAATAATGCCAAATAGAAATTTCAACACGTCCTCACGACAAATTTTAAATTTGTTACGCTTCTTTTTGTTTATCGTTCCTCTTTTGGTATTTGCGCAAGAAGAGGGTGAAGGTAATGAGGTAAAAGAATCCTTAAAACTTTATATAGATTGTAACTGCGAGAAGAATTATCTACGGCAGGAAATCAATTATGTTAGTCACGTTCGTGATCAAGGGCAAGCCAATATTAAACTTTTTATTTATGACGTTACCAATGGTAGTGGTGGGCGTACGTACATGCTAGAATTTGAGGGTGTAGATGATTATAAAGAGATCTTTGGCAAGCTCACCTATGATAGTACGGCCAGTATGACGGATGATGAGGTCCGTAAAGGACTTTTGAAAAAAGTGCAGTCGGGTCTTCTTCAGTACGTTTTAGAGTCGGACTTGGCGGAAAATATCACGTATACTGTTAATAAGGATGGGCTTGGTGAGATTCAAGAAGTTGATTTTAGGGATCCTTGGAACAATTGGATTTTTGAAGTCTATGGAGAGGCAAAGATTAAAAGGGAGTCTAGCCGTAAGGAATTTGAATATGAATTGGGTTTTCAAAGTGATCATGTAACGGAAAAACTACGGATCCGAAGTGATTTGCAAATTAACCAAGCAAATAAAGAAATCATCAACGATGATGAAACTTTTACAAGCGAGCGCTTCAGGTATTCTGCAGATGCTAGTGTCGTTGCTAGTTTGTCAGACCATTGGTCTGCAGGTGTTTTTGGTGGTGTACAACATAATACTTTTACGAATCTGGACTTTAGATATTACGCTAAGGCCAGCAATAGAATATAATATCTATCCTTACAAAGAGGTACTACGTAGAGAAATCGTTTTTGCTTATAAAATCGGTTATTTTCACAATGATTATATAGAGCAGACCATTTACCTTAAGGATACGGAAGGTATCTTCAGCCACTCCCTAGATGTACAGGTAAGGTATCGTCAACCTTGGGGTAATGTATACGCCCGCTTAATTGGGTCTACTTTTTTGAACGATTTTACTAAGAATAGAATTCAGCTGAACGGTAGTTTTTCCGTACGTCTTTTAAAGGGTCTCGCAGCTCGGTTTTCGGGAAGATTTGAGTTAATTAGAGATCAAATAAATTTACCTTATGGAGATGCTTCTTTAGAGGATGTATTGCTACAACAAAAGCAGATTGCTACGGATTATGAGACCAGTCTTAGCGTAGGGCTTAGTTATACCTTTGGTTCAGCTTTCAATAATGTAATAAATACAAGATTGTAGTGGTATTTTCTTTATTAAGAAAAGTATAGATATGTTTTCTTGAACCTTGTTAAATAGTATCTTTGTTAAAAAAATAGCGAAAAACATGGAGCTTAATCTCACGCGTCCCATTTGTTTTTTTGATTTGGAAACTACGGGTACCAATGTTGCCAAAGACCGAATTGTAGAAATATCTGTTTTAAAAGTATATCCTAACGGGAATAAAGAAAGTAAGACCTTATTGGTAAATCCAGAAATGGAAATCCCTGAAGAGGTGGTTGCTATTCATGGTATTTCCAATGAAAAAGTGGCCAATGAGCCAACTTTTAAAGAACTTTCTAGGACTATTTATGCCATGATAAAGGATTGTGATTTGGGCGGATTTAATTCTGACCGTTTTGATATTCCGCTATTGGCTGAAGAAATGTTGCGTGCAGAGCTAGACTTTGATATGAAGAGCATGGTTTCTATAGATGTTCAAACTATATTCCATAAAATGGAAAAGCGCACTTTAGTGGCTGCTTACAAGTTTTATTGCGATAAAGACCTTACAGATGCCCATAGTGCAGAAGCGGATACGCTAGCAACATATGAGGTGTTATTGTCTCAATTGGATAAATATCCGGAGCTTGAGAATAATGTAAAAAAACTAGCTGAATTTTCTACTCATCGCCAGTTTGCAGATTTTGCAGGCTTCTTAGGATATGATGAAGATGGAGCTGAAGTTTTTGCATTTGGTAAACATAAAGGCAGAAAAGTACTAGATGTACTTGAGAAGGAACCTTACTACTTCGGGTGGATTCTAAATGCCGATTTTCCCCTGTACACCAAAAAGGTGTTGACACAAGTAAAATTGAGTCAGCTCAATAATAAGTTAGGTTAGAAAATTTTAAAAAGGTTTCAATGAAAATTATCTGTATCGGTAGAAACTATACTGAGCATATAGAGGAGTTGGCTAATGAAAGGCCTGAAGAACCTGTAGTTTTTATTAAGCCAGATTCTGCAATCTTGCCAAAAGAACAGGATTTCTATATTCCTGATTTTTCTAAAGACGTACACTATGAAGTTGAAGTGCTCGTTAAGATAAAAAAAGTAGGAAAGCATATTAGTGAGAAATTTGCCCATAATTATTATGATGAGATAGGTTTGGGTATAGATTTTACGGCTAGAGACCTGCAATCCAAACTAAAAGAAAAAGGTCTTCCTTGGGAAAAAGCAAAAGGTTTTGATGGTGCAGCGGTCATAGGAGAGTGGCTTCCAAAGACAGATTTTAAGGATTTAAACAATATAAATTTCTCTTTATTAAAGAATGAAAGAGAAGTGCAAAAGGGGAATACTGGTCTCATGCTCTGGAAGATAGATGAGCTTGTTTCGTACGTTTCTCAATTCTTTATGTTAAAAAAAGGCGATGTAATATTTACTGGAACACCAGCAGGTGTTGGTAGAATTGAAGCAAATGACTACCTTTCGGGGGTTCTGGAGGGGCGTGAACTTTTCCATTTAAAAGTAAAATAATGATTTACAATCTTGATAAAATCAATGAAATGGCTGAAGGAGATGAAGATTTCATCAACTCTGTTATTTCAGTATTTTTAGAAGAAGTGCCACAGGATCTTGAGCTTCTTGAAATTGCGTTAAATGAGCAAAACCATGACCAGGTTTACAAATTAGCTCATAAAATTAAGCCCAATGTAGATTTGCTGGGTATGGAGCAGACTCGTGCCGCGGCCTTACAAATAGAAACTTTAGGGAAGGCAGAAGCCAATATGTCCGAGATACAAGTGGTTTTTCCATTGTTGAAAAAAGACATATATCAAGTGGTATCTGAGTTGAAAAAAGATTTCAATATCTGATGCTTGCCGAAATTATTACCATTGGCGATGAAATTCTAATTGGTCAGATTGTTGATACCAATTCCGTTTTTATTTCCAAAGAACTTAATAAAATTGGAGTGTCCGTTTATCAGATTACTTCAATTCAAGATGACAAGGAACATATTCTTCAAGCGCTAGAAGACGTTAAAAAGAGAGTTCAAGTTGTTATCATAACCGGAGGTCTTGGTCCGACCAAAGACGATATTACAAAACATACCCTGTGTGAGTTTTTAACGACACCTTGGTAGAAGACGCAAGTGTTCTAGCACATGTGGAAGAACTGTTCAAAAAGTATATTACTTCTACTCCTATTTCGGATATCAATAAAAAACAAGCTCTGGTTCCATCCAAGGCTACAGTTTTACATAATGCATTTGGTACTGCACCTGGCATGTGGATACAAGAAGACGGTGTAGCATTTGTTTCGCTTCCCGGAGTTCCTTATGAAATGAAAAATTTAATGACGGACAAGGTCATTCCAAAAATCATTTCCGATTTTAATCGTCCTTTTATTTTGCATAGAACTGTTGTCACCTATGGTTTAGGTGAAAGCGCTATTGCTGAAAAAATAGAAGATTGGGAGAATAATTTACCTGCGTTTATCAAATTGGCATATTTACCAAATTTGGGAAAAGTAAGGTTACGATTGAGTGCTAAAGGGTCAAATAAGCAAGAACTAGAAGAATCCGTAGAAGCAGAACTTAAAAAACTATACCCGTTAATTGGCGATATTGTATATGGCACTGAAGACGAGGAGACTTTAGAGCAAGTGGTCGCTAAACTATTTACCGAGAAAAATTTAACGCTGTCTACAGCAGAGAGTTTTACGGGAGGTAAAATTGCTGAACAACTAACAGCCTTGCCAAGGCTTCAGCTTACTTTAAGGGCAGTGTGGTGAGCTACGCTACCGAAGCTAAGATAAATGTTCTTAAGGTCCCCAGAGATGTCATTGTAACATATTCTGTTGTGAGTGCGGAAGTAGCTATGGAGATGGCAGAAAATGTAAGGCATTTGTTCAAAACCCATTACGCAATTGCTACTACAGGAAATGCCGGACCAACAAAAGGTGACTCAGATGCAGAGATTGGAACGGTCTTTATTGCTATAGCAACTCCTAGTGGTGTTTATGCTCATGAATTCAATATGGGCAACCATAGAGAGCGCATTGTGGAGAAGTCGGTGAACAAGGCTTTAGAGCTATTGCAAAAAGAAATTTCAAAAATCTGAAATATTGTTTTGTGCATCCATAAAAATGACATAAATTTGCACCCTGTTTAAAGAAAAATCTGCGGGATGTCAAAAGTTTGTGAAATTACGGGAAAGAGAGCGATGTTTGGAAACAACGTATCGTTTTCTATAAATAAGACTAAAAGAAGATTCAATGTCAATCTTTCTAAGAAACGTTTTTATATTCCCGAAGAGGACCGTTGGGTAACCTTAAAGGTTTCTGCAAAGGCGTTGAAGATTATCAACAAAAAGGGTATTTCTGCTGTTTTGAAAGACGCGAAGGCAGAAGGATTGGTAAAATAAGCTAGAATACGATGGCAAAGAAAGGAAATAGAATACAAGTAATTTTGGAATGTACCGAGCACAAAGAGTCGGGACAATATAGTACTTCAAGGTACATTACTACCAAGAACAAAAAGAACACTCCGGAAAGAATGGAGATTAAAAAGTTCAATCCTATTTTGAAGAGGATGACAATCCATAAGGAGATTAAATAAGTTTTCGTTTTAACGAGAACATAAAAGCATATTAGTCATGGCAAAAAAGACGGTAGCAAGTTTACAGACAAGTTCAAAGAGATTGACAAAAGCCATCAAGATGGTGAAATCAGAAAAAAGTGGATCATATACTTTTGTTGAGTCAGTTATGGCCCCAGAAGCGGTCAACGATTGGTTGTCTAAAAAGTAAGATACTTTTAAAGTATTACAAAGCCTCTTCATTAAGAAGGGGCTTTTTTTGTTGGTTACCATCTAGGTAAAGGAAGCACTCACTAGTAGCAGGTGTCCTTCAAGTAATTGTAGTATCATTTAAAGTAAAAACTTCCAGCTTACTTTATTATCTTTGAGACTATTAATACAAAGAACACATGAGTTTATTCAAGAATATATTTTCTTCAAAGAAAAAGGAAAGCCTTGATAAGGGCTTAGAGAAAACAAAAACTTCTTTTCTCTCTAAGCTTAGTAAAGCTGTTGCGGGTAAGTCTAAAGTAGATGATGATGTATTGGATAATCTGGAGGAAGTTCTTGTTTCTTCGGATGTTGGAGTAACTACAACCCTAAAAATCATAGATCGTATAGAGGCTCGTGTTTCTAAGGATAAATATATGGGCACGGAAGAGCTCAATACTATTCTTCGGGAGGAAATCTCTAGTCTTCTTTCGGAAACCAATCTTGGTAGTGAAACAGAATTTTCAGTACCAAAAGATAAAAAGCCTTACGTAATTATGGTAGTTGGTGTTAATGGTGTGGGTAAAACTACAACCATTGGTAAATTAGCTTATCAATTTAAAAAGCAAGGTTTAAAAGTAGTTTTAGGTGCGGCGGATACTTTTCGTGCTGCGGCCATAGATCAATTACAAGTTTGGGCAGATCGAGTTGATGTGCCCATCGTAAAACAAAGTATGGGTAGCGACCCGGCTTCAGTTGCTTTTGATACTTTAAGTTCTGCAGTCAAGCAAGATGCAGATGTTGTGATTATAGATACTGCAGGTCGTCTTCATAATAAGGTGAACTTAATGAACGAGTTGACCAAGGTAAAACGAGTAATGCAAAAAGTAGTAGACAATACGCCTCATGAGGTTATGTTGGTGCTTGACGGTTCTACGGGTCAAAATGCTTTTGAGCAAGCCAAGGAATTTACCAAGGCAACAGAAGTTACTTCATTAGCGGTCACAAAATTAGACGGTACAGCAAAAGGAGGAGTTGTTATTGGTATATCTGATCAATTTCAAATTCCTGTAAAGTATATTGGAGTAGGTGAGGGCATTGAAGATCTACAGGTGTTTAATAAGCATGAATTTGTAGACTCATTCTTTAATGTCTAATTATATTTAATTCATAATAGCATTCAGTTTTCCCCATAATTCATTATCAAAACTAGAGAGTCCTAATTGTGTTTCTCCGGCAGTTTCGCCAGATCTAATAACTACCAAGCTCTTACTAGGTACTACATAGATTTTCTGGTCATTTGCACCTAACGCAGCAAATAAATCAGAAGGTGCGTCTGGTATGAGGTTACTAGCAACAACTTGTTGAGAAGTGGTTCCCATATAGCTTTGCTTTCCATTAAGCCACCAGAGATAACCATAACTTTTATTAAGTTCTTGGGAAGTAGTAGTCATTTCATTGAAGTAATCTTCACTAATAATAATGTTGTCATCCCAAGTACCTTTGTTTAGGGCGAGCAGTCCAAATCTAGCCATACTACGCGTGTTGCTATTATAAATGTTTAGCCCTAATGTTTTTGTCCAATTCCCTTGCATTCCTATTCGGTCTTCAAGTTTTGCTTTTCCATAGCTTTGAAAGCCTACACCTGTAGTCTGGGTAAGAATATCTTGAAGGAGAATAAAAGCGCCTTGGTGGTAGGCCCAACGTGTTCCGGCATCTGCGGTATAGTCCAAGCAATTTGGTGTGGTGCATACCCATGGGATATAATCTCCCACATGGTCTGTGAGACCAGTGGTCATGCTTAGATGGTGTTGTACAGTAATTAGGTCTTCTTTCTCTGTGGGTAACGAACTCCAATTCATGCCAAGATAATCAGATGTTTTATCTTCAATATTTAGTAAACCTTCCTCTTGGGCAATACCCGCAATGGTAGCGGTTAAGCTTTTGGCTGCGGAAAACCAAGTCCATTGTGCATTTGCATTATGACCATTAAAGTATTCTTCTATTACAATGCGCCCATCCACCAAAACCATGAATCCTTTGGTCTTATTATTTTTTAAATAGGTGTTCAAAGCTGCTATTTCGGTTTCGTTCCAGTTTAATTCGGCTGGTGTAATTGTTTCCCATTCGGTATCAGCTATTGCAGGAAAGTACATCTCTTGAACTTCCGTCTCAATTTGGGGCTCTACCTTGTCTTTGGAACAGCTAGTGAGGACTACTAAAATAAGACTCAGAATAGTAGAAGTTATATATTTCATGACTTAGATTTCTTATTCGACATCAACTTGTTATGAAAGTTTAACGCAATTCAACAAGAAATCGTACCAAAAGGAAGCTGTTCGTTGATCTTGTTGTATTTTTGCGCTCAATTTCTAGTTATGAGAACGAAAACGAAGAAGCAGAATAAAATAAATGTAGTCACTTTGGGATGCTCGAAAAACGTGTATGATTCCGAAATACTCATGGGGCAGTTGCGTGCCAACGACAAAGAGGTAGTGCATGAAGAGGAGGGAAATGTAGTGGTAATCAATACCTGCGGATTTATAGCGAATGCAAAAGAAGAAAGTGTTAATACTATTTTAGAGTACGTTCAGAAAAAAGAGGCCGGTATAGTAGATAAGGTATTTGTAACCGGTTGTCTTAGTGAGCGATATAAGCCCGATTTACAAAAAGAAATCCCGAATGTAGACGAATATTTCGGTACCAGTGAACTTCCTAATTTATTGAAGGCTCTTGGTGCGGATTATAAGCATGAACTAATTGGTGAGCGTTTAACGACCACGCCAAAAAATTATGCCTATTTAAAGATTGCAGAAGGTTGCGATAGACCTTGTTCATTCTGTGCTATTCCTATTATGAGGGGTAAGCACCGTAGTACACCTATTGAAGATTTAGTTACTGAGTCTGAAAAATTAGCGGCAAAAGGGGTAAAAGAACTTATTCTTATTGCTCAGGATTTGACGTATTACGGTCTTGATATTTATAAAAAGAGAAACTTAGCCGAGCTGTTACAAGCTTTGGTAAAGGTAGAAGGTATTGAATGGATCAGGTTGCATTATGCTTTTCCAACAGGTTTTCCTTTGGATGTGCTTGATGTTATGAAGCAAGAGCCTAAAATCTGTAATTACTTAGATATTCCATTACAACATATTTCAGATTCCATACTAAAAAGTATGCGTCGTGGGACTACACAGGCTAAAACAACAAAATTGTTGAAAGAGTTTAGAGCTGCGGTTCCTGAAATGACTATTCGTACTACGTTGATAGTTGGTTATCCTGGAGAAACGGAAGAAGATTTTCAGACTTTAAAAAGTTGGGTAGCCGAGATGCGTTTTGAGCGCTTAGGTTGTTTTACATATAGTCATGAAGAAAATACACATGCCTATTCTCTGGAAGATGATGTTCCTGAAGATGTTAAGCAGGAAAGGGCTAATGAGATCATGGAGTTACAATCTCAGATTTCATGGGAGTTGAACCAAAATAAAATTGGAGAGACTTTCCGTTGTATCATAGACCGTAAAGAAGGAACTCATTTTGTTGGTCGTACGGAATTTGATTCTCCCGATGTGGATAACGAAGTTTTGATAGATGCTACTAAGTTCTATTTAAAACAAGGTGAATTCGTAAATATAAAGATTACAGAAGCTGCCGATTTTGATTTATACGGCGAGCCTGCATAGTTAGATAAATCCTTTTAGGATTATTTCATTAAAATTTAAAACCTGTCCATTAGTGGACAGGTTTTTTTGTGTTAAGAAGTTACTATTTCTTAGGTGTTATTTTAAACGTATTAATTACACTTCAAAATTATTCACTACTTTAGGGAAATCAATTTTTGACAGTATGGCCTGTCAATTAAATTTAATCAATCAACCTTAAGAACTTTAGTAGACTACTATGGATGACTTGCGAATTGAAAAAATAGAACTTTTTAAAGTGCCACCACGTTGGCTTTTTCTCAAAATAACCACAAAAAGTGGTATCATAGGTTGGGGAGAACCTGTTGTTGAGGGTAAGGCTGCTACAGTAGAAGCCTGTGTTCAAGAACTATCACAATACCTTATTGGTCGGTCGGCAAATGATATTGAGGATATTTGGCAAACACTTTACGGAGGAGGTTTTTACCGTGGAGGTCCTATTCTTATGAGTGCTATTTCAGGGATAGATCAAGCCCTTTGGGATATTAAAGGAAAACACCTTGGTGTACCTGTTTATGACCTTTTGGGAGGAGCTGTACGTAAGAAAATGAAAATGTATTGTTGGATTGGTGGTGATCACCCAGAAGTTGTTCTTGAGCAAGCTCGGGAAAAAGTAGAACAAGGTTACAAGGCTGTAAAAATGAATGCTACAGGTGCTTTTGCTTGGATAGATTCTTTACAGAAAATTAGAACCGTTGCAGATAATATTAGATTGCTTCGAGAGGAATTTGGAGATACGTTAGACATTGGCCTGGATTTTCATGGAAGAATACACAAAGGTATGGTCAAGCGTTTAATTGACGAATTGTCACCATATAATCCTATGTTTATTGAAGAACCGGTGCTGAGCGAGAACAAAGAAGCTTTTGACCATATTTATCCATATACCAGTATTCCTATTGCAACAGGAGAGCGAATGTTTTCCCGTTGGGATTTTAAAGAACTTCTACACAAAGGCACGGTAGATATCATCCAACCAGATTTAAGTCACGCTGGCGGTATTTCTGAAGTACGTAGAATTGCTGCTATGGCAGAAGCTTATGATGTAGCCCTGGCACCTCATTGCCCGTTGGGCCCAGTTGCTCTAGCTTCATGCCTACATGTAGATTTTAATTCTATTAACGCCGTAATTCAAGAAAGTAGCTTGGGTATACATTACAATAAAGGTTTTGATTTGTTAGATTATATGGATAATCCTGAAATTTTTGATGTAAAAGATGGGTACATAGAGCTTCTCAAAAAGCCAAGGTCTAGGTGTAGATATGAATGAAGAAAAACTAAGAGAAGGTCAGAAAATTGGCCATAACTGGTCAAATCCTGTATGGAGAAATGAAGACGGTAGTTTTGCCGAGTGGTAAAAAACAGATTTAAATTGCAGGTTTTGAATGATTTAGTTATTAAATTCGGATAACCTTAATCAACCAATATGCTCTATGTAGTAGCTTTGATCTGTGCCCTCGCGTTTATTATTTTGGGGATTGTTCGCTGGAAAATTCATCCATTTTTTGTGTTGTTACTAGCTGCTATTGGCTATGGATTCATAACTGGAATGAGTGTTGAAGCCATTATTGATTCTGTCAATAATGGCTTTGGTAGTATAATGGGTAAGATTGGTCTTATCATTTTTTTTGTGGCAATCGGTACGATTTTAGAAAAATCTGGCGGCGCAATGGTAATTGCTACACGCATGGTTCAGCTAATTGGTGAGAAATCTATTCATTTAGCCATGATGTTAACGGGGTATCTTCTTTCGATTCCCGTTTTTGCAGACAGTGCTTTTATTATCATGAGTTCTTTGAACAAGGCACTTTCAGAAAAAGCTAAAGTTTCTTTTGCAGGTACTACCGCAGCATTGGCATTAGGTCTCATGGCAACCCATGTAATGGTGCCGCCAACACCATATCCCATTGCAGCAGCGGGAATTTTGAATGCAGAATTGGGTAGTGTAATTTTATGGGGATTGATTGTTAGCTCATTGTCATTGGTAAGTTGCTACTTTTTTGCAACCAAAATAGCTTCTAAAATAAATATTCCTATAAAGATGGAAGCTGCTCCGGATGTGGTTCACAGACCAAAATTATCACTATCCTTACTGTGCATCATCGTACCTATAATTCTAATTGTTTTAAAATCTGTTTTTGATTATCCTGAGCTAGATATTACAGGGGTGGTTATTTATCCTGTTATAACTTTTTTAGGTACGCCTGTTATTGCTCTTTTAATAGGAGTAGTACTTTCTTTACTTCTTCCCGAAAAGTTGGATCAGCGCGTATATTCGGCAACAGGTTGGTTGGGAGATGCATTACGAATTGCAGCTCCTATTATATTGATTACCGGTGCAGGTGGCATATTTGGGGCTATGCTCCAAAATTCAGGGTTTGCGGAAATGATTACCGAGAGCTTTTCGGATATGACTATTGGTCTGTTTTTTCCATTTTTACTGGCAGCCTGTTTAAAGACCACACAAGGTTCTTCTACGGTAGCTTTAATAACTACGGCCTCCATTGTAGCTCCCATGATGCCCGCCCTTGGGTTGGATGAAACCTTTATGAGAACTATGACTGTTCTAGCTATTGGAGCAGGTTCAACCGTAGTCTCGCATGCCAATGATAGTTTCTTTTGGGTACTCACGCAGTTAACGGGTATGGATGTCAAACAAGGAAACCAGATACATACTGTTGGTACTTTTATTTTGGGTACTTCGGCGATTGCGGTAATATTCTGTATTTCAAAAATTATAAGTTGATATTAAATCGATATTCCATTTTTAAAGAATTAATTATGAATAGAATTTTTGTGTTCGTTTGTGCATTTAGTCTTCATCTTACAATCGTTTCTCAAAATCAGAAACAGGCTTTTTCAGTTGAAATTTTTGAAGACGAAGCTTTACAGGTCATTGATGTTAATGCCGAAATAAAAGTAATAGGAAGCGGATTTACTTGGACGGAAGGTCCGTTATGGATTGCCGATGGTGATTATCTCCTATTTTCGGATATACCGAACAATACAGTCTTTAAAATTGATGCTTCAGGAAAAACTAGTGAGTACTTAGAACCTTCTGGCTATTTAGGTGAAAGTGATTATGGAGCAGAACCGGGTTCTAACGGATTGCTCTTAAGTCCTAATGGAGAACTGGTTTTAATGCAGCATGGTGAAAGACGGGTGGCTAAAATGAAAAGTACATTGAATGCCCCAAAAGCAGAGTATGAAGCATTAGCGGACTCTTTTGAGGAGAAACGTTTTAATAGTCCCAACGACGGAGTTTTTGATGCCGAGGGGAACCTATATTTTACAGATCCACCATATGGGCTACCAAAACAAATGGATGACGAACAAAAAGAACTGGATTACCAAGGAGTTTACTGTTTACAAGCTACCGGAGAAATTGTTTTGGTGGACAAGTTGTCCAGACCTAATGGCATTGCAGTGAATAATGATGGCTCTAAACTTTATGTGTCCGTATCTAATCCAGAACATGCCGTTTGGTACCAATATGATATTTTTGCACCATAAGGTAAGGTCGGTAATAAAAAGCTATTTTATGATGTAACCGAGCTAGTAGGGCAAGAAGGACAGCAAGGCTTGCCAGACGGTATGAAAATGCATAGTAAAGGCTATTTATTTGCTACAGGTCCTGGGGGTGTTTGGCTTTTTAATGAATCAGGTAAGGCTATAGCTAGAATACATACTGGTGAAAAGACCGCTAATTGTGTTTTTGGGAAGGATGAGAAAATTCTTTACCTGACTGCTGATGATTATGTATTGAGCGTTTCGCTCAAATAAATACTATTTTTTTAAAGAAACAAAAAGCCCCACAGCATGCTGTGGGGCTTTTTATATTTCATCATAATTATAAATTAAACGATGTCGTTGACCATTTTAGCCCATTTTTCGGCTGTTTGTAGCTCTCCGTTTAGTTGTAAGTTGTTCTGAGAGTTATAAAGCTCAAAAACAACATCACGACCTGCGGTTGGTTTGGTAGTGAAAACCAATTCAATACGTTCTATGGTCTGTTCTACTTTTCCATTGTTACGAACGGACTTTCCTAGTTTGGATGCCTTGCAACTTTTCACATCTTTCAAGTCAACGGATAGTTTTTCCATTTCATTCCTTTCTTCTTTATAGTAAAAGACAACTTTTTTATTGGTGTCCATTCCTATTATAAAATCGCCCACGTATTCATGTTCATTTATTTTGCAATTGTCTCGATCTGCAAAATCAGTCAACGAACGGAGCATTTCTTTTTCTTTTTTCTTTACACTTCTGGTAACTAAAACAAAAGGAGTTACACATATAACTGCTGATATGGCCCCAATAAGGGTTGTGCCGAAATCTAAATTCATTTTTCTAAGTTTTAAAATTGGTAAATGGGGGCAATGCGTAGTGCAAGCCCAATGTTTAAAGTGCCAAACAAGAAATTTGGCGTCGTTTACTTAAAAAAATGGATTTACCAGAAGTAATGAAAAGGGAATATAATATCTGCCTTTCGCTTAGAAATAAGGAGGTTCTGCGAAAAACGAGTGTATTGCGCCAATGTACTTTCAAAAACACGGTCGCTAATTCTTTGTGTTCCCCAAAGTTTGTATGACCCTTCAAGAGGATTTGGCGTGCTGTTAGACGGTGCGTCTATTATAGTTTCAGACTCTGAAGTATGACAATAGAGCTTAGCGTTAACCGCAGAAACCGATTCTTTTTGAGAATGGTTACTACTATTTTCTGCCGTAATGGTTCGGTCGGGATTTAGGCCCATGCCAATGGCGCAGCAATAAATTGCTGTGAGCATGAATAAACCAAATAGCTGTTTAACCGATTTCATCGGCACAAAGGTAAAATTATATTGATTCGCAAATGCTAAAAAAATGTTATTGATTTAAACATTCTTGAACCTTAATAAGACCTTCCATATTGTCGGAAAGAACTACCAAAGTATCGCCACTTTCAATAACCGTAGACCCATTTGGAGTAATATAGACATCTGCTCTTTTAATCATAGCAATGATGGCATTCTTTGGAAAACTCAAATCAACTATCTTCTTATTTACGGCAAAACATTGGGGTGTAATGACAATTTCTTTCATTACGGCCTTTGGTATTTCCTCAAGGAATTTCTCTTTTTCGTAAATACGTTTGGATTTTTCAGGAAGTCCAACATTCAGCCATTTGGCAACTAACGCTAGCGTTGTTCCTTGTATAAGTACCGATGTAACCGAAATAAAGAATACGATATTGAAAATGATATGCGCTTTATCAATGCCTGCCAAAAGGGGGTAGGTTGCGAATACAATAGGAACGGCACCACGGAGTCCTACCCAAGAAATATAGAAACGCCTTCGCAGTTTCATCTTAATGAACATGAGGCTAATAAATACACCAACTGGTCTTGCTATAAAAATCAAGAACAGAGAAATGGTTAGACCAATACCTATGTAAGGCACAACATGACTAGGGAAGACTAAAAGGCCTAGAGTAAGGAAAAGTACAATTTGCATTAACCAAGCCAGACCATCAAACATACGAAAGATGGTTTTTTTATGAATAAGGTCTTGATTACCTAAATAAACGGCACAGATGTAAATTGCCAAGAATCCGTTACCACCAATAAAATCAGTTGCGGAAAAGGTGATAAACATCAGAGCAATAACTAATACAGGATAAAGACCTTCAAAATCGAGTCTAATTTTGTTTATAACCAGTTTGCTCAACTTACCAAAACCGAAGCCTGCCGCGCCACCAAGAATCATTTGTTGCAGGAAAAGGGGAATGATGGACATTAAACTTTGGTCTTTGTTCACTACCAAAGAAAGAAAAGCAATGGTAAGTACATAAGCCATGGGGTCGTTACTACCACTTTCTAGCTCTAGGGTTGGTCTAAGATTCGTTTTCAAAGCAAGACTCTTACCTCTTAAAATAGAGAAAACTGCTGCGGCATCAGTAGAAGAAACGATAGACCCTAGTAGTAAACTTTCATAAATGGTGAAATCTGTAACAAAATGTACAAAAACACCTAAGGATACTGCGGTGAGTAATACACCTAAGGTAGAAAGTAGAATACCTTCTTTAAGAATTGGTTTTACGGCCGGCCAACTAGTGTCTAAACCACCAGAGAAGAGGATAAAATTTAATGATACTACACCAATAAATTGGGCAATTTTTGGATCGTCAAAAACAATACCTCCTATACCTTCAGAACCGGCCAACATTCCGATGATAAGGAAAAGCAATAAGGTAGGAACTCCAAATTTGTATGATGTTTTACCTACTATTATACTAATGAATAGCAGTAAAGAGCCAATTAAGACAATATTTTCAATGGTAAGATTCATTCCTTTTGCGTCCTTAAAAAATATCTGTGCAAGATATCATTTCTTGTTAAGGTAATCAATCAAAATTGAAGAGGACTTGTTAATCCTTTAAACAAATATTTAGTTAATTTATTCAAAGGAATACCGTTACTATCACAGCTTTATGAAAGACATGTTTATTATGATAGTAACGGTAGACTAAAAGTGTTCGTTAAACAAGATTTTTCTCCTTGTTGTAATATTTTTTTCTAAGCCAAAAGGAAACGCGAACAAGCAGTATTAAAGCAGGGACTTCTACTAAAGGACCTATAACCCCAGCAAACGCCTGACCAGAATTCAATCCAAAAACGGCAATGGCAACAGCAATGGCCAATTCAAAATTGTTACCTGCGGCGGTGAAAGCAACTGATGTGGTTTTGTCATACGTTGCTCCTGTTGCTTTAGTTACAAAGAAACCGATGATAAACATTAGAGCGAAATAAATAAGTAGAGGTACGGCAATTATCAGTACATCCATAGGTATTTCAACAATCAATTCGCCTTTCAATGAAAACATTACGACAATTGTAAAAAGAAGGGCAATCAATGTCATGGGAGAAATAGTAGGAATGAACTTTTTTGAATACCATTCCTCGCCTTTTAACCGCACCAGAATAAAACGACTTAGTATGCCCAGAATAAAAGGAAGGCCAAGATAAATGGCAACACTTTCTGCAATGGTGCCAATAGAAATATCTACAATGGCGCCTTCAAAACCAAAATAGGGAGGTAGTACGGTTATAAAAATATAAGCATAAAAACTATACGCGAATACCTGAAAAACACTGTTCAACGCAACAAGACCAGCTCCATATTCGCTGCTGCCTTCGGCAAGGTCGTTCCAGACCAAAACCATGGCAATGCAACGTGCAAGACCTATCAAAATTAAACCAACCATATACTCGGGGTAATCCTGAAGAAAGGTGATGGCCAAAAGAAACATAAGGATAGGGCCAACAATCCAATTCAAAATTAATGAGATGGATAGGATTTTTACATTCTTAAAAACTTTGGGCAGCAGCGCATAATTAACCTTGGCCAAAGGAGGATACATCATTAATATTAGACCTATGGCAATAGGAATATTTGTTGTTCCGCTACTGGCGGAATTTATGAGCTCAGGGAACTTAGGAAAAAAATTACCAATACCAACCCCAACTATCATGGCGCCAAAAATCCACAAGGTTAAGTAACTATCTAGAAAGCTTAATTTTTTTGCCATTTCTATGCGTTTATTTTTGAAAAAACAAAGTAGAGTTCAGTAGCAATTTGAATGCTCCTTTCGTAATACTTTTCGGCCTGTTGTGGTGTGTTGTCAAAAGCCTTGGGGTCTTCAAAAGTAATTGGAATCCGCTTTTCCGCACCTGCAATAAAAGGGCAACCTCCATCTGCTTGGCTGCACGTCATAATAGCGGCAAAACCTGATTGTGGATTAAAATTATCATCTAAAGTTTTCGAAAAACAGATAACAGGATGTTCGTTTGGAGCATACTTAATACTATAAACGGGATTCTTGTCATCGGAACGTTTTACAACTTCAAATCCGGTATTCTCAAGAGTCTTTGCAGCCATAGGAAACAAAGCCGTAGCCTCGGTTCCTCCAGAATAACAAAAAACATTTTGAATATTGAAATGATACGCCATGGTCTGCGCCCAAACTTGAGATAAGTGACTCCTGCGGGAGTTATGGGTACAGATAAAATTTAGGCGTATTTCTTCATTAGTACTGACTTTATCTTGTATAAAATCTATTAGAGGTTGTAACGTTTCTTTTCGTTCGCTTGAAATAGAATCGGTTGTTAAAGAACTGATGGTGTTTTCAATTTTTTCAAAAGTGCTCATTCGGTTATTTTTATATATAAAAAATTTAGACTAACAACATCCGCTATTAGGGTCACAAGAACTACCTTGACCTAAATCTGTGAATTGTAATTTTGGTTTTTCGGCAGGAATACCGCAATTATCTTTAGCAAGACAATCGGTCTGTTTGGTGGTCAGAAGAAAATTGGTGCCGTCAAAATCTAACCCAAACTTGCCAATAGTATCTCCTTGGTACTCCACCTCAATATCCAGATCGCCTATACCCAAGGTTTTTTCGGAAAGTTCTATAATGTGAGTTAATTTTTCGGGATGTAGTCTGTGGTCATAATCATCTGCATTCCAAAGCTGAAAGTTCACCACTTCTTCTTTACGAACCGTTCCGCCGCAATCTATAAAGTGCTTTGTTATTTTACCAACTTCCGTTACATGAAAGTGGTTTGGAACCAGAGCTCCGTTAGGTAATTGAAAAGCTATTTTATCTAATTTTGAAAGCTCTGATTTAATTTCTGATAGTTTCATGTGAATATTTATTTATTGTATTTTTACGATAAAAGCATCTAAATTTTTTAACAACAATCTGATTTGGGAAGGTCTTGATCTAAGAATTTAAGCATTACCTCTTTCATTTGTGTCCAGTTTTCTTTATGAATGCAATAACAAACGCTAGTACCTTCTACTGTACCTTGTATAAGGCCTAGATTTTTGAGTTCTTTTAAATGTTGAGAAATGGTAGGTTGTGCAAGACCTATTTCATTTACCAAATCTCCGCAAACACAGGCATCTATTTTAAACAAATGTTGTAAAATAGAAACTCTTGCAGGATGCCCAAAAACCTTGGCATAAAGTGCAATTTCATTTTGAAGGTCTGTAAACATTTCAGTTTTAGCTAATCCCATGCATCTCTTTTATAAGTACATTGCAATATTACGATTAATATCTATGCGATAAAGAAAAAGAACAGATTTTAACAGAATTTTGAGCTAAAAATGAATTGAAATTATATTTTCAGAAGGCAGTTTAATCGCAATGAGTTGCCCTTATCGTCATCCGTAACCAAGGCAAGTTTTATTTTGCCATCAGTAGTTTTTTCCACTACCGTAACCGATTCTACTTTTAGAGGAGCGTCTGTAGTAGGAATAGCGGCAACACTATATTTTTTAGAAAAAGTACCGTTAACAATAGGAATAACACCAATAAAGCTTCCGGCTATTTCTCCGTCTCTGTAGGCACTTCCGGTTTTTTCTACGGAAGAGGTAAAGATGACTAGATTCTCTTCTTCTAAAATAGTAGCCCCAGAAAACCCAGATTGAAAACCATCTATTGTAGGTAGTTTATATTCTATAGTTTTTGGTTCAGGAAAAGGTTTGGTATCCTTTAAATAAGCAATCAAGTCTAAATAGTTAAAACTAAAGATGATGTTTTTTCCTCGGTTAAACAGGTAAATGGTATCATGGAACAACGCCACGCCCTCTATGTTTAAATGTGCGCCCTTTAATGCATCAAGCTTTCTTAGGTGGTTATAGAATTCAGAAATTTGATAAGTTTCTACGGTAATGCTATCTTTTAAAAAAATGTGAAGAAAAATATCTCTTTCAGGAGATTTTGCTCCGGAGCCAAAAGCAAGGATTTCATTTGTATTAATAGTTTCCAAAGCTTCAAAATCTGGTTTTTTAACCTTGTCTAATCTGTTACCGTTTAAAAGCTCGGTAGAATAGATGGCTGTTTGATTTACTATTTTACCATCACCCGTTGCTTCAAACAAATATGGGGAATCATCGCCCACTACATAAAAACTATTACCTGCTTTGGTTATACCTGAAGCACTGGGAACGTTGTCTAGCAATGTAGTATCTAAAACCTTAAGTTCTAAAGGTTTTTGGTTGCAGGTAGTCGCAAGGGTCAGTAATAGAGAAAAAAGAATAATTTTCATTTAGACGATAGCTATGATATAGAGTTAAATCTTGTCTTGTAAGATGTTGCCTTAGGCAAGATTTAATTGCTTTTGATTTTGGAGAGCAAATTTAAGAGGTATTAATGGAAGATTTTTTGTCTTGGGCTAGTTTTAACACCTTGTTTTTCAAATCCTCAGGAATTAAGAAGAACTTTTGTTAATTGAATACAATGCTAATTCTACAGTTTCACCTTATGGTAGGATAATTGTATCGGTCTGGTAAAGGCCTAATTTTTTTAAAAGTTTCTGAGAAGATAAATTTTCTTTTCTGGTTATGGCAATAAGCTTATCAAGGTTAAATTGTTGAAAAGCCATATCTTTTAATTTAAAAGCAGCTTCGTAAGCATAACCTTGTTTTCCATATTCTGAAAGAAAAGCAAAGCCAATATCAATATTTGTTAACCCTTCTCTGTCGTATAAGCCACAAGAGCCAATTTTAGCTCCATCAGACTTTCGTATTACGGTGTAATTGCCAAACCCTAGTCTTTGGAACTGAGGCATCATTTTAGCTTTTATATAGTTTCTTGCTTCGGTAATGCTATGAATGTTTCTATCGCCAATGTATTCTATCCAATCCGGAGTATTGAATAGCTTGTAGATAAATTCTGCATCTTTTTCTGAAGTAGGTCTTAGTTCCAATCTTTCGGTTTCAAAAATCATCAAATGGAATTTAGTAAGTATAGACTGTTAATTTTTGTAAGGTTTTAAATCTATTACATTAGATTTTTCCTCAAAATAGCGAAGTTTTCAAAAAAGACAGGGGTATAGTTTTTGTGCGCCAACTTTTATGAGATTTTTTACGTATAATAAATGGGACTAGTCTTTTAGGAGTCTAATCTCGACCGAAACCAAATCAGTCTTAATACAAAGTAATGCCTAAAAGTAGTAAAATAGAAAACAGGGGAGGAGCGATAATTATAATTCTCGTCGCATTGTTGGCTGTTATGAAAGTAGTCAATAGTAAGTTAGAAGAGAAAATCGCAAATGCCAATTATAAGCATGTGAGCTATTCTAGCTGGTACAATGCTAAAAGTATAAAACAAATTTTAAAAGAAAACCAACGAGATTATTTAGAATCTTTACGTGGCACAGGTTTAGTTGCCGAGGATAAGTTGGAGCAATTAGATTTTAGAATACATATGACCGAAGATCTCATCCGAAAATATGATGAGGAAAAGACGGAAATTTTGTTAGGATCTGATAATATACCCCGTGCTTCTTGGTCACAAGATCTTGATGGCGAAATGGGACAGATTGTTGGGTTACGAACTTGGGAGGACATTGGTCTTGCTAATAGGAAGTTGGTATCACAAATAGATATTGGTATTTTGTTTCTTCAAATAGGTATTCTATTTGGGGTTCTAGGTCTTATTATAGATGAAAACCGTAGGATGCAAGAGGTTTTTACGGCCTTTATGGTAGGCGTTGCGTTTATAGGTCTAGGCGTATGTTTTTACGGCTACTTCACAATCTTATATTAATACTTGGTATTATACAATTTAGACCTCTTTTCAATTTAGAATAAGCACAATCCATATTTTTTTATGACCACCATGCGTTGTCATTTAGGTCCTCTATAGAACAGATTTCTCCCAATTTAGGAAAAGAAACATCTAGATTGTTTTTAGTTGCAGCTTCTTGGAATCTGTCTGCGGGTTCTGTCCAATCGTGTTGTGCCAGAGCAAAGCCCGCCCAATGTACCGGCATTACCTTCTTGACTTTTGCTTCTAGTGCCGCCTGAATACTTTCTTCAGGAAACATATGTATCTGGTGCCACTTCTCATTATACTGGCCGTTTTCCATAAAACCAAAATCAAAAGGGCCTAATTTCTCTCCTATTTCTTTAAAATGAGTACCATAACCGCTATCACCACTAAACCAAATATTTTGATTTTCAGTTTTGAACGTCCATCCGCCCCAAAGTGATTTGGACCTGTCGGTCAATCCTCTACCGGAAAAATGGCGGCTGGGAGTGAAGGTGATTTTGATGTCCATAAATGTAGCATCGTTCCACCAGTCAAATTCCGTAATTATTTCAGGGTTTATGCCACAGGCCACTAGGTGGCGTTTAACACCCAAAGCAACATAATATTCTTTGGTTTTATTTTTTAATTTTTGAATGCTGTCATAATCAAGGTGGTCATAATGGTCATGACTCAGTAACATAAGGTCTATTTCAGGAAAATCATCAATTAGATTCAGCGTGTCTTCGGAAAAGCGTTTAGTCTTAAAAGGCGCTATAGGCGATGCATTAGGTCCCAACATTGGATCTATTAAAATGGTCTTTGCATTCATTCGCATTAATAAAACCGAATGCCCGTACCAGATGTATTTAAAGTTGGTGTCATCTAATAGGAAGGCTTTCTTGTCTAAGGGAATAATAGGCAACGGTTTTGCCGGCTCTCTTTTTTCCTTATCACTAAACTGTTTATATAAAAGTTTAGGAATCTCCCAAAAGTTGATAGACATGCTAGTTTCTTCAAGATTAAGAAATTTGCCATCTTTCCAGTTTTCAGATTGGTTGTAACGGTCGGTTAGCGAATCCGTTAATTTCCCTCCAAATTGTTTTTTAAAGTTTTTCATTTGATAAGTATACCTTAAGGACACAAAGATATGTGTTTGTCAGGGGCGTAAGACTTACTTCAATCTAAAATATAAAACAAGAAGTGGTAATCTCTTTAGTCAATAAAAGATGTTTAAAATTTATGCTTTCAAATTAATCGACCATAAAAAGAGCATTGGCAAAGAATAATTTTCCATTCTCCCAAAACCCTCTAAACAAAGGATTGTCTACAAAATAGATTAACTGGCCATTACCATATTCTTCAACACCAAAAACCAAGGTTTCTCCAATTTTATCTTGAGCTTCACTACCTGCAAAACCAGCTGCTGGTGTGGTACTTTCTGAATCAAGATACACCACGGTACCCTTGTCTAGGTAATTGTATGCGGCACCTCCTAATTTTAGACTAAAATAGGAGTCGGCATATCCGTAGGCTAATGGGTGCGTGTGATCTACTTTAGTTTTGAATATAGCACCTGTAATTTCATTTCTTATCTGATCACGTTCGTTATGATCGTAAATAGGAACCAAAGCTATACTGTCTTTGTCCGTTTCTTTTGGTTTCAATTTAAATTTATCTTCTTTAGAAAGTGCTTTTAAAGCTCCGCCCAGTGCTATTAACTTTCCTCCGTCATTAATCCAATCTTTCAGCTCATCCATTCTACGGGTACTAAAGAACTTGGTGTAATTGTTTCCATCTGGTAAAATTAGAATATCGTACTCAGAAAGATTTATGTTCTTAAAATAATCGGTATCAAGAATAGTAACAGGGTACTGTAATTGCTGCTCGAAAAAATGCCAGATCTCACCAAAATTTAAAGTAGAGGTAGGCTTTCCTGAAAGTAGTGCAACTTTAACTTGCTTTAGCGGTTGTACAGAATCGGAACCAAAATCTTTGCCATCGTCAACAAAACCGGTTAATGTAGCTTTTAGCTTCTTTGCATGTTTGGTGGCTACAGCAGATAGTGTGCTTAAGAAATCAGGATTACTTTTATTATCTGCCTTAGTAATAATGAGCGAACCTCGTTCATATTGTTTCCCGTCTAGTCCAAAAGGTTTTTTAGCATGTCTTATTTTAATATTATTATTAAGGAGCTCCGCTAAAAATTGAGCATCGCTAAAGCTGTTCCATTCTGCTATAAAAGCGTAGGTCTCTTTGTTTATGTTTGAGTTCTCAGGAACGGGAGATGCAGTTTTGTTTGCATCTAAACTAGCATTCACTTTGGTTTCAGAAGCTACAGCTTCTAGTCCATATGCATAGGGTAAGGACCAAGCGGTAATATCGTAAGTAAGTGAGTCGCTAAGCTTTGTACTGGGTTCGAACAGTACTTTTACAAGCGTTGATTTTTTCTGGTCCGTACCTATTACTAAGGTATTTTTAGATGTTTTTATGGGGCTGTTTTTACCTGTACTATAATTTAAGCCTTTAGCGGTTTTGCCCGTTGCCCAACCGTATTCAATTTCATGTTGTTCCAATAGTTTGGTCAGCGCAGTTAACTTATCAGGATTGCCGTTTAGTACATAGCTTTTATATTTGTAGTTTTTTGGCTGATAGAATTTTTTGAACTCCTGGTTTAATTGTAATGCATTTTGCGATGCTATTTCTAGGGTAGAGAGACCTGTGGTATGATGGTGTAGAACCCTGTCTTTTAAGGTGAGCGTATCTCCCAAACTGGTTGTTACGGCCAAACCTGCACGTCCGCTGCCGCCTTGTTCATAGGTCATTCCAATACTACCGTTGTAGGTGGGGTAAGTATCTCCATAACTAGGGTAGAGCAAATCAAAAACTTCTTTTGTGAAATAAAACCATCCGTTGGCATCAAAGTATTTGGCGTGGTTCTTCCCTACAGTAGTCTGGAACTCTCGCTGAAAATCAGTTATTACCTCGTGGAAAGGTTCTGCTGCAGGAGCAAAATAATAGGGATTGTCAACTCCCTGTTCATGAAAATCTACATGTACATGGGGCAGCCATTTGTTGTAGAGTTTTATACGTTGTTGACTCTCTGCTTGTGTAAGCCATGCCCAATCTCGGTTTAAGTCAAACATATAATGATTGGCTCTTCCGTTTAACCAAGGTTCGTGATGCTCCTTGCTATTTGGGTCTACTGTATTAGGTGAGTTTTTAAATTGATAGTACCAGTTTACATAACGCTCACGTCCATCAGGATTCATACAAGGGTCAATAATAACTACGGTGTTCTTTAGGTATTCAGATTTGTTGGTTAGAAGTTCGTAAACCGTTTTCATGGAAGCTTCCGTGCTTACGCTTTCATTACCATGTACGTTGTAACTCATCCATACGATAGCAGTGGTAGGATTGCCTTGGCCTTCGGTATTTTTAAGGTGTTCTTGTTGTATGTTGTCTAGATTTTTTATGTTTTCCGAAGAGGATATATAGGCCAGAAACAAGGGTCTTCCTTCGTTGGTTTCGCCATAATTTTCTAGTTGTACTCGGGTAGATTCAGTCTTAGCCAAATATTCATAATAATCAACTACACGATGGTGTCTAGTAAATTGTGTGCCCAGTTCGTAACCCAAAAATTCTGAGGGCGACTTTAAATCTTGTGCATTTATGGTTAAGCTGATGGAAAAAATAAGAAGGGATAATAGAAACTTCATACGTAGGATATTTCCTTAGGATATTATCAAATTTAATGAATATTGATTAATAAAGGATTGGATTTACTACTAGCGGTATGAAAAATAGGTTAAAGTAATTAACGTATTTTTAGGAAGTCGCATTGGCGAAGAGTTTTATATTTACACCCTTATGGAGATTGATTGTTTACCTTTTTACAGAACCGGCTATTTTTCAGAATTTATTTGCGATTATCTTGCTGAAGAACCGCAGGTACGTAACTTTTATAACCGGTTTCCAAACCTTAAGAATTTTGAAGCTCAAATAGCTGAAAAAGCTACAAGTTTCCCTGATGCAAACAGAGAAGTTCTTTATGAAGCATTACAGAAACAATACAAGGGTTTTAATGTTACTAATGAAACTCAGACGCACCTTAGGAAATTAAAAGAGCCAATCACGTTTACTGTAGTAACGGGGCATCAACTGAATCTTTTTACGGGTCCACTTTACTTTTTATATAAGATAGTTTCCACTATCAATCTTACTAAAGAACTTAAAAAGGCACATCCAAAATACAATTTTGTACCTATATATTGGATGGCTACTGAGGATCATGATTTTGAGGAAATCAACTACTTTAATTTTAGGGGTAAAAAACTAAAATGGAACAGAACGGCATCTGGAGCCGTAGGTCATTTAGATACAAAAGGTCTGGATGAGATTTTTGAGGCATTTTCAAATCAAATTGGAAACAGTACAAACGCCATTGCTCTAAAAGAGCTATTTAAGAAAGCATATTTAGAACATACTAATTTAGCGGATGCTACACGTTATTTGGCAAATGAGCTTTTTGGTAAGGAAGGATTGGTTATTGTTGATGGAGATGACAGGAATTTAAAAAACCTTTTAGTTCCTTATGCTCAGAAAGATATTTTTGACCAACTAGCATATCAAAAAGTTTCTGAAACTATAGTTGAATTTGATGCTCTTAATAAGAAGTATGGCGTGCAGGTAAACCCACGCGAAATCAATTATTTTTATCTCAAAGACGGACTTCGCGAAAGAATAGTGGAGCAAAACGGTATGTACTTTATAAACGATACTGATATTCGTTTTACTAAAGAAGAACTGCAAAAAGAGTTAAAAGCATACCCAGAACGGTTTTCGCCCAACGTAATCGCGAGACCTTTATATCAAGAAATTATTTTGCCCAACCTGTGTTATATAGGTGGAGGTGGAGAAATAGCATATTGGTTAGAGCTTAAAACTATGTTTGAGGCTATGCAAGTGCCTTTTCCTGTTTTGTTGCTTAGAAATTCTGCATTGGTGGTGACTGAAAAGCAAACGGAAAAGTTAGCTAAAATGAACCTTTCTGTAGAAGACCTCTTTTTTAAAACAAAGTAGTTTCATCAATAAAAAGATAAGAGAGATATCTAATATAGATATTGACTTTACACCTCAAAAACATCAGTTAGAAGAGCAATTTAAAGCCATGTACGAATTGGCGGAACAAACTGATGCTTCTTTCTTAGGGGCTGTTAAGGCACAAGAGGTAAAGCAAATGAAAGGTCTAGATAATCTAGAAAAAAGACTACTACAGGCTCAAAAACGCAAACTGAAAGACCATGTGTTGCGCATGACCGAAATTCAGAACGAACTTTTTCCAAATAAATCACTGCAAGAGCGTAACGTAAACTTCTCGGAACTATATTTAGAGTTAGGAGAAAATTTGGTGCCAATGCTTTTAGGCACTTTAAAACCATTACAGCAAGAATTCACAATTGTAAGAATGTAGTAGTGGGCTTCTAAGGAGCTAAAAATTTACCTTCCCAAGATGTATTGACTTTAGTGAAAAGTACCCTAATATGGTTAGGGCGCTTCAATTTAAGGTACTCAATGCTGTTGGGTTCAATTTGTATGGCGCAGAAATGATGGTCCCCATTTAAATATTCCAAAGCATCAGGGTTTTTCATGGTGCTTCCGGGTGCTATATTAGTGGTGTAATCTTTTTTATTGCCGTCCGGCACGGCACTCCAATATTCTTTTAATACTTCAGGATCTGTAATTACGGAAGCCTTTCCTTGTATGGTAATCTGCAAAAGATTTTCAGGATGATAGAATAGTAGGCTAATAGCTCTTGTTTTGCCTATTTCCTGAACTTTTTGTGAACGCTCATCCGTATAAAACACCAGACTTAAATTATCATTAAAATGTCTGAAGACCACAGTACGTTGGCTTGGCGCACCTGATTGATCTATAGTAGCTAGTGTGAAAAACCGGAACGGATGCCCTCTTTCAGTTATTCCTTTCTTTATTTCGGTTAGGGTTTCATCCCAAAAAGTAGAAGTCATTTATGTGCTTTTTAATAAAAGTAGAAAAAACTTTTAAAAAGGGGTAGGGTATTTGGCAAGTAGAGTGTTATTAGTAAAAATGTTATGAAAAAGTTTATTTCTTAAACGATTTCATGTGTTTAGGTTGGTTTTTTTGATTTTGATGAAAAGTCCGGGTTTGGTATCCCGGACTTTTACTTTTTTAAGATTTTTATTTTAATTCATATTCAATTACCTTTTCGGTAAGCTGATAGCCCGCAAAAACACCAACACCATCTTCGCCTTCAATATTATTAGGTGCAATACTGTACTCCACAAATGGATTGCCTTCATTGTAGTTGTTCAAATAAGTTGCGCGGCGGTTCAAATAAAGAATCTCTTCAACATTTGTTACTTGCAGGGTTACTTTGGCGGTAGTTGCCTCATCCGTGATGCCATAGGAAAAAGTAGAATTCTGACCTATAATTTCTCCATCTCCGATAGCATCAGTTAAAAAGCTGTTTAACTCAAAATTTAAATAGGAATAATAAGGACCATCTTCAGTATCTATGACTGCGTTACCTCCAATTAGATAATAGTTATTTTTTCCAATAATGTCCTGGAAAGTAAAATCTAAATTATAATCTTGGTAGTATTCGTTTTTCTCTCTAAGGGTTATTTTCTCAGCTATTGTTTCTATTCTTTCAGGGATGGTACAAGTTGAGGTGTATTCCTTGTTATTTGCCGAAACGCGCAAAAAATAAGTGTTACCACCTGTAATACTAAACTCTGTAGCAGCAACTTGGTAATTTTTTCTTTCTGGATTGTAAGTTAATTGAATCTCATTGTTTTTTTCGTCGCTAATGATGACCAAAGCATCTTTTATAATATATCTTTCAAGGTCTCCAGAAGGCTCATTAAGATCTATTTGTATGCCTATTGCTGGTACTGCAGTTGAAACATGAACTGTAAGCAGAGTGTCCGCTGGTGATAGGTAGCCAATTATATAGGTGCGGTCATTTACGTTAAGCAGTTCATCCGGATCTACGGGGTCTTGACAAGCACTACAAAGCAGAATGAAAAACAAACTTATCTGAATATATTTATTCATATTTTAAAACTTAAAAGTGTAGTTAATAGATGGTATCAACATAAGTACAGATGTTCGTATCAATTCCTTTTCTTCGGTATAAGGATTGTTAGGGTCAAAATCTTTGTATTCTATCGTGTATATGAATGGGTTTCGTCTTGCGTAGGAATTGTAAAGAGAAATTCCCCAAATTCGTTCTCTATTTTTCTTTTTCTTTTTATGAAATTGGACTCCCAAGTCTAATCTGTGACTTGTTTCTCCGCGAAAATTATTCCGTTGGGTGGTAAAATCTTCTACGCCTGCATAGCTGCTGTACGCGGAATTATTAAAAATAGGAAACCCCACGGGATTGGCTACGCGCTGCTGGTTGGGTAAGGTGTAATTGTTGCCAGTTGAAAAGACCCAGGTCCCTGAAAGTGTTATTTTTTCGTTCGGCTTATAAATACCCACTAGAGAAATATCATGTCTACGGTCGTAACGGTCATAAAACTTTTTGCCTAGGTTTAATTCATCAAATTGGCGTTCGGACCATGCTAGGGTGTAACCCAGCCAACCTGTGAATGGTCCTGTTTGTTTTCTAAGTAATATTTCGGCACCGTAAGCCCAACCTTGTCCAGCAGTAATATTATCTTCCCAATTACTGTTTTTGCCGCTTTCTAAGTTATCAATGGCTAAGAAAGAAGCCCCTTCTTTATAAGCAATAACATCATCTAAGGTCTTGTAGTAGCCTTCTAAGTTTACGGAATAGTCTTTATTAAAGAAGTCTTTGGCAATGCCCACTGCGAACTGCTGGGAGGTCTGGGGCTTTATATTATCTGTTGATGAAACCCATAAATCTGTTGGAAGGCCTATGCCAGAGCTAGATAATAGGTGAATGTACTGGTTCATTCGGGAATATGAAGCCTTAAAGGCAAGGTCTGGCTTCATATTATAGGATAGTGCTAGTCTAGGTTCTGGGTTAATGTAATGTTTGTCTTTATAGTTAAAGTAACTGAGCCTAAGACCTTATGATAGACTTAATTTATCTGTTAGTTTCCAATCATCTTCCGCATATATAGCACCTTCAAAAGAATTTAATTCCTGTTCGTTATTTATGTCTGGGTTAAATTCATCTTTGAGCAACAACCGCTGTGGTGTAAAGTTATGGCGTGTTGCATTGGCGCCAAATCTAATGGTGTGTTTACTGTTGGGGTAATAATCAAAATCGGTTTTCAAGGTATAATCGTTAATACCCGAGCTACTTTTAAACTGATATTTTTGGTCCTCAAAATCTTCTTCAATTAGAATTTTGAATTTATAGTTACTGAAAATCAGTGAGGTGTTAGAGAAAAGTTTGTTATTAAACTGGTGATTCCAACGAAGGGTCGAAGTAATATTTCCCCACTGTAATCGTGATTTGTCTTTGTCTCCATCTTCATAGAGACTGTTGTCATAGAATTTGTCTTGTCCAAAATAATTGCTCCAGTACAATTTATCTTTTGGACTAAAAATATGATGAATCTTAAAATTGAAGTCAGTAAAGTAATACCCTGTTTTATTTCCTTTATCGCTATCTATAAATGGGCGTGCCATAATATCTGCGTAAGTACGGCGGCCACTGGCAATAAACGATGTTTTTCCTTTGTTGATAGGCCCCTCAAGCAAAGCTGATGATGATATAAGGCCAATATTTACCTTGCCAGAGAGCTTTTCTTTATTCCCATCTTTCATGTCTAACTTAATAACAGAAGACAGGCGACCGCCAAAACGCGCAGGAAAACCACCTTTAAAAGCTTCCACAGATTTTATGGCATCACCATTAAAGACAGAGAAAAACCCAAATAGGTGGTTGGAGTTGTAAACAACGGCATCATCTAAGATAATTAGGTTTTGGTCAGGAGTACCTCCACGAACAAAGAAACCGGAACTACCTTCTGATCCACCTTGAATACCCGGCATGAGCTGCAAGGTCTTCATTACATCTTTTTCACCCAGTAATGCTGGGATGTCTTGAATGTCTGCAGGATTGATCTGCACTTTACTCATTTGAGTTACCTTGCTTTCTTTTATTCTTTCATCTGCAGTGACAACCACTTCTTCAAGATTTTGAGCAGAAGGTTTCAGTGCTATGGAAAGAATCTTGTCTTCCAATAAATTTAGTTGGCGCTTTTCGTTTCCATAACCAATGTATGAAATGACCACTTCGTGATTTCCTTGGGGAAGAGTCAAAGAGAAAAACCCATAGTCATTAGTTGTTGTTCCTATTTTTAATTCGGGTACATAAACAGAAACTCCCAAGAGATTTTCACCACTACCACTTTCCGTAACATAACCACTAATAGTATATTTTTTTTCGGACTGATCGGGAGGAAGATAGTTGTCTTCTGAAATGAGAGGGGTCCATAATTTTTTGTGAATTCCTTTTTCAATCCCGCAAGGGAGTCGATTCATTTTTGCCTGACCTTGTTGAAAAAGGACAAGAAAAAATGAGGTACAGCAGATAGCTTTTTTCAAGATATGTTCGTTTTTTGATTGATGAGAACACTGCTTTTATACATTGATGAAATGTTGGTGTAGCAGTAAATTCTTACGCAAGAAAGTCATAATCTTTAGAGCAGGCTGTTAACGAAAAGATAAATAAAAAAGAGGCTAAAGTAGGTTGAAATCAAAGTTTGAGTTTTTGATCCTCCGAAATCAACTTGAGCCTAATTTGACAATAAAATGGGTTAATTTTACTAAAATTAACATAATTTAACAATTTGTAGGAAAACAATTATTAATCTAAAATCCACTACATTAAATATAATTATATAAAGTTTTTAATCACATTTTGTTAATTTTGGTAAAAAGTGCTCCTATTTTGACTTATTCCTTGAGAATTTTCAGAAAAAATCTATAAATGTGGAGTTGTAATTCATTTTAGAGTTTATGAAAATATTGGCTATTTCATTTTTCCGGAGTTATGTTTTTGGTTGATTTGTAAGAATTTTAGTTTTCATTTTGGCTTGTTCTCTATCGTGTTGTTTCTCCTATTTTAGGTGATTGTTAAAAACCCGATTATAAATATGTGAAAAGAGGCTTTTCGGGCGAATGGAATTTGCTATTTTTGCCCATGCAAAACAACGTCCTTATACTAGATTTCGGTTCTCAGTACACGCAACTCATCGCTAGAAGGGTTAGAGAACTCAATATTTTCTGTGAAATAAAGCCATATAACAAGCCTCCGGAGGATTTATCGTCCTATAAAGCGGTAATCCTTTCAGGTTCTCCGTTTTCGGTACGTGCAGATGATGCACCGCATCCGGATCTATCTGAGATTAGAGGAAAGAAGCCTTTATTGGCTGTTTGTTATGGTGCTCAATACCTAGCTCATTTTGGAGGTGGTAATGTTGCCCCGTCAAATACAAGAGAATATGGTCGTGCAAATCTATCCTACATCAAGTCAGATGAAGCATTTTTTGAAGGTGTTTCGGAAGGTAGTCAAGTGTGGATGAGTCATAGTGATACAATTCAAGAACTTCCTGAAAAAGGAGTGGTTTTGGCTAGTACAAATGATGTTAAACACGCTGCATATAGAATTGAGGACGAGAGTACTTACGCTATTCAATTTCATCCAGAAGTTTATCACTCTAAAGATGGTAAGAAAATACTAGAAAACTTCTTGGTAAACATAGCTGGGTTAGACCAATCTTGGACTCCGGATGCATTTGTGGATTTGACCGTATCTGAATTGAAAGAAAAAATTGGTGACGATAAAGTAGTGTTAGGTTTGTCCGGTGGAGTAGATTCTACAGTTGCCGCTGTACTTCTGCATAAAGCTATTGGCAAGAACCTCTATTGTATTTTTGTTAATAACGGTCTGCTTAGAAAGAACGAGTTTCAAGATGTGTTAGATCAATATGAGCACATGGGGTTAAATGTAAAGGGTGTGGATGCTTCGGCACGCTTTTTGGATGCCCTTGCAGGAGAGAGTGACCCAGAAAAAAAACGTAAGATTATTGGTAATGCATTTATAGAAGTTTTTGATGATGAGGCGCATCTGGTACAGGATGTTAAGTGGTTGGCGCAGGGAACTATATATCCGGATGTTATAGAATCGGTTTCTGCAACGGGTGGTCCTTCAGCAACTATTAAGAGTCACCATAACGTAGGGGGCTTACCGGACTTTATGAAATTGAAAATTGTGGAGCCTTTACGGATGTTATTTAAAGATGAGGTTCGCCGTGTAGGTAAGAGTATGGGTATAGATGAAGAGCGTTTAGGAAGGCATCCATTTTATTCCACTAGCAATTCGTATTTTGGGTGACATTACGCCAGAAAAGGTGTCTATACTACAAGAGGTGGATCATATTTTTATACAAGGACTTCGAGATTGGGGTCTTTACGATAAGGTTTGGCAAGCGGGAGCCATGCTTCTACCAGTTAATAGTGTAGGGGTAATGGGAGACGAGCGGACTTATGAAAAATGTGTAGCTTTACGAGCCGTAGAGAGTACCGATGGTATGACGGCGGATTGGGTGAATTTACCTTATGAATTTTTACAAAAGACATCAAACGATATTATCAACAAAGTGCCAGGGGTCAATAGAGTCGTTTACGATATAAGTTCTAAGCCACCGGCAACCATTGAATGGGAATAAATATGAATCAGTTTTTTAAAGTTAGCCTAACGCTTTTATTGTTTGTTTTTGTTGGATGCAAAGTGTCCGCACAGAAGTTTACAACGCATGCAGTTAAGAAGGGTGAGACCCTAGAAGGTATAGCAAAACAGTATAGAGTAGATGCGCAAACTATACTTAAATTAAATAAGGAAGTAAAACGAGGTGATGAGCTGAGGGCTAATACTATATTGGTTATACCAAAGGATAGTAAAGCTAAGGCTGTAGCGGCGCAATCCACTAGAAAAGTAGAAAGTCCTACGGTTCAGAAAGAAGGAGAAGAAGAGCAAGAAGAGCCTGTTGGTTTTACGTCTTACCGCGTAAAGAAAAAAGAAACTTTATATAGCATTGCTAAACGATTTCATATTAGCGAAGAGGCAATTAAAAAATACAATCCAGATTTGTACTCTTCTCAGTTGAAGAGAAAGATGACTTTAAAGATTCCAAAATACCGTAGGGTTAAGCCGGAAGAAGAAGTTGTAATAGATGAGAGTAATTTTGACACATACAAAGTAGCTCCTAAAGAAACCAGATGGAGTATTGCTTATAAGTATGGCATTACCGTAGATAGTATGGTGGTTCTGAACCCTGAGCTTGCTGGGTCTAATGATTACTTAGCGGTGGGTCAAGAATTGAAGTTGCCAAAAATTGCAGGAAGTACTGTTGAAAACCAGCAAACGCAATTATATACTTCATATACGGTTCCGCCAAAAATGAATTTCTTTCAATTGGAACAGAAGTTTGGTGTAAAGTCAGATGAAATTGTTCGTTTGAATCCTGAAATTACTGAAAGAGGTGGATTAAAAGAGGGGATGGTTATCCGTATTCCTGAGAAAAAAGCGAATAGCGGTGTAATCAACACGGACAATTATAATTTTTATGAAGTTAAGCCAAAGCAAACGGAATTCTCACTTACCCGTAAATTTGGTGTTAGCTATAAAGAACTTTTAGCATTAAATCCAGATTTGGCCCAAGGGTTGAAAGCAGGTATGATTCTAAAACTACCTAAAGACCAAGAGGGTAATTTTGAAGTTCGTAATTCACTGGTTTTGGATAAAATCAACCTTGTGGATAGTATTGATGTGCAGAACAAACCTAAGTTGATGTTTCTTTTGCCTTTTAGGTTAGACAAGTTAGATTTGAATGATAAAGAGCGTGTAGCTAATATTATTGATAAGAGAAACAGCCTTAAATATAGTTTAGGTCTTTATTCGGGAGCGTTGGTTGCCATTGATTCTATTGCAGATTTAGGAATTTCAGTAGATGTTAAGACTTTTGATAACGAACTGAAGCTTGAAAGGACAAAAGAAATCTTACAGAAAGAGAACCTTTCTGGTTATGGCGCAATTATTGGCCCGTTAGATTTGCCTTCTATGAAGGAAACTGCTTTAAGAGCTAGCGGTAAGAAAGTATCACTAGTAGCGCCTATTCCTGCTAAGAGTGATTTAAGTTTGCCAAATGTTTTCTTTTCCTATACTTCTGATGAGGTGCTTCGTGATCACATGATTGAGTACGTGCAGGGCAAGCGTAATGCTGAACAGCATGTAATCATAATTGCAGATGATAAGAATAAAAAGGTCAAGGAGCAATTATTGTTAGGTTTTCCGGGAGCCGATACTTTAAAAGTAACTCAGGAAGAGAAAAATATTGCTATTGACATTGAAAAGTTAACTGAACTTCTTTCGGAAGAATCCGATAACTGGGTGTTTGTAGAAACTGATAATTTTAAATTGGTGTCAAGTGTGAGTTCTATTTTGAATTCAATGAATACCAAAGATAGAAAGGTGCGCATGTTCACAACGAACAAGAACAATGCTTTTGACAATGAGGTAATCAGCAATTCACATTTATCAAACTTACATTTTACATATCCTTCTGTATATAAAATAGGATCTAACGATTCTTTTTCTAAGCGTTACGAGAAACGATTTGGTAGTACGCCAGATAGGTATGCCGTGCGTGGTTTTGATCTTACTTTTGATATTTTGTTGAAGCTGGCTTACAAGAATAATATGGTAGAAGCTTCTAAGCTTATTGGTGAAACTGAATACTCCGGTAGTAAGTTTGACTATGAAAAGGAAGGTGCTTCGGGATATTTTAATCAGTCATCATACATTCTAAAGTTTGAAGACCTTCGTATTAAGCAAGCTGAGTAAGTTTAGAAATCACTAAAATTAATTTCTTTTTTATATGAGGTAGTACTAACTTAGGACTTACGAATAGATTTATTAATTCTAAACCCTAAGTTAGTATGACATCAAAAGTAACCTACAACGGAGATTTAAGAACCACCTGCGAACATATGCGGTCTGGTGATACATTTATTACAGATGCTCCTGTAGATAATAATGGGCTAGGGCAAGCCTTTTCGCCTACGGACACTGTGGCAACCGGATTGGGAAGTTGTATGATTACCATGATGGGAATTAAGGCCAAGGGGTTGGATTTGAAATTAGATGGCTCTACCGTTGAAATTAAAAAGCACATGGCCGCTGAGCCAAGAAGAATATCTAAAATTGAAGCAAAACTGATTTTGCCTTCTATTGCTTCCGATAAGGAAAGGAAGATTTTAGAGAATACCGCTAACACGTGTCCTGTACTTTATAGCTTGCATCCAGATATAGAAAAAGTAATAACATTCCATTGGGAACTTTAAAATACGGTCTTTGTTTGCTTTGTCTTTTTGTGTTTGGAACTGTTTCTTCTCAAGAAGAGGAAACAATTATTTGGAGCGCAGATAGAAAGCTGCAATGGTCAGATTTTAAAGGAACTTATTTCAAAACCCATTGGGCCGCCGCTACAACCGCTAGTGGTGTCAGTTATTCATTCTCTTCTTTTGAGAAAGATGGTCAGGTGTATCTAGATTTTGTAGTGCAGAGCGAGTTTATTCCAAGAAAATCCTGGTATCGTCCAGAAGTGTGCGATTCAGTTATTTTAAGCCATGAGCAATTACATTTTGATATATCCGAGCTTTATGCAAGAAAAATGCGGGAGCGACTCTCCGAAGCTCAATTCACGATGAATGCCAAGGCAGAAGTAAAAGCCATTTACAAGACCATTCTAAAAGAGCTGAATGATTTTCAAGATAAATACGATAGGGAAACCAATTTTTCTCAAGATTTAGAAAAACAAATGCTTTGGAACCGGCAGATTGAAACTGCCCTTAAATAAAAAAGCCTTCTTAGAGTTTTACTCTGAGAAGGCTTTTTATTATTATTTTGGTTTCTTAAAATCTGAAAGAAGCACCTATGGTTAAAAAGGCAACCCCATAACCAGCTTCTGCAAAACCAGCAATATTATCTGTAAAGTACCAACGGCCACCAACAAAGGCGGTAGCACCTTATCTACTGTTTAAATCGCTAAATTCATCTCCACCTAGAAGTCTAACAGAAGCCATGACCCCACCGTAAACGTCAAGATTGTCAACATCTAATCCAGTATAATGGTAAGCTCCGCGAACACCTATGATTGTATATGACCAGCTATAGTCATTACCGAAGAAATCATTGTTATAAGTGAATCTTTTATAACCAAGGTAACCTCCTAGGCTTACTACACCAGGTAGGAACATCCCAAACGCCTCTTTCATAACTAGCGCTAAAAACAGGGCTTTGAGTAGAGGTAGAGTATCCTCCATAATAACCTCCTAGGCCAATACCGGCGTTAATGGCGTTTGTGCCTACTTCAAACTCTTGGGCAGAAGCAAACTGTACCAAGAAGGCAAAGGTTGCTAATAATGTAATTGTCTTTTTCATTTTAATAATGTTTAGTGTAAAGTCGTTATTTAGAAATAATACTGGGGTAAAAATACACACATATTTTAAATAACATTCCTTCTGCTTCTCTTTTTTTTTAGTTAGTCCTAAAATTGAATTTGTAGTTTGGATGTATTTGGTTTTTAGATAGGTATAGGAAAAAGTGCATTTTAATTCAAAATATATTTGAGTTTATTCCCATGTAATAGTGCCATTCATAGTTAAGGTAACTTCCGTATCTGTATTGACTACGGTTGTTTCTTTAAAAACTATTTCCTTTTTGTCAAAATCGATGTTATAATCGGCTCCGCAATCAATAAAATTTCCACTATTTGGCACGGCGCACCCAAAACGATATTCTTCCCCGTCAATAAATATAACCATGGAGATGTCTTTTTCTGAAGAAGTAGTTCCGTCTGCGTTAAGGTCGTCTCCACCTATAAGAATAAAACCTTTGTCAAGGTTTTTGGGTTCTGGGCCTTCTTCTGTGATTTCAGTGTTTTCGTCTGTTAAAATCACTGATTTATCAGTGCCGGTCAAATCTGCACGGCCAACAGCAATATGGCCAACAACTAGTTCGGTGCCAACATCTGATGTCTCATCACCGGACAATTCTATAGTGCCAAAATTGTTAGTTGTTGTTTCTTCTTCTTCTTCTTCTTCTTCTTCTTCTTCGGTTTCTTCGGTTTCTTGTTCTTGTTCCTCTTCAGTGGTGCTCTCGTTCTCTTCTTCTATAACTGGGTCTTCTTCGGTTTGCTCTTTTGGGGCAGGAGAGTCTACAGTTGAATTATCTTCGGAACAGGATATGATGGTGCTAAGAAGGAGGGTAAGCGTGTATATAGATAGTAATTTTTGTAAATTCATTAGTGTAGGTGTTTAGATATTTACACTTTTCTAAGTGACCGTATTACTCTTAAGTTACGATGAATGTTTGAATGATTTACCTCGTTGGTAGGTTTATTAGCGTTACGTCCGAATAAATTTAGACCCAGTAGCAGCAGATTGGTGCGGTAATGGTTCTGGTTTAGAGCGTTCATTTGGAAAAACAAAGTGAGGTTAAGTTTATTGTATTTTCATTAGTTGGCTGTGTCGCAATTCGCGGCATAGAACTCCAGTTGTGATTTTTGTTCTTCGCTTATAAAATCTTTACAGGTGTCCAGAATTTTTGCTACGTCCGATTTTATATCGTCGCAATCCCTATCTTCTCTATCCCATTTTTCATCAATATCTTCAATTAAATAGGCGCAATCAAGTGCTTTTTGTGTGTCCGAAAGGTCGTCTACAGCATCTTTTACAGAACAGTTTACAAAGGTTGATAAGGCTAAAAGAAAGGCCGATAAATAAAGTAATGATTTTTTCATGGTTCTGAGAGGTTTGTTGGTGAGGTTGTTATTGTTCTTTATAATCAAAATAATAATCGGTAAACTTGCCATCTGTTACGGTAATGGAAGTCCCGTCTTCAGTTTTTCCCGCAAAACTGAACTCACCAGAAAATTTTTGATTTTCAAAATCAATTGCGGTAATTTTTAGATATATATTATCTACTTCTTCAAGGTTAGGGTCATCGTCATCGTTTTCATTGTCTTCTGTCGCTTCACTTTCGTAATAATTGGCAATCACTCCTTCATGGAGAAAATCTACTAGAGGGGAATCCCATGTTTTGTCTACCTTGAGGGTGGAAAAATCTTCTCCTACAGCCCATAAAATAATAGCTTTAGTATTAGCTAGCCCTAAACTTATGTCGTAACCTAAAATGTATACCATATATAGTTCATCGTTTTTTGTAATACTTGCATAAATGGTATTAAATTCTTCTAAATATTCAGATGATTGAAATTCATTACCGTTAGCAATAGCGATCATGGAACCGGTGTATAAGGCTTCTTCTTGTTCTTCTTGTTCTTCCTGTTCTTCTTCTTCTTCTTCTTCTTCTTCTTCTTCTTCTTCTTTCTGTACTTCTTGCTCTTTATCTATTTCTTCAAATTCATCCGAGAGGTCTTCGGCTAATTCGTTTATGGGGTGGCTATCGCATCCAGTTGCAAAGCATAAGAATAATGAGGCAAGGATAATTAGAAGTTGGTGGTAGTAGTTGTTTTTTACCATAGTATTTGGTTGTTTGGTTTGATGGAATGAAAGTAAGAATAAGCGGTCTACCTTACCATGGGAATTTATTAATCGTGGTGTTGGGTTAGGTATGTGTAGGTTTTTTTGATATAATCGTTATCTGGCTATATTTTTTTGTAGAAACCTCAAAAAGAACAATTTATCACAATATTTTTTTTGACTGTGTGGTGTTCACTTCTGCTAAACTGTTAAATTTGGAGTTATATATTAGATGCGCATATGCTTTCTTTCAGAATAAAGGCCCTTATTATATTACTTGTGTTTTCAGTGCAGGGCGCAGACGCACAACGGTCTAAAGTAGATAGTTTAAGCCAGCTTTTACGTGAAGGCACAAGTCAGGATACGGTTAGGTTAAAGACTCTGAACGAGTTAGCATATACCTACTATTCTATTGACCCCAAATCCGGAGTAGATACATCTCAAGAAGCTATAGATTTAGGGCTTCAATTGCGAAATCATGAAGGCACGGCCTGCATATGCCTATAGGGGCCATAATTATAGTGCCTTAGGAATGGACTCGCTGGCTTTGGACTCGTATGATCAGGCTATGAAAATACGTGAAGAAAACAATGATTTAAAAGGTGTTGCCAGATTAATATATAATAAAGGGTTGGTGTATTTTAATGAGTCGGACTATGCTCGTGCCAATGATAACAACCGGAAGGCATACGAGGTTTTTGAGAAAGCGAAGGATAGCTTTTTGATGGCTAAAATGTTGAATAGCATCGGTATTAACCATATGTATCTTTCTCAGTATCCAGAGGCAATTAAAAGTTACTTGGATGCCAAGCGTATCTATGAGGATTTGGGGCTTACGGAG
The DNA here is from genome assembly GCF_030553095.1 of Zobellia laminariae. Classification (GTDB taxonomy): domain Bacteria; phylum Bacteroidota; class Bacteroidia; order Flavobacteriales; family Flavobacteriaceae; genus Zobellia; species Zobellia laminariae. Next base: position 494,846 of record NZ_CP130738.1, on the reverse strand, counting down.
GATCGTCAATATGCATCCATACTAAGTAATATAGGATTGCTATATGCTAGATTAGCAAAGTTTAAAGAGGCGGAAACGTATCAAAAACAGGCTCTTTTATTTTTTGAAAAGAGTGATTTTCAGGAAGGAGTAGCTAATGCGTTGACCAATCTTGGACGGGTTTATAATGATACCGGAAATCCTGAAAAAGCAATTGATAGCTACAAGAAGGCCTATGATATCATGGAAAGTAATACCAATGAAAGGGGTATGGCCAGTGCGTTGACCAACATGGGAATCGCATATTCGGAAATGGGTAAATACGCAAAGGCAGTGCCTTATTTTAAACAGACTCAGAAAATTTACGAGAAGTTAAAGAACTCCAATAATCTGGCAATAGTGCACCGTTATCTAGGCGACTGTTATTTTTTGGGGTCGGAAAAAAAATTGGCGCTTGCCGAAGAGAATTATGAGACCTCGTTTGAATACGCCAAAGAAGCGGAAAGTATAAACCTGCAGTTCAATGCCCTTGAACAACTAGCGAGTTTACAAAGTGAAACAGGAAATTATAAACAAGCCTTTAAGAATAAAACCGAGGCGGTAGTTTTGCGGGATAGTTTTGCTTCCGTGGAGAAAAAAGAAGAAATAGCACTTCTTGAAGCAGATTATGAATACGAAAAAGAAAAATCTATCCTTTTGGCTACCCATGAAAAGGAACAGGCCATTTCAAATGCTGAAATGGAACGTCAAAAATTAATGATAACAGGTTTGTCGCTAGGGGCATTTTTGATTGTTGTTTTTTCCGTTGTTGCTTTTCAATTGTATAAAAAAAGAGAACGGGTATTGTCTGAAAAAAAGATTTCCGAATTCAAGACCAAAGTGGCGGAAACCGAACTAAAGGCTTTACGTTCACAGATGAATCCACATTTTATTTTTAACGCCATGAATTCCATTAGTGATTACATGGCCAAGAACGATTTGGAGACGGCCAATACATTTTTGGTAAAATTCTCTAAGTTGATACGTGCCATTTTGGAAAGTTCAGAGAAAAAATGGATTCCGTTGGAAGAAGACCTTGAGCTCACGGAGCTTTATGTGCAAATTGAAGGATTGCGTTTAAAGGATAAATTTGAGCATTCTATTAAGGTGAGCAAAGATGTTGATATGGAGAATACCATGGTGCCACCGCTAATATTACAGCCTTTTATAGAGAATAGTATCTGGCACGGTATATCTAAAAAGGAAACCAAAGGACATATAGATATCTCGGTGAAAATAGAAAATCAGTTGTTGGTCTGTACGGTAGATGATGATGGGGTAGGGCGAAAAACAAACGGTGCAACAAAAAAAGGAAAAACCTCAATGGGGCTTAAAATAACCAAGAATAGGCTTGATATTATAAACCAGTTGAAAAAGGAAAACGCAAGCATTCAAATGATCGATAAAGAAGAAGGGCTTCGTGTTGAGTTGAAATTACCTTTAGAACTTCAATTTTAAAGAATTTATGTTGAAAGCGATTATAGTAGATGATGAAAAGCATTGTCAGGATAGGTTACTATTGCTACTAAAAACTTATGATTCGTTAGAAGTTCAAGAGGTGGCCTCATCATTTAAGGAAGGTCTGGAAGCCATAAAAAGATGCAGTCCACAAGTGGTTTTTTTGGATATACAGCTACACGATAAAACCGGGTTTGAATTACTTCAAGCAGTGCCGAACATTAATTTTGAGGTTATTTTTACTACGGGATATGATAATTATGCTCTAGAGGCTTTCAAATTTTCAGCTTTGGACTATCTCTTAAAACCAATTGCTGAAGATGACCTGCACAAAGCCTTGGAAAAGCTGAAAAAGAAAATATCACTGCAAGAGATATCACAGAAAATGGAAGTCTTGTTTCATAACCTTGAGGAGCAAAAAGCCAGTGATTTTCAGAAAATAGCGGTACCTACTATAGATGGTCTTTCTATGATTGCCATAAAAGATATCGTTCGCTGCCAGTCGGATATCAACTACACACATCTATACCTTAAAGATGATAAGAAACTTACCGTAGCCAAAACATTAAAGTATTTTGAAGCACTTTTAGAAAAGCACCATTTTTATAGAACACATCAATCGCATTTAATTAATTTAACCTGTGTAGATAAGTATGTAAAGGGCAAGGGTGGCTACGCACTTATGAACGATGGTTCTCACATAGAGGTAGCGGTGCGCAGAAAAGAAGATTTTTTAAAGAAATTAATGGGGTAAAAAAAACCTCCCCGAAGGGAGGTTGGTAAGTTTTAAACGTCACAAATGGTGATACCCTCTTTAAGGGCTGCAATTTTATCATCCCATGTAGGTATAAATTCTTGAGCGACATAGCCTGTATAGCCGGTAGCAAGAATTGCTTTCATGATTGCAGGATAAAAAAGCTCCTGAGTATCGTTTATTTCGTTCCTACCAGGATTTCCACCGGTGTGGTAATGACCAAAATACTGGTGGTAGTCTTGAATGTTTCTGATAATGTCACCTTCCATAATTTGCATGTGGTAGATGTCATATAACAGTTTAAAGTGTTCTGAGCCTATGGCTTTGCACAGTTCTACTCCCCAAGCGCTAGTATCACACATGTAATCTGGGTGATTCACCTTAGAGTTTAAAAGTTCCATTTGTATAACAACACCGTGTTTTTCTGCAATTGGCATAATTTTTTTAAGTCCTTCTGCGCAGTTTTTTAATCCTTCTGCATCGTCCATGCCATTACGGTTTCCACTAAAGCAGATAAGGTTGGTATAACCTGCAGCTGCTACTTTTGGAATGTGTTGTGAATAATCCGCAATGAGTTCTTCATGCAGAGAAAGGTCGTTCCATCCTTTTTCGATTCCAAAACCGGCTCCCCAGCACATAGATGCGTGAATACCATATTTTTTCATCAATGGCCAATCTTCCGGTCCTGTAAGGTCCATTGCTTTTATGCCAAGTTCGTTTAGGCTTTTTAGGAAATCCTCCATAGGAATCTTTCCGTAACACCAGCGGCAAACACTATGGTTAATATTTTCTTTTAATTTTACGCTTTCTGTATTAGAAGGTGCCATGGCATTAGTAGTTTTGCAGGCCACCAATCCAACCGATGCGGCGGCAGATGTACCGATAAATTTTCTTCGTTTCATAATTTTTTGGCTATTAGGCGGAAATAAAGATAAAATATTTAGATTTAATAATGAACATAGCTCCGGATAAACAAAAATTGATTGAATTGGCTCATTATAGAATGCCGTTTGGGAAATATAAAGGCAAGTATTTGGTAAATCTTCCCGAAGCATATCTCATATGGTATCAACAGAAAGGTTTTCCTGATGGAAAATTAGGAATTCTCCTTAAATCCATGCTAGAAATTAAGATAAATGGTCTTGAGCCGTTAATTTATCGGATTCAAAAAGATTTTCCTAGGTAAAGCCTATGATTTCCATGGGGGATTTATATCTTTGTGCCCCGTAACAAAGAACACCAATATGTCGCAGACAAAGTATATTTTCGTTACGGGAGGTGTTACTTCTTCTCTAGGGAAAGGCATTATAGCCGCATCACTCGCCAAATTGCTACAGGCACGTGGCTATAAGACAACGATTCAGAAATTAGACCCGTACATCAATGTAGATCCAGGTACGCTAAATCCATACGAACATGGCGAATGCTATGTGACCGACGATGGAGCAGAGACCGATTTGGACCTTGGGCATTACGAACGTTTTTTGAACGTACGTACTTCTCAGGCCAACAACGTAACTACAGGACGTATCTATCAAAGCGTAATTGAAAAAGAACGCCGAGGGGAGTTTTTGGGCAAGACCGTTCAGGTAGTACCTCATATTACCAATGAAATTAAACGACGTGTTCAACTGTTGGGTAATAGTGGTGAGTATGATATTGTAATTACTGAAATAGGAGGAACGGTAGGTGATATTGAATCCTTACCTTATATAGAGGCCGTAAGACAACTACTATGGGAACTTGGTGATAACAACGGTATTGTTATTCATTTAACACTTGTACCTTATCTTTCTGCTGCAGGTGAATTGAAAACAAAACCAACGCAGCACTCCGTTAAAACTTTAATGGAAAGTGGTATCAAGGCAGATGTACTTGTTTGTCGTACGGAGCATGAAATTTCTGATGAGATAAAAGAAAAATTGGCGCTTTTCTGTAATGTAAGGCGTGAAGCGGTTATACAATCAATTGATGCTTCTACCATTTATGACGTTCCGTTATTGATGCAAGAAGAAGGTTTAGATACTGTGGTGCTTAAAAAATTGGCATTGGCAGATGTTGTAGAACCAGACCTTGCCCAATGGAAAGAATTTTTAGACAAGCATAAGAATCCTAAGAACGAAATAAACATTGGTCTTATAGGTAAGTATGTTGAGCTTCAAGATTCATATAAGTCTATTTTAGAATCTTTTATTCATGCAGGTGCGGTTAATGAAGTTCGTGTAAACGTAAAATCTATTCACTCAGAGCATTTACTCAGGAAAAGCCTTGATAAATTGTTGAAGGATTTAGATGGTATTCTTGTAGCACCAGGTTTTGGTGAACGAGGTATAGAAGGTAAGATTAGAGCTGTGCAATATGCCCGTGAAAACAAAATTCCGTTTTTAGGTATTTGTTTGGGAATGCAAATGGCAGTAATTGAGTACTCACGTAATGTGTTGGGCTTAAAAGATGCCAACTCTATGGAAATGGATGAAAAGACGCCAAATCCTGTGATTAATTTAATGGAAGAGCAGAAAACCATTGTTAATAAAGGAGGTACCATGAGATTAGGAGCATGGGACTGTGAACTTCTAGATGGCAGTTTGGCAAAAGAAATCTATAAAGGGGCAGATAGTATATCTGAAAGACACCGTCACCGTTATGAATTTAATAGTGATTTTAAAGAGCAACTTGAAGCAAAAGGTCTTAAAGCAACGGGTATAAATAAAGAAACAGGTCTTGTTGAAATCGTTGAGATACCAGAGCATCCTTGGTTTATTGGTGTGCAATATCACCCAGAATATAAAAGTACGGTAGACAGTCCGCATCCGTTGTTTGTAGGGTTTGTTAAAGCAGCACTTAAACATAAAAAGCAATAAAATAATGCCATTCTGGCATAATCTGTACAATTGGACATATATTTGCTAATTGACTGAACCAAACCCCTGTACATGACCGATTTGATTTTGAAGCAATCGGTTTAATAACAATTATTTAGATGGAAGAAAAGAAAGTAGATATAAATTCTATAGTCGGTTTTGTACTGATTTTTGGAATATTGATATTTATGTTTTATCAGAATCAGCCCACTCCAGAAGAGCAAGCTGCTGAAAAGGCAAAACAAGAGCAGGTTGTAAAAGAGGAAAGCAAAGAGGTCTTGCCATCTGAAAATGTTGAACAATCTCCAGTAGTTAATCTTCAAGATTCTACTGCAGTTGCTAATTATCAAGGTAAAATAGGTGCTTTTGGTTTCACGAAGCCATCTGATAAGATTACTAAATTAGAGAACGAACTAGTTTCTCTTGAGATAAGTAATAAAGGTGGTCAGATAGTAGAGGCGCGTATGAAGCAGTATCATACATATGATTCTATTCCTGTTTACTTGATACATGATGGCAATGCTTCTTTTGGTGTAAACTTTACGACTTCGGATAATAGAGTTCTAAATACTAAAGATCTTTATTTTGAGCCGTCTTTAACCGAAAATAATGGGAGCAAGGTACTTTCAATGAAAGCCAAAGCGGGTCCGAACAATTTTTTGGAGTACCGTTATGAAATGAAAGAAGGGGAATACCTTGTAGATTTTACCATACGTTCGCAAGGACTAAGTGGTATTATAGACAGTAGTAGACCTGTAGATTTAGAATGGGACCTAAAAGGTATACGTCACAATAAAAGTGTAGAGTACGAGAACAAATACACGGAGCTGACTTATAGCCATGAAGATGGTAAGATTAGCTACCTGTCGCTTGCTAGTGATGATGATGAAAAAGAAGAAGATGTAAAGTGGTTATCATACAGACAACACTTTTTTAGTTCTATGTTAGTTGGTAAAACTAATTTTAAGACTGCAGAACTTACTTCTAAGAATTTAGTTGAAGAAGAAAGTAAAGATACCAAATTCACCAAATTATTTGGTGCAACAATGCCTTTGGAATTAACAGGAGGTGAATTGGCGCAAAATATGCACTGGTATTATGGTCCTACGGATATAAAGGTGTTGAGCCAATATAAAGAGTTGGGTCTTGATGATTCTATTCCTTTTGGATGGGGTATTTTCGGTTGGTTAAACCGTTATTTATTTAATCCTTTCTATTCCTTTTTAAGTTCTGTCTTACCATATGGTTGGGCTATTGTGGCTATGACCGTTTTAGTAAGATTGGCAATGTCACCTGTAACTTATAAGTCGTATTTGTCTCAAGCTAAGATGAAGGTTCTAAAACCTGAACTTGCAGAGTTAGGAGAGAAGTATAAGGATAATGCAATGAAAAAGCAGCAAGAAACCATGAAACTATATGGTAAAGCTGGTGTAAGTCCTATGAGTGGCTGTATTCCTGCTGTATTGCAGATGCCAATTTTCTATGCATTGTTCATGTTCTTCCCAACTTCTTTTGCATTGCGTCAGAAATCTTTTTTATGGGCAGATGATTTATCATCATATGATGTTGTTGCTAACTTGCCTTTTCATATTCCATTTTATGGAGATCACGTGAGTTTATTTCCAATTTTGGCTTCTATCGCTATATTCTTTTATATGACGATGACTACAGGTCAGAACATGCCACAACAGCCAAGGTATGCCTAACATGAAATTTATCATGTATCTAATGCCGCTAATGATGTTGTTTTTCTTTAATAACTATGCAAGTGGACTTAGTTTGTACTACTTTGTATCTAACATGATTACTATTGGTATTATGTTAGTAATCAAGAATTTTATCTTGGACGATAAGAAAATTCATGCTCAGATACAGGAGAACAAGAAAAAGCCTAAGAAAGAGAATAAGTTCCAGAAAAAGATGCGCGAGATGATGGAACAGGCTGAAGATCAGAAGAAAATAAACAAGAAATAAGAAGTCTAAAATTATATAGAGTTCAAAGTAAATAAAAACCCTGACAGATATCTGTCAGGGTTTTTTGCATTAGTTAGGTTGGTTTGGTAAGATTTGGGATTGTAAAGATGCAACTTAACTAAGCTTTAAAAAAAAGAGAGTTGTCAAGTGCTCTTTTTTGTATGCTAACTTGCACAGCTATGTTGTTTGGTAATTATTACTTTCAATAAAGCGTTGTGAAATTTGAATTTGTATACAGTAAATACATAATTTTTTTTCGATAAAATGCTTTGCTTATTTCATACGGTTTTACCGTATACTGTTAAAAATCAATTATTTGTTATCAATACAAAAAAGAAAAAGGCCGCTAAATTTAGCGGCCTTTTGTGTGAGCAATATGTTTTTAATTTATTCCTGCTAGTTACTTGGAATAAGTACAGTATCTATAGCATGAATTATTCCGTTTATAGCTTGAACATCAGCTTTTACAATTGCAATTCCTGTATTTCCGGCTCCATCTGTGATAACAAAAGTTTCATCAGAAGCAGTAAATGTCAACGCATCACCTTGTAATGTTGCAGGAGAAACCAATCCGTCACTTAAATCTCCAGAAATAATATTGGCTTCAGCAATTACATGATGTGTAAGAACCGCAGTTAAGTCTTCCCCGGCAGGCACTTCTGCTAATGCTGCAAAAGCACTATTTACTGGGGCAAAAACTGTAAAAGGGTTATTTTCAGTTGTCGAACTTAAAATAGATACAAAATCAGGTTGTCCTTCTGAAGTAAGAGCTCCAACTAAAGATGAAAAGTTTTCACTGTCAGCAGTAGCAAACGTAACAACAGTAGGTAAGTCAATTACCGTATCTACTGCATGTATAATACCATTAGTTGTTACTACATCTGCAATAATAACTTTGCTAGTACCATTTAATGTTACACCATCATCTGTATTTACATATATACTTAGGTTGTCACCATCTGCGTTTGCAGCTGCTGTATTCGCATAGCTATTACTTAAATCGCTTGCTGCTAAAGCTGCTCCTGCAATTACATGATTAGCAAGAATGCTGTTCAATTCGTTTTCATTAGGATTTTCAAATGCAGTAAAAGCATCGTTAGTAGGAGCGAACACAGTAAACTTCTGTTCGGCATCACTTAGTAAATCGGTAAAAACTGTATTGCCGTCCGTTGTCAATGCGCCCACCAATGAAGTAAAAGCGCTATTGTAGGTAGCATGATTAACCACATTTGGTAAACCTATTACCTTGTCCACAACATGAATAGTTCCGTTAGAAGCTTCAATATCTGCGGTAGATACAGCAGAACCGTTAATAGTTACACCGTCTGCAGTGTTTACATATAAACTTAAGTTTTTTCCATCAACACCAGCTGTGGAAGATGAGCTATAATATGTAGTTTCTAAATCTGCGGCTTTTACGTTGCCACTAACAACATGATTTAATAGTACTTGCTTTAAGGTTTCTTCAGGAATGTCGTCTAAAGAAGCAAAATTATTTTCCGTTAGAAAAGCTTGAAAAGCAGTATTAGTAGGAGCGAATACAGTAAAAGGACCAGTTCCTTGTAGTGTAGAAACTAAATCATCAGTCGTCAAGGGCTTCCACTAATATGGATAAGTTAGAATCAGTCATAGCGATATCTACAATATCGGTCTCAGTTTCCATTGGAATTTCTGGAGCATTGTCATCATCACTACATGACACGAAAAAAATGGAAGCTAGAGCTAGGGGTAAAATACCTTTAAAATTGTTGAGAATCATAATACATATATTAATTGTTCATATTTAATGGGTAGAACGGAAAATGGAATCATTCTAAACCACTTCTCTAAGTTAAATCTGAAGCAATTTATAACAAAAATGTCGTTTTGTTCAACTCTTTTGTAAAAAAGTTGAACACTTTTAATTTTAAGGAAATGCTAAAATTGTATTTGAAAAGGTACAATCCGTGTTTATTGACTAATTTTGCAATCTTATTATTGAGCATGAAAAAAGTAGTTGTAGGCCTCTCAGGAGGAGTGGATTCAAGTGTAACCGCATACCTTTTAAAAGAACAAGGGTATGAGGTAATAGGCTTGTTTATGAAGAATTGGCATGATGACTCGGTAACTATTTCAGAAGAGTGCCCGTGGTTAGAAGATAGTAATGATGCTCTAATTGTGGCCGAGAAGTTGGGTATACCCTTCCAGACCGTAGATTTAAGTGTTCAGTATAAAGAACGGATTGTAGATTATATGTTCGCGGAATACGAAAGAGGACGTACTCCTAATCCTGATGTGCTTTGTAATCGCGAAATCAAGTTTGATGTTTTTATGGACATTGCTTTGCAATTGGGTGCAGATTACGTAGCAACGGGTCACTATTGTCGTAAAGGAACGATTAAGAATGATGATGATTCTGAAACGTATCAGCTTTTAGCGGGTAAGGATGATAACAAGGACCAGTCGTATTTTCTTTGTCAGCTTTCACAGGAGCAATTGTCAAAAACGTTGTTCCCTATTGGGCATTTGAATAAACCAGAAGTACGCCAAATTGCTGCGGATAATGACTTAATTACCGCAGATAAAAAGGATTCTCAGGGGCTTTGTTTTATTGGAAAAGTACGTTTGCCTGAATTTCTTCAGCAAAAGTTAAAACCTAAAAAAGGAGTAATTGTTGAGGTCCCTTCTGATGTTTCTCAATATCAAAAAGAATTACCTCAATTTAAAAATAAGCAAGCAGAGTTATCTTTTTACGCTGAAAAACCAGTCTATCATGTTGAAGATGGAAAAGTAGTGGGTGACCACCAAGGAGCACATTATTTTACCAAAGGGCAACGAAAAGGACTTGATGTAGGAGGTACCAAAGAACCGTTGTTCGTTATTGATACGGACGTTCATGAAAATGTAATCTATACGGGTCAGGGTAAATCGCATCCAGGTTTGTACCGAAGAACGCTTTTTATAACGGATGAAGAGTTGCATTGGGTACGGAGGGATTTAGCGTTGAAGGAAGATGAAACTCTTGAAGTAATGGCACGTATTAGATATCGCCAGTCATTGCAAAAAGCTACTATTTATAAAGTTGCTGGTGGATTGTACGTTGATTTTGAAGAAAAACAATCGGCTATAACGGAAGGTCAGTTTGCTGCATGGTATCTTGGCGATGAACTTATTGGCTCTGGTGTAATTTCCTAATAGGGAGTTTTTCAATATATTCAATCCATGCAAAATAGAATAACAGAGCTCTTCGGAATAAAATATCCTATTGTTCAAGCAGGTATGATTTGGACCAGCGGTTGGCGCTTAGCTTCTGCTGTCTCCAATGCAGGAGGCTTGGGATTGATTGGTGCAGGTAGTATGTATCCTCAAGTATTGCGCGAGCATATTCAAAAATGTCAGCAAGCAACCGATAAACCTTTTGGAGTAAACGTACCCATGCTTTATCCTGATTTGGATAAGTTGATGGAAATAATTATAGAGCTGGGAGTGAAAATTGTTTTTACTTCCGCAGGAAATCCAAAAACATGGACTTCTTATTTACAGGAAAAAGGAATTATAGTAGTTCATGTAGTCAGTAGCTTAAAGTTTGCTATAAAGTCTCAAGAGGCCGGAGTAGACGCTATAGTTGCGGAAGGTTTTGAAGCTGGAGGGCATAATGGTCGAGATGAAACTACTACGCTTACTTTAATTCCTGCGGTTAAGGAAAAATTAGATATTCCCATAATTGCTGCAGGGGGAATAGCAACCGGTGCAGCCATGCTCGCTACTATGATTTTAGGTGCGGATGGAGTGCAAGTAGGTAGTCGTTTTGTGGCTAGTGATGAGGCATCTTCACATCCGCTATTTAAACAAAAAGTAGTAGAAGCAGGTGAGGGTGATACCCAGCTTACTTTAAAAGAATTGGCTCCTGTTCGATTAATAAAAAATAAGTTTTATCAAGATGTTCAGACTGCCTATGCTAATGGTGCTTCAAAAGAAGATTTGATTTCTTTATTGGGAAGGGCTCGTGCCAAGCGAGGTATTTTTGAAGGTGATATGGAAGAGGGTGAACTTGAAATTGGTCAAGTAGCATCGCTTATTCATACCATTAAACCAGCAGCAAGTATTGTAAACGATATGATGACAGAATTTGAAATTGCAAAGAAGAAAGTTGCTTCTTTATAATTTACAAATGATATAAAATAAAAAAGCCCTCCATTATGGAGGGCTTTTTTGTTGTTTTCTGTCTAGCCTTCTTTAAGACTAGCAAGATATTCTATTAAGTTTCGCAATTCTCTTTTTGAGATTAAACGACCCATTGGTGGCATAGCCGATGGCATATTTTCGCGTTTCTCAATGCGTGATATAGGTATATCCAAAGGCTCTGCCTCAGAAGTTCTTAAGGTAAGTTCCTCGTGAGTTTCTGCCTCAAGAATACCATTTACTACTTGCCCGTCTTTCAGGGTAAGTGAAACGCTACCATAACCTGGAGCCAATCTAGCGCTTGGCTCAATAAGTGCTTCAAGAATTTGTTCTCTACTTAAAATATTTCCAATATTTTCCAGAGATGGTCCTACGTCACCACCTGCGCTGCCAATAGCATGGCATCGGGTACATTGGGCAGTTGGGTTTTTATTGAAAACATTTCTACCGTCTCTGGAATTACCGCCAACTAAGGTTTCCTTAAAGGCGTCCATGGAGTTTCCGTTTTCCTTTAATGGCTTTAATTGCGCAATTAAGTTTTCGTCTTTGGTTGCTTCAACTGCTTCAATAAGGTCTAGAATAACACTTTGCTTTAAGCGCTCTGCGCTAGCTTGTTTTATTAATCCTTCTAAAACTTCGCCACTTTTCTCAACGGGAAGTTCACCTAAAACACTTAACAATTGTTGTTGCTCACGAACTGATCCCTTTTGGAAAATAGGTTTGATGATGTTAGGCAGGTTCTCTTTGGATATGTCCATTTTCGGCATTAGGCTAATAGCTGTGGTACGCACATCTTTATCTCCGTCTTTCATACCATATTGCATGGCAGTTTCAACCTTATCAAAATTTAGTTTTCCTAATGCTTGCAAAACCTCAGACCTTACTTTTGGCGACTTGTTCTTTTTCATGATAGCAAAAAGAGCATCGTTATGTGTATCGATTCCTAAGTTGGCTAAGGTGTTGGTGATACCTATAATAATGTCCACATCCGTATCCTCAAGAAAATCTGGAATATCTTTTTCAATTTTCTGTTTTACAACATTGGGGTCTCTTTTGATTTCTCCACGGAAACGGCCATCAACTCTATCAAGTACAGACGGTTCTGCCCATGTGCCAATGGTGGCTAAAGCTTCACCTCTTAGTATATTAGACCTATTTTTATCTTTAGCAAAAGCGATAAGGTTTTCTAATTCTTTGTCAGTTCCCACACGAAGTGCGGAATTAATAGCCCTACGCAACAAAGGTTCTGAATTAAATTTTTCTACGGTTAACATATCTGCAAGCGCAGGAAGTGCAGCGTCAATAGACCAATCATCATTAATAGCTCTGGCGGCTTCGGTTACAATATACTCATCTTCGTCTTTTAAAAATTCTGCAACTGCAGGATCTTGAAGTCTACGTAAAACTAGAACTGCGGCTATTCGCAAGCTTCGGTTGGGATTGTGTGCTAAAGTGGTAATAGATTCAGTTTTTCCAATTCTAGATAGCGCTAAAACGGCAGCGTGTCTTAAATAAACATCATCGTCATTGTTTGCTACGATAAAGTCTAATAAAGGCTGAACGGCAGCTTCGGTTTTAAATCTACCCAAAGCTTGAGCGGCAAAGAATTTTACACGCGAATTGTCATGCTTTAAAAGCGGAATCAATTTCGTTCCTGCATCAATATAATTTGCATCTCCTAAAATTTTAGCGGACTGAGCAATAATTTCAGGGTCGCTATCAGCTAATAGTGCCACAAGTGGCTCCGCTTCCGAGGCATCTTTATCTGCAACCTGACCAATACCCCAAATAGCGTGGATACGTGCAAATTGATTTGCATTATTAGCAGCCACTTCTTTAAGTGCGTTGTAACCTTTTGAGCCATTTTTCACCAATTGAAATTGAGCTTTCTTTCTAATACGCATATCACCATAAGAAAGCAATTTTACCAACTCATCTGTGGATTGCTCTTTATAGTCCAAGGTCATTAAGCGTTCGGTCTCTTTTCGTTCTTTCTCCAGGTCATTCTTAGAATCGCTAACATCTAGTTTCCAAACACGACCGTAGTTTTTAGTACCCCATCCGGTAATCCAATCGGCAACGTACATGGCACCATCCGGACCAAATTGAATTCCAGTAGGTAGAACACCACTTAAGATACTTTTATCCGTATTCAGCTCAAAAGAAGCTCCTTTAGGTTTTAAATCAAAAGCCCAAATGTTAGATCGGTCAGGGTTGCCGACAAACTCTACTAAAAAGAATTTATTGAGCCAATCCTTACCTAAAGCTGTACCTGGGTTAAAAGCCATTCCGGTTGGGCCGTTATGGAAATTTTTAATAGGAGGTACAATGTATGCTGCTTGGCCTTCCCAACGGGGAGTGAATAGCTTTTCATCCATCCAAACTTTATAATCGTTGTTTTTTGGGTCTGTGTATTTACCATACTGCCAGTTAGAACGCCAACCTGAATCGGAACCTTCCACTAAGTGAACAAGTCTTTCGCTTTCTCCTGCATGGTCACCATCATTATCGGAAGAAATAATATTTCCGTAGGTATCAAAAACAAATTCGTGGGTGTTTCTCAATCCTCTAGCAAATACTTCAAAATTGCTTCCATCAGGGTTGGAACGTACAATAACCCCTTGATTTGGATATTTCAGGTTTTGGCCGTCAACAGTAGTAAGGTTGGCACCAATATCACCAATTCCCCAATATATTTTACCATCAGGACCTTCAATGGCTCCGGACATGCCGTGAGCACCAAATCCAATATGTACCGCAAATCCATGGGCTATAGATGTTTTTTCATCCAAAATTAAGTCGTCATTGGTGTCTGTTAAACGCCACATATCTGGGCCTACACCAACAAATACATCGTCTTCGCGGACTAAAAGCGCTCCGGCAACATCGGTGATTTCTTCATTGAAGTCTTCTAGAATTCTAGTTGATTTGTCTGCAATTCCATTATTGTTGTTGTCTTCCAGCATCCAGATTTCATCTTTTTCAACAGTCAAATCTTTCCAGTCATGACTTCCATCTTCGTTAAGATCTGGGAACCATTCGTTTTCCTCACTTTTTTCAGGAGCGAATGTTTCATGTAAGAACTCACGGCGGTCTTCAACAGATTGTAAAGAAATAGAAGCCGTCATCCAATGTTGATATCCTCTAATATCAAACTCTGAATTTTTTTGACGATTGGTACGCGTGAGATACACTTTTCCCTCATCGTCAATTTGCATGGCAATAGGGTCAGGGGCTAAAGAATCTGAAGCCCAAAGTGTTAATTCTAGTCCATCTGCAATTTTAGGGCTTATGCCTTCACGTATTTCCTTTGCTCTACTTACTTCCGTAAGAGAGTCTTCTACAATAACCAACGGGGTTTCCTTTGGCTTTTTAGGCTTGGACTCGCAAGCGCAGAATAGGGTGGTAAGAAGCGATAACGCTAATAAACGGGTGAGTTTGGTTTTGTTTGTCATTGTTGTTTTGTATTCATTGGCAAGTAGCCTATAAAAATAGGTAATTCTGAATACAGTAAACGACAAGCTTTTAATCTTTTTGCTGTGCAGCTATGGCCCTGACGATGATCATTGCTTTGTCCTTTTCATCTTCACGCACATGAATATCTAGCTCGCCATTAATATTGGCTGCAAACCCAGCTAAGCGTGCAGATTCAGAGGCGTCCTTGATAATGGGGCTAATACCAACTTCGTTTAATTTTTCTTCAATACGTTGCGCTGTAAAGCGGTTTCCTGAGTAAATTTTAACTTCATTTGATTTCATATCTTCATTTTTATAACAATATAAAGTTAGCGTGTTATTACACGTTGTAGACCCCGTAAAAAGTTAATTTTTGATTCTATAAATCTGAAGAAAAAAATAGTGTCTAGTTTTCAGAATAGGTCAGAACACTTACTGTAACCAATAGTTGACCTACATGCCGCTGGCTGTGTTCTGCGGCATGAAATAGAAGACCTAAAGTTGTTGACGGAAGTTTTTTTCTTCCTACCGTACGCTCTTCTTTTAAAGTAGCTTCTGTTAGGGTTTTAAAAAACGATACTGCTTGTTCGGTTTTATTTTGAAAGTTGATGATAAGGTCTTTTGTATGGAGTTGTTCATTCGGCTTTCCTTCTTGAGAGAGGTAGTTGAATTGCAATTCTGATAGGTTTTCAGATTTAGCATAAGTCATCATACGGTCTAGCACTCCGGTAATATGCTGTAAGTGAAACCCAACTGAAGCTCTTCCGGCAATTTTGATCCATAATTTGTCCTCCGGAAAATCAAGCAAATAGCGCTCTATTTCCTCGGAAGATTGCAATAGTGCATGTGCAGCAGGTTGCAATAGTAATGGAATTTCTGGAATAGGTCCGCGGAGCCAGACTTCAGGTTTAGGGTCTTGCATGGGTTTTGTCCTAGTTTAATGACTGTGGTTGTAATGTTCCTTTAAAATATCCTGGCCAAAATCATTGGTTAAATCCCGAACTACGGTATGCACGTGGTTGGCATTGTTTTGTGTGTTATCATATTCAATTAAAATGGTAGGTCCTTGAATATGGTAATAATGTCCTTGGTAAGGTTTTTAAGCTGCCTGCCCACGCAAAAGAAAGCTTATTAAAATCTGCTTCTTTAATTTTGGTTTCAAGTGATTTTGAAAATTCAGCTTCGTAGTTGTTTAAATATAAGTTTAAGAGTTTTTTAAAAATTGCTTTCTGTTCTGCTGATAGTTCAGAAAATAGAATTCCTTTAGGTTCTAAGTTAGATGCGGTTCTGTGGTTACGTGTAAATATTTCGTAGGGAGCATCCTTAGCAAATACAGCTTGTGCCAATTGTTTTTCTGAGAGTGAATTAAGAAGTTCAAAACCTATTTCGGTTTCTTTTTTTAATACTTGCTTTCCTTTTGATTTGCCACTAGGCACTGTACCGGGATTAGAACCCATGAAAGATGGTGTTGCAGATACAATAGCTCCTTTAGAAGCAACAAAATTTAAGGACACATGGTGGCCTTCAAACCGCCAGCCCCAAAATTCTCCCGCAGCGGGTTTGCCAAAAATAGAAAAGTGATAGTTTAGGGCGTCTCTCATAGAAGTTCCATCTGGCATCTTCTTTTTGTTATTTTCTAGAACAGCTAAGATGTTTTCTAATGCCATGATTTCTGATGCTTTACGGAAACCTTCTTGGCTAAGAGAGGCTTTTAATAAGTTGGTTGCAGCTTCTTTTTGCTTCGCATTAAAATCATTAAAAGTTGGTCCTTTTCTTACAATCGGCACATAATTGAAAGTGAAACGTTCATCATCATTAAGTTGGAACTGAGCTTTTTCTAGGAGGCCTACATCCAAAGAATTGAGAAAATCTTGAGCTAGAATATGTAGTTCTTGAGTGTGGCCTATTGCAAAAAACAGAATACAGAAAGGTAATAACAGTTCTTTATGTCTCATTACTTTAGTTTCTTATAGCGCAGCGTGCTAATAATAAGCTTTAAATGTAATGAACTGTCATTAAATTAACTAGCAGTATGGGCTGAACCTTAATAGACCTCGATATAAAAAGGAGTGCCACTTAATAATAGATTTTGATAGTTAATTGACCGGAATAGAATTTTTGGAATTAATATACGCTGTAATTTAAAAGATTTAAAGAAGGTTTGCGCATAAGATTCAGTTCTTCTGAATATCCAGATTTAGAAAAAGTACGTAATAAAGTCTCAAAATTAGTGCCGTCGGTAATTAATTTAAGCTGATATTCTTCACATTTAATAATAACCTGAGTCTCAGATATTTTGTATTCTGATGGGTAGACCTTAAAGAAACGAGCTACGCGGCTTGGTATGCCCATTTTCATTAAAATATGCATTGGAGAAAGGTAAAAGGTGTCTATAGTTTCTTTGCCCCTAACTAAACTAATAGACTCTATTTCATTCTTTAATAGAGGAATTATACTCTCATGATTATTAAAGTTACCCGCTACCATAATCCCCTTTGGTGAAATTTTTAAATCACATCTGGTCTGAGATAAAAGTAAATCTGTTTTGTAGTCTTTGTTCTTAAAATCTACAAGACGAAATCTATATTTTGGCTTGGACCGTAAAAAATTGAAAAATTTCGGGGACGTTTTAGCAACTAAAGGAGATGTTCTCTTCATTCCTGTTCTCTTAGGTTTGGTTCGTAAATAGATTTTAAAGGGGCGGTATGTTTACATACCTACTGGGGACTGCAATTTACAGAATTATGACGAAATTTTTGGGCGGTTAAACGAGGATAGAGCTAAAAATGGGGGTTATCAAACCCTCGTTTTAGTGCCTATCACTTGTGACTATTAGGATTGCGAATTGATTATAAAATCATATTAAAGTTATCAACATGAGCGTTGGTGATAACTTGTTAACAACTTTTTTCGACTTTATTCGTTGTGGAAGAAAATTGTATTTAAAGAATATGGTTAAATAAGTCCCCGAGCCTTGATTTCTAGGTACTTATTGATGGTATTCATGGTTAAGTTCTCTGGCTTGGTTAAGATGGTCTGAATACCATATTTCTGAAGTTCTTTCTGCATTAAACGTTTTTCTAACGTAAATTTTTCAGCTATAGTTTTATGGTAAATGGTTTGAATGTCTTGGGCATCTTTAGAAATTAGAGTGTCCAATTCTGTGTTCTCAAAGAATATGACCACGAGCACATGCTTTTTGGCAATTGCACTTAAGAAAGGAAGCTGTCTTTTTAGCGCTGATATATGTTCAAAGTTGGTGTAGAGTAGAAGTAAACTTCTTTGGTTAACGTTCCTTTTTACGTGAGCATAGAGCATGCCATAATCTGCATCGGTAAACTGGGTATTAATATTATAAAGCTTTTCTAAAATGGTATTTAAATGGGTAATTTTTTGAATGGCGGGAACAAAGGATTCAATTTTTTTAGAGAATGCAATCATGCCCGTTTTGTCGTTTCGTTTTAAAGCAACATTAGAAAAAGCCAAAGCAGAATTAATGGCGTAATCCAATAATTTAAGTCCGTTGAAAGGCATTTTCATTACTCGGCCTGTATCAATAATAGAATAAATGGGCTGTGAGCGTTCATCTTGGTATTGGTTGACCATTAATTGGTTCTGTTTGGCCGTAGCCTTCCAGTTAACGGTTCTAAAATCATCTCCTTGAACATATTCCTTTATCTGCTCAAATTCTTGGGTGTGCCCAATTCTGCGTATTTTTTTTAGTCCAATTTCTGTAAGTCGGTTATTGATAGCTAAAAAGTCGTACTGCTGCATTTGGATAATGCTTGGGTACACCGGTACCATCTGGTCTTTCTGAAAAACGAACTTTCTTTTAATAATTTTTAAAGGCGATGAGGCAAAAACAATTAAGTTTCCAAAAACATATTCTCCGCGGTCAACAGGTCTAACCGTGTATTTAAATTCTTTTTTCTCTCCTTTTGATAAACTGATTTTATGGTCAAAATCGCGCTTTTGAAATTGAGCAGGTAGCTCATCAATAATTGAAACCTGTGTCAGGAATGTATAGTGACTTTCAAACTTTATTGAAATAGGATTTAAATCACTATTGGATAATTTTTTTGGTAATATCCTGGATGCTTTTATACCTGTTTTAGCGGTATATAATAAATACGCATCAAATAAGAAGAGCGCAATTAAAAGTAAGCTCAGAAGCCAAGTAACAGGGTAGAGCACGGGTATCCAATAGCTAAGTATAAAGCTAGCCGATAGTATAGCTATATACCTAAAGAAAACGTTGTGTATGTAGAACGATTTTAAAAATTGCATTCTTATCTCGGAATTTCTACCGACTCTGTTATCATTTGAATTACGCTTTCTGTGGTCATGCCTTCCATCTCACGTTCAGGAGTTAAAATTACCCTGTGGTTAAGAACTGGCACCAATGTTTTTTTAATGTCTTCTGGGGTAACAAAGTCTCGCCCACTAATTGCAGCGAAGGCTTTTGCGGCATTTAATGTGGCAATGGAAGCTCTAGGAGAACCTCCTAAATAAAGGTGCGGATGGTTTCTGGTTTTAGAAATAATCTCTGCAATGTATTTTATAATCTTTTCTTCTACGATGACATCTTGAATGTTCGTTTTAAAACTAGCAAGTTGTTCTGGTGTCAATACACCATTTATGAGTTCTTTTACGACAGCTCCTTTACGCTCGTGGTGGGTTTTGATAATTAAAACTTCTTCCTCTAGTGAAGGGTATTCCACTTTAATTTTAAATAAGAATCGGTCTAGTTGCGCTTCGGGTAGGGCATAAGTACCTTCTTGGTCAATAGGGTTTTGGGTGGCCAAGACCATAAAAGGTGCTTTCATTTTATAGGTGGTACCGTCCATGGTCACTTGGCGTTCCTCCATGGTTTCGAACATGGCCGCCTGTGTCTTTGCTGGAGCCCTGTTTATTTCATCAATCAGAATAATATTAGAAAAAATAGGACCCTTCTTATACTCAAACTCAGAGGTCTTTACGTTAAAAATGGAAGTACCAAGGATATCACTAGGCATTAAATCCGGTGTAAACTGAATTCTACTAAAATCTGTCTTTAGGGTTTTTGCAAAAAGTTTTGCGGTAATAGTTTTGGCAATTATGGCACACCTTCAATAAGAACATGACCATCAACTAATAAAGAGACAATGAGAAGTTCTATGAAATTCTCTTGTCCTATAATGACTTTAGAAAGTTCCCTTTTTATTCCATTAACGGCATTCTTTAAATCTTCTAACGGAATACGATTGTTGAAGTTGAGTTCTTCATTTTGCATCTCATTATTTTCCATGTGATTTCTTTTTAAAATTTTCTATGGCCGAATTCAGTTTTTGCAACTCAATGTCAGTCAAATTATCTTTTGCTTCCAATTGTTCTAAAAGTGAAAAAAGTGCTTTTATTTCTTCTTTACTATGATTGCTACGCATAGCTAAATTGGTATAGAACGAATCATCTCTTTTTAGGGTGTTCATGTAAAAACGGGAACGGATGTACTCTAAGAAATGGGCAATTTTATGTTCGGTAATTTGTTTTCTTTCACCTTTTTCAAAATACATATCTGCAATGGTACGGGTAAATGCCAGCGTCTGATTTTTAAGTGGAGGAATTACCGGTATGGCCCTTTGTTTTCGCTTTCCTTCAAAAAAGACATAAATAACCACGCCAATCAAAGCAAGATAATAGGCCCATTTGAATTCCTTGGTATTTAGAAAAACATACATAGGCGAAGTGTAAACGGCTTTTCCACTTTTATGATGGTTATCCATATAAATGGTGCGGGAGTCATCTAAATAAGACAAGACTCCTGCGGTATACTGCTTGTTGTTATCTTTTAAAATAAAATAATTTGTAAACGCTTTTGGGAAAGTACTTAGAATGACCTCTCCTTTGCCAAATGACCTCTTGATTACGTTGTTTACTTCTTCATTCTTCTTTTTGTTCTTCTCTATATTGGCTACAGTTCCCAAAATAGTCATAGAATCTGTTCCGTATTTCATGAAATACGTTACATAATCTTCTTTTTTGAAAATGTAACCGTCTTCTGAATTTAAAAGAGGGTTAACCAATCTATGTTTATGGGATCGTATGTTTTCTAATCCGCTAAAAAGAGTAGCAGTATTTAGTTTAAGAGTGTCCAGAAGTTTTTCTTCATAATTTTCGGAAGCAATGAAAAGGGTATTTCCTTTATCTACCCAATCTAAAAGCGAAAGTAGTTCTGCTTCTCCAAAACTTACATTGTTGTTAACAAAGAAGTAGGTTCCCGAAATGTCTTCATTTTCTTTTAGGAACTCAAAAGGAGGGATGTTCACTTGTTGAATCTTGCCTTTAAACAGATGTTCCATAACATCGTTTAAGACAAAAGTGCCGTAGGGAATCTTATGTTTGGCCACGTAGGAGTTGGTCCAGTTTATTTCCTTAGGACGGTTGTATTGTATAACCATCAACAATGCTACTGTAGCTACGGCTATGATTATATATTTTAGTCCTTTCTTATCCATTTGTGCGTATGATTTTTTCTATGGATAGAAAGGTTTTCTTTGCCTTTGAATACTCTAATTCTGTGATATGAAAATCTCCATACCAAGTAAAATCATATAAACGAGTTATGTTGATGAATGGATTTTGGAGCTCTGTCTTTGAAATTTCCTTTATATAATCGTCATTCGTTTTTTGGGGCTCCCAAGAAATAAGTTCTTTCTCACTAAGTAGTTTTAGAACTTGCAAATAAGAATAACGAACCGCTAAACGGAAGTCGTTTTTAGCAAGTGCTTTTTGAATGAGGTCTTGGATGTTTTCATTTTTGATAATATGTTCTTCTTCGGACAATGAAACTAAAGCCTTGTTACTTTTGGCCTGTCGTAGAGCACTGGCGTTAATATTCAGAAAAAACCGAATAAGAATATAAATGAGGATGCCTAAAAGTAAATAAGGTGCCAGACGTAAGAATGTAGCCAAAATACCTGAAGCTTCTTCAACTCCAAAAATACCTTCCAAAATGCGTAAGATTAAATTGCTTAGCCAACTTTTAAAGTCATCCCACCAAGTACGTTCGGCTTCTATAACCTCATATTTAAAAGCATTGTCTTCGTAAAATTTACTTAGATCAGCGTCGCTTATAGTTTTCACTTTAAGCGCAACCGTATCATAGGCAATCCCTAAAGAGTCTTTCTGTGCAGTTAAAAACCCCGCGCAACATAGGCTTAGCAATAAGAAGAAATGCAGTTTCCGCATATTTATTCGTCTGTTCCTCCAAGATTTTTTATGCGTTCATAAGTACCTGTAAAGTTCTTTTTTTCGTTTAAATCAAAATAAATCAAAACACTTGCAACAACAGATATAATATTCAATAGAAATTGGGCAAGCGTGCTAATAATTCCTAGTACAATTGAAACAGGGTCTGCTAGGGTAAAATTCTCAGCGTCTATTTCTCCTGAGAGGATTCCCATTTTTGCATAGGTATATATGGTAGCAGGTAAAGCAAAAGCATAACTGGCAACCATAACTATGATACCTACTACAAAAAGAGAAGCAAAAGTTATCCACCAATACTCCTTGACTAAACTAAAACTAGCACTAAAAGCATCCGAAACACTCTTACCATCAAAAGCCAAAATACTGAATGATAGTACAAGGGGTACATATAGATAAATACCTGGAATAAGACAGAAAAGAAAACCACAGCCTACGCAAATAGCTACTAAAAAGCCTAGACCTATAAACTTCCAGAAAGAGCCGTAAACGTTTTGTTTTATTTCAATAAAATCTATGTTACCATTATGTTTTATGTAAGATTTAATATAAAACAAGGTAGTGGCCTGTGACATAACATAGGTAGTAACGGTGGCAATTATAAATACCAGAACTATTATAAAAGTTGCAAAACCATTTATTACTGAAGTTGAACCGGTCATAGTAAGGTTCATCATATCGCCTATTTGGAACATATAAAAGCCATAACTAATAAGCATAACTGCCAAGTAGGGCGCTATTATCTTAAAAAATACTCCAAAAAATGTTTTGAATTCGTTGCGTAAAAAGCCAAAGGTGTCGGACAGAATTTGGCTCATTTCCCGTTGTTTCTTAAACTCTATAAACTGTTTCATGGGGTTGGTCTTTTGTTGAGTCGTTTAGGATATATAACGTAGTAAAAAAGAATTAGTGCCAGAGAGGCTAAAATAATGAGAATGGCCAATGCGTCCGGCATTTCTGTATGACGGGTAACGAAACCTTCTAAGAAGCCGGCAATGATAAAAAATGGTACCGTACTGAGCATAATTTTCAAACCGTTTTGGACGCCTCTTTTAAAAGATTCAAGTCTGGTATACGTGCTTATGGAAATAAAATACCATTGGCAAGTACGAGTCCTGCGCAACCAGCGATAATGATTACAGCTATTTCTATGGTACCGTGAATCCATATGGTTCTTACAGATTCCCAAAGCAAACCTTTGTCGTAAAAGAAGTATTGAAAACTACCCAACATAATTCCATTCTGCATCATAACAAATAATGTTCCTATGCCCAATAAAATGCCATATGCGAATGCCATTAGTGCTACACGAATATTGTTAATGGTAATGCCTAAGAACATATTGAATTCTCCCATCTGTTTATAAACGGCCATGGGGTCACCTTTTTCAATATTTTCTAGGGTCATATTTACATAACTATCACCTAAAATTGAACGAACAAACGTACCTTCGTTAGCGGCTGAAAAAGCACCTACTAAGCTAAAAAAATACTAGAAAGGCAATCAGCAATTCACGTTGGTGATGGTAGAACATTGTTGGGAACTCCGTTTTCCAGAATTCCAGAATACGGTTCTTGGGTTCTCGCTTGGTTTTGTATATTTTTTGATGGGCTTGTGAGGCTAAGGTGTTGAGATAAAACTCCGTATTGCTGCCTGCATAAAAGGTCTTGGCGTAGCTAAGATGGTCCGTGATTTCAATATAGAGATCGGACAATTTATCAGGGGTCAAAGCCGTTTTATTCGACAGGGCATTTTCAAAAGTAGCCCATTTGTCTTTATTTTGCTTTACAAAGGCGGCCTCGCGCATCAACTCTTGGTTTATACCAAAGAAACGAAACTATGGAACAATTTCAAATAGAAACAGCCCAAAATATAACCATTAACCAGCATACAGCCCATCTAGGAGACCGCATGTTGGCCTATCTCATGGATAGTTTAATCATCCTTGCCTATACCATACTAATGATTATAGGTTTACTGTCCTTAGATATAGAATTTGGGGATATGTGGGCGCTTTATATGCTTATAAGCCTTCCTGCCTTTTTATATTATGTGTTGCTAGAAACTTTTATGGATGGGCAAACCGTTGGTAAAACTGTAATGAAGATTAGGGTGGTGAAATTGGATGGTTCTAAACCGGGTTTCTCTAGTTACTTTGTACGATGGATATTACGTATTATAGATGTTGTTTTAACTACTGGAGGTGTTGCTGTACTAACTATTTTAATTCGTGGTAACGGCCAACGGGTGGGAGATATAGCTGCGGGAACAACGGTAATCAGTGAAAAAAAGCGTATTTCTTTAAAAGATACCTTGTTACGGGATTTACCAGAAGATTATAAACCACAATTTCCGCAGGTAACAGTTTTTAAAGACCGCGAAATGCAGACCATAAAAGAATTTTACGATGCCGCAAAACGCAACGGAAACCACAATGTAATTGTATCTTTGAGCGATCAAATCAAAAAAGTTACGAGCATCACTTCGGAAATGAATCCCATTGATTTTGTAGACATGATAATCAAGGATTATAGCTATTACACGCAACAGCTTTAATTACTGTATTATAGTTTGATAAGAAAGGTTGCAAAGCCCAACAGAATTGTAAAATACACTCAAAATAATTCTTAGCGCATGTTTTATTTTTTAATTGATATTCTAGGTACTATAGCATTTGCTATCTCTGGGGTATTGGTAGCAATGGATAAAAAACTGGATTTGTTCGGGATTTTTATAATTTCATTCGTAACTGCGGTGGGTGGTGGTACACTACGTGATATGCTTATTGGTAATACGCCTGTACTTTGGATGCGTGAACCTATTTATATAACCGTAATTGCTGGGTCCGTTATCTTTTCCGTAATTTTTGTTAAGCAGTTAAAATATTTGCGAAGAACCCTGTTTCTTTTCGATACTATTGGTATTGGCCTTTTTACCATGCTGGGGATAGAAAAAGGTTTAGCTGCAGATTTGTTGCCTGTAATGTGTATTGCCTTAGGTACAATTACAGCATGTTTTGGGGGCGTTATTCGTGATATGCTTTGTAACGAGATTCCAGTAATTTTTAGAAGAAAAGAAATTTATGCTACGGCCTGTATTATGGGCGGTATTAGTTATTTTATATTGGTGCTTTTACCTTTCGACGCCGCCTATGCGTATGTTGGAGCCATCATGATAATTATTATTACCCGTCTATTGGCTGTTAAGTTTGGCATTGCGCTGCCCAATATTTACAAGAAAGTAGAGAGTTAGACTTTCTATTAAATCTATTCTATTACTTCAGCGTTTTGGATGTATATATTCTGGGAAGGCCAATCGCCCTCACCAATTTCTACGCTGTTTATTTTGTCCACAACATCCATACCTTCAATGACTTTTCCAAAAGGGGTAAAATCACCATCTAAATGATATGATCCCGGTTTTGTTACCACAATGAAAAACTCAAAAGGTGATGCCAGCATATGCGGATTGTTAATTTCACTACTGGGCATAGATATTACACCTCTATGGTGTTTATGACCTTTTCTAGTATCCGGAGGGAGTAAATACCGCCCTATTTTACTTCGTTTTCTTCCGGTTTTTACGTCATCGGAATTTCCACCCTGAATGATAAAGTTCTTTACTATACGGTGAAATTGGGTGTCTTTAAAATACCCTTTACGGGTTAAGTAAATAAAATTGGCCTTGTGATAAGGAACATTATCAAACAACTGAATGGTAAAGCTTCCCAATCGGGTGGTGATTTTTACTTTATCAACTTTAAGGTCTTTTTGATATTCAAAGAAAAAGTCTATGGCATTTTCTTCGGTCAGGACAAATTCCTTTTCTTTTTTTATTTCGGTTGAATCTATTTGAACAGAATCTTTTTTTGCTACGACTTCTACTGTAGACTTTTGCTTTTCTTTAGGACTTTCGCCACAGGAAGCCAGAAAAATAAGTGGTAATATTGTTAGTATAATTGAATTTCTGATTGTCATGAATTTTGATGATTTCTCTATTCGAATCCCAAAAATAAAGAATCTGCCTTTACCCGGTGAGGCTTCGCATTTAAAAATGGCTCCTCAATTTAGGTTAGAGGAGTTACAAGATGCTCGTAAAAAGCCTCAAATAACTAAAAAAGCTGCTGTTATGGCCCTTTTTTACCCAGATGCGGCCAATTTAACACGTTTATTGCTCATTTTACGAAAGAGTCATCCTAAGGATGTGCATTCCAATCAGATTGGTTTTCCAGGAGGGCAAGTAGAAGCAGAAGATATTAATATGATGGCCACGGCACTTAGGGAAACTCATGAAGAAGTAGGTGTAGAGCCAAATAGCGTAAAAATCATTAAGTCGTTAACGGATATTTATATTCCACCAAGTAATTTTGATGTGCACCCGTTTATGGGGCTTTACAATGGCGCGGAGCCTTTTTTACTTCAAGAGACTGAAGTAGAAGAACTAGTTGAGGTTCCTTTGATGGATTTTATGGATGACGCTAACATTTTTACAGAAGAAATGACTACTTCTTACGCTTCAAATGTACCCGTACCTGCCTTTAAATTAAATGGTTATACCGTTTGGGGAGCAACAGGAATGATGCTTAGTGAAATCAAGGCCTTGTTACAACAGGTTTTATAGGGGTAAATTCGTATTTTTGCTTTCTATGGGCATATTTAAGGAAAATCCTTTCGGACATATCTTGTTTCTAAAAAAGTGGCTTATCCGTCTTATTGGGTTAGTTACACATTCTAGGTATAAGCGATTTAACAGTCTAGAAATAGAAGGGTCGGATATTATCCGGTCACTTCCGGAAAGGAATGTACTTTTTGTAAGCAACCACCAGACGTACTTTGCAGATGTTGTTGCCATGTTTCACGTGTTCAATGCAAGTCTTAAAGGGCGTGATAATAATATTAAAAATGTAGGTTATATCTGGAATCCTAAGTTGAACATGTACTATGTTGCAGCAGCGGAAACTATGAAAAAGAGTCTTCTGACTAAAATATTTGCTTACGCAGGTTCTGTGAGTGTAGAACGCACCTGGCGTGCAGAAGGAAAGGACATTAACCGACAGGTGAAAATGAGCGATATTTCAAGTATCGGGACGGCACTAAAAGATGGTTGGGTAATTACTTTTCCGCAAGGAACCACTACACCGTGGAAGCCGCTTAGAAAGGGTACCGCACACATTATTAAAAAATACAAGCCAGTTGTAGTTCCTGTAGTTATTGATGGTTTTAGACGTTCTTTTGACAAAAAGGGACTTCGTATTAAGAAGAAAGGTATTCTTCAATCCATAGTAATTAAAGAACCATTAGATATAGATTATGAAAACGAATCTTTTGATTCTATCATAGAAAAATTAGAATACGCTATTGAGCAGCATCCATCTTTCTTAAAGGTGATTTCTAAAAAAGACCTATTGGCTTACGAAGAAGAAAATGAGTTAAGAAGATACAGGAATAGACATAAAATCTAGACTTCTAGTTTTCTTAATTCTTTATAATTCTTTTTCAACTTGCGAAGAAGTAGACCATATAGTAGAAAGTAGACTCCTCCAAAGAAAGCTATCATAACAACACCCAAAATAGCCATAGATACCATTAGGGTCGTTTTTAGTTTTTCTGGCGAAACCGCGTTAGAATTACCTGCCATTTCCGTAAAATTATCCATAAAACTATCATTTAGGTAAATACCTATAATGACTATTGCTATAAATACAAGTATGGTGGATAGTGAAAATATTACGTAGTACTTTACCGTTCTTCTTGTTCTAATGATTTTGCGCATAAGACCTTTGGCGCTATCTAATACGGATATTTCTTTGTACCTCCTGTAGAATTGGTAAATGAAGTAAAAAATTACCAAGTAATAAATAACGGTCATGCCTAAAAAGTACTTGTCTACGATAGTATTTTCGTAAATGCTCATACTTTGTCTAAAGGAAGGTATTAAATAGAGAAGGTTTGGTAATACAATTTCTAGAATACTTATAATTAGTATCCATTTGACTATAGAAGATGATTTCTTCCATGTCATGTTATGTATGTCGTTATAGGTCAATTTAGGAAGTTGATCTCCCTTCTTTTGCCAATCTTTCTTTAAAAGGTCTAATTCGTCCATAATATCATCTCCTTAAGGATTCAAGACGGTTCTTAATTTTTTCTTGATACGATTCATCTTCACACGTGCATTTACTTCGCTAATACCAAGTGTTTCACTTATTTCGCGGTAATCTTTATCTTCCAGATATAAAAAAACCAGTGCTTTATCTATATCGCCCAGTTGTTTTACAGCCTTGTACATAAGCTTTAATTGCTCTTCTTGAGTAGCATCATATTCGTCGGCTTTAATTTTAAAAATTACCGATTCATAGTCTTGCGTCTGAACACGTCTTTTAGATTTTCTGTATAACGTAATTGCTGTATTCAATGCCACACGATACATCCAAGTGCTAAATTTAGACTCTCCCCTAAATTTAGGGTAGGCTTTCCATAGTTGTATCGTAATTTCTTGAAACAGGTCGTTGTGCGAATCTCTATCATTGGTATACAATGTACAGACCTTGTGAACAATGTTTTGATTGCTCTCAAGTTCCGTCACAAATTGATGTTCCAGTTCGTTATTCACTCCAGTTGGTAGGTTGTTAGACTATAGGTAGCCTAAAAGGATTAATTGTTACACATAAATTTTTATGTGTTGAGTTTAAATTTGAGTTTAGTATAGTAATGAGTGGAATTATATTGATTTTTAAAGGATTATGATTAGATAAGTGGAAGAAATTTAACTGATTATTTTCTCATTTAATTTTTCCCGATTGATTTTAGAAATGAACAAATCATGCAAAATAGTGAATTTTCTTACGTTTTTTACTGATTTAAATATAATAAAACGCGTGTTTTATCGGTTGGGGTAGTCAATGAATGTTTAATTTTGCCGATATTTTGAAACATGTCAGACACAGATGCACTTAACTTACCTAAATCTAGCCTACCACGAATCGTAATCGTTGGCGGTGGTTTTGGGGGCGTAGCCTTAGCTAAAAAATTAAGTAAGAAAGAAGTGCAGGTAGTGCTTCTAGATAAGAATAACTACCATACCTTTCAACCTCTTCTTTATCAAGTTTCTACGGGTGGTTTAGAACCAGATTCCATTGCATATCCTATTCGTAAGATTTTGCAAGATTACAGTAACTTCTTTTTTCGCTTGGCAGAGGTGCAATCGGTAGTACCTGAATCAAAAACGATAATTACAAATATTGGTGAATTACGGTATGATTATTTGGTCATAGCAGCTGGCTCCACAACAAATTTTTTCGGTAATACAGCCATAGAGGCCAATGGTATGGCCATGAAGACCATTCCACAATCTCTAAATCTTAGAAGTCTAATATTGGAGAATTTTGAGCAGGCACTTTTGACCGATGACCTTCATGAGCGGGATGCGCTTATGAATTTCGTTATTGTTGGCGGAGGACCTACAGGTGTTGAACTTGCTGGAGCTTTGGCCGAAATTAAGAAGGGAATTCTTCCAAAAGATTATCCGGACTTAGATACGCGTAGAGCGCAAATAAACTTGGTACAGTCTGGAGATAGAATATTGAAGGGCATGAGTGATAATGCCTCTAAAAAAGCAGAAGAATTTTTAGAAAGCCTTGGTGTACATATTTGGAAAAACACACGGGTTACCAGTTATGATGGTAAAACGGCAGATACTAAAACAGAACTGAAATTTGAGGCTGCCACTCTGGTATGGGCTGCAGGAGTTAAAGGTGTTCCCATAGGTGGATTAGATGCCGAAGAGTTTTTGGTAAGAGGTAATAGACTTAAAGTAAATGAGTTCAATCAGATTTTAGGTCAGGATGCCATTTTTGCTGTTGGTGATATAGCTTGTATGCAAACGGAGGATACACCCCAAGGTCATCCAATGATGGCGCAACCGGCTATTCAGCAAGGAAGGAATTTGGGTGAAAATTTATTAAGATTGGTTCGTAAAGAACCTATGCAGCCATTTGTTTATAAAGACAAAGGAAGTATGGCTACCGTAGGTCGTAATAAGGCAGTGGTAGATATGAAAAATTACAGGTTCCAAGGAGTTTTTGCTTGGTTTGTGTGGATGTTCGTTCACCTATTCTTTCTAATAGGTTTCAGAAATAGAGTAGTGGTATTTGTTAATTGGGTATACAATTATGTGCGTTTTGATAGGGAAGCACGATTGATCATACGTCCCTACCAACGCGACTATTCTTTATTTAAAGATCAGAAGACTTTATAAATTACAGCTTGGTAAGGTGTAAGTTCAAAACTATTGTCAGTTTTATTGTTTTCTGCATCGTCATTAGAAATTATAAGATGTGCCTTGTCAAAATGGACTTCATCTATCGTAACCGAGTTTCTTTTGGTTGAAAAATTCAATAGAACCAAAAAGCGTTCATCTTCCCATGTTCGCAAATAGGCATAAACCTGCTCGTTGTCCGCCAATAATAAGAGGTAATCCCCATATACCAGCGCAAGGTGATTCTTGCGAACCTGAACCATACTTCTAAAATAGTTGAGAACAGAGTCTTTTTCAGGTTCTTGCTCGGCAACATTAATACCCTCTTTAAAATTATCGTTTACCTTAAGCCATGTTTTACCTTCAGAGAATCCAGAGTTTAATTTGGTGTCCCATTGCATTGGGGTTCTAGCATTGTCTCTTCCTGCTTTTTTCTCGTCTTTTAAGAAGGCTTCTAGGTCGCCACCCGCCTTTTTAATACCTTCATAACGTGTACGCGTATTGATGTCTTGATAATCTGTTATACGGTCAAATTTTATATTGGTCATACCTATTTCTTCTCCGTAGAGAAAATAAGGCGTACCCCTCATAGAAAGTAAAAAGGTTTGTAATAAAGTAGCAGAGTTTTGCCAGTGTATTTTAGAGTCGTTACCCCAGCGGCTAACACTTCTTGGAAAATCATGATTGTTTAAATAGAGGCTTCCCCAGCCTTTTTCAGCGAAAACAGCATCCCACTCCGAAAATATTTTTTTAAACTCGGTAAGCTTCCACTGTTCTTGCCTCATTTTAAAGGTTTCGCCGGGCTCACGGTCTAGTGACATAAGACTAAAGTGAAAGAACATGTTAAGTTCGTTACGGTCTTCATCAACAAAATTCAAAGCTTGTTCTTTGCTCACACCCGGTGCTTCGCCCACGGTCATAACATCATACTTGCTAAGAACCTCTTGGTTCATTTCTTTTATATATTCATGCAAATGTGGTCCATCCGCATAGTAAGGAATAAAATCGCCATTATATTTTGTAGGAAGTTCTGGGTAGGTTGTGTCTTTTGAAATAGTTGAAATCACATCCATACGAAAACCGTCAACACCTTTTTCAAACCAGAACTTCATAAGGTCGTACACTTCTTCCCTTACTTTTGGATTCTCCCATTTTAGGTCTGGTTGTTTTGCAGAATAATAGTGGAGGTAATAAGAATCTGTAGGTTCATCATATTTCCAAGCATTACTGTCTACATCAAAATAGCTAAATCGTTTAGGAGGTGTACCTTTCTCGGCTGGCCACCAGTGGTAATAATCCCGGTACTCATTATCTCGTGACTTCCTAGATTCAACAAACCATTCGTGCTCATCACTACTATGATTTACAACAAGGTCCATGACCAAACGAAGATTTCTTTTCTTCATTTCTGCCATTAGCTCATCTATGTCGGCCATAGTACCAAACTCGGCCATAATATTTCTGTAATCAGAAATATCGTAACCATTGTCGTCATTTGGAGAGGTATACACAGGGTTGAGCCAAATGATGTCTACACCAAGACTTTTTATATAATCAAGTCTTTTGATGATGCCCTGTAAATCCCCAATGCCATTACCGGTAGTATCTTGAAAACTTCTTGGATAAATTTGATAAACCACACCTTCTTTCCACCACTTGCGTTCGGTAGTCTTATGCATATTTTAGCTATTTGAATTTAAATATAGAATTTGTAAATGGAACTAAATACAGTTGTGGTATATGAGGCTGAACTATAACGTTTTCGGTTCATAAATAATCTCTCAAACCATATTTTAATAATTAATCCATAAAGGTTTTTGCTCTTTTTGAAAGGTTAAATTTGTCAGAAATAACTTCAATTATAAAGAGGTATGGCTATATTTAGCAAAGCAAAACCAATCTATGATTACACTTGTTAGAATTGTATTTCTTTTCCTTTGTATGGTAATAGGAAGAGCTCAGAATCCAAATCAAGATTATGTAGAGTCTACGGAAACTTCCAGTTTTTATGCGGACAGCTTTGCTTATCCAGTTTTCATGGATAATGAAATGCATTTACAGGGTACCATAGGTTATAAGTTTGACGATAAATTCATGATTGAGCTGCAGAACTACTATGATACCTATAGAACCTTTGATGTTCATAAGGTATCATTGCAACTAAAAAATTATGTTAGTGATAAGCTATACTTTGTAAACGGAGTTACAATGGAACGAGAATTGGATAAGCATGGCGCAATAACAGCCAAACCCCGTTATCTCATGACTAATGGAGTGGGCTATGATATCAATAGCAACATCATGATGGAAGTTAACCACGACCTAAATTTTAACAAGTCCAACTTGGGGGCTTATGGAATGCCGAGTTTATTATCAGTAAAGAGTAAAATTAAATTTTAACCATTGTATTCTACTTCCTTGGGTGGTATTTGTTCATGACCTCTGTAAGGTGTGTGCGATCTACATGCACGTAAACTTCTGTAGTAGTGATGCTTTCATGTCCTAACATTTGTTGAATAGCTCTAAGGTCGGCTCCATTTTGTAATAAATGCGTTGCAAAAGAATGTCTAAAGGTATGCGGGCTAATACTTTTTTAAGATCAATATCTACGGCAAGGCGCTTTATAATCGTGAAAATCATGGCACGGGTAAGTTGTCTTCCTCTTCGGTTTAGAAATAAGATGTCTTCAAATCCTTTTTTAATATCTTGGTGTACCCTTACTTCTTTTCTATAAATGGTAATGTATTTTTTATTCACCTCGCTAATAGGTACAAAACGTTGCTTATCACCTTTTCCGGTAACCTTTATAAAATCTTCCTCAAAAAATAGGTCTGAGATTTTTAAATCTACCAATTCGGAAACCCGGAGGCCACAGCCGTAAAGGGTTTCGAGCATTGCGCGGTTCCGCTCGCCTTCTGCTTTGGAAAGGTCTATGGCTTCTATAATTTTGTTTATTTCATCTTCAGAGAGAGTATCCGGTAACTTTCTGCCTATTTTGGGAGATTCTATCAAATCCATAGGGTTATCTTCTCTATAATCTTCAAACACCAAATAGTTAAAAAAGCTCTTGAGGCCGGAAATAATTCGCGCTTGAGACCTAGGATTCATGGTCTTTGCTATTTCATAAATAAATTGTTGTAGTGTTTCTTTTTGTATCCGCTTAGGATTATCATTTGGTGAATTATCCTTTAAAAAATTGATGAGTTTGGTGATGTCCCAACTATAGTTTTTAATAGAGTTGTCCGAGAGTCCCCGTTCTATTCTAAGATAATGCCCGTAGTCTTGAAGCGCTTGATCCCAATTCATAGTGTAAAGTTAACTATTGCTAGACTCAATACCATTCATTTTTGAATAGTGGCCAAAAATAAAAATATAGTCAAATTTTAATCTAAAGAATTGACGCTAAGTAAAGTTTTCTATCTTTGATTGTGATATAACTACGAACCAATTCTGATTTTGTTTATTTCCTCCTCCTTTTAAATCTGTTTGTAATAAGAACAGTAAGGGGTGACAACAAATTAAATGGGGTTCATTAAACAACTGTAATTATGAAAATTAAGTTTTACGCTATTGTAGCGTTAGTTTTTTTTGGAGTTCAAAGTAGTAGTGCACAAACGGTAATACAGGGTACTGGTCCTTCGAGCGGCCTCAATACGGGCGAAATTTCTTTTGGGGGTAAAGCAGGGATTAATTTTACGACTTTACTTGGCGAGAATGCAGATAATACCTCGGCAAAAGTGGGTGCTTTTATAGGGGGTGTCGTTGAAATACCAGTTGCGGATAATTTTTATGTGCAACCCGAGTTGGTTTTTGCTTTACAAGGTGCAGATTTAGGTCCTTCTAACGTGAGTTTGGTTTACGTACAAATTCCCCTTATGGCAAAATATCATATTACAGATGAGGTAGCAGTTGAGCTTGGTCCTCAGGTAGGATTTCTTTTGGGTGATAACTGGGATGAAGATTTAAATGGACAAGACACCAATTCAACTGATTTGGGTATTAATCTAGGAGGAGGATACCGAATGGACGAAAACTTCTATTTTCAGTTAAGACTAGGTTTTGGACTTTCTAAAGTGTTGGATTTTTCTGGAACGCATAATGGAGCTGTATCCGTAGGAGCTGTATACTTTTTGTAACAATAAAATATAACATAGAATTAAACGGCCGCCTTGAGCGGTCGTTTTTCTTTAGTGTCGTTAGAAATCACGGTAAAAAGTTTATTTTTGAAGTATGAAATTAATCATAATCAATGGTCCCAACCTTAATTTGTTGGGCAAGCGAGAGCCCGAAGTCTACGGTAACAAAACTTTTGAAGATTATTTTGCTGATTTACAGTTTCGGTTTAAAGACGTACAACTAGAATATTTTCAGTCTAATATAGAAGGGGAGCTTATTGGTAAAATACAGGAAGTAGGTTTCTCCTATGACGGTATTGTCTTAAACGCTGCGGCTTACACACATACATCCGTAGGTATTGGTGATGCTATAAAAGCGGTGACTACTCCGGTTGTGGAGGTTCATATTTCTAACACTCATAAACGCGAAGAATTTAGGCATGTATCCTATATTTCGCCCGTTGCAAAAGGGGTGATTCTTGGCTTTGGTCTACAGAGTTATGATTTGGCCATTCAGAGTTTTTTGAAGTAGGTTAGTTCCTATTTAAATTTTATATAGGTGAGTTTTCTGGCATTAAAGAAGCTTGCTCTCAGAAGTAAAGACTTCTGTCACACATCGATTTTTGATTTGTAGCTACAACAAAAAGGTAATGAACTTCGTTTAGCCTTTAGTTTTACCAAACAACCAAGCACAAACCAAATTTCAAATTAATATGATTAAATCTTTTTGTTTATTTCTGACCCTGACCTTTTCATGTATTTCAATGTTCGCACAAGAAGGCTTTAAAATTGGCGCGCACGCCGGTATGCCTATTGGAGAGTATAATGATTATGTAAGTGTGGTTATTGGCGCCGATGTTGGCTATATGTGGGCTCCGAACAAAGTATTTGACCTAGGAATAAAAGCAGGTATAATTCACGGTTTTGCCGAGACATTTACCGGTCAGAATGTTACTATTGACTATCCTAGCGTTCAGTTTTTGCCACTTGCAGCATCAGTTAGATTATGGCCTTCAAAAACATTTTCTATTGGAGGAGACATTGGAAACGCTTTTGGTTTAAATGAAGGAAATGACGGTGGACTTTATTATCGTCCTCAAATAGGATTCCAGGTGGGTCCAAAATCTGAACTTAACTTTTCGTACACAGGTATCACCATAAACGATAGTACTTGGTCTACCATTACAATGGGGTTTGTCTATACTTTTTTATCAGCAAGACATTTCAGATAATTTAATTAAAGAAAACTAGAAACTTACGCAACAGCTGTATCACTTAAGTACTTTTTTTCCACGTAAAAAGTGGCGAAGGGTAGAAGGGAAGCAACTAATATTATAATTCCTTTTTTAATGCTCCATTTTTGTTCCATCCACAGTACAATAGCCAAAATAACGTAGGTGATAAATAGCGCACCATGAGCATAGCCTACATATTTGTTGGGCATTGGTAAATCTGCCAAATATTTTAACGGCATTGTAATGGCAAATAGGGCCAAATAAGAGATACCTTCTAAAATAGCTATAATCCGAAAAAAACTTAGCATACGAAATGGATTTTAATGTATTCGTTAAGAGATAAATGGGCCTATGAGATATGTTTTAAGAACAATCCTATAGGCCCATTTATAATTTATTATGAAATATTACAAGTGTATTACTTCGTCATAAGCAGCTGCAACAGCTTCCATAACCGCTTCACTCATTGTTGGGTGAGGGTGAACAGCTTTTAAGATTTCATGACCTGTAGTTTCTAGCTTTCTGGCAACAACAGCTTCAGCAATCATATCAGTTACACCTGCGCCAATCATGTGGCACCCTAACCACTCACCATATTTAGCATCAAAAATAACTTTTACAAAACCGTCTGGAGTACCAGCTGCTTTTGCTTTACCACTGGCAGAGAAAGGAAATTTACCAACTTTAATATCCAATCCTTTTTCTCTTGCTTGTTTTTCGGTAAGACCTACTGATGCAATCTCAGGAGTACAATATGTACATCCATAAATGTTACCGTAATCTAACGGCTCAACATGCATGTCAGCTATTTTTTCAACACAAAGAATACCTTCAGCAGAAGCTACGTGTGCTAGTGCCTGACCTGGAGTTACATCCCCAATAGCGTAATAACCTGGTATGTTTGTCTGGTAGTAATTGTTTACTAATATTTTATCTCTATCGGTAGAAATACCAACATTTTCAAGACCTATGTTTTCAATATTGGTTTTGATACCAACGGCAGAAAGAACAATATCTGCCTCTATAACTTCTTCGCCTTTAGCAGTTTTTACAGTTGCTTTTATGCCTTTACCAGAAGTGTCAACAGAAGTAACTTCTGCAGAAGTCTTAATTTTTATGCCAGCTTTCTTTAAACTACGTTCTAATTGTTTTGAGATATCCTCGTCTTCAACCGGAACAATGCTAGGTAAATATTCTACTACGGTTACCTCTGTACCCATAGCATTATAGAAATAGGCAAATTCAATACCTATGGCGCCACTACCTACAACAACCATAGATTTTGGTTGCTCTTTTAAGGTCATAGCCTCGCGATATCCAATAATTTTTTTACCATCTTGTGGTAAACTAGGTAATTCGCGGCTGCGAGCTCCAGTAGCAATAATAATGTGTTCTGCACTGTATTCAGTTTCTTTGCCATCAGCATCTTTAACAGAAACTTTCTTGCCAGCCTTTAAGGTACCATAACCTTTGATAACTTCAATCTTGTTTTTCTTCATCAAGAACTGAACACCTTTGCTCATACCGTCGGCAACGCTACGGCTTCTTTTTACTACGGCATCAAAATCTTTATCCACATTTTCAGCAGAAAGACCATAATCTTCTGCATGTTGTAGATAATTAAAAACCTGAGCCGATTTCAATAATGCTTTTGTAGGTATACAACCCCAATTCAAACAAACACCACCTAGATTTTCTTTCTCGATAATGGCCGTTTTAAAGCCTAATTGTGAGGCTCTAATAGCGGTAACATATCCTCCGGGTCCGCTACCCAAAACAATAACATCGAAATTGCTCATATTTTTTATTTTTTTGCTGTTGTATATTTAAAAGCCCGCCTTAGCTAAGCAGGTGCAAAAGTACAAAACCAAACGGAAAGATTAATACGAAAATTGAAGTCTAGTATTAAAAAGAACTTGTTTGGTAGTGTGTTAAACTAACATTTTGTGGTATGTGTAACACCTTACTTCTTAAACATGTTCTTGTTGAAGTCTTCTGAGGTGCCTTTTGGTATAGAAAGAGCGGTCCAATTTTCAGCTTTTATCATCTTACCTAAAAGTACAATCTGACCTATGTGACTGCTGTAATGAGCTAGTTGCCTATGAACTGCCTCTACAATTGTGTGACTCTCATTTCTTATTTTGATTGTTGTGTCAAAATTATTTAATGTAACAGAGTTTAAAGCTTCAAAAAGGCAGCGCCAGCCTGCTTCCCAGCCGGCCAGCATTTCTATTTTAGTCTCGTACGGGTTAGTGAATTCATCTTCCCGGTTGCGCCATGGTTTCTCTCCGTCTTCTGTAAGGAAATTTGTCCATCGGCTAAGCATATTACCGGACAGGTGTTTTACAATTAATGCAATAGAATTATCACTTTTGTTCAGTTTCCAGTGAATATCTTCTTCATTTAATTGTAGAAAGGTATTGTCACCTATTGATTTATATCGCTTAAATTCAAAAAGTGCACTCTTTATAAAATTATCAGAATAGTCCATGCTTAAAGGTAATTTTCAATATAAAACTATTGAATTATCAAAGCATTTACACTATTCCGCAGGTACAAAATCTAATGCTACACCGTTAATACAATGTCTTAAACCAGTTGGTTCCGGACCATCTTCAAAAACATGGCCTAAGTGTCCTCCACAAGTGGCACAGTGCTCTTCCGTTCTTTTATAACCTATTTTATAGTCTACATCGTACCCAACATTTCCTTTTATTTCTTCATAAAAACTTGGCCATCCTGTACCGGAGTCAAACTTGGTGCTGCTTTTAAAAAGTTCAGTACCACAAGCGGCACAGACGTAAGTGCCTTCTTTTTTATTTTCTAATATATCAGACGTAAAAGGGTTTTCCGTAGCAGCCTTACGAAGTACGTAAAACTCGGCGTCCGTAAGTTCTTTTTGCCATTCGGCATCAGTTTTAACAACACTAAAATTGGTTTCCTTTTTCTCCGTTATTTCCTGTGCCGTTTCCTTTTTCTGAGAATTTCCTTGGCAGCCTACAAGAGCGAAAGCAATAGCAATTAATATATTTTTGTACATAGCTTTTTAATTTTTTATCAGTTCTCAATTAGACGTAGAAGAAATTCTATCCTTTCAAATTTAAGGGTATTTACGATAGTTTTAAGAAACGGTTTTGATTCAGCCTAAAAAATAAACACCCCGCTCCATTAGGGGCGGGGTGTTTATTAAATTTTTATGAAGAAATAGTACTATTTAAATGATGTTTTAATAACATCATCTTCAGAAACACCTATACTGCTCATGACGGCAGAAATGTTGCTTTTATCTACTTTGGCGGTCGCATCAAAGTCTGTTGGAACGATAATAATTCTAAAAATTTGATTCTGTACAAAATCAGATTGAACAAGCCCGGCATCGAATTCAGGTTCTACGAAAATGCTATAATCACCTTGAGTAAAATCGAAGTTGTAATAAAACAAACCTTCTTCACTGAAAAATGGTTGAGGTAGCTGGCGCCATACATCCAAGCCCTCGTTTACTTCTTCTAATCTGTACATTAATATTGCATCACCAGAACGAAGATTGATATCAGAAGGATAAGGTTCAAATAAAAACTCGTACCTGTTTAGATTTGGACTTAGTGATAAATCAATTTCAATTTCGAAAGCGGCAGCTTCAAACTCCGCCCCATCTGCCCCATCACGTCCATTAAACCCGGCAGGGCCAGTTGGACCTTCGCATGAAATAAAGAATAGAGTAAAAAATGTACCGAGTAAGAGAAGTGATTTTTTCATAATATTGAGTTTATATTTTCAATTTAAAACATATTTAAGATTCTTTTTTCAAAAAGCGTTCCATTTTCGGATAATTCGTATCTTTTATTTGTAACATTGATATGCTGACCCAAAGTTAATTAACAAATATGTAAGCTTTTTTGTAAAGTTCCTTAGATTTGTCAGTATTACCTAACTAATCGAACACTATGCCACAAGTAACTGTTTTTAGTCTTTTCTCCGATTTTGATATAGATCTTTTTAAATCAGGAAAACATTTTAGATTATATGAGAAACTAGGTTCCCACCCAATGGAATTGAATGGGGTAAAGGGTACTTATTTTGCTGTATGGGCACCATCTGCTCGCGCAGTCTCCGTTATAGGTAATTTTAACGATTGGGACGATAATGTGCACATGCTAAATGTAAGATGGGATGGCAGTGGTATATGGGAAGGCTTTATTCCTGAAGTTGGAGTGGGTGAAATTTATAAGTATAAAATATATTCTAACAACCACGGTGCGGTAACTGAAAAGGCTGATCCGTTTGCAAGATACTGTGAACATCCTCCAAAAACAGCATCTATTGTTTGGGAGGCAGATTATGAATGGAAAGATAAAAAGTGGATGGAAACGCGAAAAGAGAAAAATGCTCTTGACGCACCTTTTTCTGTTTACGAAGTTCATTTAGGTTCTTGGAAACGTGATAAGGACGGAAACTTTCTGACCTACGAGCAATTGGCCATAGATTTGGTAGCTTATGTAAAAGATATGGGCTTTACTCATATAGAGTTCATGCCAATTATGGAGTATCCTTATGATCCTTCATGGGGTTACCAACTTACAGGTTACTTTGCACCAACCTCTAGATTTGGTGATCCAGAAGGTTTTAAACTATTGGTAGATGCATTACACCAAGCAGAAATAGGAGTTATTTTGGATTGGGTGCCTTCACATTTTCCTGAAGATGCACATGGTCTTGGCTTTTTTGATGGGTCGCATCTTTATGAGCATCCGGATAGAAGAAGAGGGTATCACCCAGATTGGAAGAGTTTAATTTTTAACTACGGAAGAAACGAAGTTCGCGCTTTTTTAATAAGTAATGCCATTTTTTGGTTAGATCAGTACCATGCAGATGCCTTACGGGTAGATGCGGTAGCTTCCATGCTTTATTTAGATTATTCTAGAGAAGAAGGAGAGTGGGAAGCCAATATGTATGGTAATAACGAAAACCTTGAAGCCTTATCTTTCATTCGTGAGTTCAATGAGGCGGTTTACGGAAGTTTTCCAGATGTGCAGACTATTGCAGAAGAATCTACAGCATTTTCCGGTGTTTCAAAACCCGTTATGTATGGAGGTTTAGGTTTTGGAATGAAGTGGATGATGGGCTGGATGCACGATACTTTAGAATACTTCAAAAAAGAAGCAATCTATAGAAAGCATCACCAAAACGATCTTACATTTAGTGCAACTTACGCCTTTACAGAAAATTATATGTTGCCGTTTTCCCATGATGAAGTGGTATATGGGAAACAATCATTAGTGTACCGCATGCCTTATGATGAGTGGCAGCGTTTTGCTAACCTGCGTTTAATGTTCGGTTACATGTTTACGCACCCCAACAAATCTTATTTTTATGGGAGG
The DNA here is from genome assembly GCF_030553095.1 of Zobellia laminariae. Taxonomy (GTDB): domain Bacteria; phylum Bacteroidota; class Bacteroidia; order Flavobacteriales; family Flavobacteriaceae; genus Zobellia; species Zobellia laminariae. Next base: position 453,935 of record NZ_CP130738.1, on the reverse strand, counting down.
CGAATTTGGCCAGACCAGCGAATGGAATTTTCAGAAAAGTTTAGAATGGCATCTTACGGAGTATGCCGTACATAGCGGCGTGCAGGAGCTTATTAGAGATTTGAACAGTATTTATAAAAAATTCCCAGCTTTATACCAAAAGCAATTTAGTCCTGACGGTTTCCAGTGGATAGATTACGGGGATCATGAGAACTCCGTTCTAACTTATATAAGAAAAGGTAATAATGCAGAAGATGATATATTTGTTGCCTGTAATTTTACTCCGGTTCCTAGAGAAAATTATAGAGTAGGTATACCAAAAAATTCTGGTAAACTAAAAGTCATTTTAAACAGTGATGATAAAAAATACGGCGGAGCTGGTACTGATCCTAAAATTTCTGGTATTAAAGAAAAGCCGTGGCATGGTCGTGAGCAATCCATAGAAATGACTATCCCACCTTTAAGTATTGTTATTTTTCAATAGGACTGCCTTGCTATATTCATAATAGTTGCTAATTGTTATGCATGCATTTCGTTTTTAAGGCTTAAATTTGTTTTTTTTGTTAGTTTTCAAACACTGAACCTATGATAACCAATACCGAGTTAGAATATAAAGGAAATCTTTACCCCAATGAGATTGTTAACTTTGTAAAGGATAAAGATAAATTCTATTTCACAACTGAAAACGGAGTAGTTTTAGAAATCACGGTAATTCAAGATAGAACCATACGGTTCCGATATGGAACTGATCATGCGTTTCAGCCGGATTTTTCCTATGCTATTGACCCCAACGCAAGTAGGGGTTACAGTCACTTAGACTGTTTAGAAACTAAAACCGAATACATAATTGAGACCTCTAAACTACAGGTACTCATAGATAAGAAAACATTACGTACTCAAATATCCGATTTAAACGGTAATATCATCAATGAAGACGAACTAGGTTTTCATTGGGAAGAGAACTATGAGCACGGTGGTAATACCGTAAAAATGAGTAAAATCACCCAACATACCGAGAGTTTCTATGGTATGGGAGATAAAGCTACTCATAGTAACCTTAAAGGGAAAAGAGTAAATAACTGGGTAATGGATCAATACGCTTACGCTAAAGATCAAGACCCTCTTTATAAGGCAATACCTTTCTATATAGGTTTGCACAGTGGACAAGCTTATGGTGTTTTCTTTGACAATAGTTTCAGAACTCATTTTGATTTTGCACACGAACGTCGTTCCACTACAAGTTTTTGGGGAGATGGCGGAGAGATGAACTATTACTTCTTTTACGGTCCGGAAATGCATAAAGTAGTACGGGCATATACCAATTTGACAGGAGCGCCAGAGTTACCACCTTTGTGGGCTTTAGGGTATCACCAGTCAAAATGGAGTTATTTCCCGGAGAGTAATGTAAAAGAAATAGCTAAAAAGTTTAGAGACCTTAAGATACCATGTGATGCCCTTTATTTAGATATTGATTACATGGATGGTTTTAGGTGTTTTACCTGGGATAAAAAGAAATTTCCCGAACCTAAACGTATGATCGATGAATTGTATGAAGACGGATTTAAGACCGTAGTCATGATCGATCCGGGTATTAAAGTAGATAAAGATTATTGGATATATCAGGAAGCCGTAGAAAATGATTATTTCTGTAAACGTGCAGATGGTCCAAGAATGAAAGGAAAAGTATGGCCTTGTGGAATGTAATTTCCCAGATTTCACTAATCCAGCCGTACGTGAGTGGTGGGCAGAGCTTTATAAAGAATTCATGGCAGAGATTGGTGTACATGCCGTTTGGAACGACATGAACGAACCAGCAGTTATGGAGGTGCCTACTAAAACTGCACCCTTAGATACACGCCATGATTATGATGGTCACCCTAGTAGCCATAGAAAAGCACATAACATTTATGGAATGCAAATGGTAAGGGCTACTTATGAAGGTGTAAAAAGATATGTTTACCCTAAGAGACCTTTAGTAATAACAAGAGCTGCCTATTCGGGTACGCAGCGTTTTGCTTCAACTTGGACCGGTGATAATGTTGCCACTTGGGAACATTTATGGATTGCCAATGTTCAAATGCAGCGTATGTGTATGAGCGGTTATTCTTTTGTAGGTTCTGATATTGGAGGTTTTGCCGAGCAGCCTAATGGCGAGCTTTTTGCAAGATGGATCCAGTTAGGTATTTTTCATCCTTTTTGTAGAGTACATTCCAGTGGAGATCACGGAGATCAAGAGCCATGGTCTTTTGGAACAGAAATCACGGACATTGTTAGAAAGTTTATAGAATTGCGTTACGAGTTATTGCCTTATCTATATACCATGTTCTGGAGATACTCTAAAGAAGGGACACCAATGTTATTGCCTATTGTTTGTTATGATCAAGAAGATACGCAAACGCATTTTAGAACTGATGAGTTCATTTTTGGAGAACAAATTTTAGTTTGCCCAATTCAAGAACCAAATGCTAAAGGACGTAGAATGTACATTCCTAGAGGTGATTGGTATAATTATTGGACTGATGAGGTTGTAGAGGGTGGAAAAGAGAAATGGGTCGTTGCCGATATTGATAAGGTTCCTTTGTTTATAAAGGCCGGTGCCATTATTCCAAAATATCCTGTTCAGCAGTATGTGGGTGAACTTGAAATCAAAGAATTGATTCTAGATGTTTACTTTACTGAAGGAACAGAGAACTCTACCGTTTATGAAGATGCGGAAGATGGTTATGCTTATGAGAACGGTAAATTTAGTTTACGGAACTTTAAGCTTTTAGGTAAAGAAAAAGAAATGACTATTCAACAGTTTAAGGATGGTGCTTTTATTACTACCTACGAAACGTTCAAAATTAAATTGCACGGACTTCCATTCAAAATAGGGAAAGTTGAGATAGATAATGAAAAAACAACCATTAAGGATGTTATGCCTGATGGAGATGGTACGATTTATGTGAGCAAAGACTTTACCCAATTACGTATTACTGAAGAGTAAGTTTTTTTGTAATTTGCAGGTATAAACACAACCATAATGAGAAAAATAATTTTAGTTTTAGCCCTTTTCTTAGGGGTCGCTTCATGTAAAACGAATCCGTTTACAGGAAAAAAAGTATTGAATTTTTATCCGAACAGTCAAGTTTTTCCGACTGCATTTGCCCAGTATGACCAATTCTTAACAGAGAATAAGGTCATTGAGAATTCTGCAGATGCAAGAATGATAACTAAGGTAGGGCAACGTATATCTTCTGCCGCAGAAAAATGGTTGACCGCTAATGGTTATGCCGGATATCTAAAAGATTATAAATGGGAATACAACCTAGTAGATGACAAAACTGTGAATGCATGGTGTATGCCAGGCGGGAAAATTGTCTTTTACACAGGTATTCTACCTATTTGTGCAGGTGAGAGAGGTGTAGCCGTAGTTATGGGTCACGAAGTGGCACATGCTCTGGCTGATCATGGAGCGCAACGTATGAGTGCTGGTACACTGCAGCAATTGGGTGCTGTGGCCGGTAATGTAGCAATTCAAGATTCTCAGAAATTAGCTATTTTCAACCAAGCTTATGCTGTTGGTTCGCAAGTAGGGGTAATGCTACCTTTTAGTAGAAGCCATGAAACAGAGGCAGATCGTATAGGTTTGCAGATTATGGCAATAGCTGGTTATGATCCAACGGAAGCAGCAGAATTGTGGAAACGAATGAAAGCTAACAGTGGGGGTAATGCTCCAGCAGAATTCATGAGTACTCACCCTTCTAATGATACAAGAATAAAAATCTTACTGAATGGGCGCCGGCAGCTAGAGCAGAAGCTAAAAAGTTTGGAGTAACCTCTTTTGAGTAAATCTTAACATTTATTGTATATTTAAAACCGTTCTGTAAAAGAACGGTTTTTTTATACCATTATGCCAAAAACGAACCTTCCAAAAGGAAGTAAAAAACTTCTGAATGCATGGGCATTCTATGATTGGGCCAATTCAGTTTACAACCTCGTAATCTCGTCAGCCATATTTCCTATTTTTTATGGTGCGCTTACCTTGGTTAAAGATGAGGACGGCAGAGTTCTAGACGATACGGTTCACTTCTTGGGTACCGATTTTAATAATGATACTTTAATCAGTTATGTTACGGCAGCCGCATTTTTGGTGGTCTCTTTTCTGAGCCCGTTTTTAAGTGGAATAGCAGATTACGTGGGCAACAAGAAAATCTTCATGAAATTCTTTTGTTACTTGGGAGCCATCTCTTGTATAGGGTTGTATTGGTTTAGTATGGATTACCTTTGGTTTGGGTTGCTGTGTTATTTTACAGCATTGATAGGTTTCTGGTCCAGCCTTGTATTCTATAATTCTTATCTGCCAGATATAGCTTTTCCGGAGCAGCAAGATGCCATTAGTGCTAAAGGCTACTCTTTGGGTTATATTGGTAGTGTGGTGCTTTTGATTATCTGTTTAGCCATGATTTTAAAGTTTGATTCATTTGGTTTTGAAGATGAATCCACACCAACCCGACTTTCATTTGTGTTAACAGGTATATGGTGGATAGTTTTTAGTCAGTATAGCTATTATCACCTGCCAAAAGGAAATAAAAAGGAGGCTTTTACAAAAGATATTCTGTTTAACGGTTTTAAAGAATTGAAACTTATTTGGGAGAAAATCAAAACCAATGTACCATTAAAGAGATATCTTGGGGCGTTTTTTGTGTACAGCATGGCTGTACAGACTATTATGCTAATTGCTACCTATTTTGGAATAGAAGAACTTGATTGGGGTACTACGGATTCAACTACGGGGCTTATCGTGAGTATTTTGCTAATTCAGATTGTGGCAATTTTAGGCGCTTTTATAACATCTCGCTGTTCGGCACATTTTGGGAACATCAATACTTTAATCGTTTTAAATCTAATTTGGATTTTTATCTGCATTTTCGCTTACACGATTACAACTCCAATGGAATTTTACATTACTGCTGCGGCAGTAGGCCTTGTAATGGGAGGTATACAATCTCTTTCAAGATCTACTTATTCCAAACTTTTACCAGAAGACGCAGTAGATACTACTTCTTATTTTAGTTTTTATGATGTCTCGGAAAAAATAGGAATTGTTATAGGAATGCTTAGTTACGGTTACATAGCACAGATAACAGGGAGCATTAGATATTCTATTATCTTTTTAGGACTGTTTTTTTTAATTGGAATGATTCTTTTGACAAGGGTAAATAAAAAAGCCCCTTTAGAAGAGGCTTGATTTGATGACTATAATATTCGCTTTTTGATGTATTATTCTCTAGAGATATCTCCTGAACCAGATGTTTTTGTATCTACTTTTTTAGGGTTGCCGCGATAATTAATGTCACCCGAACCAGAAACCCGTGCTTTCAATTTTTCGTTGGCCGTAACTTTGATGTCTGCAGAACCAGAAACCGTAGCTTCCACATTATCGGCATTTAAATCAAACGCCTTAATATCTCCTGAACCAGAAATAGTTGCTTTAAAATCACGAGTATTACCCCTGACGTTCATATCTCCCGAACCGGACATGCTAGCGGATAAAGTTTCGGTATCCACATCTAAAGTAATATCTCCAGAACCGGACATCGAAGTTTTAAAATCAGCTGTTTTTAGTGTCGTATGCCCTACAATATCTCCCGAACCAGATAGGCTAAGGGCATCTATGCTTTCTACGGGTATTTGTACATGAATCCCACCTTTGTGTATAGATGGTTTAAGGTTTACACCTTTCTTTACTCTAATAACTAATTTCCCATTCTCTACTTCAGTAACAATGTACTCCAATAAGTTTTCTTCGCCTTTAACAATTAGCGCTCCTTCGCTACCGCTTACTAGATCTATGTCAAAAGATCCAGATATGGCAATAGACTCATAATCTCCTACGCTACGTTCTATGCTAACTGTATTTCCATTACCTCTTATTCCTTTGCCCCATTGTGCAGAACAAGATGCACTTACTAATGCTAAACCTAATACGATCCAATTTTTCATGACTGTTTGTTTTAATTTGATTTTGATGATGATTTAATTTTTATAAAATGATACGCCGCCATAGTCACTGGAGATTGAGACGGAATTGCCGCTATTGTCAGAACCATAAAAGCCTTTATAATACTTGCTTGTGTTTTTTTCTTCACTAATATTAATTTCAAAATCGTCCTTACCACTTACTCCAGAGTAAGAAGTTTTAATTTCAAAATTGAAATGATAGTCTGGGGAATACCCAATTTTAACACCTGTATAATCTGTGTTGAGATTTATATTTCCTGCGTCGCTGCCCATTTTATCAATTTTCAGGGAGCCGTAATCGGCAACAATATCTATATTACCATGAACCGTTCCCAACTGCACATTTATATAATCGCCATTACCTTCTATATTATTGACTTCTCCAATCTCTATTTTTCCGTAATCACTAGAGTATTGTAGGTTGTCCATCTGTTCTACGGAACTGTTGGTATAGTCTGCGCTAATGACTAAATCGCCTGCTTTTTCTACATTAAAGCCCGAGTAATCTGCTGAAATTCTACCACTATTAATATATGAAATTGTGGATTTTGAGGTGTAATCAAAATTTAACTGATTGTTACGCCCTCGAAGCTCTCCAATATCCAACCTACCATAATCACAGCTTATTTTTGCATGTCCGTCTACACGATCAATACTTATACTGCCATAGTCATTATCTAAATCAATATTGCTCTTAATAGGAAGTTTAATGGTGTAATTAATTTGCATGTTCACATTGTTGCTGTTACCCCAATTCAGCCCCATCTGCTTTTACTTTCGTTAAAAATAGTTCTTGCGGATACGGCACTTTTACTAGATTCAAAATCTACAGAAATCTGGTCTAGTTTCTCTTGAGCCTTTTCTTCATTGTTGCTATTGGTCGTAATGTGAACCTCAATAAGAATACGGTTTTCGTTCCAAGAAATAATATTCAGGTTACCGTAACTATTGCTAACTTCCAAAAGAGCATCGCTATTTACCTGAAATTCTTTTTTTATGGTCTTTTCTTTTTTGTACTTGCCTTTTAGCTCTCCATTATTTGCTAAAAGGAAAATGGGAAGCATGAATAAAAGTATAGCAATGGGGTTATATAGTTGTTTCTGCATTATCGTAATTTTTTAAGTTTTTTATAGATTCAATAGTATTGAGAACCTCTTGTAAGAGGTCAATACGGGTTTGAAAATTTGTTATCATAGCGCTTAAAAGAAGCTTGCTGTTACCGCCGTTAATAAGGTCTTGTTCTAACTTTGTATAGTTAGTTTCTAGCTTTTTAAGCTGTACCATAGTGTCATCAATAATCTTTTTGGTTTCGGGTGTACTTTCGTTTTTAAGTTCGTTTACCTGTTCTTCAATTAGGCTAGCAAAATAAAACTCGGTGCGTGATACCTCGGGTGAAATTTCTGCAACCTGCTGTTCTAAAGATGGCTTTGATTGATAAACACCAAAAGTAATGGCGCAGACAATCGCAATCGAAGCTGCTATGCTTAAGGGTTTCCACCATGTTTTGTTTTTAGTCTGTAAGAACTTGATGCCTTGTTGGGCATTTAGCTTTTCTAAAAATCGTTGTTCATGACCTTGGGCGGGAGCCTCTAGATCAAAAGAACCTTCTAGCTTTTTTAACAGGTTATCTATATCGTCTTTTTTCATCTTAAGCTTCCATCATTTTATTCCTTAGGCTTTCCTTGGCCCTAGAAATAGTAGTTCTACAATTTGAATAACTAATATTCATAATCTGGCATATTTCTGCATAATCATAACCTTCAATAAGATGTAAGGTCAAAGAAACTCTATAGTTGTCTTTCAATTGCTTCATGGTCTCCATCACTTTTTGAGCCTTCGGTTCTGTAAACGCATGAGAGTCGGTAACGCCTATATCGTTATCTTCGACCTTGTACAACACATCTTCTAAAGCAACTTCGTTTTTTTCTGCTGCTTTCTGTAATGATAGATACTGTTGTTTATTACAATACGCTTTAACCAAGAGCCAAATGTAACCTCGCCTTTAAATGTATGCAGTTTCGTGAACGCGTTCAGAAACGATTCTTGCATAATGTCTTCGGCTTCATCGCTTTGTTTTACAATTCGCACGGCTGTGTTGTACATGGCCTTGTAATAGCGATTGTAAACTTCTAGCTGGGCACTTTGCTTTCCGTTTAGACACAATTGTAATAATGTATCAATATGTTCTCTTTCTTGGCTCAAAAAGTGAATGGTTTCTTTATAGATGACGTAAGATATGGATTGTTACAGTTGGGGTGAAAAAATAAATGAGAAAGGCTTTTAATCGATTTTAAAAGTCCTTTAAACGATAACTCAAATAGCTTCTGTAGACATAGCTTAATTTCGTCATACTTCCCCCTTTAATCTTGGTTTTTAACTTTTTATGACCTTGCTATAAAGATTTTATTCAAAAAAAATCCTTTTAGTCGTAGCTTTTTCTAAACAGAAAAGTGAAAGAGCAATAGTAAATGTATTTTGTTTTACCAATTTCAAACCGGCACGAACCAGCCAAAAATAAGATGATTAATAGAGCGTATTTTTCTTTGTCAAATAAATTTTACATTTTTCTCGTACTTATAAATTTAACTATTAGCGTCCAGAGTCAAACATTCGTTACTGGCATCGAAATTGTTCCGGACAGTCTGGAAATAATGGAAGGTTCTGATGCGGTTCTTGTAGCGAATATACTTCCCTCTGATGCTGATGACAAGGGGATAAGCTGGTCCACGGATTCCCCGTCCATCGTTACCGTGGATTCCTTGGGGAGGGTCACTGCGCTTATTCCGGGAACGGCTTTGGTCACGGCAACGACGGATGAGGGGGGATTCACTTCGAGTTCTTTTATAGAAGTCCATAGAGCGCCTATACGGGTAACGGGCATCGAAATTGTTCCGGACAGTCTGGAAATAATGGAAGGTTCTGATGCGGTTCTTGTAGCGAATATACTTCCCTCTGATGCTGATGACAAGGGGATAAGCTGGTCCACGGATTCCCCGTCCATCGTTACCGTGGATTCCTTGGGGAGGGTCACTGCGCTTATTCCGGGAACGGCTTTGGTCACGGCAACGACGGATGAGGGGGGATTCACTTCGAGTTCTTTTATAGAAGTCCATAGAGCGCCTATACGGGTAACGGGCATCGAAATTGTTCCGGACAGTCTGGAAATAGTGGAAGGTTCTGATGCGGTTCTTGTAGCAAATATACTTCCCTCTGATGCTGATGACAAGGGGGTAAGCTGGTCCACGGATTCCCCGTCCATCGTTACCGTGGATTCCTTGGGGAGGGTCACTGCGCTTATTCCGGGAACGGCTTTGGTCACGGCAACGACGGATGACGGGGGATTCACTTCGAGTTCTTTTATAGAAGTCCATAGAGCGCCTATACGGGTAACGGGCATCGAAATTGTTCTGGACAGTCTGGAAATAGTGGAAGGTTCTGATGTGGTTCTTGTAGCAAATATACTTCCCTCTGATGCTGATGATAAGGGGGTAAGCTGGTCCACGGATTCCCCGTCCATCGCTACCGTGGATTCCTTGGGGAGGGTCACTGCGCTTATTCCGGGAACGGCTTTGGTCACGGCAACGACGGATGAGGGGGCATTCACTTCGAGCTCTTTTATAGAAGTCCATAGAGCGCCTATACGGGTAACGGGCATCGAAATTGTTCCGGACAGTCTGGAAATAGTGGAAGGTTCTGATGCGGTTCTTGTAGCAAATATACTTCCCTCTGATGCTGATGACAAGGGGGTAAGCTGGTCCACGGATTCCCCGTCCATCGTTACCGTGGATTCCTTGGGGAGGGTCATTGCGCTTATTCCGGGAACGGCTTTGGTCACGGCAACGACGGATGACGGGGCATTCACTTCGAGCTCTTTTATAGAAGTCCATAGAGCGCCTATACGGGTAACGGGCATCGAAATTGTTCCGGACAGTCTGGAAATAGTGGAAGGTTCTGATGTGGTTCTTGTAGCAAATATACTTCCCTCTGATGCTGATGACAAGGGGGTAAGCTGGTCCACGGATTCCCCGTCCATCGCTACCGTGGATTCCTTGGGGAGGGTCACTGCGCTTATTCCGGGAACGGCTTTGGTCACGGCAACGACGGATGACGGGGGATTCACTTCGAGTTCTTTTATAGAAGTCCATAGAGCGCCTATACGGGTAACGGGCATCGAAATTGTTCCGGACAGTCTGGAAATAGTGGAAGGTTCTGATGCGGTTCTTGTAGCAAATATACTTCCCTCTGATGCTGATGACAAGGGGGTAAGCTGGTCCACGGATTCCCCGTCCATCGCTACCGTGGATTCCTTGGGGAGGGTCACTGCGCTTATTCCGGGAACGGCTTTGGTCACGGCAACGACGGATGAGGGGGGATTCACTTCGAGTTCTTTTATAGAAGTCCATAGAGCGCCTATACGGGTAACGGGCATCGAAATTGTTCCGGACAGTCTGGAAATAGTGGAAGGTTCTGATGCGGTTCTTGTAGCAAATATACTTCCCTCTGATGCTGATGACAAGGGGGTAAGCTGGTCCACGGATTCCCCGTCCATCGTTACCGTGGATTCTTTGGGAACGGTCACTGCATTAAATGCAGGTATGGCCCAAGTAACGGCTGCTACGAATGATGGAGGTTTTACATTTAATGTAGTAGTCACTGTAAAAAGACCTTTAAATGAAGTAGGTAAGTGGAGTGACCCTATACCTTTTGGAATTGTTCCTGTAGCAGTTGCTAACCTTCCAGATGGAAGATTAGTAACATGGTCCTCAAAGTATAAAGATTATTTTGGAGGTGCTGATGGCTTTACATATACTGAAATATTTGATCCTTTTTTAGGTGTGAGTGGTACGCCAATGGGGGAGATGGTAACCACCACTAATCATGACATGTTTTGTCCTGGGTTAGTAATTTAGGAAATGGACAAATATTAGTTACTGGAGGTTCTTCAAATCCAAAGGCGACTCTATACGACTTTACTACGGACACATGGATGCCAATGGATAACATGAATATTGGAAGAGGATATCATAGCTCTGTTACTTTGTCAGATGGTTCTGCTATGGTAATAGGAGGGTCCTGGAGTGGCGGATTAGCTCCGAACGGGGAGAAAATAGCGGAAATATGGAGGCAAGAAAGGGGGTGGAAAATTTTACCTTATGGTTTAAAGAGTGATATTCTATTTAATTCAAATGACCTTGCTTTTGAGAAAGAAGGGGTTTATAGGGCAGATAATCATGCTTGGCTATGGGCGGCACCTAATGGTAAAGTTTTTCACGCCGGCCCTGGTGAGGAAATGCATTGGATAGATGTAAATGGAGATGGGTCTTTTACAGATGCGGGAAAAAGGTTGAGTGATACGTATTCTATGAAAGGAAATACGGTCATGTTTGATGTTGGTAAGTTATTAAAGACAGGTGGGGCTACGTCATATGCAAGTGGTGATGCTGCAAAGGATAACTCTTTTGTTATTGATATTAATAACGAAAACAATGTTACAGTTATACCTACGGTAAATAACCTTTCCTTTAGTAGAACAATGCAAAATAGTGTAGTGTTGCCAAATGGAGAAGTTTTGGTTACAGGAGGTCTTAGTACGGCTCGGGTGTTTACAGATGACGGCGCAAGATTAGATGCGGAAGTTTATAGTCCGGAAACGAATAGCTGGCGAACCTTAGCGGGTATGCATGTACCACGGACCTATCATAGTGTATCAATTTTGCAGGCAGATGGTAGAGTTTTTGTTGGGGGAGGAGGTTTGTGTAATAGCTGCTCAAATCATTTAGATGCAGAAATTTTCAGTCCACCATATTTATTTGATGCAAATGGTAATTTGGCAGATAGGCCTACTATAAATGCCCCAGAATCTGCAAATTATAATAGTGTCATTGAAGTTTCGGGAAGTGATGGAATATCGGAGTTTAGTTTAATAAGAATGTCTTCTTCTACTCACAGTACAAATAATGAGCAGAGAAGAATACCTGTTAGTTTTAGTGGTAATGGAAATTATAGCCTGAATATTCCAGATAGAAATATATTGCCTCCTGGTTATTATATGTTATTTGCAATAGCTGCTGATGGAGTACCATCAATAGCAGAGTCTATATTGGTCGGGATGCCTATTGTTTTAACTTCAGGAGTTGTTTTATCAGAAGAAGCCGTTGAGCTAGATTTAGATGAAACACACGAATTTGTAGCAACGGTGGTGCCTTCTAATGCTGAGAATAAGCTTATTGTTTGGTCAACTAATAATCCTTCTGTAGCAACTGTAGATTCAGTAGGTAAAGTTTCTGCTATATCCACTGGTACTGCTATAATAACGGTTACGACGGATGACGGGTCTTACACTGCTAGAGCAAATATCGTTGTAGATGGCGGCTGTACTTTTTCAAATGTAGCATTGGGAGGAACGGCAATACAATCTAGTACCTATGGAAATGGAAAAGCTTATGTTGCCATTGATGGAGTTACAACAGGTACTTCCCCATGGGTAGCTGATATACAACATACAACAAATGAAGATTCTGCGTGGTGGGAATTGGACTTAGGTTCAGATTATATAATAGATGAATTAAAAATTTATAATAGAGGAGATGGTTTTGAATCTAGATTGAATAATTTTCACATTTTTGTGTCTAGACGACCATTTTCTTCAAGAGCTACATTAGAAAGTTTAATGAGCAACGGAAATATAGTAGAGTATTATTTTGAAGGAGAAGCTGGTTTAATAGAAACAATCCCTTTAAATACAGATGGTAGATATATTAGAATTCAATTATCGAGTAGTGGAATTCTAAATCTGGCGGAAGTAGAAGTGCAGGGCTGCTTTTTAGGTAGTTCTAAATGTGAAGGTGTTCTTCCTCCGGATATACGTCCTTCTGGCCCATTCATAGCTAATGATTCAATTCAAATATTAGAAGCCACTCCACTGGGAGGTACCTGGTCAGGAGCTAGTACCGATGGAACATTTGACCCGAGTAAAGGCCCTGGGACATATTCTGTTACTTATACTTCCGACAATGGGAGTGGTTGCGTTCAGTCATATACCCGAGATATAACGGTTAATAGTTCTTGTACGGGTATTGACCCTCCAAGTATTATAGCAATAGGGCCATATCTTGATACAGATGGGATACAGATTCTAGAAGCAATGCCAGCAGGTGGTACTTGGTCAGGAATAGGCACAGATGGAACTTTTGATCCAAGTGTTGGAGAAGGTATTTATTCGGTAACATATACATATGATAACGGGAAAGGATGTATACAAACTGAAACAGCGGAAATAAGGGTGAACACACTCGGAAGTAGAGGTTGTGTATTGTCTAATATAGCAGTTAATGGTACGGCGATACAGTCTAGTACATATGGTAATGGTACTGCCTCAGTTGCAATAGATGGAGAAACAGAGGGAACTTCTCCTTGGTCCGGAAGTCTTCAACATACCCTGAATGAGAATAAGCCCTATGGGGGAGCTTGATTTAGGAGTCAGTAGTGCTATAGAAGAATTACGTATTTATAATCGTGCGAACGGCTTAGAGGAACGGTTAAACAATTTTTACGTATTTGTCTCCCAAACACCTTTTGAGACAGGAATCTCGCTTGAGTCATTAAAACAGGATAACAATATTTACAAATACTATTTTAGTGGGGAAGCTGGTCTTGAGGAGCACTTGAGGTTTGACGCGGAAGGAAGGTATTTGCGGATTCAACTTTCCTCTTTTGGAATTTTACATATGTCGGAAGTAGAGGTAATGGGTTGTGTAATGGACTCGTCTCAATGTGAGGATAATCTGGAGATAGTATTGGAGAATGTAGGACCTTTTGCTAGTACGGATGGATTGCAGACATTAATTGCTAATATAGACGGGGGAACTTGGTCAGGCTCTAGTTCTGACGGCACTTTTGACCCTTCAATAGGCCCTGGTAGTTATTCGGTTACGTACTCACATAATAGTGGTGCCGGTTGTTTTCAATCAAAAACTATTGAAATTAAGGTTAATATTTTAAGTGATTCGGGTTGTGTGATGGCTAATGTGGCGATAAATGGAACAGCTACTCAGTCTAGTACCTATGGCAATGGGTATGCATCTGCTGCAATCGATGGGAATATTCAAGGAGAATCTCCTGGTCCGGTGACCTTCAGCATACCACTAATGAAAATAGACCTTGGTGGGAATTAGACTTAGGAAAAGAAAGAGGGGTTGAAGAAATACGCTTATACAATAGAAGCAACGGTTTTGAATCGCGTTTGAACAATTTCTATATTTTTATCTCAAAAACACCTTTTGCTGTGGGAGCCTCATTAGAATCTTTACAACAGGATGAGAATATTTTTGAATATTATTTTGAAGGGAATGCCAATCTTATGGAAACTTTAAAATTAGTAACAGAAGGTAGGTATGTTCGCATTCAACTTTCGGGTAGTGGAATACTTCACTTATCTGAAGTAGAGGTAATGTCTTGTGATTTAACCTCGAATGCTACGTCTTTAAAAGGTTCTATTACACCAGATAGTTATATAACTTATTCTGAAAATGGAGACGATATTCTTTTGGCTCCCAACCCAGTGTTGGATAATGTACAAATTATGGGAATGCCTAAGGAGATAATTTCTAAGATAATTATTTTTGATATGAAAGGTAGACAGGTACTTAGTACTAAGAATATTGAAAACACATATAGTTATGATACACAGTCTTTAGATGTTTCTATACTTACAAAAGGAGTTTATCAATTACATATCACTTTAATAAATGGAAAAAACTATACAAAACGGTTTTTGAAAAAGTAATTTTGAATTTAAATTATAAATAGACAAAGCCCTTTCTTAGGGCTTTGTCTATTTTAATGAGATTTTAGTGTAAGAGGAAGATTTTATAGAAGGTAGCATGGTATGGCATAAGAATTGCCAATTATGCACAGATAGAAAAGGCGCTATTCTTGTTTATAGTAATGATAACAGCGCTTTTAATGAATATGATGTTAATAGATAACTAAGGGTTCTGTCACTAAAATGACAGAATGACCGCAAATAATACTATGGGAGATCCTAAATTCACGAATTTTGACAATATGTCGCTACAGGCCATTGATGAGGATGCTGAGCTGATACCCCTTTTGACCGCAGAAGATGAGGAAGAAATGAGTAATGAGGCCTTGCCTGAGACACTTCCTATACTGCCTTTACGTAATACCGTCTTGTTTATGGAGTTGTAATTCCTATTACGGCCGGTAGAGACTCATCCATCAATTTAATAAAAGATGCGAACAAAGGTTCTAAGGTAATTGGTGTTGTATCTCAAAAGGATAAGGACACTGAAAATCCAACGGTGAACGATATAAATGTTCTGGGTACGGTTGCACGTATTTTAAGGGTGTTAAAAATGCCTGATGGAAATACTACGGTTATCCTTCAGGGTAAAAAACGTTTTGAAGTAGCAGAAATGCTTACAGAAGAACCTTATATGACTGCAACGGTTAGGGATACCAATGAGGAAAGACCAAACCAGGCTGAACCTGAGTTTTTAGCAATCATTGAGTCTATAAAAGACTTAGCGTTAAAAATCATCCGCGATAATCCTAATATACCCAGTGAGGCTTCTTTTGCGATAAAAAATATTCAGAGCAATTCGTTCTTGATCAACTTTGTTTCGTCTAATCTTAACCTTGGGGTAAAAGAAAAACAAGAGCTGTTGGAGATAAATAACCTTCAAGAAAGAGCGCTTGCCACATTAAAACACATGAATCTTGAACTCCAAAAATTGGAGTTGAAGAATGACATACAGTCTAAGGTCAGAAATGACATGGACCAACAGCAGCGGGAGTATTTCTTGCATCAACAAATGAAAACCATTCAGGAAGAATTGGGTGGAGTTTCTCATGATGATGAGATTTTTGAGATGCGTAAGAAGGCTAAGAAGAAAAAGTGGGATGCTAAGGTAAAAGAGCATTTTGATAAAGAATTGGCTAAAATGCAGCGAATGAATCCTCAGGTTGCTGAGTATTCTATTCAAAGAAATTATTTAGACCTTTTTCTAGAATTACCTTGGAACGAATTTTCAAAAGATAAGTTTGATTTAAAGCGCGCACAGAAAATTTTAGATCGTGATCATTACGGTCTTGAAGATGTGAAGCGTCGTATTATTGAATATCTAGCGGTTCTCAAATTGAGAAACGATATGAAGTCCCCAATTTTGTGTTTATACGGACCTCCAGGAGTTGGTAAAACCTCTTTGGGTAAATCGGTAGCAGAAGCTCTAGGGAGAGAATATGTAAGAATATCTTTAGGTGGGTTAAGAGATGAAGCGGAAATACGTGGGCATCGTAAAACCTATATAGGAGCAATGCTTAAGGTAGAATTGTACAGAGCCTTAAAAAGGCAGGTACATCAAATCCGGTTTTTATTCTAGATGAAATAGATAAATTATCCAGTAGCAGTCAAGGTGATCCTTCTTCTGCGATGCTAGAGGTTTTAGATCCGGAACAGAACAGTGAGTTTTATGATAACTTCTTAGAGATGGGTTACGACCTTTCTAAAGTGATGTTCATAGCAACGGCGAATAACTTGGGTACCATTCAGCCGGCGCTTCGTGATCGTATGGAAATCATAAATGTTACAGGTTATACTATTGAAGAAAAGGTTGAAATAGCCAAAAGGCATTTACTTCCAAAACAGTTAAAAGAGCATGGTCTTACTTCTAAGCACTTGACAATAGCAAAACCTCAATTAGAAAAAATAGTTGAAGGTTATACTCGTGAATCTGGCGTACGTTCTTTAGAAAAGCAGATTGCAAAAATGGTGCGTTATGCGGCCAAGAATATTGCATTTGAAGAGGAGTACCAGATAAAAGTTACCAACGAAGTAATCGAAAAGGTTTTAGGAACAGCTAGGTTAGAGCGAGATAAGTACGAAAATAATGATGTAGCAGGTGTTGTAACCGGTCTTGCGTGGACAAGTGTTGGAGGAGATATTCTTTTTATAGAATCTATATTGTCAAAAGGGAAAGGCACTTTAAACATTACTGGAAACTTGGGTAAGGTAATGAAGGAGTCGGCAACGATTGCTATGGAATACATTAAGTCGAATGCAGATAGATTTGGAATAAATCCTGAAGTATTTGATAAGTATAATGTGCATATTCACGTGCCTGAAGGTGCTACTCCAAAAGATGGGCCTAGTGCAGGTATTACAATGCTAACCTCTTTGGTGTCTCTGTTTACTCAGAAGAAAGTGAAGAAGAGTTTGGCTATGACTGGCGAAATAACGCTTAGAGGTAAAGTATTACCTGTTGGCGGAATCAAAGAGAAAATTCTTGCTGCTAAACGGGCTAGAATTAAAGAATTGATTCTTTGTAAAGACAACGAAAAAGATATTTTAGAGATTAAAAAAGAGTATCTTAAGGGTCTTAAATTTCACTATGTTACAGACATGCATGAAGTGGTAGATTTAGCTATTACAAATCAAAAAGTTAAGAACGCAAAAAAACTCTAATGTCTAAGATTACGATTGCAATAGATGGATTTTCTTCAACAGGAAAAAGCACCTTGGCTAAACAATTGGCCAAAGAACTGGGCTACGTTTATGTAGACACTGGTGCAATGTATAGAGCAATAACATTGTTTGCAATGCGCAATAATTTTATTGCAGACGGAGAAGAGCGTTTAGAAGATTTGGTAAAACTGTTACCAAAAATAAAGTTACGCTTTGTTCCTAATCCTGAACTTGGTTTTTCCGAAATGTACTTGAACGATGAGAATGTAGAGAAAGAAATACGTACTATGCGAGTTTCTAAATTCGTTAGTAGAATTGCCGAGATTGAACAGGTGCGTTTTAAGTTAGTGGAGATGCAGAAAGATATGGGCAAGGAAAAAGGGATTGTTATGGACGGCAGAGATATTGGTACTGTAGTTTTTCCTGATGCAGAATTAAAAGTTTTCATGACAGCATCACCTCAAGCAAGGGCTACGCGCAGATATAAAGAGTTGTTAGATAGAGGAGAGGAAGTCTTGTATAAAGACGTACTAGAAAATGTTGAAAAACGGGACTTTATAGATTCGCACCGTGAGTTTTCCCCGTTGAGAAAAGCAGATGATGCTATAGAGTTTGATAATAGTGACATGGGCCTCAAAGAACAGTTTGAACGGCTACTGAGTATAGCCGAGCGCTATATTGAGAAAGTATAAAAAAACCTGCCAGATTTAAATCTGGCAGGTTTTTTTTTATTTCACTGATTATATGCTATTCCCTATAAATTTGGAATAACTAAAACCTGATCAGGCTGAATTACATCTGGGTTGCTTAATATCCCAGTGTTGGCAGAAAAAATCTGCTTGTATTTCATTGGATCTCCGTAGTATTGTTTTGCAATCTTACTCAAAGATTCACCACTTTTAACAGTGTGTCTGGCATAGATAGAAGAATCTGTAACAGAAATATTAGCTTTAAGGTCAGAAGGACTTTCGCCACCTAACTGCTTTATTTTATCCCAAAGCAAATTTTTCTCATATGGGGTTCCAGCTTCGCCTTTGATTTTTAGCACACCGTTTTCTTCAGAAACGTCTCCGTTTTTTATACCCAATTGTTCACCAAGATTTAAAACTTCTTGATATTTTGCTTTTACGCTCATACTTAATACTTTTTAATGGTTAATATTATTGTCCCTAAGATAACGATAAAACCACTGTTTTACGTATAAAATCATGTAAAAAAAGGTCTTACAAAGAATGGTGCTATAAGAAGATTGGTAAACTAATAAAAAAGATGTATTTTTGCACTCCTTTTTTACAAAGAATTCAAGAGCGAAAAGGGACTATAAAAAATTTACATATAACAACTTCTGCGATTATTGTTTAACTCTTGTAACGTCGTAGAATACAAATTTATAATCAGCAAATGGCTGAAGAAAAAACAACTGCCCAGGTAGAAAGATACTACTGAAGCAAAACAAGAAGTAAAAGAACAAGCCCCTAAACAAGATCCAAAAGAATTTTTGGAAAACTTTAATTGGGAGAAGTACGAAGAAGGTATTGAAAAAGTAGATGACTCTAAATTAGAGGAATTCGAAAAATTAGTAGCTGAAAACTTCGTAGATACTGCCGATGAAGAGGTAGTTCAAGGTAGAGTTGTCTATTTGACCGACCGTGAGGCGATCATAGATATCAATGCTAAATCTGAAGGTGTTATTTCTTTGAACGAATTCCGTTACAACCCAAACTTAAAAGTGGGTGATAAGGTTGAAGTTCTTATTGATATCCGTGAAGATAAAAGTGGTCAATTAGTACTTTCTCACAGAAAGGCTAGAACCATTATGGCATGGGATCGTGTAAATGCGGCCCACGATAATGAAGAAATTGTTAGTGGTTTCGTTAAGTGTAGAACTAAAGGTGGTATGATTGTAGATGTTTTTGGCATCGAAGCTTTCTTACCAGGTTCTCAAATTGATGTGAAGCCTATTCGTGATTACGATCAGTATGTTGGTAAGACAATGGAATTCAAAGTGGTTAAAATTAACCATGAATTCAAAAACGTTGTAGTATCTCACAAAGCGTTGATCGAAGCGGATATCGAAGAGCAGAAGAAAGAAATCATCAGCCAGTTAGAAAAAGGACAAGTGTTAGAAGGTGTTGTGAAAAACATTACTTCTTACGGTGTGTTTGTTGATCTTGGTGGTGTAGATGGTTTAGTACATATTACTGACCTTTCTTGGAGCCGTATCAACCACCCGAACGAGGTTGTAGAATTGGATCAGAAAATCAACGTTGTTATACTTGATTTTGATGAGAACAAATCTAGAATCCAGTTGGGTATGAAGCAATTGGAGAAACATCCTTGGGATGCCTTGAGCGACGAAATCAAAATTGGAGACAAAGTAAAAGGTAAAGTAGTTGTAATCGCAGATTACGGTGCATTTATTGAGGTTGTTGAAGGTGTTGAAGGTTTGATCCACGTTTCTGAAATGTCTTGGTCTACGCACTTGCGTTCAGCTCAAGATTTCGTAAAAGTAGGTGATGAAGTAGAAGCTGTTGTGTTGACGTTGGATCGTGAAGATCGTAAAATGTCTCTTGGTATCAAGCAATTGACTCCAGACCCATGGACAGATATTACTACTAAATATCCTGTAGGTTCTAAACATTCAGGTATCGTAAGAAACTTTACCAACTTTGGTGTCTTTGTTGAGATGGAAGAAGGTATTGATGGTTTGATCTATATTTCTGACCTTTCTTGGACTAAGAAAATCAAGCACCCATCTGAGTTTGTTTCTGTAGGAGACAAAATGGAAGTTGAAGTGTTAGAGTTGGATGTTGCTGGTCGTAAGCTTAGCTTAGGTCACAAACAGACTACTGAGAACCCTTGGGATAAATACGAGGCTGAATTTGCTGTAGATACTATTCATAAAGCTGCTATTACCGATATCGTTGATAAAGGTGCTACAATAGACTTTAATGAAGATATCACTGCTTTCGTTCCGCAACGTCATTTAGAGAAGGAAGATGGTAAGAAATTAGGCAAAGGAGACGAAGCTGAATTTAAGATCATTGAATTCAATAAAGATTTCAAACGTGTTGTTGCAAGTCACACTGCTATTTTCCGTGAGGAAGAGCAGCGTAACGTTAAAGCACAGCAGAAGAAATCTGCAGCATCTGCAGACGAAGCTAAGCCAACATTAGGTGATGCTAACGAAGCTCTTCAAGCATTGAAGGATAAGATGGAAGGTAAGAGTTAAATCTTACATCAATTCATATAAAATCCCCATAGCCTTTTGGTTATGGGGATTTTTTTATTTATGAGGTTGAATGTTATTTTTTATTAACAACAACTTTTTCATTGGTGGTTACCACCTCTCCATTTTCTAATTCTACTTCAAGAACGAATCTTTCTCCATCTTCAACTTCGTCAGTTATCTGATATGTTATATATGTAGAAACACCTTATTCAAAATTATCTGAATTGATATTACAAGCAATTCTGCGATTGGTATCATAATTTACTAAGTAGAGCTTACTTATTTTGCTGTTGGAAAAGTAACGATTAAAAGCATCGTTATCTATGGTTGATGAGTTTCCAAGAATTTCTCCACTAAAGAATATTTTCTTTTTTACAACACGAACAATGAATGAATCGGTATGTCCAGATTCAGATGTAACTGTGAATGTTACATCATTTGTAAAATCTATAGGTTTATCTATACTGGGGCTAATAGTAGCACCCATCGGAAAAAAGCTTGTACTTACATTTATGTTACTCAAGTCTTGGTTCGCTAAAGTATAGTATATTAAATTGCCGCTAGGTAGGCCTTCTCTATCAGATTCAGGAGCTTGCCTTGATGGAGATCCTCCGGTTTTAAATCCTGTCATATCTAAATAGAATTGTCCTAAAGTTTTACCTATGTTTAAAAATCTCACGGTATAATCAGTATTAGTTCCGTCTATTGTAGTTGAAATTGACTCTAGGGAAAGGTCTATAAAATCATTATTATTGGGCTGAGTACTTATTTCTCCGATTGTTTCGAATTCTATTTGTGAAATTACATTGTCTTGTAGTAAGAACTCTTTTGATACATCAAATGTGATTTCTTTATCGTTTAAGTTAATTTTCCCAGTATCGTCCAGTAATAGTCTCTCCGTCCATTTCTTGAGTATAAAGAACGTTGATTTCTTTAATTCCGTTTTCAAAAACAGGGGTAGTAATGTATTCTGCGGTTGAACCATCTTCTGCGGTCACTATTATTTTATCTTCATTCTCAATGCTTATATTTCCAAAGTCCATGCTGAAATTAGCATTCTTTGAAACCTCAACTATTGGAGTTACCTTACCTTGTACATCGCTAGAGGGGTTTACGTAAATTGTTATCTTTGAGCCTTTTATTTCAGTTCTGTATCCTGTTATTTCAAAACTAATTATTTGTTTTTCAGAGGATAGGGTAGCGGCTTCTTCAGAGTCTGAGCAAGATGTCATTATTAGAATAAATAAGACACTCAATAATTGAATTCTTTTCATCATTTTAGATTCGGTTTTAATGAGAAGTAAAAACGTGTTCTTCCTGTTGTTTATTGTAATAGGTAGGATTTGGAACCACAGGGTTCCCCACAAAATTTTCATTAGATTAGAAGAAATCAGTATACATTTGTAAAGTAACTTTGTTTATAAGCAGAATTCCCTATTTTTGTGTAGCTAAAGCAATAAAGCAGTATGGGTCAAAAAGTACTTCTTTCTGAAAAAGAAATAAACATCATACTCCATCGTTTGGCATGTCAACTCCTTGAAAATCATTTAGACTTTAAAGATACCGTCCTCATAGGCCTTCAGCCTAGGGGTATTTTTGTGGCAGAAAGATTAAAGAGAATATTGCAAGAAGATTATGGTGTAAAGGAAATTAAGCTAGGTTTTCTAGATATCACTTTTTATAGAGATGATTTTAGAAGAGGAGATAAGACGCTAGAAGCAACCAAGACCAAGATAGATTTTCTAATTGAGGATAAAAAAGTGGTGCTTATAGACGATGTGCTTTATACGGGCCGTAGTATCAGATCAGCCTTAACGGCTATACAATCATTTGGGAGACCTTCTGAGATAGAGTTACTGGCATTAATTGATAGACGTTTTAGTAGGCATTTGCCTATTCAGCCTAATTACCGTGGGCGGCAAGTAGATGCTATAAACGGAGAAAAAGTTAAGGTTCTTTGGAAAGAGAATGACGGTGAAGACGCGATATATTTGATAAATAAATAACAATGGCTGAACTGAGTGTAAAACACTTATTAGGAATCAAATACTTAAATGAGAATGATATTCAACTCATTTTCGAGACCGCAGACCATTTTAAGGAAGTAATCAATCGTTCTATTAAAAAGGTTCCTTCTTTAAGAGATATTACTATTGCTAATATCTTTTTTGAGAACAGTACCCGAACCAAATTATCTTTTGAACTTGCTGAAAAACGACTTTCTGCGGATGTCATTAATTTTTCGGCTGCACAATCATCGGTAAAAAAAGGGGAGACTTTAATAGATACGGTCAATAACATCCTTTCTATGAAGGTAGATATGGTGGTTATGCGCCATCCTAACCCTGGTGCCGGCATATTTCTTTCAAAACATGTTAATGCATCTATAGTAAATGCAGGAGACGGGGCACATGAGCATCCTACACAGGCACTTTTGGATTCATATTCCATTAGAGAAAAGTTAGGAGACGTAGCAGGTAAAAACGTGGTTATTGTTGGAGATATTCTGCATTCCCGGGTAGCGTTATCTAATATTTTCGCTTTAAAATTACAAGGGGCAAATGTAAAGGTTTGCGGACCTAAGACCTTGCTGCCAAAACATATAGAATCTTTAGGGGTAACCGTAGAAACAGATTTAAGGAAGGCTTTAAATTGGTGCGATGTAGCTAATATGTTGCGTATTCAGAATGAGAGATTAGATATTAGTTATTTTCCCACGACTAGGGAGTACACCCAGCAATTTGGTGTCAATAAAAAATTACTAAATAGTTTAGATAAAGAAATAGTAATTATGCATCCCGGACCAATAAACAGAGGTGTAGAAATTACAAGTGATGTGGCAGATTCAAAACAGTCCATCATATTAAATCAAGTAGAAAATGGTGTTGCCATTCGTATGGCAGTGATTTATTTATTAGCTTCAAAAATAAAATAATAAAAGTATGATTTTCGACTCAGACGGTTCTACAACTATCGTTTCTCAAGAAAATGCCACGCTTTCTATTTTCTTGAAAAACTTAAATGACGCTTATCCAAAAATTAAGAATGACAATATTGTCATAAACCTTTTTTCCTTTTCAGAGCTAAAGGCAGATGATGTTCTTGAATTTTTGCAAATTTCCGATTTGCATAAAAAGTCCAAGAAATCTTTTGTTTTGGTTACCAATAAAGTCTCTTATGATGAGGTGCCAGATGCTATAATGGTTGTGCCAACAATTAAAGAAGCACAAGATGTTATTGAAATGGAAGAAATAGAACGCGATTTAGATTTATGAGTAACTACCACCTATCTCAAGTAAACATTGCTAAAATGCTGGCCCCAATAGACAGTCCTGTAATGGCTGATTTTGTGAAGGACCTAGATCGTATAAATGCCATTGCAGATAACAGTACAGGGTTTGTTTGGAGATTAAAAGGTGAAGAAAACGATGCTACCGCACTACGTGTTTTTGAGGATAATTTCCTCATTATAAATATGTCGGTTTGGGAATCCAAAGAGGCCTTGTTCAATTTTACATATGCCTCGCAGCACGCTGGAGTCATGAAAAGAAAGAAAGAATGGTTTCATAAAATGTCTGACATGCACATGTGTTTGTGGTACACTAAGGAAGGTCATGTGCCCACTCCGGAAGAAGCAAAAGAGCGTCTTCAATATCTTAACGATCATGGAGAATCTCCTTACGCTTTTAGTTTTAAAGGGCAATTTACAGCAGAAGACGCTTTAGTATATTCGCCCAAGAACTAGAAAAATGAAGCTTCAAATTCTAGGTTGCTATGCGGCAACACCACGAACGATGACCAACCCTACTTCTCAGGTGTTGGAGGTTAAGAATCATATGTTTTTAATTGATTGTGGTGAAGGCACGCAAGTACAATTACGGAAACATAAGATTAAGTTTTCGCGTATCAACCATATTTTTATTTCTCACTTACATGGCGATCATTTTTTTGGTTTGCCATAAGCCTTGTTTCAACTTTTCGTTTGTTAGGAAGGGATAAGGAACTACATATTTATGGTCCCAAAGGAATTAAGGAGGCTATTACGCTTTTGTTAAAGCTCGGAGATTCTTGGACCAACTATCAACTATATTTTCATGAGCTAACCAGTAAGGAACCTGAGGTTGTCTTTGAGGATGATAAAGTTACAGTAGAGACCATTCGTTTAAGTCATAGGGTGTATACCAATGGTTTTCTTTTTAAGGAGAAAGAAGGTGAGCGCAAACTTAATGTAGAAGCTGTTGAGAAATATAAGATTGACAAAGCTTATTTTCAAAACATTAAAAATGGCAGAGATGTGGTGCTGGATGACGGTACTGTTGTTTCAAACACAGAATTAAGTTTTGATCCGCCAGTTCCTAAAAGTTATGCGTATTGCAGTGATACCGGCTACAAGCCAGATATCGTTGACCAAATTAAAGGTGCAACAGCATTGTATCACGAATCTACATTTTTAGAATCTGAGGCTCATTTAGCGGTAAAAACAAAACATTCTACAGCAATGCAGGCAGCATCTATTGCTAAAGCTGCCAACGTGGGAATGCTTATTTTAGGACATTATTCTACGCGTTATAAATCCATTGAGCTTTTTAAAGAAGAAGCTATGGAAATCTTCCCAAATGTTGAGCTTGCCGATGATGGTAAGTTTTTTGAGTTTTAGTCTCCTTCCTACTTCTTCGTTACCAATCTTTTGCTGAACTTTGGGTAAAAGGATTTTAGCAAAGAAGATTATGCAAAAAGATTTAGGCGATTACCGAAAATCATATGAAAAAAGCGCCCTTCTAGAGGGTTCTATTTCAGACAATCCAATGGAGCTATTTCAGAAATGGTTCTATGAAACCGAGACATCGGATGGAGTAGACGAACCTAATGCAATGACCGTTTCTACAATTGGTTTAGATGGCTATCCCAAAAGCAGGGTAGTGTTATTAAAAAAGTTTACCTACGAAGGATTTATCTTTTATACAAACTACCTTAGTGAAAAGGGTAGGGCTATTGCAGCTAACCCTAATGTCTGTATTTCTTTCTTTTGGCCTAATATGGAAAGGCAGATTATTATAAAAGGGAAGGCCGAAAAAATAGCAGAAAATTTATCTGACGGTTATTTTGAATCACGTCCGGAGGGCAGCAAGCTGGGGGCTTTGGTTTCTCCACAAAGTACAGTTATTCCTTCTAGAGAAACTTTAGAGGATAATTTGAAAAAATTAGAGAACGAATACAAGAATAAAGAGATTCTAAGGCCAGATAATTGGGGCGGTTACATTGTTAAGCCACAATCCATGGAGTTTTGGCAGGGCAGGCCTAATCGCTTGCATGATCGCATTAGATACGCTTTAATAGATAACTTAGATTGGAAAATGGAGCGGTTGGCACCTTGATCGGCTGGTTTAGGTCTGATAGAGGGCTGTCAAAACATTTTTAAAACTTTAAATTTTGGTTAAATGAAAACATTGGTAATGGTCAGGCACGGTAAATCTTCTTGGGATTATTCGGTGAGTGATAAGGATAGGCCGCTTCAGGAAAGAGGGGTAAACGATGCTCTTTTGGTATCCTCAAAATTTAAATCTCAAGCCTCAAAAGTTGATGCTGTTTTCTCAAGTCCTGCTAATAGGGCTTTACATACCTGTATGATTTTTGTTAGGCAGCTAAACTTACCATTATCTTCAGTACAAATAACAAATGAGTTGTATGATTTTTCAGGAGAATCGGTTTTCGATTTTATAGCAAACCTTGATGATTCCTTAGATTCTGTTATGATTTTTGGACATAATCACGCTTTTACACATGTTGCCAATTCTTTGGGAAATTCCTATATTGACAACGTTTCTACCAGTGGACTGGTGCATCTTAATTTCAATGTTGATAATTGGAATTCAGTTGAAAAAGGAACAACAAAACAAACTATTTTCCCGAAAGACCTTAGATAAATGATAAAGACAAAAACTAGATATATAAATAGAGAAATAAGTTGGTTACGTTTTAATGAAAGGGTGCTTCAGGAGTGTGAGGATGAAAACGTACCATTAATTGAACGTCTCCGTTTTTTAGGTATTTTTTCGAATAATTTAGATGAGTTCTTTAAGGTTCGTTATGCCACTGTGAAACGCATTTTTGAAGCGGGAAAATCTGGAAAAAGTGTTTTAGGTGGTGAAAAGGCCAAAGATTTACTAGTAGAGATTACCAAGTTTGTTATTGAGCAACAGCGTAAAAGCGTTGAGATACTAAGGAATATTGAAAGCGAACTAGAAGAACAAAATATTTACTTGCTTAATGAAAATGAACTTTCAGAAAAGCAAGGTGAGTTTGCTAGGAGCTACTTTAACCAAAAGGTGAGCCCGCAACTCATGACCATTATCTTGAATGATTTGGCAGAGTTTCCAATGTTAAAAGATACTGCTGCTTATTTGGCCGTAAAAATGGTTTTGAAAAGTGATGATCACACTAAGCTTACGTATGAGAAAAGAGAGAAACGATATGCTTTAATTGAAATTCCAAAAGGCATAGATCGTTTTGTTGTGCTTCCTAAAGAAGGCGATAAGAATTATATCATTATTCTAGATGATGTAATTAGGTATTGTATGGATAGCGTTTTCCCAATGTTCGATTATAAGTCCATTTCTTCTCATATGATCAAGATTACGCGAGATGCAGAACTTGATATAGATAATGATTTGAGTAAGAGTTTTATTGAGAAAATTTACTCTAGCGTAGAGCATAGAAAAATTAGTGACCCGGTACGTTTTGTTTATGACAAAAATATAGAATCGGATACCTTAGATTTTCTTAAGGATAAAATGGGAATTGAAGATGCGGATAGTGTTATTCCTGGAGGAAGATATCATAACAAGCGGGATTACATGAGCTTTCCTAGCTTGGGAAGACAAGATCTTATGTATGATAAGATAGTGCCGTTGCCGGTAAAAGGGCTAAGTCTAGAAGGTAGTCTATTGGAGAAAATAGCAGAGAAAGATTACTTGCAGTACACGCCTTATCAATCGTTTGCTTATGTATTGAAATTCTTAAGGGAGGCAGCTCTTGATCCAAAAGTAAAAGCGATTAAGATTACGGTTTATCGTCTTGCCAATGATTCTCAAGTAGCTGCATGCCTTTCAAATGCCGTAAAAAATGGGAAACAGGTAACCTTGCAGATTGAGCTACGTGCACGTTTTGATGAGCAAGCCAATATTAGATATGCAGAAGAACTTCAGGCAGAAGGAGTGAAGCTTATTTTTGGTGTACCTTATGGTCTAAAAGTGCATAGTAAAATATGTATGATTGAACGTGAAGAGAACGGAATTATAAAACGTTATGGTTTTATAAGTACGGGTAACTTTAACGAGTCAACAGCAAAAATTTATACAGATTATACCTTGTTCACGGCAAACGAGCCTATTTTAAAAGAATTGAACAAGGTTTTTGATTTCTTTGAAACTACATATAAAATCAATAAATACAAACATTTAATAGTATCTCCGCACTACACTAAATCATTCTTTATAAAACTAATCGATAAAGAAATTTTGAATGCTAAGGCAGGTAAAGAAGCTTTCATCAAAATAAAGATGAATAGTTTTACTTCATACAAGATGATCGATAAATTATATGAAGCCAGTAATGCCGGTGTTAAGATACAATTGATTGTACGTGGTATCTGCTGTTTGATTGGTATAGAAGGTATGAGCGAGAATATTGAAGCAATTAGTATTGTAGACAAATTTCTAGAGCATCCACGTATATTTATTTTCTGTAATGACGGAGATACAAGAGTGTTTATTTCATCGGCAGATTTCATGACTCGTAACTTGGAGAATAGAGTAGAGGTTGGTTGCCCTATTTACGATGAAGATGTAAAAAAGGAATTGCTAGATACCTATGAAATCTCTTGGAACGATAATGTTAAGGCTAGAGTGTTCAACGAAGAGCAGGATAATGCATATCGTATAAATGACAAGCCTAAGTTACGGTCTCAGTTTGCTACCTATGATTATTATAAAAATAAATTAGATGCAGATACTCCTATTCCGGAGTAAAAATAATTGAAGGTTTCAAGTTTTAGGTAATGCTCTTTATTTAACTAAAACTTGAAAATCTTATCCGTGAATACTTTCTTTATTTCCTAGGTTTTTCATTATTCCAGATTCGAAATCTAGTAGTGCTTGCCATTTTTTGTCCACCTCGGTACGGTCACCATATTGTCTTGCAAATTGTAAGAACATAGTGTAATGTCCGGCTTCACTCACCATAAGCTTGTGGTAGAATTCTGCAAGTTCCTTGTCTTCTAGTTCTTCTGAAAGTAATCTAAAACGCTCACAACTCCGCGCTTCAATTAATGCAGCATACAAAAGACGATGAACTAATTGGGTCGTTCGGCTTCCTCCTTTTGGGAAAAATTTTATCAATTGAAGTACATATTCGTCTTTTCTGTCACGCCCTAAAGTTTGTCCTCTGGCCTTAATTCGGTCATGTACCATTTTAAAATGTGCCATCTCTTCTCTAGAAAGAGCAATCATTTCCTCTACGAGCGCTGTATATTCAGGAAAACTTATAATTAATGATATGGCTGTGCTTGCTGCTTTTTGCTCACAGTACGCATGGTCCGTTAAAATTTCGTCTATGTTTTTCTCAACAATATTCACCCATCTTGGGTCAGTTGGTAATTTTAGGCCTAGCATAATTCTGTTTTTCGTAAAATTAGCAAGAATCTTTGTAAACTATAACTAGAATTTAGCATCTAATATATCTTGTTTCTCCTAAGAATAATTAGTTTTGTGAATAGTTGTTTTTTATTATGCCGAAAGGCACTAAAAATAGGGTTGTTACCACTTGTCAAGAAACCCAATAACAGATTATGGAATTAACCAAATTAGACCAAGAGCTTCAGTCTTTATTGAATAGCAATTTAGATGCTGCTACAGATTCATGGTTACAATCAAAATTGGAGCAAATCATTAGCTCAAGTTCTACAAAGGACCTGTATATGACTTACAGCTTGTTGGCTAGTAAGATTGATTCGGACACTGTTTTGAATCTGAGCTCTGATACAGATGAAGTAACCCAATATTTAAGAACGCAGAATGCCACAACGCTTCAGATAGCCCGAATTTATCTTTTGATAAAGGTATTGAAGGCAAACGGAGATTTCTTTGTCCCCAAAGTTGCCAATTTAATTCAGGTGGCCGATACCGGAGAACTTGAAACTTTTCTAAAGTATCTTATACTGTTGCCTGATGCCGAAAATTATAAGCAAACTGCAGTAGAAGCATTGCGTACGAACATCGCCACAATATTCGAGGCGATTAGCATGCAGAATCCGTATCCCGCAAAATACTTTAATGATCAGCAATGGAACCAAATGTTCCTAAAGGCTGCATTTATGCAGTTAGATCTTTCGACCATTTTAAGTATTGATGAACGAGCGAATAAAGATTTGACGCGTATTATATCTGATTATGCACACGAGAGATGGGCAGCATCACGAGAAATAGAACCCTTATTTTGGAGGCCTGTAGCTGCATTTTTAGATGAAAATTTATTGAAAGATATGGAACGCTTGTTTGCTAGCAGTAATCCTATTGAAAATAAAGTAGCGGCCTTATGC
Source organism: Zobellia laminariae (assembly GCF_030553095.1). Lineage (GTDB taxonomy): Bacteria > Bacteroidota > Bacteroidia > Flavobacteriales > Flavobacteriaceae > Zobellia > Zobellia laminariae. The sequence continues at coordinate 423,641 of NZ_CP130738.1, read as the reverse complement.
TGTTATACTTCTGAAGAGCCAATGGCTAAAGAATTATTGGCAAAGCATCCCGAGTTGAAAGCTCAAGTAGCGAACAAAAACATTACTTAAAAAATATAAAAGATTAGTATGGAAGATAAAATGATGATAATCGACCCGCATGTACATATGTCATCGCGCACCACAGACGATTATGAAGCTATGGCTGCGGCCGGGGTTGTTGCTATAATAGAGCCTTCTTTTTGGTTAGGACAACCAAGAACTCAAGTAGGTTCTTTTCAAGATTATTACAGTAGTTTAGTAGGTTGGGAGCCTTTTAGAGCTAGTCAATTTGGTATTCACCACTATTGTACAATTGGTCTAAATTCTAAGGAGGCAAACAATGAAGCTTTGGCAGAACAAGTTATAGAGCTTTTGCCTTTATATGTTCACAAGCAGAATGTAGTAGCTATTGGCGAGATAGGTTATGATGACCAAACCCCAGCGGAAGATAAGTATTTCCGTATGCAGCTAGAAATGGCTAAAGAGTTGGGTATGGTTGTTCAAGTGCACACGCCTCACCGTGATAAAAAAGCAGGTACTTTAAAAAGTATGGAAGTTTGTTTGGAGCATGGTCTAGACCCTTCGCAAGTGGTAATTGATCATAATAACGAAGAAACGGTTAAGGACGTTCTTGATAGAGGTTTTATTGCGGCATTTACTATTTACCCAAAAACAAAAATGGGTAATGAACGAATGGTAGCGGTTGTGAAAAAATATGGTAGTAATAATATAATTGTAGATAGCTCTGCAGATTGGGGTGTAAGTGATCCATTAGCGGTGCCAAAAACCGCAAACCTAATGCTAAAAAGAGGGATTGCAAGAGAAGACGTTGTAAAAACCTGTTACCAGAATGCCCTAGATATTTTTGGCTCAAATGGTAAGATGAAAGAAGAGCACTGGTTGAATCCAAAAGGTATTAATCAAGCCCAACTTTTTAATGATAATAGCGTTTTAAGAGGACAAGAGCCTAGAGTAGATTCTGATCAGATTAAATAATGAATCGCACATTTCTTGGTTATGCGCGATTGGCAAGACCTGCTAATTTACCTACAGCTGCCGCAGATATTTTGGCAGGTGTAGCTATTGGCGGTGTTTTTGTAGGTAGTATGGATGCCGGTTTTGTTGGTTCTAGCCTTTTCATAAATATCGTATACTTAGTATTTTCATCGGTGTTTCTTTATGCCGGAGGTGTTATTCTTAATGATGTTTTTGACTTTAAGCTTGATCAAGTAGAACGACCTGAGCGGCCTATTCCTAGTGGCGTAGTTCCTTTTAATGCAGCTGCTATGTATGGGGCAACCACCTTGGTTATTGGTGTGTTGTTGGCCTTTTTAGTTTCGGGAACTTCTGGCATAGTAGCTGTTGCACTTGCCTTGGCAATTCTTTTATACGATGGGATTGCCAAAAAATATGATTTTTTTGGTCCGTTGAGTATGGGCTTATGTAGAGGTATAAATTTGCTTTTGGGCATGTCCATTTTAGGTAATTTCGATTATGGTTTATGGCCATTATTCCAATCGTATATATCTTTGCTATCACGCTAATTAGCAGAGGGGAAGTACACGGGAAAAATAAAAATCACATTGTTTTGGCAGGAGTACTGTATGGCGCTGTTATTTTAGCTGTGGCAACTATGGCCTTTTTACATACGGATGCCCTTTTATTTCCGTTATTGTTTTTAGTATTGTTTGCGTTCACGGTTTTTAGACCTTTAATAAAAGCACACTCCGTAAACTCACCAGAGAATATTAAAAAAGCTGTTATGGCAGGTGTCATAGCATTAATTTTATTGGATTCGTCTATTGCCGTTGCATTTTTTGACTGGTGGTACGGATTAATTATATTGGCATTACTGCCTGTTTCAAAAGGCTTATCTAAAGTGTTTGCTGTTACCTAAGGTCAATTTTATCGACCTTCAAAAGAAATACGATGTTTAAAACTATAGAGCAAAAATTTGAGGTTTCATATCAATATGGCCTCCACTTTACCGAAAATTTGTTCGGTACAGAAAATACCTTGTTCAAGGATATTATCAAGGCATATAAAAATGAGCCCGTAAAGCTTCTTTTTGTCGTTGATGATGGGGTAGCTGCTGCTCACCCGGACCTTATTAAAAATATAAAAGGCTATTGTCAACATTACCATGAGAATCTGGTTCATATGAAAAGTATGGTGGTGCAAGGAGGTGAAGCTTGCAAGAATGATGAAAGTCAAGTTGAATATATCCTAAAGGCGGTTAGCGAGTATGCTATTTGTCGCCACTCATTTGTTGTAGTTATTGGTGGTGGTGCCGTTATAGATATGGCAGGCTATGCAGCAGCAATTGCGCATAGAGGTGTTAAGTTGATTCGTATTCCTACTACGGTACTTTCACAAGATGATTCTGCTGTGGGAGTTAAAAATAGCGTGAATGCCTTTGGCAAGAAGAACTTTATAGGAACTTTTGCCCCTCCATATGCTATCATTAACGATACTGATTTTCTTAAAACATTGGAACAACGGGATTGGATTTCCGGTATTTCGGAAGCGCTAAAAGTTGCATTGATTAAGGATGCTGTCTTTTTTGAATATTTAGAGAAAAATGCACATTTATTGAGAGATAGAGATATGGAAGCCATGCAGTATACCATTTATAGGTGTGCAGAAATGCATATGCACCATATTGCTCAAGGCGGTGATCCTTTTGAAAGTGGCTCTTCTAGGCCATTGGATTTTGGTCATTGGGCTGCACATAAATTGGAGTATATGACCAACTACGCTCTTCGTCATGGCGAAGCCGTAGCAAAGGGTATTGTGCTAGATGTGGCTTATACTCATTTAATAGGTTTAATTAATGAGACCGATTTAAATCGTGTGGTACGTGTTTTTCAGAACATCGGTTTTGATTTAAGTTTTCCGTTAGCTACAGAAAAAGAAGTTGATGAATTACTTAACGGAATAGAAGAGTTTAGGGAGCACCTTGGTGGTGAACTTACCATAACTCTAATTTCAGATATTGGCGTAAAACATGACGTTCACGAAATTGACCGACAGACCATGAAAAATGCATTGGATTTGGTAAACGAAATTTCAAAACTTAAAGTAGAGTAGCTTGCGCATAGATAATAATTTTCAACTTACATATTGCACCAATATCCATCCAGGATTTGATTGGAAGACCACTTTTGACAGTCTTAAGGAACACGTTCCGCAGATAAAGGAAAAGGTGTCTCCTAATAACCCTTTTGGACTTGGTTTACGGTTATCCAATAAAGCAAGCGAAGAGCTTGCTATGAATGGAAACCTCAATGAGTTCAAACAATGGTTAGGTGATAATCAGGTTTATGTGTTTACCATGAATGGTTTTCCGTATGGTAATTTTCATAATGAACGGGTTAAAGATGATGTTCATGCGCCAGATTGGACTACCCCGGAAAGGCTGATTTATACCAAGCGTATGTTTGATCAGTTGGCAGCTTTGCTTCCAGAGGGCATTGCTGGTGGGATTTCAACATCCCCAGTAAGTTATAAATATTGGCATACTTCGGAAGAGGCTACAAAATTAGCTTTTGAAACTGGAGCAAAAAATATGATAGAGGTTGCCATCCATCTACATAAAATAGAAAAAGAAACGGGGAAGTATCTACATCTGGATATTGAACCGGAACCAGATGGCATGTTAGAGAACAGTGATGAGGTGTTGTACTTTTTTGCAGATTACCTATTGCCTATTGGAACATCTGTAATTGTTGAAAAACTTGATGTAAATGCTGAGACTGCGGATGAAATCATACGCCGTTACCTTACGGTTTGTTACGATATTTGTCATTTTTCATTGGCTTATGAAGAACCCATAGATACCTTTGAAAAGTTCGCAGAAGCAGGAATCGTTATAGGAAAAATTCAAGTAAGCGCAGCTTTAAAGATTTTGTCTAACCCATCTGGGAATGATGAAATTTGGGAAGCGTTGATGCTTTTTGACGAACCTACATACCTTCATCAAGTAACAGAAAAGGTAGAGGGAAAGGTGAAAACTTACAATGATTTGCCTATTGTACTTGAGAATAAAAGAGAATTTGAAGAGTTACGGGCACACTTTCATGTGCCAATATTTTTAGAACGTTTTGGTGCGTTAGATTCTACGCAAGACCATATTCTAAAAGTGATGAAATATATAAAGGACCATCCTGTTTCTGAGCATTTGGAAATTGAGACCTATACTTGGGATGTTCTTCCGTCTGCTTTAAAAAGAGACCTTTCTGAGTCTATTATTAGAGAGATTGATTGGTTTGTAGAAAAGTTTTAGAAGATGAAGAAAACGCTAGTGATTAATGTTGTGGGTTTGACCCAACGTCTTATTGGGGAGCATACCCCGTTTATTGAAGCTTTTTTAAAAAAAGGTAAATCAGCTTACATAAGTCCGGTTTTGCCTGCGGTAACTTGTAGCGCACAGTCTACATATTTGACCGGAAAAACGCCTGACGTACATGGTATTGTTGGTAATGGGTGGTATTTTAAAGATTTGTGTGAGGTGAAGTTTTGGAACCAGTCTAATAAATTGGTGCAGAGCGAAAAAATTTGGGATGAGCTAAAAAAAGAAGATGAGCATTTTACATGTGCAAATCATTTTTGGTGGTATAACATGTATTCTAATGTAGACTACAGTCTAACTCCGAGGCCTAATTATTTGGCCGATGGTAGAAAAATTCCGGATGTATATTCATACCCACCTGAGTTAAGAGATACGCTGCAAAATGAGTTGGGTACTTTTCCGCTTTTTCAATTTTGGGGACCAAAAACGTCAATAAAATCCAGTAAATGGATTGCAGATGCAGCCATACGTACGGATGAGATGCATAACCCAACATTGTCTTTGGTTTATCTTCCGCATTTAGACTATAATTTACAACGTCACGGACTCAATTTTGATAAAATTAAAAAAGATCTGAAAGAAATAGATGGGGTGGTAGAGCAGTTGGTGAACTATTTTCAAAAGCGTAATGCACGAATTGTATTGCTCTCGGAATATGGTATTACTGATGTTAATAATCCTATTCACTTAAATAGAATTTTACGTTCTAAAGGGTATATAGCTGTTCGTGAAGAACGAGGGCTTGAGCTTTTAGATGCGGGTCAAAGCAAAGCTTTTGCTGTGGCAGATCACCAAATAGCACATATTTATTTAAATGATCCTTCCGTTAAGTTAGAGGTTAAAGCTTTGCTGGAATCAGTTTCGGGAGTTGAAAGGGTACTTGTGGGCGAAGAGCTTGAAAAGGCTAAATTGAATCATGAAAGAAGCGGTGACCTAGTTGTGGTTGCCGATGCCGACTCTTGGTTCACATATTATTTCTGGTTGGATGACGCCAAAGCGCCCGATTATGCGCGTATGGTTGATATTCATAAAAAATAAGGTTATGATCCTGTAGAAATGTTGACGGATCCTAAAGACAAATTGGTAATGGCAAAAGTTGTTGCTATGTTGCTTAAGAAAAAAATGGGATTCAGAACGGTAATGAATATAATTCCGTTGGATGCAACTTTGGTAAAGGGTTCGCACGGTAGAATACCAGAAGATAAAGCAGACCTTCCTATTTTGATTACGGATCAGGTAAATTCCTCTTTCAATGATGATATTGAAGCGACCGATGTATATGGTATCTTAAAGAAACATCTAACTGAAGAAGAATGAAGTCTTTGTTTAAAATAGTAGGCGCTGTATTTGCAATCCTTTTCGCTTGGGCGGCATACCTACAATACAATGATCCAGATGCTACTATATGGTATGTAATTTATGGTTTAGCAGCCTTTGCATCAGTTCTTTTTGTGGTTAACCGTTTGACGTTTACTGTAGTGGCCATTTTTTGTTTCTTGGCAATGATAGGTGCTTATAAGCAGTGGCCTGTACAATTTCAAGGTTTTACTATTGGAGAGGGAGATATAGAAAATATTGAACGCGGTAGAGAAGCTTGTGGTTTACTAATTATAGCAGTAGTAATGCTTGTATATGCCCTGCGAATTCGCTTTGTGAAAAGGTTAAAGGTCTAAGTCAAAAGTTGTTCTAAGCAAATCTATAGCTGGGTTCTTCTCTCTAAGTTTTTCATATTTTTCCTCAGGAGTAAACGCGAATTTTTTAGCTATTTTTTCGTTAACCGTAATCTTAAGTTCAATAAAATAATTGTTGAGATTTTTTCTCAGGTGCTCCATAAGGCCATATTGTTCCCGCTCAATTTCCTTTTTCATTGTTTCGTTAGGCAATTCAATCCAAATAGTTTTGTCTTGAACTAGCTTAGGTATATCTACGCTAAGGTTAGATGCTAGTATTTTCTTGCCATCTATATCTATTTTATGAACAAAATCCGCCCAATGTTTTTGCATAGCCTCTTCGGTAAAGGGGTCTTTAGGGAGTTTACTTTCGTCAATTGTATCGTCCTTTCGGCTGAGTTCGTGCTCTTTCTTTGCTTTTAGGCTAGAAATAGAGAGTCCGGAAACTCTTTTTCCTCCACCAATATTAATTTTATTTACCGGAGTGGCTTCGGGTTTAGGTGGTTGTGCAGTTTCCTCAACTTTAGGTTCTGCCACTGCTAAAGAATTTGATTTTTGTGCTGTTTCTTCCGACTGGTACTGCTGGGCTTCCTGCTTATTAATCTCTGCAGATGCAGGAGTAGTTGGTTTTGTGTGTTCTTGAGGGGTAGGGGCTTCGGCTGAAGCTTTTTTAACAGAGCCATTTCCTCTAAAAAAGGATGCAGGCGCAATAAAATCTATAGTAGAACCGTCTAAGACGTCAGATTCAGAGTTTTTTTTTTCGGCCTCAAATCCAATTGAAGCTAATTTCATTAAAGTAAGTTCTACCAGCAGCCGCTGATTCTTGCTGGTTTTATACTTTAAATCGCAGTCATTGGCAATATTTAAAGCTTGCATAAGAAGCTGCATAGAGGTCTTTTTTGACTGCTCTAAGTAGTTCTGTTTAGCAACGTCACCCACTTCCAACAAATTAATGGTGTCCTGATGTTGACAAACCATAAGATCTCTGAAATGCGAAGCTAAACCACTTATAAAGTGATGTCCGTCAAAACCTAATGACAAGGTTTCGTTGAATAAAAGTAGTAGCTGTGGAATATTATGCTCTAAAATAAAATCTGTTGCCGAAAAATAGGTGTCGTAATCTAAAACATTTAGGTTCTCTGTTACGGCCTTTCTTGTCAGTTCTTTTCCTGAAAAACTAACGACTCTATCAAAAATAGAAAGGGCGTCTCTCATGGCACCATCAGCTTTTTGAGCAATGATATGCAAAGCATCATCATCTGCAACAATACCTTGGTTTTCGGCTATGTACTTCAAATATTGAGCAGCATCCTTAACTGTAATTCGCTTAAAATCAAATATTTGACAACGAGAAAGTATCGTTGGGATGATTTTGTGCTTTCGGTAGTTGCTAAGATGAAAATAGCGTGCTTTGGTGGTTCTTCAAGTGTTTTTAGAAAAGCATTGAAGGCCGATTGTGAGAGCATGTGCACCTCATCTATAATATATACTTTGTATTTACCAACTTGGGGCGGTATACGTACCTTATCTATAAGGTTACGAATATCATCTACAGAGTTGTTAGAGGCAGCATCCAGCTCAAAAATATTGAATGCAAAATCTTCATCTTCACTTTCTGTTCCATCGGAATTTATTTGCTTGGCAAGAATACGTGCACAGGTAGTCTTACCAACTCCCCTAGGACCACAAAATAAAAGGGCCTGTGCCAAATGATTATGTTCAATGGCATTGGTTAGGGTATTAGTAATGGCCTGTTGCCCCACAACATCCTTAAATGTCTGAGGTCTATATTTACGTGCCGATACAATAAAAGGTTCCAAAAAAAACTAGGGTTTAGAATTTACATCAACTCAATTATACAAATATAAATATAGGAATGATAAGAGCGTTTTATTTCGGTGGGATAAAGTCTTTATTTATCAACAATTGTACTAATTTAGCGCGTTAAGCAGGTCTCCTTATCGCTGCCGTGAAAACGGGAGAGGAAAGTCCGGACACCATAGTGCAGCATAGCGGGTAACGCCCGTCGTCCGTTTAACGGAAAGGACAAGTGCAGCAGAAAGTATGTACAGGTAATGCTGTAGTGAAACCAGAGAAACTCTATGCGGTGAAACGTCATGTAAATCGGTGCTTGAGGGCTGTACGCTCGAGCCGAAGGGTAGGCGGTTTGATACTAGCAGTAATGTTAGTACTAGATAAATGATAGGGGAGTCTTTAGGGACTTAACAGAATCCGGCTTATGGGCCTGCTTTATTTTTTCTATTTCGATTACAAGTTTTAGTCTTCGCTAGGGTTTGTAAATAGGCTAAAAATACTACCTCCGTATTTTCGTTTTTCAACAAAATTATCTAGATGAGACAAATCCATTTGGCTAGCATGCTCTATTACGAGCAGACCATTTTCTAATAATAATTCTTTTTCAAAAACTAGTTTCGGTATTTTTTCGAAGGATTCCAAGGGTAAGTCGTATGGGGGATCAGCAAATATAATGGTTGCTTTTTCGCGAGACTTTTCAAGATAACTAAAAACATCACTTTTGTAAGCAGCAATACCCATTTCCATTGCGGCAGATGTTTCGTTAATAAATCTCACACATCCATAATCGGCATCAACGGCACTTATCTGCTTCGTACCTCTAGAGGCAAACTCGTAACTGATGTTTCCTGTTCCCGCAAACAAATCAAGGACAACAAGGTCATCAAAATAATAACGATTGTTCAAAATGTTGAACAAAGCTTCTTTGGCCATGTCCGTGGTTGGGCGAACTGGTAATTTTTTAGGTGCTGTTATTCGCTTTCCTTTGTGTAAACCTGAAATGATGCGCATTAAAAAGCGTTTATTACGGTGAAATCAATTGTTTCTTCTGGTCGGTCTATCTTGTGTTCGGTAAATGATGGGTAAAACATAGTGACATCCTTTACGTAGTTGTAGCAGAGGTCATAAATATCATCATCTTTTTCAATATCACCAAAGAGTTTTATGGAAACAGATTCTGTGTCAAGTTCTAGCTGTTCTAACGTGAAAAGCAGGTAATAGAGAAAATCTTCTTTGGTTACAAAATTAAAGCTGTTAAATAGTAAAAGCTTTTTTGAAGCTATAACGGTAACATCCATCTGGCGTTGCGAAGTATGTATATAGCAAACTGTTTCTTTACTGGCGGAATGGTTGTTTAATAACGATTCTACCATTACAGTACCATTATGCTTAAAGGTAAATTCACCAAAAAGATCGTAAATGTAGTTGTTGATGTTTACAAAGGGAACATAAACATTGTTGATGCCATAGCTTTCGAGTTCATCAAAGGCTAAGTGGTCATTAGCTAATATTTTTGTATTGAATTTTAGATAGTTGGCCAGTTCGTCTTCATTAAATAGGGACTGCGGCACTAGACTGAACAAGTTGTTTCTGTGTACTACTACAATTTCAGAAAACTGATTATCTTCTATATGATGTGTAGAAAAGAGAAGCTTTAATCGCTTTAAAATTTCATAAGGCGTGAGTTCTTTTGCAAAAACAACCTTTTCTGAGTTTAAGATTGAATTTGCTACTGTGTCAAATACACAAAAAGAAAGTCCATTCAAGCTAACTTGAATGGACAGTTTTTTAAAATTCTCCACTGGTTCTCCAGTATTATTATTCGTCTCCTTTTTTATCATATATAGGGGGCCAGTTTCCAGCTGTACTTACTTCGTTAAGAGAACCAACTTTTATAAATGCTCCGTTAACTTCTTCAACACCAATCTCTGCCTTTTCTTTCTTAAGAAGTGTTTCTTGCTGATCGTACAATACTACTGCCTTGTCTATTTTAGCTTCAAAAACAGGAGCTTTATAGCTTCCTTTGGTTAGAATGTCAGATTTCATTTCGAATTTCTCTCCACCTTGTGCAAAAGGAACTTCCATAAGAGTCTTGTAACGAGTATCTCCTTTAAAAAGAGAATCTTTTACAGAAACAGTACCTAATGTATCAATGATTTTAACCTCTTTTAAAAGGTCAATTTGATATGTTTTATCGAATTCCATATAAGATGAATCACGTTGTTGAGTAATAGTATACTCAGCAGTGTCGATAAACTTAATCAAACTGTTAAAATCTTTGGCGTATTTTCTGTTTACAGTTTTATAGGCCTCTTGAGCGTTTCTAATATCCTTCAACTTGGCGATAACCTGCCCGTAACGTTCTTCTTTTACTTTGTTGAACTCTATTGGTCCCGTAACTGATTGGTATATAGCGTAAGCTAAACCTGCACATGCTACCCACAGTACAATTTGAATTATGGTCTTCATTTCTTAAGTGTTAATTATATTTTAGTGGTTGTGACAAATCTACAATTTTTTTTCAATCGCAAAAGTTTTTCTCGTAAAAATCCTGTTTATCTTTGATACCTATGGTAACTTTGAACGATGCATCATTTTATAAAATACTAAAGGAGAAATTTCCACACGAGCCTACACTTAAGCAGGCAATAGCATTACAAAAGCTAGCCACGTATATACTTTCTGACAGAAAGGACGATGTGTTCTTACTTAAAGGTTTTGCCGGTACTGGTAAAACAACTTTGGTGGGAACTGTGGTTAACAGTCTGTGGAAGACCACAATGAAGGCTGTTTTAATGGCGCCCACCGGAAGAGCGGCAAAAGTAATGTCTAATTACGCGAACACGCAATCCTTCACCATTCACAGAAAGATATATTTTCCTAAAAAGCAGGGAGGTGGAGGAATTCAATTTGTTCTAGCACCAAATAAACATAGAAACACCATTTTTATAGTGGATGAAGCTTCTATGATACCCGATGCGCCAACTGATTCTAAACTATTTGGGAATGGATCTCTTTTAGATGATTTAATTCAGTTTGTCTATTCAGGTCATAATTGTAAACTCATTTTAATTGGGGATACAGCTCAGCTACCACCTGTGCATTTGAATATTAGTCCAGCATTAGATCCAGATAAGTTAGCGTTAAATTATGATAAGGAAGTAGTGCGGTTAGAGTTGGATGAAGTAGTTAGGCAGGCTGAAGATTCTGGTATTCTGGTAAATGCAACCTTACTTCGGGAACAATTGCAGAGTAATTTTACAGATGAGTTTAAATTTCATCTAAGCAATTTTAAAGATATAGTTAGGCTTGTGGATGGTTATGAGATACAAGAAGCTATTGATACTAGTTATTCCGAAAATGGGAAGGAAGAGACCGCGTTTATAGTCAGGTCCAATAAAAGGGCTAATCTATACAACGAAAATATCCGCAGCCGAATCTTATTTTTGGAAAATGAAATTGCTGTAGGAGATTTTATGATGGTCGTAAAGAACAATTATTTTTGGTTGTCTCCTAATAGTGAGGCGGGTTTTATTGCCAACGGAGACGTTATAGAAGTGCTTGAGTTGTTTGCCATAAAAGAATTGTACGGTTTTAGATTTGCAGAGGTTAAAGTTCAAATGGTAGATTATCCCAACCAAAAACCTTTTGAGACAGTTCTTTTGTTAGATACGATAAAGGCAGAAACACCGTCTTTACCTTATGAAGAAGGGAATAGACTCTATCAGGAAGTAATGAAAGACTTTGCTAATGAATCATCTAAATACAAGAAGTTTTTAGGTGTAAAGAGCAATAAATACTTCAATGCCTTACAAGTAAAATTTTCATATGCCATTACCTGTCATAAATCTCAAGGAGGGCAATGGAATACTGTTTTTGTAGAACAGCCCTATTTACCCAACGGAGTAGATAAAGAATACCTACGTTGGTTGTATACCGCCGTTACAAGGGCAAAAAAGCAGTTGTACCTAATAGGATTTAAGGACGATTTTTTTGTTGGTGAGGAATAGGCTAAATTGCGTCTTTACAAAGTGTTAGTTAATGGGTTTTTACATTTTGTACTAATGTGGTATGCCCATTTTGATCTCATGTAAATCACTATAATTCAGTAATAATATGACCTCAGAAAGCATAATCAGTATTTTTTTAGGTATTGGCCTCGCTGCATCTGTGGGCTTTCGAGTATTCTTGCCTCTATTTGCTTTGAGTCTGGCATCGTATACCGGAGTTTGGGAACTTAATGAAAGCTGGCAGTGGATAGGAAGTTTTGCAGCCGTGGTAACTCTGGGAGTTGCAACCTTGGTTGAAATTTTTGGATATTTCATACCCTTGGTGGACAATCTTTTAGATAGCTTTGCAGTGCCTTTAGCTGCAATAGCTGGAACCGCCGTTATGGTATCTACAGTGGCAGATTTAGATCCTGTGGTAACTTGGTCTTTGGCAATTATTGCAGGAGGAGGAACGGCAACTGCTATAAAAGGTGCGGGAGCAACTGGTAGATTGGCTTCTACCGCAACCACGGGTGGTTTGGCAAATCCCTTAGTTTCAACATTAGAAACAGGTACAGCGGTCGTTGTAACCACGGCATCAATTTTTGCGCCGGTGTTAGCGGTAGTTCTAGTAATTATAATTTTGGTTTTTATCTTTCGTATTTATAGAAAGTTAAGACCCAAAAGAACGGATTAGAGACGTTTAAGATGGCTTGCGAAATTTTTGTTTTTTCGTAATCTATAGACCGAAAACAAATATAATAGTAAACGATAATCAGGATATAAAGTGAAAATAATAGCCATGATACCGGCCCGCTACGCGGCATCTAGATTCCCTGCTAAATTGATGCAGGACCTATCAGGGAAACCTGTAATTCTACGTACTTACGAAGCAGCAATAGGAACCAAGTTGTTTGACGAGGTTTATGTAGTGACCGATAGTGATGTTATTTTTGATGCCATAACCAACGCAGGTGGTCAAGCGCTAATGAGCCAGAAGGAACATGACTGTGGTAGTGATCGAATTGCTGAGGCAGTTACGGATATGGATGTTGATATTATTGTGAACGTTCAAGGAGACGAACCCTTTACGGATAGAGAAAGTTTGGCAAGCGTTTTGGAGGTGTTTAAAAACGATACGGAGAAAGAAATAGACTTAGCGTCCTTAATGGTTAGGATTACTGATGAAGAAGAAATAAACAACTCCAACACAGTAAAGGTCATTGTTGATAATCGTAATTTTGCCCTGTATTTTTCACGTTCAGTAATTCCTTATCCAAGAAATAAAGAAATTGAAAGTGTTTATTATAAGCACAAGGGTATTTATGCCTTTAGGAAAAGTGCATTAATGGCTTTTCAGAGACTACCAATGCTGCCGTTAGAAGCTATTGAAAAAATTGAAGCTATTCGTTACCTAGAGTACGGAAAGAAAATCAAAATGGTTGAAACAACCGTTTCGGGAATAGAAATAGATACTCCCGAAGATTTGAAAAGAGCACAACAAGCATGGAAGTAGATTATAGTAAAATTACAGTAGTTGGCTTTGATGCCGATGATACGTTGTGGGTAAACGAAACCTATTTTAGAGAAGCAGAGGAGAAGTTCGCTAAGCTTTTGGAAGGTTACGAGACTATGAATACCATAGATCAGGAGTTGTTTAAAATGGAAATCAATAACCTGGAGCTTTACGGCTATGGTGTAAAAGGTTTTATGCTCTCTATGGTAGAATCTGCATTGAAACTTTCAAATAACAGGGTTTCACAAGCAACGATTGAAGAAATTTTGAATCTAGGTAAAGAAATGTTACGCCAACCAGTAGAGTTATTAGATGGTGTAAGAGAAGTTTTACGTAAATTAAGCGGTAATTACCGACTTATTGTTTTGACAAAAGGTGATCTTTTAGATCAAGAACGTAAATTAGAAAAGTCTGGACTTTCTGAATTTTTTCACCATGTGGAAGTCCTAAGTGATAAGAAAGAAGAAAACTATATACATTTGTTGAACCATTTGCAAATTGATGTAAATGAGTTTTTAATGATAGGGAATTCATTAAAATCCGATGTGCTGCCTTTGGTTGAAATTGGTGCGCAAGCGGTACATGTACCCTTTCATACTACGTGGCAACATGAACAAGTGAAAATTAATGATGAAGATTACAATTATCTGAAAATTAATACATTGTCAGATATATTAGCGTATTTGAAATAGGTTATGATGGAGGTAAAAAAAGAAATGCAGGTAAAAAAAGCAACTGTAGGTAAACAAACGGAATTTAGAAATTTTCCAATGGTGCCTAGAGTGGTTTTTGGCAAGGGAAGTTTTAATCAATTGGGAGAGATACTAATGCCCAAGCGCAAACATTCCGATGCTCCTTTTATTTTTTTAGTTGATGATGTTTTTGAAAATACGGAGTTGGCAAAAAGAATTCCACTGATTTTTAACGATCAAATTATATTCATCTCTGCGGAAGAGGAGCCTAAAACGGAACAAGTAGATGCTTTAGTAGATAAAATAAAGAGAGAATATCAAGATTTGCCTTCGGGAATTGTTGGTATTGGAGGAGGAACTCTATTAGATTTAGCCAAAGCTGTATCAATTTTACTAACTAATAACGGAAGTTCTTCAGAATATCAAGGATGGGATTTAGTTCAAAAGCCAGCAATTTTTCACGTGGGAATACCTACAATAAGTGGAACAGGCGCAGAGGTTTCTAGAACTACGGTTTTATTGGGGCCAGATAAAAAATTAGGAATAAATTCAGACCATACAACTTTCGGTCAAGTGCTTTTAGATCCAGATTTAACCCAAGGAGTCTCAAAAGAGCAATGGTTTTATACGGGGATGGATTGTTTTATTCACTGTATTGAATCACTTACAGGGACATTTTTAAATGCCTTTAGCCAAAGTTATGGAGAGAAAGCTCTAGAACTATGTAAAGAAGTTTATTTAGGAGATTTGCCAGCAGAGGAATCAAGAGATAAACTAATGATGGCTTCATGGCACGGGGGTATGAGTATTGCTTATTCTCAAGTAGGTGTGGCACATGCTATGAGTTATGGTCTTGGTTATTTATTGGGAGTTAAACATGGTATTGGTAATTGTTTAGTATTTCAACATCTTGAGGAATTCTACCCAGAAGGTGTAGATCTTTTCAATAAAATGAAGGAAAAACATAATATTCAATTGCCAACTGGTATCTGCGCTAATCTAAGTGAAGCAGAATTTGAGACTATGATTTCCGTAGCAATGAACATGGTTCCGCTTTGGGAAAACGCATTAGGTAAAAACTGGAGGGACACTATTACTCCTGAAAAGTTAGAATCCATCTACAGAAAAATTTAGTATTACATTTTTATTGGTAAAATAGGTGGTAACCTTAGATGGTAGTCCCAATTTCACTTTTCTAAATCTCAACGTACTCTCATGCAAAAATTAGCTCGTTTTATTTATTTCAAGTTGATGGGCTGGAAAATGGTGGGCGAATTTCCCGGTCATATAGATAAGTTTGTAATTGCAGTAGTACCACATACAAGTTATATGGATTTTTTCCTCGGACTCCTTATTAGAAAGGTATGGGGAGAAGAAATTAATTTTGTTGGTAAGAAGAGTCTTTTTGCTTTTCCTTTCGGGTTTATATTTAGACGATTAGGAGGGGAGCCTATTGATCGTAGCAAGAATAACGATATGGTTTCGGCCACAGTAAAGGTATTTGAAAAACGAAAAAAATTCAGATTAACAATCGCGCCAGAAGGTACCCGTAAGAAGGTAGATAAATGGAAAACCGGTTTTTACTACATTGCTAAAGGAGCTAATGTCCCCATAGTTTTAATAGCTTTTGATTTTGGTAAAAAACAGGTCAAGGTTTCAGAACCTTTATATACTACGGACGATAAAGAAGCAGATTTTAAAGTCTACAAAAAATTCTTTGAGGGTGTAGTAGGAAAGGTCTCTCGGTAGGTGTGTCTTGATTTAGGCTTACCGTTTTAATCTCAAACAATAATTCTGTAATTATATCATTAAAATAAAAAAAAAGTGCCCATTTCTGGGCGCTTTTTTATTCAAATATATTTGGTGCAAAATGTTACTCTTGCATTGTATGATATACATTCTGTACATCATCATCTTCCTCAATTTTCTCTAAAAGTTTTTCAACATCGGCAGCTTCTTCTTCAGAAAGTGCTTTGGTTACTTGCGGAATACGCTCAAACCCAGAAGATAGAATCTCAAGTTCTCTGTTTTCCAATTCTTTTTGAATGTCTCCAAAGCTCTCAAAAGGAGCGTAAATCAAGATACCATCGTCATCAACAAAAACCTCTTCGGCTCCAAAATCTATAAGTTCTAATTCTAGTTCTTCTGGGTCGATACCTTCTGCAGGAATCCTAAAATTACAAGTATGGTCAAACATAAACTCTACCGAGCCTGATGTGCCCAAACTACCATCACATTTATTAAAGTAACTTCTAATATTAGCAACGGTACGGGTGTTATTATCTGTTGCGGTTTCAATTAGAATAGCAATACCATGTGGCGCGTAACCTTCAAAAAGAACTTCTTTGTAATCACCTAGACTTTTATCTGAGGCTCTTTTAATAGCGCGCTCAATATTATCTTTAGGCATGTTAACAGCCTTTCCGTTCTGAATTACGGCTCGCAGTCTAGAGTTAGAATCCGGGTCCGGTCCTCCTTCTTTTACTGCCATAACAATGTCCTTGCCAATACGCGTAAAGGCTTTAGACATTGCCGACCAGCGCTTCATTTTACGTGCTTTCCTGAATTCAAAAGCTCTTCCCATAATCTATGTGTAATATATTTGTTGAAGGTAGCAAATTTAATAAAAATGACAACGGTTGCAAGTAACTGAGCTTCATCAATTCAAAAGAACTTTACTTAGCACTGTTTTTGAAGCAACGAACGAGAACCGTGTGTTAATTTTTTTATTCACTCTCTATAATCTCTTCTATGCTATGTGCTAGCTTAAAATCTTTTACAGTAATACCCTCTGCATCGTGGGTATTGAGTCTAATATGTAAAGAATTGTAGACGTTGCTCCAGTCTGGGTGATGGCCTTGAGCTTCACATTCAAAAGCAATGCGAGTCATAACAGAGAATGCATCCTTAAAGTCTTTGAATTCAAAAGAAGTTTCAATTGCACCATCAGCATACTCCCAGCCATTTAGTTTGATAAGTTCACTTTCTATTTCTTGTTCCGATAGTTTTTTCATAGTATTCTAAATAATATTTGTGCGTAATTATTAGCTCTCTTAAATTACGCAATTCAAATTCCTTGGGTCGTGAAAAGTTCCTAATTTTTAGTGTTAACGCATCACATGATGGTTAATAATATCTTGATACCCGTATTGTAAGTTTTTTGGTAATTTATTGTCTTTTGGTAGAACGGCAAGATATCTCTCGTCGTTGGTTGTAAATATCCGTTTGTAAATAGGGCTAAATTCTCCAATGCGTTCTATTACTTCCTTTATAAAATCTTCATGGTGCACAAGGTCGTTACTGCCTAAATGAAAGATTCCAGTTTTGTCTCTATTAATGAGATAGTGGATTTGTTGGGTAAGTTTATCATCATTAGTGACATTCAAAACCAGATTAGGAAAAACTTCAACAGGGGCATTATCCCAAATATATTTTTTAATATCTTTTATCCGCGGAGAGCTATTTCCAAAAACCATAGGAATACGTAAGATTCCCATTTTATCTTGAGGCAGTCTAAGCAGCATATTTTCAATTTTAATCTTTAATCTTCCGTAAACACTCTCAGAAAGAGTCTTATCGTGTTCGTAAGACGGATATTTTCTATAAGCATCAAAGACATTGGCGGAAGAAAGAAAGTATAGTCTACAATCGTTCTCTTTTAAATATTCTATAATATGTTGATGTGCCAATATTTGAGCGGCGAAATTACCGCGAAGGGCAGAAACGATTACCTTAGGCCGGACTTTTTCTAGAATCTCATGTACATCATCTTCCTCCATATCGTATTTGAAGAACTGTTTATTGTCTTCAAACGACCGTCTGGCTGAATTATACGTTCCATAAGTATCAAAATAGTTACATAGCTCCTTGTAAATAGCGTTACCTAAAAAACCACTTCCACCAAGTATTAAAATTTTTTTTATATCCAATCTTTAAAAAATTGAGTGTCCTGTTTTAGTTGTTAATTCTTCTAAAGCAGCCATTCCTAATTTAGAGTTTCCCTTAGGGTTTAAACCAGAGACCAAGTAGCTACACAATATGTATTAGGTAGCAAAGCTACTATTCCGCCACCAACACCACTTTTTCCGGGAAGACCAACTTCAAAAGCAAACTCTCCGGCTTCATCATAAAAACCGCAAGTTAGCATCAAAGCATTTATACGTTTTACCTGGGTTAGATTTAGATAACTTTTTTCTCTTAGACAAGTACCGTGATTCATGAAAATATAAAAAGCATCGGTTAATTGTTTGCAGTTCATCTCTAACGAACATTGATAGAAATACAAATCTAGCACAGACTCTACATCATTATGCAGGTTGCCGTAAGATTTCAATAAATTAGCCGCTGCGTAATTTTTAAATCCGGTCTTTTTTCTGATAAAGCTACTTTTTCATTGTAGCGAATAGAAGAGTCATTTGCTAACTCTTGAACAAAACGTAAAAACTCTTCTTTAGGGTTTTCTAAATGAGAAACCAATACATCTGCAATTACAAGCGCACCAGCATTTATAAAAGGGTTTCTAGGAATACCATTCTCCTGTTCCAATAGTGATAAATGGTTGAATGGGTCACCAGAAGGCTCCACATCAACTCTTTTCCATAACTCATCTCCAACCAAACTAAAAGAAAAAGCAAGTGCCAGTACTTTAGAAATACTTTGAATAGAAAAGCCTTCCAATGCTTCTCCGGCGCTATAACTTTTCTGGTTTGCATCTATAATATGAATGCCAAATTTATGTAAACTAATATTGGCTAATTCAGGAATATAGGAAGCTATGACACCTCTGTCTGTTGCTTCTTTGGAGTTCGTTACAATTTTGTCTATTATAGTTTGATAATCTACCATTAGGCTTTATAAAATGGAAGCTTAACGACAGTTGCTGGTATAGCCTTTTTACGAACTTGAATGTGTATTTTAGAACCAACCTCAGAAAAAACTTGCGGAACATATCCTAATCCGATTCCTTTTCCTAATGAAGGGGACATAGTTCCTGAAGTTACAATACCAATAGTTTTTCCTTGACCGTCTACAATGTCATAACCGTGTCTAGGTATGCCTCTTTCTTCTAGTTCAAAACCAATTAGTTTGCGCTCTGGGTCATGTGCTTTTATTTTAGCTAAGGCTTCACTGTTCACGAAATCTTTAGTGAATTTTGTAATCCAACCCAGACCAGCTTCAAAAGGAGATGTACTGTCATCAATATCGTTTCCATAGAGACAATACCCCATTTCAAGACGTAGGGTGTCACGGGCGGCAAGGCCAATTGGTTTAATACCGAAAGCGGCACCAACTTCAAAAATATTGTCCCATATTTGCTGAACTTCACTGTTCTTGCAATAGATTTCAAATCCACCGGAACCAGTATATCCTGTAGCAGATATGATTACATTTCCTATTCCAGCAAAATCGGCAACAACAAAATTATAAAATTTGATGCTGGCTAAATCTACTGAAGTTAAGGCTTGCATAGCTTCAACGGCTTTAGGGCCTTGAATTGCTAAAAGTGAGAATCCTTCTGAAATATCACGCATAGTTGCGCCTATCTCTTCATTATATTTTGATATATGCGACCAATCTTTTTCAATATTGGAAGCATTTACTACCAAAAGGTAGGTTTCTTCTTTAATGCGATATACAATAAGGTCATCAACAATACCACCTGTTTCATTTGGAAGACAACTATATTGGGCTTTTCCAATGGTGAGTTTGGAGGCATCATTGGAAGATACTTTTTGAATTAGCTCTAGAGCTTTTGGTCCTTCGATTAAAAATTCCCCCATGTGCGAAACGTCAAAAACGCCTACACCATTACGAACGGTCTCATGTTCTATATTTATGCCTTCATAAGAAACAGGCATATTATACCCTGCAAAGGGCACCATTTTAGCTCCCAAAGCTTCATGGGTAGATGTTAAAGCTGTGTTTTTCATCGTACTTGTATATTTAGATGTACAAAGCTATTGAAATATTTAACTATTGTATAAGTGCGCTTTGTTATGTTTTACACAATCTTTGTAAATTACCAATTCTTTAAAACAAATATGATGGTGAGACTTCTTTATTTAATAGTGGCGTTGATATTAACTCCTTTGACAAGCATTGCACAAGATGAACCTACGGATTTTCTTTCGTCAGAATTTCATAAAGGCAGGAGAGATGCTGTTAGAGAAATGATCTTATAGTAATAGTGTGGCCGTATTTTTTGCTAATGCCGTACGGAACCGTGCAAATGATGTTGATTATGTCTATCATCAAGATCCTAATTTTTACTACCTAACAGGATATAATGAGCCAAATGCAGTTTTGGTTCTATTTTCTGAAGACCAGCAAATTGATGGAGTTAATGTTAACGAGGTGTTGTACGTGCAAGAAAAAGACCCAAGGGCCGAGCAATGGAACGGGAAACGGTTGGGTATTGAAGGGGTTAAAGATAAATTAGGTTTTAAGACAGCATTTAACGGTAGCGCGTTTAAGCAAGCCGGAATCAATTTTCAGGAATTTGATAAAGTGTTGTTTTTTGATTTTGAAAACGATTTTCGTGATTCAAGTGATGAAGCAGATCTTTTCGATTTAATTCAATCATTTAAAACAAAAGCCAATTATCCCGCAGATTACGATAGTTCAAAAGATAGGTTCTATTCTATGATTACGTCCACGGATGTGGAGAATAGCGCCAATGTCGCACAAATATTAGGTAGATATTTGAGTAGGGATGAAAAACTAAAAGAAGACGAACTTATAAATGGTTTTGTAAATGCCGAAGATGACAAACTAAGAAGTGAAATTAAACAGAAAGTTACATTGAAATTGGATGCGAATAATTTGAATTCCTCAATGTTGAACGAAATTATGGCGACGCTAAGGGAGACCAAATCAGCAGAAGAAATGGTGCTCTTGAAAAAGGCTGTAGAAATTTCTGCCGTAGGACAGGTTGAGGTAATGAAAGCTATGCATCCAAATATGTCTGAAACTGAAATTCAGGGAGTTCATGAGTACGTCTATAAAAAATATGGAGCTGAATATGAAGGCTATCCGTCTATAGTAGGCGGAGGGAACAACGGTTGTATTTTACATTATATAGAAAATAATAAAACTAAAGTAGGTAGTGATTTAGTATTGATGGATTTAGGAGCTGAATATCACGGATATACAGCAGATGTTACCAGAACCATTCCTGCCAACGGTAAGTTTTCTAAAGAACAAAAGCTGATTTATGACATTGTGTATAATGCACAGGAAGCCGGTATTTCAGCTAGCGTAGTGGGTGCTCCTTTTCAAGCTCCATATCAGGCAGCCAGTAAGGTGATTACTGAAGGGCTAATGGCATTGGGTATTATTAAAAAGGAAGCAGACGCTCGTATTTACTTCCCTCATGGTACATCTCATTACTTAGGCTTAGATGTTCATGATCAAGGTACTTATAGACCTTTCCAAGAGAATACGGTTATTACTGTTGAACCTATGGTATTTACATTCCGGAAGGTAGCGCTTGTGATGAAAAATGGTGGGGTATTGCGGTACGTATAGAAGATGATATTCTAATAACAAATGAAGGTCCTATAAATTTATCGGCAATGGCGCCAAGAAAAGCAGAAGAGATAGAGAAAGTAATGAAACAGCCAAGTCCGCTGGACAAGTTTGAGCTTCCTGTTTTGAAGTAATAAAAAAAGCCCCTAAAGAAAATTTCTTTAGGGGCTTTTTTTATTTTATCTGTTTAACAAGTACTGTTTCAGTTCGTCGTATTCCTTTATTGAAATGGACTTCTTTTCTTTGTCCATCACTTTTTTGATTTGTTCAGGAATTTCAACTGTCTTGCCTATAGTGTCTTCCACCACGTCTAAAAACTTCACGGGATGAGCGGTTTCTAAAAAGATTCCAT
The DNA here is from genome assembly GCF_030553095.1 of Zobellia laminariae. Lineage (GTDB taxonomy): Bacteria > Bacteroidota > Bacteroidia > Flavobacteriales > Flavobacteriaceae > Zobellia > Zobellia laminariae. The sequence goes on along the minus strand of NZ_CP130738.1, from coordinate 401,708 downwards.
AAGTATCAGGATGTTCTGCTTGATATTTTTTCAATCCTAAATAACCAACAGCGCCATGTGGGTCGGCAATGTAACCACTGTCACTGTATATCTTCTTCATGGTCTCTCTAGTTTCTGCATCTGTAAATGAATAGGAAGAGAGGTTTTCTTTCAGTTTGTCAAAATTATCTTGATACAAATGTCTGATACGAATAAAATTACTAGGGTCACCCACATCCATAGCATTTGATATTGTTGCCGTTGATGGTTTTGGGTTGTACTCCTTGGTTTTCATAAACTGAGGAACGGTATCATTTACATTTGTGGAAGCCACAAAATGTTTTACAGGCATACCCAGACGTTGAGCTACCATACCGGCACATACGTTTCCAAAGTTTCCGCTAGGTATGGAAAATACAATTTCCTTTCCTTTTGATTTTGCCTGTTTGTAAGCGAACAAGAAATAGAATAATTGGGGCAACCAACGCGCCACATTAATAGAGTTAGCGGATGTTAATTGCATTTTTTCCAGAAGAGCTTCATCTAAAAATGCAGTTTTGACCATTTTTTGACAATCATCAAAAGTACCGTCAACATTAAGGGCGGTAATGTTTTGACCTAAAGTAGTTAACTGTCTTTCTTGAATATCACTCACTTTTCCGTTTGGATATAAAATAACCACACGTACTCCTTCTACACCTAAAAATCCATTGGCAACGGCACCACCGGTATCGCCAGAAGTAGCGACTAATACGGTTACATCCTGTTTTTCTCCTTCTGAAAAATAGCCAAGACAATTTGCCATAAAGCGAGCGCCTACATCTTTAAAGGCCATGGTAGGACCGTGAAAAAGCTCTAAAGTAGCTACGTTTTCCTCAATTTCAACAACAGGGAAATCAAAGTCAAGAACCTTGGCGATAATCTCACGAAGTCTATCATTTGGAATTTCCTTAGCCACAAACTGATGAATGGCATTAAAAGCTATTTCGTGATCCGTTAAATCTTCTATATGCTCAAAGAATCGCGCGGGAAGTGGCTCTATTTGCTCAGGAAAATACAACCCTTTATCAGGTGCAATCCCTTTAATCACTGCGTCTTTAAATGAAACTTCAGGTGCTTTTTTATTTAGACTATAAAAATTCATTACTGTATGGTCTTAATTCCTTCACTGTTAATTTTAGATACATGAACATCGTAATCAATACCTATGTTCTTGTATACTTCTTTCATTGCCGTTGCAACTTTATTTGCGGTGTCTATGCCTTTGCTGAATGCAAAAATAGATGGACCAGACCCAGAGATGCCACAACCTAAAGCACCTGCCTTTAGAGCTTCGCTTTTAACTTGGTCAAAACCATAGGTATAAGAATGGAGCGTATGGGTTCTACAATGTGGTCTTCCAAAGATCGACCAATTAGGTCATAATCCTCCGTAAATAGACCGGCAACGAGTCCGCCTACATTTCCCCATTGTTTAATACCGTCTGCTAAGGTAATATTGGTTTTAAGTATTTTTCTTGAGTCTGATGTTTTAACTTCTATTTGTGGATGGATGACCGTGGCGTGTAATTCAGATGGTGTGTGAATTGGTACAATATCCAAAGGGTCATAACTGCGTACTAGTGTAAAACCGCCAAATAGGGCAGGAGCTACATTATCTGCATGGGCTACACCACTTGCTAGTCTTTCCCCTTCCATTGAAAATTTAACGAGTTCTAGCGTGGTAAACGGCTTGTCTAGAAGTTCGTTCATGGCCCAAACTGCACCTGTTGAACTTGCGGCACTGCTACCTATTCCACTACCTGCTTTTATCTTTTTGTAAATTTCAATTTCAAATCCGCCTGTGTAATCGCTTTTCTCTAAAAGCGCTAAACCAGCTACGCCTGCAACATTTTGAAGCGTTTCCATTGGTAAATCTTGACCTTCAAGTTTAGTGATTCGTATGCCTTTTTCTTGGGTTTTACGAACAACCATTGTGTCGCCTACATTATCAAGGGCGACTCCTAAGACGTCAAATCCACATGAAACATTTGCTATAGTGGCGGGGCAAAAAACTTTGATTTCCTCCATAATTAGAAATTTCCGATTCTGATGATATCGGCAAAAATACCTGATGCTGTAACATCTGCACCTGCGCCTGCTCCTTTTATGATCATGGGCTGGTTAGGGTAACGCTCTGTGTAGAATAACACGATGTTGTCACTTCCTTCCAAGTTATAAAAATCATGACCTTTTGGTATAGCTTGCAGACCCACACTTGCTTTTCCATCTTCAAACTGGGCAACATATTTTAGCTTACTGTTGGCGTCGTTAGCTTCTTTGTACATGGCTTGAAAATCATCTTCATGTTTTATCAGCGTAGCAAAAAAGTCTTCGTTATTATCGGTATCCAAACTTTCTTGTGGTAAGAAAGATTTGTTAGCAATATCTGTAATCTCTAGTTGATTTCCGCTTTCTCTTGCCAAAATCAGAATCTTTCGCATTACATCAACACCGCTCAGGTCAATTTTTGGATCTGGTTCAGTATAGCCTTCTTGCTGGGCTTGTTTCACAATGTCATGAAAAGTTGTCTTATCATTAAAGTTGTTGAAGACAAAGTTTAGGCTTCCTGAAAGGACCGCTTGAATTTTAAGAATTTTATCACCCGAAGCAATCAAATGCTTTAAGGTATCTATAATCGGTAAGCCTGCGCCTACATTGGTCTCAAATAAAAATGGAGCATTGTAGGTTCTAGCAAGAGATTTTAATTCTTGGTAATTTTCGTAGGCAGATGAACATGCAATTTTATTACAAGTAACTACAGAAATACTATTGCCTAAATAGGTGTTGTAAGTTTTAGAAACCTCTTCACTAGCCGTATTATCAACAAAAATACTGTTACGGTAATTAAGTTCATTCACCTTTTTCATGAATTCAACCTTATCCGCTTTTTGACCACCGGCCAAAGCCTCTTCCCAGTTTTTGAGAGAAATTCCGCTTTCTTCAAAAACCATGGTTCGTGAATTGGACATACCAATTACACGGATGTTCAATTTTAAGTTCTCCTTCAAAAACTTCTTTTGTTGATAAACTTGATTCAAAAATTTTGAACCTACATTACCAACACCCATTACAAATAGGTTTAATTGTTTTATGTTTTCCTCAAAAAATTCTTCATGTAGCGCATTCAGAGCTTTTTTGACATCTTCTTTTTTGATGACTGCAGAAATGTTTCGCTCGGATGCTCCTTGCGCAATAACCCTAAGGTTTACATTATTCTTTCCTAAGGTGCTGAACATTTTACCGCTCAAACCCTGGTGGCTTTTCATATTATCGCCAACTAAAGCAATTATGGCCAATTCTTTTTCGGCTATTACAGGTTTTATTTTTCCTCTTTCAATTTCATATTCAAAAGCGGCGTTTACAACTTCTGTTGCCTTATCAATGTCATCAGCAGAAATACCTACACAGATTGAATGTTCAGAAGACGCTTGAGTAATAAGTACAACACTTATTTCCGATTGAGAAAGTACTTCAAAAAAACGTTTAGAAGTTATGGAATACCTACCATTCCCGGTCCTTCAAGAGATAAAAGCGCAATATTTTCAACATGGCTTATGCCACGTACAGTCTTGCCTTTTTCGTTTTTGTTTTTGGTAATTAATGTACCTGCATTTTCAGGTTCAAAAGTATTTTTTATTACGATAGAGATTCCCTTAGCCAACACCGGTTGAATTGTTGGAGGGTATAAAACTTTGGCGCCAAAATGAGAAAGCTCCATGGCTTCTTCGTAAGATATGTGCGGGATAGCCTTGGCTTGTTTTACCAATTTAGGATTAGCAGTATACATACCACTAACATCTGTCCAGATTTCTAAAAATTCAGCATTGATTGCCGCTGCTATAATGGCGGCAGTGTAATCAGAACCTCCACGTCCTAATGTGGTAGAGTTACCACTTTCACTGGAAGCGATAAAACCTCCCATGACAATAACTTGGTGTTCGTCTTTATCTAAGAAATTTGCGCAATTAGCGTTGGTTAAATCAAAATTAACCGTGGCTTTGCCGTTAACATCATTGGTCTTGATCAGCTCTCTGCTATCTAAATAGCCGGCTTTCAATCCTTCTTGGGTAAAATACTCACTAATAATATAGGATGATAAAAGCTCGCCGTAGCTTACAATTTTATCGGAAAGTCGGGGAGTGATTTCACCAATTAGAAACGCACCTTCCAGTAGTGTCTCCAAAGTATTGAGTTCACTTTTGACCTTACTAAGTACCTTGCTCTGGGCATTTACGTGAATAAGTTCCTTGGCAGTCTCTAAGTGTCTGTCTTCAATTTCTTTTAAAATTGATTTATAACCTTCACTTTGTTTTGAAGCTAAATGAGCCGCATTCAATAAGAGATCTGTGACTCCACCAAAAGCTGATACCACTACAATGGTCTTATTGCTATTTGTATTGGCTACAATATTTTTTACTAATGATATGTTGGAGGCGTTAGCAACAGAGGTGCCGCCGAATTTTAAAACTTTCATGTTAGATGAAATTAACTCTTAAAAATAGATTGAATGCGAAATAACGCAATAGCGAACTGATATGTTTTTGTCTACCCCAAAGGGGTGGTGGTGCCAAACGTGTTGATTGAACCATTGGTCGTGAAGAAAAATTCAGTTGATATGTTGGCGATATGCTGATACATAGTAAAAATGAAAGCATCAAAAGTAGTACTTTTGGATTCTTAATCAAATTTTTGTTGTTAGTTATTGAGCGTTAATGTTAATTACTTACATTATTCAAATATTTGTGAGATTTATGCAAGGATTTATGGTTGTAAACCCTTGATTTTAATACAGAAGTAACAATTAACAACTAAGAGCATATTTAAAAACTAGATAATTCTACAATCTTATACATGAAAATTTTCTCTGCAAAGCAAATTTATGAAGCTGACAAGGCGACAATAAAAAAGAATAATATTTCTAGTAATGAATTAATGGAAGGTGCTGCCGTTCAACTTTTTAATTGGTTACATTTTAGAATTCAAGGAGGACCGGTAAAAATACACTTGTTCTGTGGTATTGGTAATAACGGAGGTGATGGTATTGCCTTGGCTCGTCATTTACAAGAACATGGTTACAATATAGCCGTATACGTTGTAAACTATAGTAAGAAGCGTTCTGACGATTTCTTAGTAAACCTAGATCGGTTAAAAGAGCGAAAGGTATGGCCCGAATTTCTTGAAGAAAATTCGGTTTTACCTGAAATAGGTCGTGAAGATATTGTGGTAGATGCTATTTTTGGAATTGGCTTGAACCGTGCGCCCGATTCTTGGGTTGTTAACTTGTTTGAGCATATTCAAAAATCGGAAGCTTTTGTGCTTTCTGTGGATATTCCATCAGGGTTATTTACGGATAAGGTTCAAAAAGATGAAAAGGCGGTAGTAAAAGCAAACCATACATTAAGTTTTCAAGTTCCAAAATTGGTTTTTTTCTTGCCAGAAACTGGAATTTTTACCCAACAATGGGAAGCTTTAGATATTGGCCTTGATCCTGAATTTCTAGCAACTACGGAAACGGAGTATGAGTTAATAAGTAAAAATGAAATGCTTCCCGTTTATATTCCGAGGGAGAAATTCTCGCATAAAGGCACTCATGGGCACGGTCTAATAATAGGAGGTAGCTATGGAAAGATAGGAGCGGTTAATTTGGCTTCTAAAGCTTGTTTAAAAACGGGTAGTGGTTTGGTTACGGCATATGTTCCTAAATGCGGATATATTCCCCTTCAAACAGGTTTTCCAGAAGCAATGGTCTTAACCGATGCCGAAGAAAAACATATTACTAAAATTGATTTTGAGATTAATCCAACCGTAATAGGTGTTGGAGTTGGATTAGGAAAAGATGAGAGTACGGTAAAAGCATTAGATGAGTTTTTAGATAAAAACAAAAAGCCTTTGGTTATTGACGCAGATGCGCTTAATATCCTTTCGGAAAACAAAAACTTACTTAAAAAGATTCCTGCTCAAAGTGTATTAACGCCGCATCCAAAAGAATTGGAACGTCTAATAGGGAAGTGGAAAGATGATTTTGATAAGTTGGATAAGGCCAAGAAATTTTCAAAGCAGTACGATTGTATCTTGGTAATAAAAGGTTCGCATACCATTACAATTTATGATGAAAAGGGCTATGTAAATACAACCGGTAATCCAGGAATGGGAACAGCTGGCACTGGTGATGTTTTAACTGGTATGATAACAGGATTGATCGCTCAGGGTTATAGTCCTTTAAATGCCGCTGCATTTGGAGTGTATTTACATGGTAGAGCAGGAGATATAGCTGTTGATAAAACAGGTTACCAAGGCACTTACGGCATCTAATGTTATTGATGGTATTGGGTCCGCTTTTATAGATTTATTTACCCAACCAGAAAGTAGATCTGAGGTTAACGAAAATGAAGCACCGCCGGAATAGACTTTAGATAAGGTATAGAAAAACGAAAACCTCAAGACTTTGAAATCTTGAGGTTTTTTGTTTTTGGTAGAGTTATGTAATTCTATTTAGCTTTTACACGTCGTTTAACCCATGTAACGGCATTATCAAATTCAATAAAGAATTTCATTGGTTTTTTGTAGAAAAGTTTTTCAATCTTAAAGTTATGCATATCTATTTCTTTTACGGAAACAATAGCTAATGCTTTAAGGTTGTCTAATTGTCTCAAATAGGTGTAAATAGTAGGGTCTACGGCATAAGAATTTTTTCTCAGGCTTATATAGCCAAAGTTTTTATCCCTGAAATGAATTTCTGAAATTCCTATTATTTGGTATACTCTCTCTAATGTAAGTGTTGCCCCTTCATCAAACAGCGAAACCATATAGTTTTCGTAAACCTGTATTTTTCCAACATCTAATTGATACTCCCTGACTATAATAGTCTTCTTTGGTCGTCTCACTTTCATTTTAAATATATTATAATGTCCTGAGACGAATGTAGATGTATCGTTATCTATTGTGAAAAATAATAGATTAAAAGCGTAAATATCGTTTATAGTGCTATTGGTAGAATAGTATTGTGTAGTGTTTCTTACTTTGAAATTTTATCATAAGAAAAAAGGGAGTCAATTTAATTGACTCCCTTTGCTAACATTTCTTACGTTAAGTTTATGATTTAGAAGATTTTTCTGCTTTTTTAATTTCAATTGTAAGTTCTTCTTTCTTCTCGTCTAGGTCCATAAGGATAGTATCTCCTTCTTCAAGTTTGGAGTTTACTATCTCTTCGGCTAAAGCATCTTCAATATACTTTTGAATAGCTCTTTTTAAAGGTCTGGCACCATATTGTTTGTCAAAACCTTTGTCTGCAATATAGTCTTTGGCCTTATCCGTTAAGTTAAGCTCATATCCAATATCCTTGATTCTTGCGAACAACTTACGAAGTTCAATATCAATAATTTTGTGTATGTCTTCTCTTTCTAACGAGTTGAAAACAATAACGTCATCAATTCTATTTAAGAATTCGGGAGCAAATGCTTTTTTAAGAGCGCCTTCTATAACTCCTTTTTGATGACTATCTTCTTGAGATTTCATTGCTGAAGTTCCAAAACCAACACCTTGACCGAAATCTTTCAATTTACGGGCTCCAATGTTAGAAGTCATAATGATAATAGAATTTCTAAAGTCTATTTTTCGTCCTAGACTATCCGTAAGGAAACCATCATCTAAAACTTGCAACAGCATATTAAATACATCCGGATGCGCTTTTTCAACTTCATCTAATAGAATAACAGAATAAGGCTTACGTCTAACTTTTTCAGTTAACTGACCACCTTCTTCGTAACCTACGTATCCCGGAGGTGCACCTACTAGTCTAGAAATAGCGAATTTCTCCATGTACTCACTCATGTCAATACGTATTAACGCATCCTCAGAGTCAAAGAGTTGTTGTGCCAATACTTTGGCCAACTGAGTTTTACCAACACCGGTCTGACCTAAGAAAATGAACGAGCCAATTGGCTTGTTCGGATCTTTTAGTCCGGCACGGTTTCTTTGAATTGCCTTGGCAACCTTAGCAACCGCTTCATCTTGACCAATAACATTGGCTTTAATAAGGTCAGGAAGTTCTGCTAACTTATTACTTTCTGTTTGTGCTATTCTGTTTACGGGAATACCGCTCATCATAGAAACAACATCGGCAACATTGTCCTCACTAACTATTTCTTTATGTAATTTGCTGTCTTCTTCCCATTTTTCTTGCGCTGAAGCCAAGTCTTTTTCAAGACGTTTCTCATCATCACGTAGTTTGGCAGCTTCTTCGTATTTCTGCTTTTTAACCACGCTGTTCTTCAATTCGCGAACATCTTCAAGCTTTTTCTCAAGCTCTAGAATCTGTTTAGGAACATCCATATTTACAATATGAACACGAGAACCAGCTTCATCAAGGGCATCAATAGCTTTGTCCGGTAAGAAACGGTCCGTCATATAACGGTTGGTTAACTTAACACAGGCAATAATCGCCTCATCTGTATAGGTTACATTGTGGTGATCTTCGTATTTTGCTTTAATGTTATGAAGAATCTCAATAGTCTCATCAACGGTTGTAGGTTCTACAATAACTTTTTGGAAACGTCTTTCTAGTGCACCATCTTTTTCTATATATTGACGGTATTCATCTAACGTAGTAGCTCCAATACATTGAATTTCACCTCTTGCCAAGGCGGGTTTGAACATGTTTGATGCATCTAAGCTACCTGTGGCACCACCGGCACCTACAATGGTATGGATTTCATCAATAAAAAGAATAACATCGTCATTCTTTTCAAGCTCGTTCATAACCGCTTTCATACGCTCTTCAAACTGGCCACGGTATTTAGTACCGGCCACTAAAGAAGCTAAATCAAGAGTTACAACTCTTTTATTATATAGGATACGTGAAACCTTTTTATTTATAATACGTAGTGCCAAACCTTCGGCAATAGCACTTTTACCAACACCAAGGTTCACCTATTAATAAAGGATTGTTTTTCTTTCTTCTACTTAAAATCTGTGAAACACGCTCTATTTCTTTGTCTCTACCAACTACAGGATCAAGCTTGTCCTCTTCCGCCATAAGTGTTAGGTCACGACCAAAGTTGTCAAGTACAGGTGTTTTTGATTTTTTGTTGCCTTTTTGTCCGGCTGCAGTTCCAAAGCTACCTTCTTTACCCTCGTTATCGTCGTTTTCACTAGGAAACGATTCGGAAGTTGGTGCATCTACAATATCATCGTCGCTTGTAATCATAAATTTAAACTGTTCCTTTACACCATCATAATCTACTTTCAGTTTGTGAAGTAGTTTCGTGGTGGGGTCATTTTCATTTCTCAAAATACATAATAATAAATGTGCAGTATTGATCGAGGAACTTTGAAAAAGCTTAGCTTCTAAAAACGTAGTCTTTAGGGCTCGCTCTGCCTGCCTCGTCAAATGCAGGTTCTTTTTATCTTTTTGTAAACTATTCGGGTTTGGGTTGGAAGGGCTAAGTATTTCAACCTTTCGCCTAAGATGATCTAAATCGACCTCCATAGCGTCAAGAATACTAATTGCTTTGCCGTTACCATCTCGTAAAAGCCCCAACATTAGATGCTCGGTACCAATGAAATCATGGCCTAACCGTAGCGCCTCCTCTTTACTATAAGCAATTACGTCCTTTACTCTCGGTGAAAAATTATCATCCATAAATTTATCCTTTCATCTATAAAATTACTAAAACTATACCAATCTAACGCAAATAGTGTACCTAATATTAGATAAAGTATCCCGAAATAATGAAAAAGGAATAGGTATAAAAGAGAACCGGCAATTTTTAGTGTAAAAAAAAGTGTTGATAAATTGTTTAATAAAGAAAGCCGTATGTGCTTTAAAGGCTATCATTTTACGTATATTGGCATGTTTTTTAACTAAAGTAATTCTAGGATTTAAAAATGGCAGAAGGAGAAAAATTGATCCCGATTAACATCGAAGACGAAATGAAATCTGCTTACATCGACTATTCGATGTCAGTCATTGTGTCACGTGCTTTACCTGATGTCAGGGATGGACTAAAACCCGTTCACAGAAGGGTATTGTACGGTATGCATGAACTTGGAGTTCGTTCCAGTAGCTCTCATAAGAAGTCTGCACGTATTGTAGGTGAGGTTTTAGGTAAGTACCACCCTCATGGTGATACGTCCGTCTATGACTCTATGGTTCGTATGGCTCAGGAGTGGAGTTTACGTTACATGCTTGTAGATGGGCAAGGTAACTTTGGATCGGTAGATGGCGATAGCCCTGCGGCTATGCGTTATACTGAGGCAAGGATGCGAAAAATTGCCGATGACATGTTGGCGGATATAGATAAGGATACTGTAGACCATCAATTAAACTTTGATGACTCTTTGCAAGAACCTACGGTTCTTCCTACTCGTGTACCCAACTTGTTGATTAACGGAGCTTCAGGTATTGCAGTAGGTATGGCAACCAATATGCCGCCGCACAACCTTACAGAGGTAGTGAACGGTACTATCGCTTATATTGAAAACAATGATATAGAGATTGATGAAATCATGACCTATATTAAAGCACCGGATTTTCCAACAGGTGGTACCATTTATGGTTATGAAGGCGTTAAAGAAGCTTTTCATACCGGTAGAGGTAGAGTAAAGATAAGAGCTAAGGCTATTATTGAAGAGGTTCAAGGCAGGGAGTGTATAGTGGTTACCGAGATTCCATATCAGGTCAATAAGGCAGATATGATCAAGAAAACTGCCGATCTTGTTAATGAAAAGAAAATAGAAGGTATATCAACTATCCGGGATGAATCGGATAGAAACGGGATGCGTATCGTTTATATTTTGAAACGAGATGCCATTCCAAACATCGTTCTTAATACCTTATATAAGTATACGGCATTACAAAACTCTTTTAGTGTTAATAACATTGCGTTGGTGAATGGTCGCCCGCAGTTATTGAACGTAAAAGAGATGATTCACTATTTTGTGGAACACCGTCACGAAGTAGTGGTAAGACGTACAGAATTTGAACTCAAGAAAGCTGAGGCTCGCGCCCACATTTTAGAAGGTTTAATTATTGCTTCCGATAATATTGATGAAGTAATTGCTATCATCAGAGCGTCATCTAATGCAGATGAAGCTAGGGAAAACTTAATGGAGCGCTTTAAGCTTACCGAGATTCAGGCAAAAGCGATAGTTGAAATGAGACTTCGTCAGTTAACGGGTCTAGAGCAAGACAAATTACGTGCTGAATATGATGAGGTTATTTTGACCATAGCAGACCTTAAAGACATCTTGGCTAGAAAAGAGCGAAGAATGGATATTATTAAGGAAGAGCTCGTTGAGATTAGAGAAAAATATGGTGATGAGCGTCGTTCTGTAATTAATTTGGCCGGAGGGGACTTGAGTATCGAAGATATGATTCCCGATGAGCAAGTAGTGATTACTATTTCGCATGCCGGATATATTAAAAGAACACCAGTTTCCGAATATAAAACACAAAACAGAGGTGGCGTTGGTCAAAAAGCATCATCCACTAGAAATGAAGATTTCTTAGAATATTTGTTCATAGGAACCAACCACCAGTACATGCTCTTCTTTACACAGAAAGGGAAATGTTTCTGGATGCGGGTTTACGAAATACCGGAAGGTAGTAGAACTTCAAAAGGTAGGGCAATACAGAACCTTATTAATATTGAGCAAGATGATAACGTTAAGGCGTTTATCTGTACTCAAGACCTTAAGGACGAAGAATACGTAAACAGTCACTACGTTATTATGGCTACCAAAAAAGGTGTGGTCAAGAAAACAAGCTTAGAGCAATATTCACGTCCAAGACAAAATGGTATTAATGCCATTGGTATTCGCGAAGACGATGAGTTGCTAGAAGCAAAGTTAACTACTGGTGCAAGCCAAATATTCTTAGGCTTAAAATCTGGTAAGGCTATACGTTTTGAAGAAAGTAAGACGCGACCAATGGGTAGAAATGCTTCTGGTGTGCGCGGTATTACTTTAGCCGACGATAACGATGAGGTTATTGGTATGGTGTCCGTTCATGATATGGAAGAAAATCTTCTTGTTGTTTCTGAAAATGGATACGGTAAACGATCTAATATAGATGACTACCGTATTACGAACAGAGGTGGTAAGGGAGTTAAAACTATTTCTATTACGGAGAAAACAGGTGGACTTGTTGCTTTAAAAAATGTTTCAGATTCAGATGATTTGATGATTATCAACAAATCAGGTATCGCTATTCGTATGAGTGTTGAAGATCTTCGTGTTATGGGAAGAGCTACTCAAGGGGTGCGTTTGATCAACCTTAAGGGTAATGATTCTATTGCTGCTGTGGCCAAGGTCATGAAGGATGAAGATGAATTGGAAGAGGCTGATCTATTAGATATAGACGTGGACGCCGAAGAAGGTGGCACGGCTCTTGATAATGATGAGGCAGAAGGGACAGAAGAAGAATAAATTTGAACCATAATTATAACACTAATATTTAATTAATTTGAAAATGAAACGTAGATTTTTAATAGTCGCGAGCCTTTGTTTTTGCATGGTAGGATTCGCACAGAAGAACGAAATAAAAGCAGCCGAAAAGGCTATGAAAGCCGGCGATGCCGCATCAGCTAGTAGTGCACTAGAAGCGGTTTCTGGTTCTATATCAGGAGCAGACCCAAAGTTGCAGGCACAATATTACTTTGTAAGTGGTAAGGCTTATGCAGATTTAGCAAAAAAAGGTGATGCAAGTGCTTTTCAAAAAGCCGCAGATGCTTATCAAAAAGTGATTGCAGTTGAGGAAGCAAGCGGAAAGAAAAAGTATTCCGATGAAACTCAACAGCACATGTCTGCCTTAAGTGCCGATTTAGTAAACTCTGCAGTAGAGGATAACGGTAACAAAAAGTTTAAAGAAGCTGCTGAGAAGTTGTATACAAGCTATAAAATTAGCCCAAAAGATACTTCTTACCTTTATTATGCAGCCAGTAGTGCTGTAAATGGTGGTCATTATGAGGAAGCATTAACTTACTATAACGAACTTCAAGAGATTGGTTATGACGGTAGTGGTGTTATTTACAAGGCTACTAACGTAGAGACTGGTACAGAAGAAGAGATGGATAAGACTCAGAGAGACTTAATGGTGAAGTCAGGAACTTACAAAGATCCTAAAGATGAGAAATCTCCATCTAAAAAAGCTGAAATCGTTAAGAATACAGCTTTGATCTATACTCAATTGGGTCAGGATGATAAAGCTTTAGAAGCTTACAAAGCAGCAAGAGCTAACGATCCTAAAGATGTTAACTTAATCTTGAACGAAGCTAATTTATACTATAAAATGGGCGATAAAGACCAGTTTAAAGTTTTAATGGCTGAAGCTGCATCTGTTGCACCGGACAATCCAGATTTGCATTATAACATTGGTGTGATTAACATGGAGCAAGGTAATTTGGAAGATGCTAGAGAATCGTACAAGAAAGCTTTAGCAATCAATCCTGGGTACACTAACGCACAATTAAACCTTTCTACAACTTATGTAAACGAAGGTAATGGTCTTATTGATGAGATGAACTCTTTGGGTAACTCCAAAAAAGATATTGCTCGTTACGATGAGTTGAAAGAAAAGAAAGATAACCTTTTCAAAGAAGGAGCAACTGTATTGGAAGATGCGTTGAAATTGAATCCTGATAACCAAGGTATCTTAACTCAATTAAAAAATATCTATGGCGCAATGGGAGACAATGATAACTTCTTAAGAGTTAAAAAGTTGTTAGGCGAGTAATTTGCCGATAACATAATTATAAAAAAATCCCCTAGGAATTTCCTAGGGGATTTTTTATTTGCTTTATTTTATATCAGTTTGGGTTTAAACGATTTGTTTTATGACCCTTAGTTTGTGTGTGTAATTGCCTATTTCAGTATTGAATATGCCGGTATGGTCAATACGATCTATTCGTACTTTTCCGTCTACATGAATAATGTAGTTGTTTTCCATAATGATACCCACATGGTATATCTCGCCTTCATTGTTATCAAAAAAAGCTAAGTCTCCTGCCTCAGTTTCTTCTATAAAACTCAAAGCATGGCCTTGTTTAGATTGTTCTGCGGCTTTTCTTAATAAACGATATCCGTTAATCTTATAAACCATTTGGGTAAACCCTGCAGCATCAATACCAAAAGGAGTCTTGCCTCCCCATAAATAAGGTGCGTTTAGGTATAGTAAAGCAGTTTGTATAAGTTCTGTTTTGTCCTTTTTGTTACCGTTGGTCTTACCATCAAAAGTGTGTGAAAGGACAGCACAGTTACAGGTAGAAGATCCCATGATAACGGGTAATAGTATAGAATTTTCAGTTTCAACAAAAGAAATGAGATCTGATGTGTAGCCAATATCAGTAGAAGATTCAATAGAATCATAATCTTCTTCCGATATTAAGTTCATCTGATGATTGCTCACCCATCCTTCAAACTTATCAAAAGCAACGCGAATGCGACTCATACTTTCCTGCGCTCCAAGACTTTAAAGTGTTCTCCGTATACCAGTTGAGAAACCATTTCTGATGTTTCATCGGCATTTACGCGAACGGAAACTATACTTAAGGGACAAATACCGTATTGCATATGGTTGGTTGAGTGAAGGTATTCTTTATCGTTCTACAATTATTGCAGAAGCGCCACCTCCGCCATTACATATTGCGGCAGCCCCTAACTTTGCGTTATTTTGCTCTAAAACATTAAGGAGCGTAATAAGTATACGTGCACCTGAACAACCCAAAGGATGTCCTAATGAAACAGCACCGCCGTTTACATTTACATTGGTGTCAGTTAATCCTAATAATTTCATATTGGCTAACCCAACCACAGAAAAAGCCTCATTGAATTCAAAAAAGTCTATATCGTCTATTGAAATACCAGCTTTAGCAATTGCTTTGGGAAGAGCTTTTGCCGGTGCAGTGGTAAACCATTTTGGCTCTTGAGCTGCATCAGCATAACCTCTTATAGTAGCTAAAGGTTTTAAACCTAGTTCTTCCGCTTTTTCTGCACTCATTAATACTAGCGCAGCTGCACCATCATTAATAGTAGATGCATTTGCTGCGGTAACCGTACCGTCTTTTGAAAATGCTGGGCGTAACGCTGGAATTTTATCCATTCTAACGTTTTTGAATTCTTCGTCTTCAGAAACAATGATAGGTTCTCCACGGCGTTGAGGTACTTCTACAGGAGAAACCTCATTAGTGAATTTTCCGTTTTTCCATGCTTCCGCAGAACGGTTATAGGATTGAATGGCATAATTATCTTGGTCTTCACGGCTAAAATTATACTCCGTAGCACAGGCATCGGCACAGACGCCCATGGCTTCTTGGTCGTAAACATCTACAAGACCATCTTTTTGCATGCCATCTTCCAGAGTAGTAGGTCCAAATTTTTGTCCATTTCTCATATGTACATAATGAGGAATAAGACTCATATTTTCCATTCCTCCTGCAACAGCAACTGAAATATCTCCTAAAGCTATTGCTTGAGCGGCTTGCATAACTGCTTTCATGCCCGAAGCACAAACCTTATTTATAGTAGTACACGGTACACTGTCCGGTATTCCTGCAAAAATAGCTGCTTGTCTGGCAGGTGCTTGGCCTGTTCCGGCTTGAACCACGTTGCCCATGATGACTTCGTCAACTAATTTTGGGTCAAGATTTATTTTTGCAAGTGCCGCTTTTATGGCCGCAGCTCCAAGTTTTGGGGCTGGAATTGTGGATAAAGCTCCCATAAAGCTCCCAATAGGGGTTCTTGTGGCAGATACTATAACTACATTTTTCATATTAAAGCATGAGTTTCTCGTCTTGCAAAACTAAGAAATTAATAGGCAATACATTTCGTTGTTTATAGAAAAGCCTGTCGGAAGTTTATAATTTTCTATTTTTGACTCAGATACCAAGCCCATGCGCAATATTCTGGATAAAGTTTTTAAAAACCAATCGCTTCTATATAAGTATTTTTTATACTTGGTATCGGTTGCCTGTATTGTTTTCTTTTTTCCAAAAGGAGGAAAATTTAAATATGAATTTCAAAAAGGGAAACCTTGGCAATACGAAAATTTGTATGCCCCCTTTGATTTTTCGATTCAGAAGGACAATGAAGATATTTCGAAAGAAAAGGCCGAATTTCTTAATAATCAAATAGATTATTACCGGTTGGATCCTTCTGTACAAGATGCGGTTAGCAAGGAGTATGAAAAGAAATTTTATGAGGTATTTACAGGTGAAAGATTTAGTGCAAGTGCCTTGGAAGCTTTGGATTCTGCAGGAAAAGATATTCTTAAAAAATTATACAAAAACGGAATTCTAGCCCAGTCAAATAAGCGAAGGCTTAAAGACCAACTCTATCTTGTGAGAGATAATCAGGCGGAAACTGTTCAGTTAAGTAGTCTTATTCAAATTAGAAATTTAAGAGAGGGACTTCAGAAAATACTTGAAGAAAAAGATTTGGTCACTTACGTGCGTGAATACCAAGATCTCTTTCTAGATATTGTTAAGCCTAATATCATTTATGATAAAAATTTATCTGAAAGAGCTTTAAACGAAGCGCTATCAGGTATATCGCATACAAGGGGGGCAGTAGATGAGGGAAAACTTATAATAGCAAAAGGGGAGGTCGTTGAGGCGGAGAACCTAACTATTTTAAACTCGTTAAAAGCAGAGTTTGAGTCTGAACTTTGGACAGCCAAGAACTATTACTTTATACTTTTTGGGTATACTGTTCTTGTAGCATTGGTGCTTATGATGCTCTTTCTTTTTCTTAAGAAATATAGAAAAGATGATTTTGAGAACAATACCAAGGTTACATTTATATTCTTTAATATTCTTTTTATGGTGTTCGTCACCACCATGGTGGTTAAATATGACGAAGCCTTTGTATTTGTAGTGCCCATATGTATTTTACCCTTGGTACTCAAAACATTTTTTGATGCAAGGTTAGGCCTTTTTGTTCATGTGCTAACCGTGCTTATATTGGGTTTTGTAGTGCCTAACAGTTTCGAATATATCTTTCTACAGATAATAGTTGGTATTGTCACCATATTAACGGTCTCCGAATTATATAAAAGGGCGAACCTTTTTATATCTGTCGGTCAGATTACGTTGATATATGTGGTGGGGTATTTGGCTTTTCATATCATACATGAAGGCAATTTAGATAATATACAATGGTTTACTTTAGGACTGTTCTTATTAAACGGAATGATTACGCTCTTTGTTCAACCGTTGATCTATGTGTACGAGAAGGTCTTTGGGCTGGTCTCTGATGTCTCTCTACTAGAATTGTCGGATACCAACTCCAAACTATTAAAAGAGCTCTCTAACAAAGCCCCACAGGTACTTTTCATCATTCCCTGCAAGTAGCGAATCTTGCGGAAGCAGCAGCCAATGAAATAGGGGCTAATGCTATGTTGGTTAGGGTAGGAGCCCTGTATCATGATATTGGTAAGATGAACCACCCAACTTATTTTACAGAGAACCAGATAACGAATGTGAACCCGCATGATGAGTTGGCTCCAAAGGAGAGTGCTAAAATAATTATCAATCATGTTATTGATGGGATTGAACTGGCTAGGAAAAACAAACTTCCAGATCGTGTTATAGATTTTATAAGGTCTCACCATGGTACTAGTTTAGTCTATTACTTTTATAAAAAACAACAAGAAATAGATGAGGACGTAGATCAAGCAAATTTCAGATATCCCGGACCAATACCTTTTTCAAAAGAAACGGCAATACTTATGATGGCAGATTCCGTAGAGGCGGCCTCCAAAAGTTTAAAAAATCCAACTTCTGGAATTATTGAAGACTTTGTAGATAAAATTGTAGCGGGACAAATGAGCGCTGGGCAGTTTTTAAATGCGAATATTACCTTCAAAGAGATTGAAGCGATAAAAAAGATTTTCAAACAAAAATTGATAAATATTTATCATTTGCGAGTGGAATATCCTGAATGATAAGGTGGTAGGAAAGTTCAAATGTTACCTATTTTATTTTTTTTAAATGCCGATTTAAAATAGTTTTAAATTTCTTGAAAAAAATGAAAGAAATAGTTGTGAAATTGAATACTAAAATATACATTTGCAACCGCAATTTTAACCACCTAACGGTGCTAAAATTAAGTTCTTTAAAGAGATTATTGGAGAGGTGCCTGAGTGGCCGAAAGGAACGGTTTGCTAAATCGTCGTAGGTGGAAACACTTACCCAGGTTCGAATCCCTGTCTCTCCGCAATAGCTGTCAAAGCAAATTGCGAGGGCAGAAAATATTTCTCAAGTAGTGAATAAAAGAAGATAACCATATTATCGGGGTGTAGCGTAGCCCGGTTATCGCGCCGCGTTTGGGACGCGGAGGTCGCAGGTTCGAATCCTGCCACCCCGACAAAAATGGTGTCAAACGACACCAAATTAGTACTAATCTTATGAAAACCAAGAGTTTAAATAATTCTTGGTTTCATTTGAATAGTTTTGAAACCATGTATAAAGGTGTCCTATTAGGTGTCCTATTTTAAAAGACCTAGTAAAAGTACCTTCTTATCGCAATTGACTTCACAGCGATTTGACTTTCGTTTAACGGATTTACTAACCCTTAAAAACGAAAGTGATGAAAACACGACACACTTTTAATATTTATTTTTTTCTTAAAAAGAAATCTCGCAGAAAAGATGGTTCTATTCCTATTTATGCACGAATCGTTGTTGATGGACTCCGCGCTGATTTAAGTGCCAAAGAAGCTACTTTGGAGGAAGTTTGGAATTCAGATGCTGGTCGGGTAAACCCGAAAGTAAAAAATGCAAAAGTTATCAATGAAACTCTTGATGAGGTTTACAAGGATCTATGCCAATGCAAAATGGAACTTGTACAAGAGGGGCGGTTTCTTACTTCACAAGCTGTTAAGTTAAGATATACTGGGGAAGATACGCCTTTAAAATCTTTAAAGGACTTATTCAAATACCACCAAAAGAATGAAGTAAAGAAACTTGATCCAGGTACGGCAAAAAACTATGGTGCTACCGAGAAGTATCTTCTTTTATATGTAAAGAGCAAGTTCAAAACTACTGATATTCGACTAGGTCAAATCAACTATGCTTTTGTACTGGGTTTTGAAAACTACCTAAGAAAGTGTCCGCCTTTGATCAAGTCACAACCATTGAATAACAATGGTATCATGAAGCATATGGAGCGCTTTAAGAAAATGACCACCATTGCCGTGAAACTTGAATGTTTAAAGAAGGACCCATTTACTTTTTTTACCGCTAGTTTTGATCCTTTTGATAGGGCATTCCTGACCATTGAAGAATTGTCGGCTATCCAAGATTTGGATTTAAAAGATATTGGTTTGTCGAGGGTTCGAGATATTTTTGTTTTTGCCTGTTATACCGGACTGTCTTACATAGATGTCAAACAACTAAAGCCCGGACACATAGTTCTAGGCATTGATGGGGATAATTGGATTTTTACCAGCCGTGAAAAAAGCAATACATCAGTTAAAGTTCCTTTGTTGGATGAGGCAATGGAGATACTTAAAAAATATAGTGGTAAACTGTATGGAAGAAATGAAGACCTGTTGCTACCCGTTTATGCGAATCAAAAGTGTAATGAATACCTGAAGCGTATTGCAGTGAAATGTAAAATTTATAAGAATATTACTTTTCATGTTGCTCGTCATACTTTCGCTACCTCGGTTACGCTGGCCAATGGAGTGCCAATTGAAACCGTATCAAAATTATTGGGCCATAAAAAGCTATCTACCACTCAAATATATGCTCGGGTTATGGAGCGAAAAATAAGTGAAGATGTTGCAGTCTTAAAAAGTAAACTTAAAATTAAGCATCAAAATCTACAGAATGTAGGTTAGAAATATGGTTGTAATTCATAGAAATCCTACAATATTTATGAAGTGGATACATCTACTGCTTCTGTTTTGTAGGAATTTTTGTATTTTAAAGTTCTGTTACACTCCCCAAGTTACCTGAGCAGAATACTATACAACACTAATCAGTTCTGTTAAAGGGTAAAGTATGCATTCTATTTACTTGAATTTTATAGGTTATTTATCCCATCTTTTTATTAGAAAGGCATTAACGCTGTATAAGCTTTTCGGAGCAACTACTCTGGTTTCGAATAAATTGAACAGTTGTCATCTGGGAAATAACCGCGAAATTCTTTCTGTTCAATTCAAAAAACAAAACCTATGATTCGGATTATAACTACTGGAGGAACTATTGAAGGGCTCGAATATGCTGATGAAAGTAATGTTGCAAGATATAAGGAAGTTTCAATTGATTCATTCCTTAAAGCTACCAGACTTTCCGTTGACTATGAATTGGAGGCTGCCTTCTCCAAGGATAGTCGATTCATTTCTGAGGCGGATAGAGAACTATTGGCAGTTATGATTCGAAAATCAAGTGAAGAAAAAATATTAGTTACACATGGTACACTAACCATGGTAAAGACAGCTAAATTTTTAGGAAAACTTGATTTGAATAAAAAATAATTGTTCTTGTTGGCGCTTTTGTTCTTGGGACGGATAAAAACACCGATGCCCCTTTCAATTTAGGATTTGCGATTTCTTCCTTAGGCTATTTAGATAAAGGTGTTTTCATAGCAATGCAGGGGCAGGTTTTTCCTTGGGATAAGGTCGTTAAGAACACAAAGGAAAACCGATTTGAAAGTTTATAGCATTAATAAAAAAATATGTTTGGTACCTCAATACATTGGACGACTTTTTTCTACCTTTTGGTGGATACGTTCATTGTGGTCTTCGCCTTCTTTCAGTCCCAAAGGCTCAAACATACCAATGTAAACAGATTTCTTGTGTTGGGTTGCTTGTTTATCCTTTATAATTTCACAGGCGGCTTACTGCCGGTAGAGAACTTCCTGGACCTTTTATAGTTCAATATATCATTACCTATGGAGTGGCGATAACCATGTGCGTATATGTCGTGAATTACCTTTATAAGGAATACGATATTGATTTTCTGAAATTCCGTCTGACCGTTTTTAACATTGCCTATTACGTTGTGGGCTGTTTTGTGCTATTGTTCTTAGTACCGTATTTTTTGACGGAATCAATTGATTTATCTCGACTGTATTTCTCAATTCCCGTTTCAGCAATATGTCTTTATATCTGCTGGGCATTTTTTAAGAGGATATGGAAACCTGAAAATCCGAATAAATTTGTTTTGCGTCGTAATCGGCTTTCGCTGTTAAGCATTACTTGTATAGCGCTGTTACCAATATTAACTTTCATTGGGGACTATCAATGGTTAACCTTTACGGTAATTAATATTTCATTTTACACCATTACCGCTATTGAAGTAGACCGTTATTTATACTTATTGGAGAATAAAGCCAAACTGATTGGAGTCTTTGACCTTCATAAAAAGAATGAAGGTAATTTGGGCAAGTCTGAATTATTAAAAACCGTTTTGACAAGAAGGGAAATTGAAATTTCATTCTCAATTGTAGACGGTAGAACTTACAGACAAATCGGAGATGATTTTTTTATAGCCGAAAGTACAGTTTCCAAACATGCTTCTAATATCTTCAAAAAGACCGGGGTTAAAAACAGGTCGGAATTCCTTAGCCGCTATAAATCGAAAAAAGAATAACAAATCCCGTAGTTAAATACGGTATTCCCGTACGTAAATACGGGGTGATTCTCCTATGATAAAACCTCCTTTTTATAAATTTAAAGGTAGCGCATGCACTTCGGTTTACGCTTTGGTGTATGGCTTAAAAAATTGCTATGTATAGAACGTCACACCCCTAACCAACCTGTACAACTAACCTAAATTGACCTCTATACAGTTTGAGAACTTGTAAAGCGGGGTCTTATGGATTTTAATGTTTTTACGGAAAGCCTTCAAAGGGATTTGTATAAGGCCAGAAAAGATATTCCCCATGGGTTAAAACGGGCTAATCACGCCATTAAACTTTGCCGTGACCTTCTAACTATGTTTAAAAAGCAAGTAATGTTAAATGGTTTCGATACCATCGAGGCTGAAATTGATTTTTTCAAGCACATCAAGACAGTTCCGTTGACCCAATTCATTTATTTCTCCCAAGTACGTTCTTTTGAGCTTGAATTCCCAAAAGGAAACATTAATGCGCAACGCAAATTCATCAAAAAGCGGCTTAAAGATTTGAACACATTCTTTGTAAATCATCTAGAGTTCAACGAATACATTGAAGCAGGCTTTACTCATTTTGATGAACTTTACTTCACAAGGAAATACTTTGATAAATTTCCCGATGTCAATGGCGTTTTTTATTTCAGGGACCCTGAGTTCAGTACGGCGAAGGATATGCTCTTGGCCGAATTCAAAGCTTTTCATTTATGTGTCGATTACCTGCAAAATCGATTAATAGATAAAAGCAAGTCCCCGCAATCAAAATCGAATGAATTGAATAATCATATAAGCTTGCAATGGACTTCCTCTAAATCGGCTCTAACAGAACTTATTTATGCGCTTCATTACAATCGGGTAATCAATCATGGAAATACGGACATTAAAGAAATTGCCGTAGCTATGCAGCAGTTGTTCCATTTTGATTTGGGCGATTTCTATAAAACTTTCGCTGATATAAAAGAAAGGAAGATAAGTAGAACCAAATTCCTTGACGAAATGGCCGCAGGTCTTCAATCCCACATGGAAAATACTGAGGAATGATTTCTTGAAATTCAGTATGATAAGTACTTCCCAAGACCGTACTCCGGTCATACTCCGGTTTTTAGATTAGTTCTGAATAAGGAACGAGTTTTGGGCTCTTTGGACGGTATTACTTTCCATAAACAACTTTAAAATGGTAATAAACCGCTTAAAACTACAAATGTTAAATTTTGACCGTAGTCGGGTCGTACTTGGGATTAAAAACTAATTATTCGATTCAAATTTGTTCTCGAAAGTCAATTGCTGTAATCCCACCGTCATAAAAAGGAGCAACCGACGGTGGGATTTTTAAAAAGAGAACAAATGCCGACAAGTATTATAACTACAGACGATTTACGGGATTTTAAAATCGAGCTCTTGGAGGAAATCGAAGAACTCCTCTCCAAATATCAAACCCGAACCCCAAAAATCTGGTTGCGTTCTGCCGATGTCAAGAAGAAGCTGAAAATCAGCCATAGCACCTTACAAAACTTGCGCAACAAACAGATTATCACTTCGCATAAGATTGAAGGCATATTGTTTTACGATGCTAATGAGATTGACAAGGTTTTGATGGAGAATGCACATGAAAACGGCGAATTATTCCCATGAATTACATCAAACACCTAAACGCCGCCTGTGATAAATTCTATTATGATACTCGCTTAAATAGTACCCATATCAGTCTGTATATGGCACTTTTTTTCTACTGGAACCTCCATCATTTTGCTACTGAATTCTATGCCAATCGCATTGAGATCATGAAGCTGGCCAAAATTGGCTCAAGGTCTACCTATCACCGCCTAATAAAGAATCTATCGGACTGGGAGTATATCGAATATCTACCTACCCAAAATCCCACTCAAAAAACGATGGTAAGAATGTCTCAAATATGTACCGATAGTAGTACAGAAATAGGACTTAGTGGTACGCTCATGCAGCACTACTGTCCTAAAAACGTACCACTTTCCTTATATAAGAAACATACAAACGAAAATAAACGCTCTGAAAAGAGAAAGCCAAAAAATGAAATGGAGGTATTGGAGTTTTTTAAGTCAAAAAAATGGTCATCGATTGAGGCGGTAAAGTTTTTCAACCACTATCAGGGCGTTGGCTGGGAAATAGGAGGGAAGGTTAAAATTGAAGATTGGAAGGCTATTGCAAGCAATTGGATGTTGAAGGCTAATGAAATCAAGAATACCCCAATACTAAAAATCGTTCCTCAAAACGAGGACCATCTACAAACCAATAATCAAAAGAACTATGGCGAACCCCTCTAAAATCGTTGAAGGTGGCGTTATGTATTCCCTTGGAGAATTTGACGGAAAAAAAATGAACTATGATTTTTCGAAAATGCTCATTTACCTCAATGCAAAAGGCAAACTGTTGTTCGGAAAGCAATTCCATATCTGGGAGGAAAATATGGCTATCGTGTACCAACTATGTCTTTACATGATACGGGACGTTGCCGCCTGTCAAAAATTTGGCATCGATACCGAAAAGGGCATCATACTCAGCGGACCGGTCGGCTGCGGAAAAACAACATTGATGAAATTGGTTCGGTACCTAGTCCCGCACTTTAGGTCTTATGATATTATACCCGCGCGAAACGTGACGTTCGGCTTTAATAATATAGGCTACAGCATCATAGAAGATTATGGAAACGTAGGTTTCTACTGTTTTGATGATGTTGGTGTAGAACCTATTGGGCGGCATTTCGGTAAGGACTGTAATGTAATCGGGGAAATTCTATTGTCAAGGCACGAACTCTTTCTAAGAAACCGGACGAAAACCCATGCAACTACCAATCTCAACGCAGAAGAATTGGAAGAACGTTACGGAAAACGGGTCAGAAGTAGAATGCGCGAAATGTTCAACCTTATCGCTTTTAAAAAAGAAGCAAAAGACAAACGTGTTTAATATATAATACCAACAATATGAAAATTGCCACCTTTAACATTCAAAATCTTTTCCATAGAAATAGGGAACTCTTTCAAAAACAAAACAAAAAAAATTCCACCGATTTAATCGATGAATTGGACAGGCTCTTGCGAAAGCATACAAGAAATGCTGATGACGACGCCCGTATTCGTGACTTGTCATTTTTGCTGGGTTTTGAAAAAACGTATGAAGTGCCCTATGCCGTTTTAAAAAGACAGTCCGGAGAATTGTATTACAAGAACAATGGTTTTGAAAAAGCCACAAAGGCATCTTTCTTGTCGGATTGGGAGGGATGGGTAAAACTCGGCAATATGCCCCTGAACGATAAAGCTATTTTCGCAAAAGCCTATGTTATTGCGGATACTAACCCAGATATATTGATTCTTCAGGAAGTTGAGGATAGGGCATCCTTAATGGAATTCAATAGGTCATTTCTTCCGTTGCTTAAAATCTCTCCTTATGAGGAGGCCATGGTTTTTGAGACGAACAACGAACATGGTTTGAGCATGGGCGTACTTTTAAAAAATGGTTTTAAGTTGAATGGTTTTAGGAATCATGTACATGATTTGGATGCCAATGGCTTTACCCTATTCGATATTGATTGTCAGGAATATTCGATAGTTACCCCTGAAGGAGATACGATTAACATGATATCCAATCATTTTTCAAAAAACGCGGAAGAACGAAAAATACAAGCTGAAAAAGTAGCCGAAATTTATCAAGCGATGCACGACAATGGAAAAGATAAAATCATTGTTTGCGGAACTTTAAATGATGTTTCCTATAGCGATTGCCTTGCCCCATTGATACGGGATACGGATCTAAAAGACGCTTCCAAACATCAAAATTTCAAAGCGGATACAGACAAAGGCAAGGATAGCAGCTATTTCAGACTAGGTGCCTACCGAATGGGGGTCAACTTAAAACAGAAAGATTATTTGCTGCTATCACCACATTTGTTTGAAAATATCAGAAAGGCAGGCATAAACCGCAAGGGTACTTGGCGTGATAAGAAGCCTTCATGGCAACTTTACCCATCTATTGTGAGTAAGAATCAGGCTGCTAGTGAACACCCTTTGATTTGGGCGGAAATTGTATAGCGTAGTGTTCTCATTTCGTTTTATTTATGTTCTAGGAACGGAAAACCCTTAGAAATTAAGCTCGACAAGATTATTCTCTGGTAGGCTATAATTTACACTCTTTACAAAAAGCGGATTTTGTAAAGAGTACTAGTTTTTATAGCATATTTCAGGGAGCCTAAGAGTAATCCTAAAACTATTATCAAAAGGTATAATGTAAAGAGTTCTGAAGAAAATACTTTTCGACAACTAGTATTAAACTCAATATGTTGATCTAAAACCTATAAGAGGATGTTGAAAACTTTGAGCCTCTTATAGATAATAGTAAGAAAAATCAGCAAAAAGATGTAATTTGTGACGAGTATTTTAATGAGCTGAAAAATTACAATAACTAAGATTTCCTATGCACATTAGATTTCAGAGGCTTGAACGGGAGTTGTGGCTTTATAAATTGAAATATTAAATGAATAAAAAGCGGATAACATCTCATCAAGTAAATTACGGGAAGAGAATAGCCCCTATTAAAACAGTAGAATTGTTTTCAGCAGATGAGTGGGAAGACTTTATTGAGGAGTGGACTGAGTTAAAGAAAAGCTTATATTTCGAAACAGAAAAGTTTGGAGGAGCAGGAGATAAAGGAAGAGATGTTGTAGGATATAAATCTGATAAAAATCTGTCAGATTATAAATGGGATTGTTTCCAATGTAAACATTATGAGACTCCTCTTAGGCCAACCCAAGTATATCAAGAATTTGGTAAGCTTTTGTATTATTGCTATTTGGGCGAATATCCAGTACCGAATAATTATTATTTTGTAGCGCCGAAAGGATGCGGAACCTCTTTATCCAAACTTTTGCAGAATGAGGAACAATTAAAAGAAGCAATAATTAATAACTGGGATCTGTACTGTAAATCAAAAATTACGAAAGAACCCATAGAATTGAAAGATGATTTCCTGCTTTATGTTCAGAATTTTAATTTTAGAATCTTTTCAAAGATTCATACCAAAAATATTATTGAAGATCATAAAGTCCATTCAAATCATCTAACTAGATTCGGTGGTGGACTTCCAGAAAGAGACAAATTATCAGAGGATGATATTCCAGATTCTATACAAACGAACGAAACAGTTTATGTAAAGCAACTTTTTAAAGCTTACGGATCTCAAAATGGTGAGAAGTATGAGAACAAAGAGCAACTTGACGAAGTTCCGCATTACTCTGATCATTTTGACAGAGCTAGAATTAGTTTTCATCATGCGGAACAGTTAAGAAATTTCTCGAGAGATAGTTTGCCAGTTGAAACGTTTGAAGATTTCCAAAATGAGATTTTTGATGGTATTGTAGATATAGTCGATGAAGATCATTCGGATGGGTTTGTAAGAGTAAAAGAGGTTGAGAAGGAAGCTCGTAAAATCGTTATAGCATCTAATCCCCTCAAAGATGTTAGTATTATTAACGACAGAAGCGGTATATGTCACCAACTTGCAAATGATAAAAGGATAACATGGACTTAATGGAGAATAATATAAAAGCTGTTCCTTTCAATAATAATGTAGAAACAGGTTTGAGAATATTATGTATTCTCAATGAGTCATACCCTCGTTCAATAGACCTTCAGAAACTTGTGTACTTGGACTACATGACCGTTCACTCCGCTGATATTGATAAATCCGTAGAAAGCCTTCACGCAGCAGTACCTTATAGAAATGGTGAACTATTGGTAAGAAGTTCAATAATTCAAAAAGGTATTAATCTTTTTATTTCGAAAGGTCTAATAGATAGAGTATTCAACGAAACAGGTATAGAATATCTTGCATCCGAATACTCGACCCCCTATCTCGAAATGCTAGAGGAGGAATATTTATTGAACTTGATTAATAGAGCTAATTGGGTTGCAGCAAATTTCTCAGATTTACCAAAGAAGTTGTTGAAAGAGATCCTTTCTTCTAAAATGCAAGATGTGAGAAATGAATATAATATTGAATTACTACATTAATGAATACGGGATATATTTTTAATAAACTTAGGCTGACTGGAAATGCGGTCGTACCTGCTGAAATTATCTTTCAACTAGGTGCTAATATAATAACTGGACCTTCAAATACGGGGAAAACCTTCATTTTTCAATGTTTGAATTATATGTTGGGGAGTTCAAAAACTCCAAAAAGGATTAATGAGGTAAAAAATTATTCTTCAATATTTCTTCAAATAACAACTAAAGACAGTAAAGTTTTAACTCTTGAAAGTGACTTAAAAGGCGGGGATTTTCATTTATATGAAAGTTCGATAGATGATATCACATTTGACCAAGAATACGAAATACTTGCTAGAAAACATAACCCCAAGAGCGAGCAAACCATATCAGCTTTTTTACTAAAATTAAATAACTCTTACCCAAAAAAGATTAGGACCGACCAGAAGGGGAAAACTAGACAACTTTCTTATCGTGATGTTGCAGGTTTTCTTATGATTCACGAAGAACGAATAATAACTGAAAATTCTATAATTCAGACCCATTACACTAAAGCTACTCCTGAAAAAAACACCTTAAAATATTTTGTTACTGGAGAAGATGATAGTGATATAATTGCTGCATTAAGTAAAACGGAAGTTACTAACAAAAAAGGAAGATTAGAATTATTAAAGGAATTGATTGTAGATGAAAGTGAGGAACTAAAAAATATGCAAGTTGAATGGGATAGAGAACCTATAGATTCATTATCCACTAGGATAGAAGAGCTCAATTCATCATATAAAGTTCTTGATGAAAAGTACAATGATTTAACTAAGAAGAGACATGAGACCCAAGTAATAATTGAAGAGACTTTGGTGAAAAAACGAGTAATTGAAGAACTATACCAGAGGTCAAATATTTTGAATAATCATTATAATACCGATATAAGTAGACTAAAGTCTACAATCGAAGCGAGTGTTTTACTTCAGGACGATGCTCAGGGGGATTCGGTTTGCCCTTTGTGTAAGAACAAATTGCCGCATAACTGTTCTGATACTGATATAACAGGTGTAATTAATGCATGTAATGCTGAGATAGGTAAAATAGAAGGGCTTCTCATTGAATTGGTTGAATCAGAGAAAAGCATGTTCCTACAATTAAAAGATTTCGACGAGAACTTGGCGAATTTTGAAATTCAAAAACAAAATTTGGAGTATGAACTAGAGAATAAATTAAAATTGGACATCGATAATATATCGCAAACCATAGAATCGCTTATTGACAAAAAAAGTTTCTTGTTGGGAATTGAGTTTAAGCAAAAGCGTTTGGAAAAATATAGTATACAAAAGGATTCTTTAGAAGAATTAGTCTCGAAATCCAATAAAAATAACGGATATGAGTCATTATCAACTGCTAATATGACACCGCTATCTAATTATATTGAATTAGTACTAAAAGGGTGTAACTATCCTGACTTAACTGCCGTTAGTTATAGTGAGGAAGGAAATGATTTTGTGATATCTGGGGAAGACCGTTCGCTTTTTGGGAAAGGTTACAGAGCAATTATCTATTCTGCATTTATAGTTGCTATTCAAGAATTAGTTAGTGCTAAGGACTATTCAATCGGAATTCCAATACTAGATTCGCCTCTAGTAACATTTAAAAAACCCGATCTCTCTGAAGAGGATTTGTTACCTATTGATTTGGCCATGGACTTTTATAGATACGTATCCGATAATAGTAATATTGACCAAATTATTATCATTGAAAATGTGGAGCCGCCTTCTGATATCTTAAATAAGATAAATCATATAACTTTTACTCAATCAACGAAGGAGGGCAGATACGGGTTTATACCAATGAATAATATGGAACACTTTGAATAAATGATGACGTTTGTACCGGACAAAATGATTAAAGATTATAACGAAGAAGTCTACTCTATTCTAAACAAGGTTTTAGATATAAAATTCAAAAGGGAGTTGAAGCATAGTGGAATAGTCCTAGAAGCAATCTTTGAAATGGATAATCTAGTAACAAATAAAAACTCATATCTTTTAGTTTTAAGTGATACGTCGATAAGTTTTTCAAATTCGGATGAATTTATTCAAAAATTTATTAATTATTTAAATAGTAATCTAAAAAAAATCAATCAAGACTTTAAAGAATTAAGAAGAATGGAAGAGGAGGACGCAATTGTTGATGAGACACGGATTTTTTTGGAGGACGAAAGAATAGGGCTGCAAGGACAAAAACATTTAGCACTTTTAAAAAAGTTCAGGGGGGTAAGAAAAGTTTTACCAGATGTGAACAACTAATTGAGCTGCTATTTATCAAATCTTTAAAGGTTCGAAAAAGACAATTACTCATGAACTATATTTCAAAATTAACAGAGGACCAAACCATTGAGATACTAATTGAACATCTCAAGAAGGAAGGCTGGCTTATTGAGGGATTCTGTTTAGGCCAAAAAAGAGGAATTGATGTTGTTGCTGTCAAAGATGAGCGCAGACTCTATGTTGAGGCTAAAGGTGCGAAAGCGTCAGATAATTCACCGACTAAAAAAAACGAATACTTTAATTCTACCCAGATTAAGACACATTTTGGAGTAGCAATAATAAAGTCAATTAAGACTCAAAACCAATTTCCAAACGATTTGATTGCTATTGCGCAACCAGATGATTTGTACCTTAAAAAAGTTCTTGACGGCGTAGTTCCAAGTTTAAAAAAACTTAATATTATACATTATTGGGTGAATCCAGATCGAACGGTTTTGGAAAGTTATTAATTATATAGAACACTTCATATGGCCATATCAATAGATTCGTTGCAAACTTTACAGGGGTATCTTTTAGGTGTTTTAGAAAGAGCCGACCATCATGCTGGAAATGTAGAAGGAATAGCACTTACTCTTGCAGGTGCTATCATTTGGAAATCTTCCAAAGAAATTGAGGTAAGAGAGTACAAAGGAGAGACAGCTAATATGATTTGGTTCTGGGTTGGACCAAATCGCTATGCAATGCTTTACAATCATACCACAAAAAAAATAGACCTTCGGGAAAGAACATACAAGGGTAAATTGCTAAATTCTTTTGATAATTCAACCACGTATTCTGACTTAATAAAAGTCTTCAAAAATTTATAAATGTTTGAAAATATTTACTCCAATTCAAATTGGAAAACGATTGATATTAATTACCCCTCGATAGATTTAATATTAAAGAAAATACCAACAAGTCCTGGGATCTATACTATTTCAACAAATACAGCCACAGAAATCTTGAGTAGTTTCGAAGAAAGAGAAGATCCAATGCATTATAATCTTTCCAAAAAAGTTAAGGCATCTAGTTATCTCCCAGCTCGGTTCAGAATAATGCAGCACGATGATTTTCCTTATGTCATATATAGTGGACACAGTTATAGATTAAGGCAAAGAGCAAGAGAACATTTTAAAGGTTCAAAAGGCACAGGTTGTTTAGCTGTTTTTAATCTTGAAAATCTGAGAGGCTATGATTGGTCCTTCCGATATCTAGAGACATCTTTTATGTTGGAGGATTACAAAGAGGATAGTATTCTTTTTAGGACAGTACTTGAACAAAGGCTAAGGGTAGAAATGGGCTGGCCATTATTGTGCAGTCAATGATAAAGAATGAAATGTTATTTTATTGTAGGAATAAATGAAAAAATAATTCAATCATGATCCATATAATAGTTGTTTATAATACATAAAACGCAGCTATGAATATTGATATGACGGGTTTTTGATGCCGTTTTTATGTAAAAAACCTAGAGAACATATAGGATATCGTTAATTTTTTTTTGCTGAATTTAACTCTGAAGAGTTATTTATATATAGTGTGATATGACATTGATGGAGAATATATTAAATAAAAAAGGTCCTTTGATGTCAAATGAGTTGTCAAGGTTATTAGAAAAATCTGAAGGAATAAATTATAATACTGCCAGTCAAAGAGTTGCTAGGAATAAAAAAATTCAAAAAATTAAAGGGTACTTTATAAGCAATTTATCGCTTTGCTATTTAGAAAAACATGTAAAAGATGGACTACTATTTGATTCACTAAATAAAGCAATGTTTGAAAATGGAAAAAAATATTGGTATACCCTAAATGCTTTAGAGCTTCATGGAGGAATTATCAATCAGGTTTTTTTAGAATGTTATACTAACTATCCCATTAGGGCTTTAAAAGGACATTTGCCATTCGAAAAAATAATACAAAAATTTATAAAATCGAACATCTTAAATTTTAATAAACAGTATTATATTATTTCTCCAAAATTAAAAAAGACCAATATAAATTCATTAGCCTCTAAAACGATTGAGGTAATAAAAGGAAACATTATTTCTGACTTTGGTTCTTTGACCAAAAACATTGGATTAATTTCTTACAATACAGCTGAACCATTTGGAGAATACGGAAAATTGAGATGGGCCTTCAAAGGTGTATCAAATATCACAGGATTAATGCAGGGAAATAAACCTATTTTTTATTTTAGCTGATATTATTATAGGAACTCCAATTTATGAAAAGGATGTTTTGTTCTTTATTGAAAAAATAAAACATGTTCAAAGTTTTAATAACGCTTCAAAAATTATTCCTTTTTTAATAGTTGATGATTTAAGTAAGGAAGCTTTATCCGCTTTAAAATATCATGGTATTGCTATTGGCTTTATTAAAGAACTATTTGGTCAAAAATACGCTGAAACACTTAAAGAATTAATTAGCGTTTTAAATAATGCTGGAGCTAGTTTAAAATCTTCCCCTGAAAAGTATCTAGATTTAATTAAAGAACTTAAAAAATACAATGAAGGTTTAGCTAATAACATTAGAGGAGCACTATTCGAGTTTGTTGTTGGCCATATTCATTCTTTACATAGTAATAATAGTATTGATTTGGGTCGTGAGATTATTGAAAATAATTCTCGTCACGAAATTGATGTTTTAGCTAATTACAATGATAAAATTGTGATAGCTGAATGTAAAGCAAAACGCTCAAAAACAGATTTAAAGACTATAGACAAATGGCTTGGGAAAAAAATCCCTGCATTTAAAACTTGGGTAGGAAAACAAGAAACTTGGAAAAAGAAAAAAATTGAATTTGAATTTTGGTCAACTGGTGGATTTACCGATGAGGCCATGGAGAAACTAGATTATATATCTTCATCAGCTTCTAAATACAAGGTGTCATATTTCAAACCGGACGATATTAGAAACAAGGCTTTAACTATGGGAAATAAAAAGTTGAAAGAAGCATTAGATGATTTCTTTCTAATTACAAAAGTGTAGTGCTGAAATAAACATATTAGGCAGATGACTGATGAAGAATACTTAAGTCGAATATCAACAATCGAAATATATTGTGAAATCCTTTTAGGAGTTCTAAGATATGTTCAAGTTAAGAACTATAGCAGCGAACAGGAGTACAAAGAAAATTTAAATCGCAGCCTTAAATTTTCAAGTACTGATGACCATTTACGTTTAAGAGCCTGTATAGATTTGACAGAAGATAGCCAGTATGCAATATCTGAGTTTTACAAAAATGGACTTATAACAAATTTAGAGGGACAAGGTGAAATGTACCTTAGGTTATATGGAGTTCTAAATGCTGTTTATCTCCAAATGCAAGCTATAATTGAATTAATTGAACTTTTTAAAGTCCCTAACAAGAAAAAAATAATTGGGGATTTAAAAGGTTTGAAAATAATTGATGTCAGAAATAAGATTGGAGCACATACGCCAAATTACATGTCCAAATCAATAGAATCTCCAAGAAAAACAGAATCATTTAGATTAACACAGACCTCTATAACTAAATGGGGAAATGAATTGGTAATTGTTTCTAGTTTTGACAAAATAGAAGAATTTAAACTAGTTGTTTTAATGAAAGAGTTCACAGAAAAAATAGAAAAATATTTAGACATTATTTCTGAAAAAGCTTTGAAATCACTTTTCCCAAATAAAACAGAGCAACGTGATTGGATGATGTATAGACTAAACTACGCTCGAAAGAAAAAAACTGAGTAGGATAGAGCTCCTGATAAAAGCCCAAGATTATGGGGATTTTATAAGTTCAAAGCATAACTCTTTACAAATTGCACCTTTCGTAAAGAGTTGTACGGGAAGATTTTTAGTATCGTTCCTATAAAAGCTTAATACAAACAGGTATATTCCATTTATTTACATTCAATAGTTGGTATCCCCTTCAGCTTTTCCTCAGCATCGGTAACAAAAGATTCCGTTAATTGGCCCTCGTGTTTCATAACGCGATGCTCGATACTAGTACCACCTTTGAAGACTTCTAGGCGGCACATAAAGTTATCGCCGTCGAACCTATCATAACATTCAACTTTTATAAGATCAAAACCATGTTTTTTAAACCTAAATTTTAAAAGTTTATCGAGTAGTTTTTCTTGTCTGTACATTTTCATTTCGCAGCCTCTTTTCTTAACCTTTCCCATTCTAAGCGTGGTACGCCCCAATATCCTAGAACATCCATTAATTCATAAACAGTTCCGCTGGGATACCTATAAAAAAGCGTTACATTCTTATCTTCCCACTCCACATTAAAACCATCCAATCCTATAGGTTTCATTTCCGATAGTCCGGCATCCTCTAAGGCCGCTTCATACCTTTCCTTACCTATCTCTTTAAGTAAGTGGCGAATAGCCTTGGTATCAGCGTTTTTAAATATTTATTTGGACATATTCCAAAATTATGGAATATATCCTAAACTATGCAAATTAACTTTTCAACAATTTTTTTTAAATTGTCATCATTGATCGTAATCAGTACCTAACGCAGAACTATTAGTATGTGCTACTCAGCGGCAATGGCCGAAAAAAGCTAAAAAACTGGAAGAGCATTATGGAGCGGTTGCCAAACTGCCAAAATACCTACTAGAAGAAGATTTGACCAGACATCATATCAACGGCTTTGCAAAACAAATTGTAAACAGAGGAACAAAACAGTCCTTGCATCCGTTGATGTGGATTCTACCGCAAGAAAACCCAAATTTTCTCACTCCGTTAATGTGGGGATTCGTTCCTTCTTGGAAATCGGGCTTGGAAATAGAGGATTTTTACAAGGAAACGATAGGGTACGGGTCAGGGCTAAACGCCACCATCGAAAAATTGTTCGTATCGGACCATTTTATGGAAAGTGCAGAACACAGAAGATGTGTCGTTCCAGTAACAGGGTTCTTTGAACCTTACAGGGTTTTGAATGTGAAGAAGCCTTTTTCGATACCTTTTCATTTTGAGCGAAGAGACAAAGAAATAGTAAATCTAGCGGGCATTTACAACTTTACCAATGACGGCCAAGCAACATTTGCCGTATTGACAAAACCAGCTACACCGCTTTTTGAGAAGATACACCATACCAAAAAGAGAAGGCCTGTTATATTACATGATGAACAAGTAAAGTACTGGTTGGACGGTTCCGCTGAAAGAAAAAATCTAGAAAATATTCTTCAGAACGATATGCCCGACGAGCTTATTTATGCCCAACCCATCAGTAGGGATTTGTATTCGACCAAAGTTGATACGAACATAGCTGATATTACCACACCGGTTCATTACCCTGAAATTAGTGTAGATTATGAAGGTAAACCACAGCAAGGTCTATTTGGATAACCTTCAATTAATGAAATGTTCCATCGCATATAACACGCTCTCAAGAGCAGAGCCGTATATCTCGATGATATGTGCGGCAAAAGCTAAGGGGTAAGAAGACCGTTTTTTGAGAATAGCAGCCGACCAAAGTTAATGTGGCGTGTTATTTCCTTTTTAAGACCTCCCAAAGCACTTTAGCAAATGCTTTTATAATAGCTTTCAAGACCTGGGTCAAGCTTTTCAGAATTTCAATCATCATATAAAAACGTTGTTAGGGTTTCTATAATCAATACCGCCTTACCTGAAATACTAGTTTCTTTTCCAGTATATTCCGCCTCTTCCCAATTAGACAAAAAGCCCAATTCCAGCAGTACGCTCGGTAGTTTGGGCGTTTCTCGTAGCACTTGGAAATTACCATGCTTAACACCTCTAGTTCTAAATCCTAGTTTTTCATTTAGTCCCTGCGAAAAAAGCCTTGCTAAGGTTTCTGATTTTTTATCATATCCATCAAAGTATACTTCAACTCCTTGAGCCGTTTTTCTAACGGCCTGATTGCAATGGATGGAAACAAAGGCATCCGGTTTTAGTGATCTGGCCAGTTTGGTTCGGTCTCCTAAAGAAATAAGCGTGTCTGAATATCTTGTACTGTATAGCTCCAAAGTGTCATTATAAAGTTCGCGGTTCAAACGAATTACTTCCATGGTAATTTTGAATACTACATCCTTTTCTTGTAAACCATTGACGGCTGTGGCACCTGAATCGATACCTCCATGGCCGGGATCAATGACTACAGTTTTTCGGTTCGTTCGTTCTTGACCGTTGGTTACGTAAACT
The DNA here is from genome assembly GCF_030553095.1 of Zobellia laminariae. Classification (GTDB taxonomy): domain Bacteria; phylum Bacteroidota; class Bacteroidia; order Flavobacteriales; family Flavobacteriaceae; genus Zobellia; species Zobellia laminariae. The sequence continues at coordinate 365,615 of NZ_CP130738.1, read as the reverse complement.
GACCCTAACAACATCCCCACTATGAGATAAAACTTACTTGACTTCATTCGTTAAAATTTAAGTGCGTGTTGCACAATTATCATCGATTTGTGCATATCGTTTAAAATCCGTCAAATTTTAACGTTCCCGACTGTTAATTTTTAGTCGATTCTCTGCATCTCCTTCCATCCTTTAGAAATTTCACAAAGAATTATTCATCAACCGCCCTCATCAGGCACAAAACGAACAGTTATGAAAAAACTAAGTAAAACGCTTTTGCTGTTGCTCTTGTCAACCGCACCAACCTATGCACAAATTGGAGGTATTGAAGATTCTGTAGCTGACATCTCGGATACGATACGGACTATTTTTCCAATAATCCTCGGAGTTATCTTTTTGGTGGGGTTCCTATTTAATGTGCAGGACATTTCTTTGGCGAGAATGCGGACCTTAAAAAGGGGATTACACGGGTATTGGTCTTTGTACTTATAGCCGGTGCCGTAGTTGGCATCTTTACCTACTTGATAACCCTAGTCGTGTAATGAAGGGCTATCGCATTTATCGAAACATTCGTAAGCGGGCTTTGATATTCGGGCTTCCGGTAGCATTGTTCGCTTTACAGATGTTGGGGGTCATCGGCTCGCTTTTGGTCGTCATCTTCTCCTTTAGTCTTGTATTGGTGTTATGCGCAGCTATCACGAACGGAATACTCTATGTGGTGCTCTTAAAGCTAACGAACCAACCCCATTTACTGTATATCGGCAAGGTATTTCCGAAGTCCATTTCAAACAAAAAAACCAGTTTACTGAACTATGAGGATTAATTTGACACAACACTATCCGATAGCGGATATACAGGATAATCTGGTCTATGCCAATAATGGCAACATAGTATTGTGCTATAAGGCCGATTTGCCGGAAGTCTATTCCCTCTCGGAAAAAGATTTTGAGGATTTACACGGTAGTTGGTTTCAAGCCTTAAAGTCACTCCCTGCGGGAACGGTCATTCACAAACAGGATATTTTCCAGAAGCTTCAATATTCAGCAGATCAATTGCCGAACAGTACTTTTTTGGAGAAGGCGACACACGCACATTTTAAGGGTAGAGATTATATATCTCATGAGTCTTATCTATTTTTTATCTGGCCAAAGAACAAAGGACTCAACAAATCGAAGTACGTAAACCCGTTCAAAGGTATTCCAAAAACGCTTCCCGATAAAATGAGCGATGCCGTAGCTAGTTTTACTGCATCGGTTCGCGATTCTGTGGGTTTTCTCAATAATAGTTATAAGCTAGATTTCACACCGCTTGTAGAAAAGGAAATCCTTGCCCTGACCGATGATTTTTTCAACGGATTCAATCAAGGTTTCGATACCGATTTTGTTCTGAACAAAGACCATGCGCAGATCGGAGATCACTTCTTCGATGTATTAGCGGTAAATAATGAACTCTGCTTTGGGGACGGCGTTGGCAGTAGTAAGACCAATGATGCCTTTACCTCCGATGATTTTATCTTCCACCAAGGCTTTATCGATGGGTTAGGACTCAACTTCAACGAAAACCATATTGTCAACCAGCTTATCTATTTGGACGATAAGCACAAATGGCGAAAGCTGTTGGAAAAGCGCATCGAAGAATTGAGCAAAAGTTCCAGTTTCGGAACACAGAACAAGGTCGTTCATGAAAAAATTAACGTCATCCTAGATCAAATCAATCAAGATGACAATGCTAAGGATTATTCGCGGTCACTTGAATGTGGTTTTCTGGAATTCCCGAAAAGAAGCCCTCTCAAGAATCGCCTCAAAAATAAAGACCGAGTTCAAGGAACTTGATATTGTGCCCTACTATCCGAAAGGTGAAGAGCGTAAAAACTATTTGCTCAATAGCTACTGTTGCTTCTCCTCCAATTTCGCGGACGAAGATTTATATGTTACTGATTTAAAACATGCGTTATGTCTGCTCATCAACAACACCAATTACAAATCGGATGTTACCGGTATCATCTTCAATGATAGACAACACAACATCCCAGTTCTGAAGGATGTTTGGGACGAAAAAAAGAAACGTATCAAGGCTCGGAACTTTGCCATTTTCGCTCCCACGGGAGAGGGCAAATCGTTTCTTGCCAATAATATCCTTCGGCAGTACTTCGAGAGCGGGGTACGGTTGGTCATTATCGATCTTGGAGGCAGCTATACAAAGTTTGCCAAACTATACCCTGATCAATACATTACGCTGAGGTATGAGCAAGGGAAGAATTTGGGTATTAATCCCTTTTACGTCAACAGTCTACATGACCTAAGCCCGGAGCGGTTGGAAGATTTTACGGTCTTTCTTTTAGAGCTCTTCGCCTCGGGTCTTAAGGTCGCCAAAGCACAGGAAGTCGCTTTGAAGAAAATCCTTCAATACTACTATAAGAGCAATGCCGATAAAACCCACTCCTTGGATGCTTTCTACAATTTTGTCAGGGACAAAAAGGAAACTTTACTGGAGGATCTTTCCATTGATAAAGCGTATTTCAACACCACTAATTTTCTGCACATTATGTCCGAGTATGTAGGGGACGGACTATACAGTTTTCTCTTTGAGGTTAGCGAAGATCAATCCTATAAAATTGAGGACAAACGCTTGATCGTTTTTGAATTGGATGAAGTAAAGGATAACAAGGAAGTGTTGTCCGTAATGCTCAAGCTCATCAAGTCGGCTATACAACGTACCATTTGGCGCAATCGAGCGGAAAAGGGAATCATCTTGTTCGATGAGTTCGCCAAACAGCTTAAATTCGATAATGTGCTGGAAAGCGTCGAATTCTATTATCAAGCTATTCGGAAACAGAACGGCGCAATCGGCATTATACTTCAGTCTATCAATCAACTGCCTAGCAATTCTACTTCTGCCAGTATTCTCGAAAATACCCAAGTCATCTATAGCCTTCGAAACGAGAAGGGCTATGACGAACTGGTAAAGCGTTTAAGCCTTTCGAGCCATGATTTGAATCAATTGAAGTCTATCAAGAACGATTTAAAGGGCGAACGGAAATATACCGAAATCTTCATCAAGATAGGGAAGGAGAGCAACATCTTCCGCTTGGAAGTGCCGCCCGAAGTTTACGCGGCCTACCTTACGGACGGCTCAGAGAATGAGGCCATAATGGCCATTTATAAAAAAACCCAAAATATGGAATCTGCTATTATCGAATTCGTAAAACAGAAATTCCAAAAATCATATGCAATCACTTAAAAATAGAACATCATGAAAATTACAATCAAAACAATTATCGTATCAGCTTTCCTACTCATTATGGGTACGGGACAAATGAAGGCGCAAGGGATGCCCGTTTATGACAACGTAAGTTTTATTTCCCTCGTGAAGCAACTATTTGAGTCCGCTAAGCAGACCTCGGAAATGATCAAGACTGTCAAGTTTTTAAAACAGGCAAAGGAAACAATAGAAAAGGTGAATAACGCTGTCAAACAATACGAAGCGTTAAAGGAAATCAACGCAAACAACGAAGCCTTGGTCAATATGGTAAGAAATGATCTGAGGAGTATTTTGAATTCCCCGTACATTCATCCGGACGAAATAGACGCGGTCTCCAATGCTTTTAATTCCATCATTGATGGTTCACTTCGGAACTTGGAGTTTATGAACCAAGTGCTTTCCAACGATTTTTTAAAGCTGAACGATGCAGAACGTCTAGCTATTCTGGAAGAGCATCGCGACGAGTCTAAAAAGATGGTTGCTGATATTACGCTAAAGAACAAGAGGTACAAGATTATTATTTCCTTCAGGGAAATGCAGGACAAAGTCAATAATAGGGAAACCAACTACTAATAACGATCTAAATGTTTTTATCAATTGGATTGGAATATGTAGATGCCGTCTTTCAGACCATCAAGGATAGTGACTTTGCCAGCTATACCATTGGTGGTATGAAGGTGCTTGCGGTATTGTTCTTCCTCATCAATATTCTAAAAAAATACTACGAAGGAGGGGCTACCCGCCAAGGACTGACTTGGGGATTGACCCCTACCGACCTGATCAAAAACTTTGCGGTTGTACTGGTAGTCATTTTTTCAACCGAAGTGCTAGCAGCCTTTGATGCTATTTTGGTAGCTGTAGAGGGTCAGTACAGGGGCACCGCGCCAATTCTGTTGCCTATGGAAATGCAGGATATCGTAGTCGAGGAAGATTTGGGTCTTTTGGATGCCACTACAAAAGCTATGGGACTATTGTACGAATACCTGACAACACCATTCTTGGGAATACGAACCTTGGCCTATATGTTGGGAATGTTCCTATGGGTACTAGATCTTTTTATTTATCCCTTGTTCTTGGCCGAGCGTTATTTTTTGCTTGGTATCATGCAAGCCTTTTTCCCTTTGGTCATTAGTATGGCGGTCTTTGAAAAATTCCGTGAAATGGGGTATCGTTTCTTCAAGTTGTATGCTGCCGTTTACATGATCGTACCTGCTTTTTTCTTGGTCAATGTATTTGTAAATGGACTCTATCAAGAAATTACCGATAATTTTTGGCCTAATCTTTTCGGAACCGATTTTGGCAGCGAACTGTTTGCTCCACTTATCGAATTGGCCGGGGTCGGTTTCATACTGTTGCTGAAATTCAAACTTTACAAACGAGCAACCAGTTTTACGTTTCGATTGTTCGTATCCTAAAAAAATTATAAATGAAAACTATCAAGACACCTTACAGGAATATTTATGCAGTACTTAAAACTAATCGATTTATCGTTTTAGCGGTAGTTACTGCCAGTTTATTGACCAGTAGTATATCAATGCTAATGGTCTACCGCTTTAATACAAAGATGTTGAATAGTGCTTTTGCCGTTAATACGGATGGTTCTGTAATTCCGCTAAAGTTGGTGTCCCAAAATGAAAATATCGAGGTTGAGGCCCTTTCCCATTTGGAGCTGTTCCATAATTATTTCTACGGAATAGATGAATCGAATTACATCAAGAACTTGGAGAAAGCCCTTTGGCTGGGCGATAGCACGGTAGACAACGTATACCGTCAAAAAAAGGCCGATGGGGTTTATAATCGCTTAATGCAATACTCATTGGTTGAGCAAATTATCAGCATCAATACAGAGTTGACACTTTCCAACAAGACCATAGCCTTTAGAACCGAAACGCTATTTGAAATCAATAGAGGCTCCGTAACCGACCGTTACCAATTGATTACGACAGGGAATTTGATTCGGGTAGACCGAAATTTCCCGAACAATACCCACGGCCTTTTGATAACTAACTTTTTTGAAAACTCCCTAAAGAAAATGAACAATGAAAATTGATAAGAAGAAGATCGTCTTTATAGGTATCGTAGTGGCCGTATTTGGGTTCTTAGTTTTTTACACCGTTCAAGTTACAGGTGAAAAGGACGCATTGGAAACCGAACTTACCCAACCTGAGGTGCCAGAACTTCAGGAAGAACAGAAAGAATATTCCTCTAAACTAGATGCCATCAATGACCTCAAGGAAGTTCGCGAATCAAATGCACCGAGTATTTACGATGAATCAATGCTAGATTCTACAGGAACATTCGACCCATTGTACGAAGAAAAAGAGCGGCAACGAATTGTTGATAGTATTTATAGGGAAGGTAGAATAAACTATGATGCAGGTACGGTTCGCAATTCGCCAAGCGATTATGCCAAAGGCAGCGATTCCCGGAACAGTTCAATCAAAGAAAATGAGGATTTGGCCATACCAAATTTTTCTGAAGCCCACAGCGCTTTTTTTAGCATTGAACAAAAAGTCGAAACTAAGCCAATTGATACAGTAACTTCAAATACAGATGCCTTTATCTTAGTTGAGGTCAATGGAGAGCAAACGGTGCGGAATGAAGAGCGGTTAGAGCTTAGGATGGCCGTTGAAGCGATGATAAACGACCAGTTGATTCCTCGAAATTCATTGGTGTATGGCTTTGTAAGTTTTAAGGCCAATCGGGTTTTCATACGAATTACCAATATCGATAATAAGCCGGTTTCCCTAAAAGCTTATGATCTTCTGGATGGTAATGAGGGTATCTACATCAAAAACAGTATTCAAGCCGAGGCTAGGGGAGAAGTGCTGGATGATATCGTACAAGATATCAACATTCCTGGTGTTCCACAGATAGGTGGAATAAAACAGGTTTTTCGCCGCAACAACCGAAATGTTAGGGCGACTATTTACAATCAATATCAACTTATTTTAAAACCAAGTTTATGAGATATCTTCTATTTTTATTGTCTTTGGTAATGACCTTTGCTGTCAAAGCCCAAAAAATAAAGACAATTTACGCGAACGAGAATCAGGTTGTTGCTTTGTTCTTTCCAAATACTATTAGACAAGCGGTTGTAGGTTCTGAAAGTTTTACGTTTAGTCATAATAAAGATAATCCTCAGCACGTAGGTTTTTACAAGGCCTGTCCGGTAAAAAAAGTAATCTATTGGTCGTCACTTCCAACGGTAGTATTTACTCGTACGCGTTAGCCTATCGAAAGGCGTTGGATACAGTAAATTATTTCGTGAATACGGATGAGAGCATCGGTATGGAAAAGCCTTTGAGACCTTTTCCATTTGTGAATATTGGAACGAAAACTATAGAGAAGAAAGTACTGTCGAAAATTACAATCGATACACTTAAAAACCGTGAGGAATATTTTAGCAGATTCAGTTCATACCATATGAAACGAAATCAAAACAGTCTGAAACGAAAACGGAAAAATGGCCTCGTATTGCGCCTCAAAGATTTTATTTATGACCGAACCGAGGTTTATGCTTTAATCGAAATTAAGAACAAATCTGGAATTGATTTTGAACTGGATTACCTGAAACTTTTTAAAGTAAATGGAAACAAGCGGAGAAAATCATCTTTTCAAAAGAAAGAGATAAGGCCAATTTATAAACATAATCTTCCAGAAATAATTAGAGTTGGGGGGAGCCAAAGTTTCATATTAACGGTCCCTAAATTTACCCTTGGGGATAAGGAAAAACTTCTGTTGGAACTCAAAGAGTATCACGGTAATAGATTACTACAACTGGTCCACGACTGACAGCCTCTAAAACGAATTATAACTAGCGATAATTTAACAAAAATATGTCATGATATTTGGATACGCCAGAGTGTCAACTCAAGAGCAAAATTTAGAGTCTCAGATAGACCTACTTAAAAATGCCGGTTGTGAAAAAATATATAAGGACGTTGCTAGCGTTGCTTAAGAGTGATAGAAAAGGGCTAAATGAATTAATCAAATATATGCGGGAAGGGGACACGGTTATCGTATATAAAAATGACCGAGTTTTTCGTTCTTTAAAAAATATGGTTGAGCTTATAGATAAGTTTAATCAGGCAGGGGTTCACTTTAAAAGCTTAAGCGAACTAGAGTTCGATACCGCCTCGGCAAACGGTAAGTTCTTACTGCATATATTTGCTGCCGTTGCAGAATTCGAAAGAAACCTTATCAGTGAAAGAACTAAAGTGGGACTTGCCAACGCCATAAAACGAAATAAATTATTGGGCAGGCCAACTGGCTCTAAAAAAGAAACCATTGAGAAATATCATTTTGCAAAATATCTATATGATAAACAAGACCTGCCTATAAAAACGGCTTGTGAAAAAGCTGGTATAAGTAAGAGCTCCTTTTATCGTGTTGAAAAAGTCCTATAATTGGTTCCTTTTACGATACTACCTGTTCTAAACAAATTACATCCCAACTACATTTGCAATCCAGTTGCATTGGAAATCGTCTATCTTTGCATTGTGAAATTTATAGCGGTTATACTATCCTTATATTTTTTGGCACTCAACGTAGTGCCCTGTGGCGATGATGCTCAAATTTCCGATTCATCAACAACCGAGTTTCAAGTGGGTTTGGACCATAATCAAAATCACGGTGAGTGCGAACTTTGCTCACCATTTGTCAATGCCATTGCTGTCATTCGCACACCATTGTTTTTGATTTGGATATTTTTGAGCCTATCGAACCTAAAGTCATACAAGAAAGTTTTTCCCATTTTGAAAGCGTAAGCGAAGACCCGGTATTTACCCTCTTTCAACCTCCCAAGATTATTGGCTAATTACATATGCGATGACATCATCGCCCTCCAAAAAAATTAGTCAATTAAAATCAAATTACTATGATTAAATATGCAATAAGCCTTTGGCTTATGCTCATTTGCTGTGCATTCGGTTATGCACAGAATACTCTGAAAATCAATATTTTTACAGCAGAAGAAAAAGAACCTTTATTCGGGGCGACCATTTACATTGAGAGTCTGGATAAGGGAGTGACTACCGATTTTGATGGTATAGCCTTATTAGAGGATGTACCCGACGGTCAATACAATCTCCAAATCTCGTACTTGGGCTTCGAGACTTTGGAAGCCAATATTGTTGTACCTACAGGAGACGATTGGGTATTTTATTTGAAAGAAAGCGCAAACGCTTTAGATGAAGTGGTAGTACGGTCCTCAAGAAGCACCCGAACCATACAAAGGATACCGACCCGAATAGAGTATATCGGGGTTGAGGAATTAGGGGAAAAAGCGATAATGAACCCAACTAATATTTCCATGGTACTTCGTGAAAGTACGGGAATCCAGATGCAACAGACTTCATTGAGTAGTGCCAACACCAATATTCGGATACAGGGTTTGGACGGTCGTTACACCCAGCTCCTTCGAGATGGTTTTCCGCTCTACGGTGGTTTTTCAAGCGGTTTGAGTATCCTACAAATACCACCGTTAGATTTGAGACAGTTTGAAATTATAAAGGGAAGTTCTTCCACATTATATGGTGGTGGAGCCATAGCGGGTTTGGTCAATATGGTTTCCAAAACCCCTAACGAAGAACCCGAACTTGATATCATGCTAACCCAGACCCAGGCTTTGGGAAGCACGGCCAATATTTTTTATAGCGAACGTAACGAAAAATGGGGATGGACACTTTACGGCTCTGGTCATTTACAAAAAGCCTTTGACCCTGAAGATGATGGATTCAGTAATCTTCCTCGTACCCGTTCCTTAAGTTTCAACCCCAAATTGTTCTATTATCCTTCTGAAAAAACTACGGTGTGGTTTGGTATCAACGGAACATACGATGATAGACAAGGAGGTGATATTACCAAGATTGAAGAGGGTGAAAATGGAATACATCAGTATACTGAAGAAAACCTTTCAAAGCGAATCAGCACACAAGCTGTATTCGAAACCCATTTGGACTCGACCCAATCCATTTCAGTCAAGAATAGCATTGCGTTTTTTGATAGAAGTCTCGAAATCCCTGACCTATCTTTCAAAGGAACGCAATGGAACACTTTTTCAGAGGCCTCATATCAGAAACAGGGCTTAACATCAGATTGGGTCTTGGGAGCTAACCTTTACACTACATCATTTGATGAAATGGAGAATCCAGTTGAACGTGATCAACGCGATATTACGTATGGACTATTCGCAAATAGTATCTATGACCTTTCGGACCGATGGATTCTTGAAACAGGTGTTCGAACAGATTACGCTGAGGATTGGGGATTCTTTCCACTCCCGAGGGTCTCCTTGCTTTACAAATCTGATACTAGTTTTTCAAGTAGGATTGGTGGTGGACTGGGATATAAAATCCCTGATATATTTACGGAAGAAGCAGAGTTCATCAATTTCAGGGACGTACTTCCAATCGATAGGGAAACTATGAAAGCCGAACGGTCGTACGGTCTGAACCTTGATTTTAATTATCAAACAAGATTATCGGACGAGCTGGGCTTTTCGGTCAATCAATTATTTTATTTGACCGCAATCAGAAATGGCCTATTGCTCAACTCTTTGGACAATGGCCAGTTCCAGTTTGAAAATGCGACGGGGGAAATCTTGAGCAAGGGTTCGGAAACGAATATCAAATTCACCTTCAGGGATTTTCGATGGTTCTTAAACTACGCGCTTATTGACGCGAGATTGAATTATTTACCTTAAGGCAATCCTCAAAAACCCTTGACCGCCAAGCATAATGCGGGGAGTATTTTAATGTATGAATCCGAAAAATGGCGTATAGGGTATGAGACCTATTACACAGGAAAACAATTACTATCCAATGGAGCGGAAACTACTGATTTCGTAACCATGGGGCTTTTGTTGATGCGCAATTTTAAGTGGGGAAGTACATTCATTAATTTTGAAAATTTCACGGACAGGAGGCAGAGCCGATTCTCTCCTTTGGTATTGCCCCCACACGAAAATCCTACCTTTCCAGAAATCTATGCCCCCACGGACGGATTTATCTTTAGCGTAGGCCTTATTTTTAAACCATTTGGAAACGAAGACAACGATTAACTGACAATACAATGATACAAGCAGATAAATTTATGGAAGAAAAAGGGGTCCGCCCTACGGCAATGCGTTTGTTGGTCTTCCGATTCTTGGCCGAAAGCGAAACGGCCAAAACCCTATCTGACATCGAAAACGCTTTTGCAAAGGCAGATAGGACAACTTTGTATAGAACCCTAAAGACGTTCGAGGATAAAGCGATAGTTCATCAGATAGACGATGGTACGGGCATGACTAAATATGCACTATGTGAAGAAGGTTGTAATTGTGCCATCGAACAGGATTTGCACCTTCATTTCCATTGTAACAACTGTAAGGAAACGGTCTGTCTTACGGAACATAAAATTCCACATATCAATCTTCCGGACGGTTACATTGCAGAAGATGCGAATTTGGTATTGAAGGGAATCTGTGACAAATGTAGCGGTCGATAAATGCACTTCTGTTGCATGATTCCATAATGTACCTTGCATTAAAAAAAGTAGTAACCCATGAAATTCAACACAACTATTCCGAGCGGACTAAAAGGACATTACTTAAAAGAGCTTGAACAGTATCGTTCATTCCTTCAAAAGAACGATTTACCGATGGCGTGGCATCATCTCGAACGTTCTCATATTCTAGGCCAGTCATACCCCATGGAGCATAGTTATACGCATTGGTTAATGTTGAAATTTGGGTTCAGTCAGAGAAATATTAAAGAAGTTCTTGGACAAGTGATACGACTTTTAGTCGGGGGTTGGAAATCCTTTATAGACCATGTTCCGCTTGGAAATACAGGTGGAAGTAATGTACCACCTATGAAGAAGATGGAAATACCACAAAACTTAACTCTTATTTTGAATAATTACAGAAAAGGTTAATGAAAAAGAAAAAACTAAACTTAAGAGACCTTGATACCAAAGAACATTTAGGGGGGCACAGTCACGATGACGGACACAATCACAGCAGTCCAGAAGAAGCATCCAATTTCAGAACGTATCTGCCGGCGGTTTTCAGCTTTGTAATGCTAATGATAGGTATTGCGGTTGATTATTTCGATGCTATTCCTTTTTTCAAGGGATGGGTCAGAATTGTTTGGTACACGATAGCTTACATTCCAGTAGGGTTTCCAGTAATCAAGGAAGGATGGAACAGTATCAAAAATGGAGATTTCTTCACGGAATTTCTATTGATGTCCATTGCCACTTTGGGAGCTTTTGCGATAGGCGAATATCCCGAAGGCGTGGCCGTAATGTTGTTCTATGCAGTTGGCGAATTATTCCAACAAGCAGCCGTTAATCGGGCAAAAGGAAACATCAAGGCATTATTAGATGTACGACCTAATGAAGCTCTGGTATCGCGTAATGGCGACTTCATTTCTGTTAATCCTGAAACTGTAGCGATAGGCGAAAAAATTCAAGTACGTGTAGGCGAGAAAGTACCTCTAGATGGAATTCTGCTTTCAGAAAAAGGTTCTTTTAATACCGCAGCCCTTACGGGAGAAAGCAAACCCGATACCCTCCAGAAAGGCGCATCTGTGTTTGCTGGAAGTATTAATCTCGATGGAGTAATAGAAGTGGAAACTACCAAAGAATTTAAAGATAGTTCTATTGCACGTATACTCGATATGGTTCAAAATGCAACCGCTCGCAAATCTAAAACCGAACTTTTCATTAGAAAATTTGCTCGTGTTTATACACCTATCGTTGTTTTTCTCGCTATAGGTCTAACGTTGCTTCCCTATTTCTTTGTTGATGATTATGTATTTAGAGATTGGCTTTATAGGGCTTTGATATTCCTTGTGATTTCCTGTCCCTGTGCATTGGTCATTTCTATTCCTTTGGGTTATTTCGGTGGTTTGGGTGCAGCGTCCCGAAACGGTATCCTTTTCAAGGGCGCGTCCTTTCTCGATGCAATGACAAAAGTGAATACTGTTGTAATGGACAAAACGGGAACGGTTACTAAGGGGGTATTTAAGATTAAGGAAGTAGTAAACAGCTCGTCTTTTACAGAAGCTGAATTTATGCAGTATCTAATGGCCATGGAAGAACAATCTACCCATCCGATTGCAAAAGCAATTCTGGAATATAAAGCCGAAGGTGTGGATTTTGAAGCGACCGATGTCTCAGAAGTTGCTGGAAAGGGATTGAAAGGAACTGTTAATGGGAAATCTGTTTTGGTTGGCAACAAAGCCTTAATGACCTCGAACAAAATAGAAGTGCCTTCAGAAACGGATAATATCGTAGAATCAATTGTAATGGTCGCCATTGACGGAAAATTTGCGGGTTACGTGACTATAGCAGACGAGTTGAAAGAAGATACACATCAAGCCATAAAACAAATTAGGGAATCGGGAATTTCCAAAATCATTATGCTTTCTGGGGATAAAGATTCCATTACCCAAAAAGTTGCGAAAGAGCTAGGCATCGATTGGGCAAAGGGTGGCTTATTACCTGAAGATAAACTCAATGAAGTAGAAAAGCTCAAAGCGCAACCGGATACAAAGGTTGCCTTTATAGGCGATGGTATCAACGATGCTCCTGTTTTGGCTGTAAGTGATGTAGGAATTGCAATGGGAGGCTTAGGAAGTGACGTGGCTATTGAAACAGCTGACGTTATCATTCAAAATGACCAACCATCAAAGATTGCACGGGCCATTAAAATAGGTCGCTCAACAAGAAGTATCGTATGGCAGAATATTGCCTTAGCTTTTGGAGTTAAAATCATAGTACTTATTTTGGGTGCAGGTGGTCTCGCAACAATGTGGGAAGCTGTTTTTGCCGATGTGGGTGTGGCATTACTTGCAATTCTCAACGCGGTGCGATTGCAGAAGATGAGGTGGAATTAAATGTAAAGTATTGTTAAAGGGCACAACAAATTGTAATATTTCGTAGTTTTGTTTAACGAATGAAAGAAACACTACATAAAATCACCTCTACTTTAATGGCACTTATTGTGCTATTATCCACCATGTCTTTCTCTGTGGATATGCATTACTGTGGTGACCATTTGGTAGATTTCAGTATGTTCGACAAGGTAGACACCTGCATGATGAAAGCAAAAAAGTCGAAAGACTCTAGTTCTTGTGAAGTTATGGAAATGGAGACCGAGACAAGCTGTTGTTCCGATATAGAAGTTACAGTTGAGGGTCAAGATGATTTAAAAATCTCATTCGACAACCTTACTTTTGAACAGCAACAATTTGTTTATTCTTTTGCTTATTCCTTTATAAATCTCTTTGATGCGGTAGACGAAAATATAACTCCGTTTAGAGACTATGTCCCGCCTCCACTATTACGGGATGTTCAAATTCTAGACCAGACTTTCCTTATCTGATTATTAAACAGTATTAAATACGCCCTGCGATAGCTATCGTTTAGGGCTCAATTTGTTGTGTTTGTTTTTCTGTTTTTTAGAAGTTCAAATCTTTCATAACTGTTTAATTATCAAATCACATGCTTAATAAAGCTATTAAATTCCTTATCGAGAACAAACTCGTTGCAGTATTAATGCTCGCCTTATTTGTAGGTTGGGGTATTGTAAATGCACCGTTTGGTTGGAATACAGGCTTTCTGCCTTCAAACCCCGTAGCAGTAGATGCTATTCCAGATATTGGTGAAAATCAACAAATTGTTTTTACGAAATGGGAAGGTCGTTCTCCACAGGATATTGAGGACCAAATTACATACCCGCTAACTACTTCATTACTAGGTATACCTTATGTAAAAACGATTCGTAGTTCTTCTATGTTCGGTTTTTCTAGTATCTATATCATTTTTGAAGAAGATATTGAGTTTTATTGGTCACGCAGTCGCATACTAGAAAAGCTAAATTCATTACCGGCTAATCTATTGCCCGAAGGTTTAAACCCAGCTTTGGGTCCTGATGCGACAGGATTAGGACAAATCTATTGGTACACTTTAGAAGGGCGTGATGAAAAGGGAAATGTAACTGGCGGATGGGATTTACAGGAACTACGCAGTATTCAAGACTACTATGTGAAATATGCGCTTTCAGGTGCTAGTGGTGTTTCGGAGGTCGCTTCTATTGGTGGTTATGTACAGGAATATCAAGTTGATGTTAATCCTGAAAAAATGCGCCAATATAAAATTGGCTTAAGTCAAATTGTAAAAGCAGTAAAGGAGAGCAATCAAGATATAGGTGCGCAGACCTTAGAAATAAACCAAGCTGAATATCTGGTTCGCGGATTGGGATATGTCAAGTCTATTGCGGATTTAGAAAATGCAGTTGTTTCTTCTGAAAATTTCACAGCACTTCGAATTAAGGATGTAGCCAAGGTAAGTCTTGGGCCAGCAACCAGACGGGGTATTTTGGATAAGGAAGGTGCAGAAGTCGTTGGTGGTGTCGTTGTTGCTCGCTATGGTGCAAACCCTTTGGAAGTCATCACGAATGTAAAAGCACAAATTGATGAACTTAAAGATGGCCTACCTTCAAAAGTATTGGCAGATGGCCGTACATCTCAATTGACCGTTGTTCCTTTTTACGACCGTACAGAGCTGATTGAAGAAACACTCGATACACTTAATGAAGCATTGACATTAGAAATACTAATTACCATTTTGGTAATTATCATAATGGTCTTCAATTTAAGGGCGTCTATTTTAATTTCTGGACTATTACCAGTTGCTGTTTTGATGGTTTTTGTTGCCATGAAAATCTTTAATGTAGATGCTAATATAGTAGCGCTTTCAGGTATCGCCATCGCTATTGGTACCATGGTCGATGTTGGTGTTATTCTAGCCGAAAACATGATACGGCATATAGATGATAAAAAGTTGCGTTTTAGCGAAAGCGGAACTGAATACACCACAAATGAAATTATCTATAATGCCACTTCTGAAGTTTCTGGAGCAATCTTAACTGCAGTCCTAACTACCATTATAAGTTTTGTACCTGTATTTACTATGATTGGTGCAGAAGGAAAGCTATTCCGTCCCCTTGCTTTTACAAAAACAATGGCGCTATCGGCTTCATTGGTTATCGCCTTATTCATAATTCCACCATTGGCCGCCTATCTATTCAGAAAGAAGAATTTAAAATCTTCGTTTAGCTATGTACTTCAAATTTCACTTTTAGTATTGGGAACAATCGCAATAATTTCGGGCTATTGGTTAGGGATTGTTTTGATTGCTTTTGGTGTAACGGGACTTTTAAATTTAAGGGGTAATCTTGACAAGAAAAAAGTAAATCTCATTAACATTATTATATCCTCAGCTGCTATCATATTTCTGCTTGCAGAATATTGGAGACCCTTAGGCTTTGATAGAAGTGTATTTGTCAACTTGATTTTTGTAGCGCTAATTTGCTTTGGAGTTCTAGGGATATTTTCTGTTCTAAAGATGTACTATGGTCAGATCTTGGAATGGGCATTAGCAAATAAACTTCTGTTCCTAATCATTCCTGCAACAGTACTTATTTCTGGTGTGTGGATTATGAATAACACCGGAAAGGAATTTATGCCATCCCTGAATGAAGGCTCGTTCCTTTTAATGCCCACTTCTTTACCACATGCAGGTGTAGCAGAGAATAAACGGGTATTGCAACAACTGGATATGGCAGTTGCTACCATTCCCGAAATAGAAACGGTGGTAGGTAAATCTGGCAGAACAGAATCCGCACTCGACCCGGCACCGCTATCCATGTATGAAAATATGATTCAGTATAAATCTGAATACATGCATAATACAAAGGGTAAAAAGCAACGCTATAGAATAAATGACGACGGGCTTTTTGTGCTGAAAGATGGTAATCTTGTTATCAACCCAAATACGTATATAGATAGTGAAAATTCGAGTTACGATGCATCAAGATTAAGAGACCCATTTGCTATTCATTCGAAGCATTTGGTTGAAGATGAAGATGGCGAATTCTATCGTAATTGGCGACCAGAGATTAATAATCCAGATGATATATGGAATGAAATCGTTAAGGTAACCAAATTCTAGGTAACTTCTGCGCCTAAATTACAACCCATTGAAACCAGATTGGTAATGTTGCAAACGGGAATGCGAGCTCCAATGGGAATCAAGGTCAAAGGGCAAGATTTAGCCCAAATCGAGGCCTTTGGTCTAGAGTTAGAAGGTATTCTAAAACAAGCTGAAGGTGTCAAAGAGCAGGCTGTTTTTGCAGACCGTATTGTGGGTAAACCGTATTTATTAATTGATATAAAAAGAGAGCAACTAGCGCGGTATGGGATATCGATTATGGATGTTCAGCAAATTCTAAAGGTAGCTGTTGGCGGAATGCCTTTGACGCAGACAGTTGAAGGTCGTGAGCGTTATGGAGTTCGTGTGCGTTACCCAAGAGAATTACGTGGCAATGAAGAAGACCTTAAAAAGATTTATGTTCCTGTAGAAAAAGGAAGTCCTGTGCCATTGGGAGAACTCGTTGACATACGTTACGAACAAGGTCCGCAAGTGATTAAAAGTGAAGATACGTTCCTAATCGGATATGTACTATTCGATAAGCTTGATGGTTTTGCTGAAGTAGATGTCGTAGAAAATGCTCAGGCATTAATCAAGGAAAAAATCGCTGCTGGAGAATTAACCGTTCCTAAAGGAATTAGTTATCAATTTACTGGAACCTATGAAAACCAGCTGCGAGCAGAGAAAACTCTTTCAGTTGTAGTTCCGCTGGCACTAGCAATCATTTTCTTGATTTTGTATTTCCAGTTCAAATCTGTTTCTACTTCACTTATGGTCTTTACAGGAATCACGGTGGCTTTTGCAGGTGGTTTCATTATGATTTGGTTGTATGGTCAAGACTGGTTCTTCAATTTTAATTTGTTTGGAGAGAATATGCGTGACCTATTCAATATGAAAACTATCAATCTGAGTGTAGCAGTATGGGTCGGGTTCATTGCGCTATTCGGTATTGCTACCGATGACGGTGTGGTAATGGCAACCTACCTCACACAAACCTTTGACCGTGATAAACCAACAGATGAAAAGGGTATTAGACATTCAGCATTAGAAGCTGCGAAAAAGCGAATACGTCCTTGTCTAATGACTACAGTAACTACAATTCTTGCTTTACTTCCCGTATTAACATCCACAGGAAAAGGAAGTGATATCATGATACCAATGGCCATCCCAATTTTTGGAGGAATGGTGATTGATATTACATCCTATTTTATTGTACCGGTCTTGTACAGTTGGAGAGAAGAATTCAAACTAAAAAGAGCAAACTAATGAGAACTATAAATATCGTTATCTGTCTTTTGTTTGTTTCCGCTTTTGCGAAAGCACAACAATTACAATCATTTATTAACGAGGCAGAAGGTAATAGTCCAGAGATTCAGGCTTACAATCTTCGTCATAACATAGCAGAAGAAAAAATAAACGAAGCCGATTGGATTCCCAATACAGAATTCAGCGCAGGCTATTTTGTGAGTGAACCCGAAACTAGAACGGGTGCCCAACGTGCTCGATTTTCCGCGAGACAAATGTTGCCTTGGTTCGGTACCATTACGGCTAGAGAAAATTACGCTAGCGCAATGGCCGATTCAGAATATGTAGAAATCGTGATTGCAAAGCGCAAACTGGCACTTTCGATTTCTCAATCCTATTATAGACTCTACAGTATAATGGAAAAACAAAAAGTACTTGATGAGAATATTCAGTTATTGAAAACTTATGAAAAACTGGCACTTACTTCTGTGGAAGTTGGAAAGGCATCAGCAGTAGACGTATTGAAATTACAGATTAGACAAAATGAGTTGCAGCAGCAAAAAGAAGTGTTAAATGAAGGGTATTTAGGCGAGCAGACAACCTTTAATAAATTACTTAATAGAGATGGAACTACCGGAGTAGCTATTCTTGAAAAATTAATACTCCCAAATGAAAATGACGTGTTTACTGAGGATGCCTTAGCGCTTAATCCAGAATTGCTTAAATATGACAAACTCTATGAATCCGTAGTGCAATCAGAAGAATTGAATCAAGCTGAACGCAACCCTATGATTGGTTTTGGATTGGATTATGTCCCTGTTTCCGGGCGACCTGATATGAGTTTTAGCGATAATGGTAAGGATATTTTTATGCCAATGGTTTCGGTTTCGGTTCCTCTTTTTAATAATAAGTACAAGTCTACTTCAAAACAGAACGAACTCAGGCAGCTTGAAATAACATCTCAAAAAGAAAGTCGCTTAAATGTCTTGGAGTCTGCTTTCGCTCAAGCAATATCTCAACGCAATCAGGCCAAGATTAAATATAACACCCAAGATAAAAACCTGAAACAGGCTAATGATGCAGAAGAAATCCTCATCAAAAATTATGAAACCGGAACTATTGATTTTAATGATGTTCTTGATATTCAGGAATTACAATTAAAATTTCAAATCAATCAAATAAGTGCTATAACAGCATACTATGCACAAAGTGCGGTAATCAATTATTTAATAACTCAATAAACAAAAAACAATGAAAAATCTTAGAATAATTTTAGCAGCAATGGTAGTAATTGCATCCATGACAATAACCTCATGCAAAGACAATAAAAAAGAAGCAGGAACAGAAACGGAAACAAGTGCTGAGAATCAAGGAACGGAATATACTTCGGCTTACGTTTGTCCAATGCATTGCGAAGGAAGCGGTAGTGATACAGAAGGAACTTGCCCAAAATGCGGAATGACCTACGTAATGAACGAAGACCACAAAGCAAACGGACATACCCATAATTAGAAGTTGATACTTCAAATAATCACTAAAATGAAACACACCTATCATATACTCGGAATGACCTGCAACGGTTGTCGTAATCACGTAGAGCAAACGCTTTCTAAAGTGGAAGGTGTGATGGGCGTCTCCGTAGATTTAGAAAAGGCGGAAGCATCTATAGAAATGGATTCGCACATTCCTATTGAAACTTTTCAGAAGGCCATGCAAGATGATGGTGGCGCATACAGCATTCATAAACTTGACAAGCATCATAGAACGAAAGAGACAAAAAAGGAAAAACTTAAGGGTAAAGGAACAGGAACATTTTATTGTCCGATGCATTGTGAAGGTGATAAGACTTACGACAAATCTGGTGATTGTCCTGTGTGCGGAATGGATTTGGTCGAAGAGCAAAGTTTATCTGCAACAACTTCAGAACAATGGACGTGCCCAATGCATCCCGAAATAGTTAAAGATGAAGCTGGAGCATGTCCCATTTGCGGAATGGATTTAGTGCCGTTGCAACCAGACCTTTCCGCAGAAGAGAAGACCTATAAAAAACTATTGAAGAAATTCTTGATAGCTGTAGCCTTTACCTTGCCGATTTTCTTGATAGCCATGAGTGAAATGATTCCCAACAATCCACTCTACAGTATAATGGAGCAGAAATGGTGGAATTGGATTCAGTTTGCACTTTCAATCCCTGTCGTGTTTTATGCTACGTGGATGTTCTTTGAACGTGCTTATAAAAGTATCAAAACTTGGAATCTAAATATGTTCACACTCATCGGTATCGGTGCCGGTGTAGCTTGGTTGTTTAGTGTATTTGGGATGCTGTTTCCTGATTTCTTTCCTGAACAATTTAAAACTGATTCAGGAGCAGTACATGTCTATTTTGAAGCAGCTACAGTAATACTCACCTTAGTTTTAATGGGTCAGGTTTTAGAAGCTAGAGCGCATAGTAAAACCAATTCAGCCGTAAAAGAACTATTGAAATTAGCACCTAACACCGCGGTGCGGGTCGTTGATGGCAATGAAGAAGAAGTTTCCATTAACCAAATCCAAAAAGGAGATGTGCTACGTGTGAAGCCGGGCGATAAAATTCCTGTGGACGGTGTGATTACAGAAGGTCATACCACCGTAGATGAATCAATGATCTCAGGTGAACCTATTCCCGTGAACAAAGCTGAAGGTGACAAAGTAAGTAGCGGAACAATCAACGGAAACCAGTCATTCTTAATGAAAGCCGAAAAAGTAGGCAGCGATACCTTGCTTTCCCAAATCATACATATGGTGAACGATGCTAGTCGAAGTCGTGCACCCATTCAAAAACTAGCGGATACCGTTTCAGGATATTTTGTGCCAGTAGTTGTAATCATTGCAGTTATCACATTTGCGGTTTGGGCAATTTGGGGTCCAGAACCTGCTTATGTATATGCGCTTGTAAATGCTATTGCGGTATTGATTATAGCTTGTCCCTGTGCTTTAGGGTTAGCGACACCAATGTCAGTAATGGTAGGTGTTGGTAAAGGGGCGCAGAACGGTGTGCTAATAAAGAACGCCGAAGCTTTAGAGAAAATGGATGAGGTAGATACTTTGATAGTTGATAAGACAGGAACGATTACTGAAGGAAAACCAACAGTTGAAAAAATGGGTTCGTTTAACGATTCATTTTCAGAAAGTGAAATAACCCAACTTATAGCCTCTTTGAACAGTTCTAGCGAACATCCACTTGCGGAAGCTACTGTTAAGTATGGGAAAGAACAAAAAATAGAAATCCTTAAAGTAGCTGATTTTAGCGCGGTTATAGGAAAAGGAGTAGAAGGAACGGTTGAAGGAAAAAAACTTGATTTAGGAAATGCAAAGATGATGGAGTATGCCAATGCAACAATATCATCAGAAATGGAAGCCGAAGCACAATCATTTCAAAAACAAGGGAAAACCGTTTCCTATCTGGCAGTAGATGGTGAAGTTGCTGGATATGTTGTGATAGGTGATAAAATTAAAACTACGAGTGCCAAAGCAATCAAAGAACTTCAGGACAAAGGTATTTCAGTAATAATGCTTACCGGTGATAATCATGATACTGCACAAGCCGTTGCTAACGAACTAAACCTAGCAAACTTCAAGGCTGGAATGTTACCGGAAAATAAAATGGAAGAAGTCAAAAAGTTACAAGAAGAAGGACACGTTGTGGCAATGGCAGGCGATGGAATCAATGACGCGCCGGCACTCGCCAAAAGTGACGTAGGTATCGCAATGGGTACTGGAACAGATGTAGCCATTGAGAGTGCAATGATTACCCTAGTAAGAGGGGATTTACATGGCATTGTAAAAGCAAGGAATTTAAGTGATAAAGTTATGCGGAATATCAAGCAAAATCTATTTTTCGCTTTGATATATAACACACTTGGTATACCCATAGCGGCAGGGGTTTTATTTCCTGTTTTTGGAATTCTCTTATCCCCAATGATAGCCGCATTAGCAATGAGTTTTAGTTCAGTTTCGGTAATTGTAAATGCGCTCAGACTCAAAACAAAATCAATTAATTAGTTATGAAAAAGAACATCTTATATCTCGGTATTGCAGTAATTATTGGACTACTAGGAGGTTACTTAATATTCGGTAATAGCTCGGATTCAAGCAATCAAAAAATAACGGACGCCCACGACCATTCTGAGGCTTCAACGAATGAAATGTGGACATGTTCAATGCACCCGCAGATTATGCAACCAGAATCTGGTAATTGCCCTATTTGTGGGATGGAATTGATTCCCGCAGAAGCTGGGGCGGATGGTTTGACTGCAAATCAAATCAAGATGACAGAAAATGCAATGGCATTAGCAAATATTGAAACCACCATTGTTCGAAATCGTATTGAAGGTAATAATGACGGGGTAATTTCACTATCTGGTAAAATAGCAACAAACGAGGAAAACAATGCTATTCAAGCAAGTTATTTTGATGGTCGTTTGGAAAAATTGAATGTAAGTTTTGAAGGGCAGGAAGTAAAAAGAGGGCAATTATTAGCAACAATCTATTCCCCTAATCTTGTAGCCGCTCAACAGGAATTAATTACAGCGGCTTCTTTAAAAGAGTCTCAACCGGCTTTATATAAAGCTGTTCGCAATAAGTTGAAACTATGGAAGCTTTCAGCAAGTCAAATCGACAACATAGAATCAACTGAAAAAGTGCGTGAAAACTTTCCATTATACGCAACGGTTTCAGGAACTGTTGCGATGGTAATGGCTGCAGAAGGAGATTATTTAAAACAAGGTCAGCCTATTCTAAAAGTAAGCAACCTTAATTCAGTTTGGGCAGAATTTGATGCGTATGAAAATCAAATTTCACAGTTTAAAAAAGGGCAGAAAATAAAGGTTACCACAAGCGCATATCCTAACACCGAATTTGATGCGGTTATTTCATTTATTGACCCTGTATTGAATAGCATTACAAGAACAGTAACGATCCGTACAACCTTGAAAAACAAAGACAATATATTTAAGCCAGGATGTTTGTTACAGGAAGAATAAAAGGGACAGTCCAAGCTGAGGGGGAATCTTTGAATATTCCTGCGAGTGCAGTTTTATGGACAGGGGAGCGCTCTTTAGTATACGTAAAACCAAATTCAAATGAGGCTATTTTTGAAATGCGAGAAGTTACTGTTGGCCTCCGTAACGGGGGTAATTTTACAGTTACTTCCGGTTTGGAAAATGGAGAGGAAATTGTTACCAATGGTACATTTACTGTAGATGCAGCAGCCCAATTACAAGGTAGGAAGTCAATGATGAACAAGTCAGCTGGTAAAACAATGACAGGTCATGAAGGTCATTTAGGAATGCAAGCAGTTACAGAAAATGAATCCAATGCTATTTCAACAATGGAAATGAAACTGCCAAGAGCATTTCAAGCAGCTTTTCAAGCTGCATTAAAACCGTATTTTAAAATGGAGGATGCATTTGTAGCTAGTGATGCGAGTCAGGTCTCTGCCTTAGCGAAAACCACATTAGAAAAAATGAAAGCCATAGAAATAGGTGGTTTGGGCAAAATGGAAAATTCTCATTTATCTAAGAGTATTGAAATGTTGGGTGGTATTTCTTCTAATTCAGACTTAAAGAAACAAAGAGCTAGATTGGTGGTTTTAAGTGAAAATATGGTGGCCATTGCAATGAATATAGATTCTCCTTCAGAAACAATGTATGTTCAAAAATGTCCTATGGCCAATAGCAACAAAGGTGCTATTTGGTTAAGTGCAGAAAAAGAAATTAGGAATCCATACTATGGTGATGCAATGTTGACTTGTGGTAGTGTGATTGATAGTTTGAAATAAAACGAGTTTCGATTGAAGTAACCTTTAGAATTCAAAAAGATAATAAGGCTATGACTATGACCTAAATTTAAGGCATGAAAATCTTAATTACAAAGACTTAAAAGCTATATCAACCTATTTGAAAAAAGTAGAAAACGTTTATGAAGTGGTATCGAATTACAAGTTTTGAACTACAATTCGTTTTCTCTTATTTGACTCTTTCTCAAAACATTAATTTCTAGTAATTTAAGGTTCTTTAAAACGGCCAGTTTATAAAACCGAATTGAAAACTGGAATAAGTCCTTTCATAGGTTCGTTTTACGGTACTAATCTTAAGCAATAAATAGATTAATCAAAACTTATAAACCATCCCCAAAGCATAAGAACCATCTCCACTCTCGAAACTAAGTTCTAAATGTTCCTCCATATAAGGTGTAGTAAATAAATAGGTGCTTCCTATACCTACCGCTGCTCCGGCCAAAACGTCCCATCCATCATGTCTTTCGCCTATTCCTTCCATCCGACTCCACCCTACGTATGCCGCCAGCGCATAGGCAGGTACGCCGTATTTCCACCCATATCTTCTTTGAAGAAAGGAAGCACCTTGAAAGGCGAATGAAGTGTGCCCTGATGGAAATGCATGACCGTCAGTTCTTCCTTCGGGTCTAGGCTTATCGATTGCGTATTTTAAAATCCATGTAGCGGTTAGATTGGCACCAACAGATTTGCTCAACTGCCAAAACCCTTGTTCATCTTTCTTGGCGATTATAGCTATCAACGATACCGCTGTTGGTGCAAACTGCGCATAGTCTCCAAAACGTTGTATATTAGTTTCTCTTCTGATTTCTTGTGGGGAGTCTATTTCTTGTCCAATCGTTAAGTTAAAAACAAGTAATAGTATCGATAAAGAAATTAATTTCATTGTAAGTAGTTAGTTTGATGTGTTTGAATTAGAAGCTTCCTTGATTCTGCTTTAGAAGTTCGATGTTTTGTTTTTTTACGGGCTCAAGAATTTCTTTACCATACTTCGTGTGAAATTGATGTTGCTGTAAGAATTGAATATTTAAGCTATTCCAAGCTTCGTCTGAATAATCTATTTTTAAGTATTCTGCCCATTCTTTCCTAAGAAGTTTATTCATTTCCAAAAATTCACTTGTGCCCAAATGGTATAAGTCGGCATCACAGATAATATTCTCGTATATATCAGTTGGCTTCTGAGGCATTCGTGTAGCCTCGATATAGTTAATGACTTTTTGGATTTTTTGCTCTGGATAATCTTGCATTAAAAGGAACATTATAGTTTCATCCATACTAAAGCCCTCATGGCCTTTAAAAGTAACTGCGTTACCTACATCATGAAATAAAGCTGCCAAAAGTATAGGCTCAAGTGCTTCAAAATCGATTTTTTCATAATCGCTAATCTTAATAGTATTTTCATAAACCTGTATGGTATGTTTCGCATTGTGAAATGGCAACATATTACAGCGACTTTTATGTAATAACTCTAAACAATGTTTTTTTGCTCTGCTGACCAACGCACTCATCACCTCTAAAATTTTTTAGAAAAATAAAGTCCGACGTTTCCGTTTGAATATCTTGGAACTAGGGACATGTCTTTTGCCTTGATAAATGGATTCCATTTAAATAAATAGTCAAAATGATAGACTAATTTGGTCACAAGAATACCTAAACTAGCCCCTACAAGCACATCAGAAACCCAATGCTTGTTGTTGGCCA
The DNA here is from genome assembly GCF_030553095.1 of Zobellia laminariae. Taxonomy (GTDB): domain Bacteria; phylum Bacteroidota; class Bacteroidia; order Flavobacteriales; family Flavobacteriaceae; genus Zobellia; species Zobellia laminariae. The sequence continues at coordinate 340,612 of NZ_CP130738.1, read as the reverse complement.
TTCGTAAGCCACCAGTTAGGGTTGCAAAACCATATCCAGAATAGGCCAATAGTGAACTGAAGTTTTTAAATTCTTCGTAAACGACGGCACCAGAGGCGAAGGTAATGGAGGTATGCCCAGAAGGAAAGGCATTGTTGTTAGAGCCGTCAGGTCTAAGTTTGAAAACACTTTTTTTTATGGCCCGGGTAAATACATCAGTCAGAATCATTGAAATAGCGAGGTTCTTTGTTTGGTCGAATCAATGATTTTTGGCTTGAATACCAGCTATATCAGCAATATATAAAGTTGCGACAGGTGCATACCTTGTATAGTCATCCAAAGTCGTTTCAAAGTCGATACCCACCCAATTTCTAGTCGTGGTGTTGAATGACTTCTCAAAACCACTATCGGATAGTAGGATACCCGTGCCTATTAGTGATAAGGGTACGATACTTTTCTTTAGCAGGTTTCTTTTAGTTTTGATATTCGTGCTATCAACTTGCGCTGACAGGTTTATCAACGTAACTACATTCAATAAAATAGTGAGGAACTTTTTCATATTATGCAATTTGTTCAGCAGCCAGTTTTTGTCTTTTCAAACGTCTTTCCCGTTTTTTAAAGAATCTAATCGAGAAATATAGTAGCGTTAGTAGGGCTATAGCTGCAATGAAGTAAATACCTTCATTTTCCAAGGTCAGTTTTGTTTTTAACCAATTGGTATTGTAGGCTAAAAGCAATACAGCCCCCAACATCCACAAATAGGAAGTGTTGTACTCCTTAAACGCAACTTTTTTTAAATTGAAATCGTTTTCTTTAAATGTTGTCCCGATACCTTTCAGTTCAGGAATCCACCGATTTACTTTGGCACAGTACACATCAAAACCTCCCCCATAAGAGTTGCCTAAATAAGCTTCTTCTGCTCGTACTATGGCCTGATATATAAAGATGAACAAGGGAATCATGACCAGAACCGCAAATAGGGAATTGGATAAAATACTTATTCCAATAATCAACAGAATATTACCCACATACATTGGGTTTCTGCAATGAGAAAAAAGACCGTCTGTTACCAATCCATCTGCATAAATCCTGCGATTTCGTCCACCCCTAACAATGTACACCAGACCGATGGTCAGCATCCGAACCAACTGTCCTACGATAGCAACTGCCAGTCCTATAAAAAATACCGTAGCGTAGTTTTCTGAGATCCGCGTAAACGGAAGGAAAAGAAATACATAAAAAACTGGGAATAAATAGTTTCGTGTTCTGAAGAAAAAATTACCGATTTTGACCATGATTATTTAATTGCGATTACACCTGTGAAATTGTACCATTTAAAAAAGACTTCTGTAAATCGGAAACCACAATCTTTCAGTAAAGCTTCATTTTCTGATAGCTGATAAGGGACGAGTACATTTTCTAATGATTCCCTTTTCTTGGCGATTTCCGTTTCGTTATACCCGTTCCTTTTTTTGAACTGGTAGTAATGCTCTATAAATAGTCGATTACAGATAGAATGCTCGGTAAGTATTTTCTCAATTAGAATGACTGCTCCATTTTCGGGCAAGCTGTCGCATATCTTTTTCAATATCTTCTCCCTATTCGACGGTCGAAGAAATTGCAAGGTCAAGCAAAAAATTACCACCGATGGATTGTTCAATTCAATATCACAATTTAAGTCTTGGTTTTCATAAGCTACTTTGCGCTTTACTCCGGCTTCCTTCAGATTACTTTCGCACTTAATCAACATTTCATCGGAGTTGTCGATGCCTACAAAATGAATATCCTTCTCAAGTATCTTATCTAAATTAATCATGGTCGTTCCTGTTGAACAACCCAAGTCATAAACGTTAGTGCCTTTTACCGCAAAGTCCTTAGTAAGTTCCGCAATCATGCGTTGCATCTCCTCGTAATAAGGAACAGAGCGCACGACCATGTCATCGAACACGGTAGCGACCTCTTTGTTGAACTTAAAGTCGTAGGCTGGTCTTTGGGCATCTTTAAAAACGATGTCTTTTTCCATTTTTGGTTGGTGTTTAAAATTTATAAGCGAACCCTAGGAGATAATTATCTTCCCAACTAGCAAAGGTCAGTTCCATATGTTCACGTTGGTACGGTGTTGTAAAAAGATAAGCACTACCGATACCTACGGCAGCTCCTGCAAGAACGTCCCACCCATCATGCTTTTGGGCATTGATACGACTGTATCCTGTAAACCCTGCAAGGGCATAGGCCGGAATACCGTATTTCCATCCATATCTCTTTTGTATAAATGCCGCGCTTTGGAATGTTGTGGAAGTATGTCCCGATGGAAATGCCCTATCTCCGTTACCAAAAGGGCGTTCTTTATTCAGGCCATATTTCAGTCCGATGGTTACTGCCTGATTTAACAAAGCTCCTTTGGTAAATTGCCAAGTACCATTGTAATCTTTAGCGATTAAAGAACCTGTCAAGGCAGCAGCGGGCAATGAAAACAAGATTACATCACCGGCAGATTGAACCGTTTTATTTTGAGCAGCTACCCTTGTGGTATTTAACAAGCAGACTGTTAATAGAAACAGGGGTAATAAAATTCTATTTTTCAATGTATCGTGCATTTCAAGACGTCAAGACAAAATAGTATTGTCCAAATTTGTTATAAGTCAAATGTAATAGCGGAATCTAAAGGAATCTTAAAGTTTGAAAACGCTTAGAAAAGACACCAAACTTTTATCATGAAGTTTGCTTATCAAATCTAGAATTTATCAATCATTTTGGTCCTCATCTTTAACAACTTCTTGTTTGAGAATAGCACCCTTTTTATCGATTGCAACCTCTAGATTTATCTTGCTTTTCTTCAACAGGAATTCGTATACTGAACCCTTTAAAGTTTCGGAAATTTCGGCTTCCTTTATTTTATATTTGGGGAACTCCAATTTTAAGACCGCTCTAATATTTTTAGGAATATCTCTTTTTCTAATTTCATGTTCGGTCTCTGCCCAAGTACCATCAGCCATAAAGTTAGCGGAGTATTCCACTCCTTCAATCTCAAACTCGGCTTCCCATTCCGTGTCAGATTCCTTTTCCCATTGAACAAAAGACACCTCTGGAAATTTAAGAATGAATGCATCCTTTACTTTTTTCGGAACTTCATCTATCGAACCAAATGCATATATAGTTATGCCCATTATTATGGCAAATACCAATATTCCAATGGATTTTATTTTTTTCATATTATCTCTGTTTATAAATTGTTAAGTAAATCTAGAATTGAAATCTAAAGTTGAGCTAAAGGGAATCTAAAGGAAGAAGACAAGTCAAAGTGTTTAGCAGACTATATCTTTTGCTGTTTGGATACCCAATACATGGCTATCGCAAATGGAAGCATAAAAATGATTTCCATCGCTATATGGATAATAGCCCTAATCCACCAAACGATTCTATTACGAAACATCCAAAACATTAACAACTTGATTGTTGAGCAAATGTAGAGAGCAATTCTAAAGATGAACTAAAGGAAATCTAAAGAGAAATTGCTAGAAACGATATTTAAGTCCGGCACGGATAATTTGGGTTTCGTAGTAATTTTCATAGCGAGCGGTGAAACCATCTCCAATTACATCTTGCCGAATGCCGAAAGTGTTAAAAATATCTGTGGCGGCCAGGTCATTTCTCCCTTTTTACCCCATATATTTTTTTTAAGTCCAAAATCAATTGAGGAACGAGCAAGTTGCTCCCCTTGTGGAATATTCTTGCTGGAGAAATAAACACCCGTTAGCTGCGCAGCTATTTCCCAAGGCAATATAAATTCACTAGTAATTTTAGCATCCCAAGCTTCATCATTAGATTTGGCGAGGGTAAATTGCCTTTCAAATGGAAAAAGTAAAGTGCCTTCAAACTCATTTATTACATTGACATATCCATTAAAGCTTGCCGATATTTTAAAGGTGTTGGTAATATCTTGACTAAATAGCAGCTCGATACCTGTATTGGTGGCATTACCGGTATTCTGATAAATTCTATTTACGATATCATAATCCGGATTCGAGTTGTCAATGCTGAAAATACGCATATACTGGTCTTTTATCATACGATGATATACTGCAGAAAACAGCGAACCCGTACCCCATGAATATTTATGGGCAATTTCGAAAGCATCCGTAAACTGAGGTCGTAAATACGGGTTGCCTACTTTCAACAACTCGGGGTCATCATATTTCGGAAAAATCCTAAGTTCGGGTTCGCCCGGACGGTCTACCCTTCGATTATAAAATGCGGAAAGCTTGTTGTTATCGTTCAGTTTGTACGTATACCGAACACTCGGAAAAAGTTCAAAATAATCGTACTTATCGTTGTCGGGATAATATGCGTTTACGGGGTCAAGGTCATAAAAAACATCAGTTTGCTCCGCGCGAAGTCCGGCCTCGATATCATAGTTTTCTTTTTCCAATAGATAGTTCACATATCCGGCATATAGATTCTCTCCCCAATCGGAGAACGTGCCCAAATCTGGATAAATAATCGACTGGTCGCCAGGTTATCGTGTAATCCACAGGCAATCTTCTGATGCGCAATTTAGCCCCAAGTTCAATACGTCCACTTTTTAAAGGACGCACATAATCCGTAGAAATACTTGTAGTATTTTCTATGGCAAGAATATTCGTTTTATCCCTTCCAACTCGTACAGCGGAACTATCGTTCAAGGAATACGTTTCATCTTCCAAACCTTGGGTATATTGAACATTTGCGCTCAAGGTATGGCCTGTTTGCTCAAATTGATGTCTGTAGTTCGCAGATGCATTGATATATCTGGTAACTTCTTCTTCCCGCCAGTTGTAAAATCTATTTCGGGTGTTCGTATTCAAATCTGTAAAAGCTACTTGCGCTGTATCTATGTGCTTTTCGCGGTCGTATAGGCCTGAAATAGTTAAGCTGTTTTTATCATCCAATTCAAAATCTATTCCCCCATTGATAATCGAACGAAATTGTCTTCGATTCTCGGGAACTTGAGAAATTATATTCCTTCCATCCTTATAATTTCGCGTTGTAAATTCATTATTGGGCAAAGCCTCCTGAATGATGAATTCTGATTGTAAAAAGTAGTTGACTTTATCTTTTTTGTAATTCAGATTGATGCTTGGTATCAGTTTAGGGTTAACACTAAAACTACCTAAGTCAGTCTTAGTATCTGGCTTCCTTTTTCCCAATGCACCCAATCCTAAAGAAAGACCAACATCTCCGTTGAGACCTGTCTGTTTTTCTTTTTTATAAATAATATTTACGATACCTGCAAAACCGTTCGCATCGTACTTAGCTGATGGATTATTGATAATCTCGATTTTCTCAATATTGGATGCCGGGATATTTCCCAAACCCTTTTGATTTCCAAATCCTGTTAAACTACTTTGCTTACCATCGATTAGCACAGCACAACGACCTTATCACTTCCTCGAAGTACCACTTTCCCTTCTTGGTCAAAGGCGACCCTTAAGATGGTTTTCATCGCATCCAATACCGAACCACCCGATTGCGCAATATTATCTGCTAAACTGAATGATTTTTTATTGAGGTCTGAATTAGTAGCCGCTTGTTTTCCTATTACCTGAACTTCCTCTAGTGCCTCTGCAGATGGTTTTAATTCGATTTTACCCAAATCGAATATCGTATTTAGTCCTCCCGCAACTAATGTCTGTTGTGCATTTGCATAGCCTATAAATGAAAAATACACTTCGTATTTACCCAAAGGAATTTCCTGTATTTCAAATCTCCCATCAATATCGGTTATCGCTCCCGTTACGAGTGCATTATTGGCAAAGGAATTTATTGAAACGTTAGCAAAGGGCAAGGTTTCTTGTGTTTCGGAGTCGAACAACTGTCCTGTAACTATAACTTTTTCTTGTGAATAAGAGATTAGGGTAGTAAAAAAAAGCAGCAGGAAAACTATCGTATTTTGCATTTAGATGATTTTAATTGATTGATGCCCAAAAATAGATTGCAAACCTAAAGAGAATTTAAAGTTGTTACGATTTTTAATAAAGTTTATAGTTTGTTTAAGTTTCAATTGAAATTAATAGTGAAAATATGCTTGTTTTCATCAAAGTTATATGCAATGCTAAATCTATAGAGGTCACAGATACGCTTTACAATAGCCAACCCCAATCCTGTAGATTTATTGGTATCTGATTCCCTGTAGAAACGGGAATATAATTTTTCAGGATTTTCCAATGCCGTACTTCCTTCATTGGAGACAAAAAGGCTATTTCCTTTTGCCACAACAACTATCTTGCCTTCTTTAGGGCTATGTTTTATAGCATTAGACATAAGGTTGTTACATAGAATTTCGGCTAGGTATCGGTCCATTTGAACCTCGATAATCTGATCTTTGCTAAATTCAATTTCAGATGATGAGATTTCTAGAAAATTAGTGATGGTCTCTTGAATAAGGTCTGTGATAGTGACCTTCTCAAGTTTGGCAAACTGATTATTTTCAATTTTGGTCAGTATAGTCAACCGCTTGTTCATTTGGGCAAGCCTTTGAATGTCTTTTTGAATAGAGGTCAAATGCTCGAACTGGTTATCATTTAGAGTATCCCCATTGATAATATTTTCAATTTTAGCTTGGATGATAGCTAGAGGGTTTTGTAGTTCATGTGAAACGTCTTCCGTAAATTGTTTTAAGTTTTTGTAATCTCCCCTTACCTTATCGGTCAAAATTCCTATTTCAGTATTGAGTTCAGAAAACTCAAGGATTTCACTATCCACCAAGGGGATAGGTTTATTTGAAGCCAATGAAAAACTTTTCATCGCTTCCAGATTCTTAAAGAAAGGCATCCATAACTTCTTATTCCGTGCTTTATTAAAATAGAATAGGATGAGAAAGACCGATACAATTATGATAAGGTATGATATGACTATGGCTGCCAAAATATCCTCGGATTCAATGACCAAGGTTACGAACCGATATTCTATATTTTTTTTGATTGATTTCCTTATAAGCGGTAAGCTCCCTGAACTCTTCCATCTCTTTTTGAGACGGGTCGTATATAATGGTGTCCTTTAATATTTGTGCCTCAATGGTAGTTACTTCTGATACATCTACTAGGGGAGCTAATGAAAATTCCATCTTATTAGTGGCCAAGGCAATTTCAACTCTAGACATCGTAGAAAAAAGTTCTTCCTCTACTTCTTCACGTAAAAGGTTTTTAACATAAAAATAAAGTGCTACAGTACTAACCACCATTAAAACGGCACTTATCCAGAGAAAGGTCTGGGAAGTTTTTCGAATCAATCTCACTTTTTTAGATTTCTCTGCCACCGTATTATTCTTCTATAAATTTATATCCGCTACCATAAGCAGTTTTGATGTATTTGGCTCCCTCGGCTGTTAGTTTTTTTCTCAAATTATTGATGTGCACGTAAATAAAATCAAAATTATCGGCTAGGTCACTATTGTCGCCCCACAAATGCTCTGCAATGATTTCTTTGGAAAGTACCCTGCCTTTGTTAGTCATAAAGAAAACCAGTAGATCATACTCCTTTCTTGTCAATGGCAATGATTTTGAGTTGATGTAGGCCGTTCGTGATTTTGTATCAACTTTTATTTCATTGAAGTTCAATGTATCGTCGCCACCATATTTACCCCGTCGCAAAACTGCTTTGATTCGGGAGTTGAGTTCTGCTAGGTGAAAAGGTTTTGTAATATAGTCGTCTGCTCCAAGATCAAGACCGTCCAATTTATCGTCCAAAGAATTATTAGCCGAAATGATGATTACTCCACATTCTTTTTTCTGTTCTTTCAAACCTTTAAGCACATCTAGACCGCTGCCCGTAATTAGGTTCACATCTAAAATAATCAGGTCATAGTCGTATAAGTCTACCTTATAGACCGCTTCTCTATAGTCGGATGCCACTTCACATAAATTGCCATCCTTCTCCAAATATGTGGATATGGATTGCTGTAATGCTTTTTCGTCTTCTGCGATTAAGATTTTCATTCTATCAAAACTCTGAAGCATAAAGGTATGGCGTAATTCTTAGGGAAATCTAAAGACAGCAATTAGATAAATTTTTGGAGTACCAAAAAACGGCCGTTATTTGGTACAGTTTGCCCACACTTTAGAATCTGGTAACCGAAGGTCTTAAATGTGGTCCTTTTTAGTAGTTCCCTTAATTTACCTTTTAAGGGACACTATAAAATCAACTAAAAGTTACTCTTAATTCTGAAGAACTTTGATTAATAGGTTCAGTATAAATTGATCTTCCCCATTCTTCGATACCAAAAAAAGCCAAGCCATGGATGGTCATATAAGGAATCAAATTCTTCTTCAATTTTTCTAACAGCTTCCGTATCCGTTACTCGAATTCTAGTTTCATAGTTGTATTTGGTACCGCTCTCCGTAAAGTTCAACGAACCCAAATATGCCGTATGGCCATCAATGATATAAATTTTACCATGGATAAACATATCATTGATTTGATAAGAGTCCGGGGCAACGAAAACCTTAAATGGGAAAAGTGAAGAATAGGTATATGAGTAAATTTTGATATGCTTGGTTTTTCTCCTCGCATATCTGGAGCACAAAAAAAGGAGGAAAGCGATACCTAACCCGAGGATATATATTGAATTGTACGAAGCTATGGTAAGTATTAATAAAATTAGGGCTAATGCAACACTGCCAGTCATCAATATCCTTTGAGTCAGGAACCATTTTTTTCTCACAAGGTTGGCCTCCTCATCCAAATGTCGGTTCTGAACCACCAACGGTAGAATACTCTTTTCTTGGCGATAGCTTCTACTGTCAAATTTATCGGAGGTTATCAAGGTGACCTTTATACCTTTTTTATGTAACCAAACCAATTCATCGACCATTTTAGGCGATAGGTAGGGCGAGGAAATTTTCACGGAACATTGGGCATTTCCGATTTCCTTCAGCAACTTGGTACCTGCTCCTGTACCCATATAAATATCACATTTTGCCTGATTGAACCACATTAGAAAAACTCTTAATATGATATTTAAAGTACGAAATTTCCTTATGATTTCAAAATGAATAATGTTTTTAACACACTAATTTTCAATTGATTGAGTTGTTTCAGAGGTCTTTGAATAGTTTTCTAACTTGAAGATGAATACGTTGATAATTCGCACGTATTTCTGCATCATTGTAAGCGTAGCGCGGTTTGGGTAGGACTCTTTGGATATCCGGTTTTTTGAATCTAACACGTTTGTCCTTGCCATCAGCAAAGGATATGAATTCGCCTCTATTCAGCCTGAAAAACACATCTGAACGTATTTTGCTGACTTCTTTTTCTCCTTTGGTAATTCGGGCGTCAAAATTCCAATTACTGCTCTTGCTAACGCTTTTGGTCTGTCGTTTTACGATTTCAAAGAAACGCTCATAATATTGGGCAGTATCCGGGTCGTTCGCCTTACCAAAGAATTGATAGGAAAGATTACTGAGAATCGCTTTACTGGCCTTATCCCCATACATCAAGTCATTTTGTATTTTATCCTGAAGTACATATACCGTCAAAATATCATAGCTTCTTAAGGTCGCAGGTATTCGCTGCATATTCAACAATCGGAATGTGGATGCTTCTTCCGCAAGGAAAAAAGAGGACATTCGTTTACGTACACTCATCTGTTTGGTTATCGTATGAAGAATAGTGGCAATCGCCGGAGAATAGGCCGTTTCGAATTTAGGGTTGTTCACTACACATACTACGGATGGATTTTTAGGATTGTTAATGTCTAATGGGACTTCATCTGCGGACAGCGCCATAAATAGGCGTTGCGTACTTATCTTTTTAAGTACGTTGGCTAAGGTACTCATAACTCCGGCGGTCTGTCGTTCCGAGTCGATACCGGATATAAAGGCATCGGCCATCGCTTTGGAGGTGAAATCCGAACTAAGAAAGGAAACCAGATTCTCGGTATCCAGATATTGGTACATGGCAATCAAATGGGGGAGTGTACAATAATCCGGAAAAGCTGTTTTCATTTTCCAAATCATTCCTCCTAACAATCCTTCGACCGCATCGTTAAAAAACTTTGAAGAACCTGAAGCTCCCGTTTCCTTTTGCTCCAATAAATTCTCTAAAAGAACCCTAGAAATTTCGTTGACGCTTTCTTCGTCAATAAGATATTTGGGGGCAATTGGATTTACACGCTTGTAGATATCGTCAAAGGAGATTATGTGAAGGGGTATCTCTGACTTTTCGAAAAGCGGATAGACCATTTCGGTTATTTCAAAATGCTTATAGTCGTGGATTACCCCGCAAAATTGATGCTGACAAAAGTGTTTCAGAAAACTGTAAACTACCGATTCTGTTTTACCACTTCCTGCAGAACCGATAATGGAAATGCCCCTACGGATATTCTTTAATTGAAGAATCCCGTTTTCAAGAAGAAACCGCACTCGGTATCGCGGATGTACAGCATCATTATCAATTTCTTTTGCTATTGTGATAAAAAAGAGAAAACTCATCAGTTGTAAGGGGAGTAACCATTTAGATACGAATACAATGGAATACTGAAAACTTTGGGAATAACTGCCCAAAAACCCCATATAGAATAGTAATAAGCTTACTAAAATCAGAGCATTTCGAAGGTATCTATGCATCAAAAGTATGCCGCCTGTAGCGGAAACATAGTACAATAGAATTATGGGGATTGGATGCATGATAGTCTAGATTCCTATGGAGCTAGAGGATCTGGCAATATCCATAGCTCTTTTAAATTGTTTTATCGTTTTTAAGGCTAGTTGTACTTTGTTCGTGGGTATGTTTACGCGCGGTATGTTTACTCCCGCCTTGCCTAGTATCTTAAAGGCAGCGCTCCGCTCATTGGTCGGCAGTTTCAATAGATGTGCGAAGTACCTGTAAGGGTCTTTGAGATACGTTTTCCGGGCTTCGTAGGTTTCTACGAAATTCCTTTTGTACTTAAACAAAGTATCGAATTTCTTTTCCGCATCATCATAAAATTGGTTTCGATTAAATCCCCGTTTCACAACTTTTCCATTGAGTTTTGATTCCGATTGCATGTATTTGCTGCCATAGGATAAACTATATTTATTGGTCACGTCTTTGCGGCTAACGAGGATGTGAACGTGGGTTTGAAGCCCTGGTTTTTTCATTCCCTGTTCTACGATTTTTCCATCCAACCAATGCGGAACCAATAATTTCACATTTTCCAGTTCTTTTTTAATTGCTTGAACATTTCTGGTTGTTTCCCCTCTTTCTGCCTTTCTGATTTGATTTTCCAGTTTGGCAACCTTCCCCCTAAAAGGTTGATTTTCCCGAACTTCTTTATCAAAGCCTTTATAGGTCCGTTCATATTCTATTTTGGCAAAGTATTTTATATCAGCCACCGAAACGGGCCGGTCTCTGTGAAAAGAGGCGGCATAGTCTTTCATAATCTCCCGAACATATTGCTTTAGCTTTTCAGGATCGTTATTGATGTGCTTTAGCTCTCTTTGACTTGGATTAACAGTCAGGGAGTAGAACTTAGGTTCGGTTTTTTTAAGCTTGGCCGTATTTCCATCGATTTCTTTGACCACATGTTCCGGAGAAACTCTGTCATTGTTTTGGTCAAAAAAGTGTTCCTGCAAATCCGGTTCTTTTCCTGAATTTTCTTTTTCTAGATAATCGACGAAATCGCTCGAGCTCTGGGAGAATGTTTTGTCCAAATTTTGCGGGGTAGTGGAGATGTACATTTTATTCTATTTTATAGTTTGATTTAAAGGATTCAAAATCTGAAAGCTTCATATCGAGCAGTAACCTGGACTTTCCCAATCCACTTTTAGTTGTTTTTACACTTTCAATGAAAAAAGTCAAGTCCTCCTTGGTTTTAAAAAGGTCATTTTTAAGGATTGTGTTTTGTTTTTGAAGTTCAATAGCCTCCATGGCGGATGTGAAAAAAGCATCATCCTTTGGGCTATTTTTCGATTGATGTTTCTCCTTCAGATTCTGCTGCTTATTTTTTTGTGGGGTATGTTCAAAAAGCAATTGCATCATGGCGGTTGTCGGTTGGGTCTGATGCTTTTCGATATCCCTGATAATCGAGATAAGTGAATTGATGCGCTTCTTGATATTGTTCTCCAAAGTTCTTGCATTCGGTCCGAGCGTTTCCTTTGGCGAAATTTCATTGTAGAAAAAGAAGTCCAACATCGTTTGAAGCGCTTCGGTATGCGTCTTAAAGAAACGTCTCGAAAATTCTTGAAATCTTCGAGCGGTTTCTTTTTTGAAACGTATGTTGATAAATGTGCTCATTTAAACTTTTCCTTAAATTGAATTGCCGCAAAACTTACCCTGTTTACTGGCTGTTTGAGGCCATTTGCCGCAAAAATCATGTTTGTGAATAGCTGGCTTCTTGAAAATGTAAGCTGTAATCTTATCATATACAGCTCATTACATTAAGAGGGAATCATGCAACGCCGCGCCAGCGTGTTGCCCTCTTGCTATTCCTTTTTTCCGCGCAGGATTTTTTTCATCCTTCAGTTAAATTTAGACTGAGTGGTTCTGGATGGTTTACGAACGCAATTTTTTAAGAGTTTTTGAATTCTCTTTTTGAAGAATATTCAAGGATTTTCACCAAACCATATGAATTCGAAAACTGTTTCAATTAATATTAGACTTTTGATGAGAAAAATAGGACACAAAAAAACCCTTGATTTCTCAAAGGTTTCTCAATTGGGTTAAAACTTTTTCAGACCGTGAACTTAAACTTATGGTTGTAGAGGTTCTTAATTGCTTCTTCTTCCAAGAGTTGCTCATGGTCTAAATTGTTTTCTTGAGCGTAAGTTTTAATTTCTGGGCCAAATCTTTTCTCTACTTCATGCTTTGATTGCTGCATAAGTTTTTCCTGTGTTTCTCCGTCCAGATTATTGAAATTAAGACGAAACGGAATGTCGATATTAATGTCCATAACCATCTGTTTTTCATTAAACCGTTATCCCTAAAACTAAAATAGTTTCCATCTGGTAGTATGATAAGATGATCCAAAACGCTGACGTCAAAGAGTTCAGCAGCTTTTTCTATTTTTTTTGTCAATGCGACATCGGCACCGCTCGCTTTGCTAGTTCCCGATGGATGATTGTGTGCCAGTATAATGCCTGTTGAAAGTGTTTTAAGTACGACGGCAAAAAGCACTCTCAAATCAACCAATGTACCTGTCAGACCTCCTGTGGAGGCTTGAAACGTTCCTTTAACTTTATTGGCATTGTTCAGTAGTAAAACCTTAAAGGTTTCATGAAGCCCGATAGTGTTCTTATCCCATGTTTGATATAACATTTTGGCAACTCTTTCGGAAGAGTTTGCAGGTTCTGAATTTAGAACCCCTAATTTTTCGCAATAACTAATTTGAATTTCATTAACTTTATTTTTCATTGTTTTCTTGTTAAGAGTGAATAATGAAAAAGAGGGCAGAACTTTCCACGGTGATGCCCTCTTTCTTTTTGGTAAATTACTTATCGGACTTACCGCCCAATAACAAAATTTCATCGGCTATAACTTCCGTGACACGTCTCTCATTACCCTCGTTGGGTTCTGTATAGGTTCTAGTTTTAAGTTTGCCCACTACCGCTACCTGTTTGCCCTTGTGCGCATACTTTTCGACAATTTCTGCGGTTTTACCCCAAGCCACGATGGTGTGCCAGTCGGTTATTTGTTGCTTTTCCCCTTTACCGTCTTTGTAGGTTTCATTGGTAGCCAAAGAAAACCGGGCTACTTTTTTACCACCATCGAGTTCAGTTACTTTAGGGTCATCTCCGATGTTCCCTAACAGATGCACATAATTTTTGATACTACTCATAATTGAAAAATTTAGAATTAATTATTACGCCTGTCCGAACCTTTCGAACAGCTTTTAAAATCGATTTACTTATTACACCTAGAGCGTTTTCCTTTTTTGTTGTTTTTTAACTTTTGTTCCGCTTCATTTTTGAGGATTTGATATGATTTCATGGTTTGCGGTTTTGATTTACTTCCCACAGAGCCGTCGCTGTTACCTTTTTTTGTTGCTAAACCCATCACAATATTCAGTCTTGGTAAGACTTATAAAAAGAGCGAGGTGCGAGCCTGATTATGCAGTCGTCCAAGGATGAATGTTGTTTTTTCGCCGTCAAAAAAGGGTAATGGTGGCGGTTCGGGCAGTAGAGCAAAACCCTTAATCGTGAAGTTTCAAACTCCTCTTGAAGTGGAACAAAACGCTAAATATCAATTTCAGTACAAGCGGACTTGATTCCAAAGTTCCTATTGGGAATGGAGCGTCCTGCGTATTTCAGCGGGAATAGCGGAATGGAAATCTGAACTTTGGGATTAGGTCCAAGACCAGTAGGAGGGAAGCTCTTTGCCCGTAGTGCAATGGAGTGGCAATGTGCTGAACGGGTTACTGGTTTTAGGTGTGAGATAAAACTGTATTTTGAATAGGTGCAGGAGAAACCTTTTTGGCTTTATGCCGTAGTCTTTTGATGGGTGTATTTTACGAGTTTGCCTTTGCCGTGGTATTGTATTGATATTAATTTTTTCTCCTTTTCTAGAGTGTTGCTTTTAGATAAGGCTTACCTAACTTAAATCAGGTTTCTAATTTGCGACGAAAATTAAATTTGAATCGATTTACATTGTTTTGGTAAACCTTTTTTATCTTTAGGTTACGAAAGCGTCAAAACGCTGAGATAGGTGCCCTCTGAGGTGTCCTATTTTGAAAAAATTGAGGTAACTAATTGGTTATTAAGCGGTATGTGGCTAGGGTTCCAACTCTGCCACCCCGACAAAATCCATGCAAATGGTAATAAAACCTCGTAAATCACGTGATTTACGAGGTTTTTTGTTTTCTAATGGTTTCGTGCGAGACTATTTTAATGCATACTTTTTAGTGTGCAAAAAACAATCTATTATGCTTTTGTTTGTAGGTTCACTAAAGCTATCTAATTTAGTATTTAGGTAGAGCTTTTTAAGTACTTGTAAAGGAGCTACTGGATTAGCAATGTAAGTAAGTATCGCTTCAAAAGATACATAGCTTCTGCATCAAGTTTATTGACTTCCCTTAAAATTGGAATTTAATTTGCTTTTCGCTTCTTTTAAGGCTCCAAAGAATCCAAATAGGTGTTGATAAGGTCAATACCTTCATCATGTTTGATGCTCGTACCAATTAGGGGCATAAAATAGCTATAATAGCAGTACCCATTCGGTCACTAATTTGCGTACGCTCTACATAAATATTACTTTTTGTAAATGAGGTTTCAAAAGTAAAATAGAATTTATCTCCGAAATCTCTATTATAAGAGCCCCCTTTTTGATGACAATGGGCACAATTTACATCTAGGTAAGCTCTTGCTCGTTCCTCCAAAGTCAAACTAGTGTCTGACCAATCAGGAAGTGTAGGAATCTGTGAAACCTCCGGAGCTTCGGCAAGCATATTATTATCCTTAAAAAATTGAAGGATATTCTGCCCATTATGATTAAAATTCATTGCTCTAGCTTTTGGTCCAATAGGTACGATTTTCTCATTAAGCTCGTGGCATTGCACACACATTGTATTTGAAGGAACCACATAATCTACTATTCTTGAAACTCCTAGGTCATCAATCCAATCTACCTGAAGACCGTGTGCATTATCATCCAATACGGCATCAGTTTGATCTTCGTTCCAAAAATAATTACGAACCAACCACTCTCCATTCTTTTTAATCAATACCCTAGTTTCAATACATTTTTTCCCTAAGGAAGAATCTCTTTCGTCATTTAGGTAGTAGAAAGTCTTTGCTAGTATTGTATTATCAGGAAAATCTAATAAGTTATCTCCTTTGTACGTCATTTGTGTACCGTCTGGTAGGGCCACTACACGAAGTTTATATGAATAATCGGTAAAAAGAGGAGTGCTCATATCATATTCATATACATTGTCGTTTAGCTGTAAATCGGACATATTACCTTTAAACAACTTTAGCTGGGATAAGTTTGAAAGAAACTCTGGCACTGCAAAATTCTTAATTATAGGATCGCCATAAGGATTATTCCCAACCGATAGTTCATCTCCGTTAATCAACCCATCACCATCGCAGTCACCGGCCAACCATACTAAATTAGATGAGTTGAACGAAGAATACTGTACATCGTGAGAAGGGTCACATGGGTTGTTCTTGTCTGTGCCATTTAATACTTCTTGGCTATCAAAAATTCCGTCGCCATCTGTATCAATGTCATAATCCTCAAAATCATCTAAATAATTCGAATTACATGAATAGAGTCCAACAAGTAACATGGCTATAATAAATACCAAGGTTATTTTTAAATTATGTCTTTTCTTTATCATAATGTGTTCAACTACTCTTCAAATACGTAGGTGTACTTTATATTACTATTGTCATTATCTATCAATTGTCTACTAGCATACTAAATACAAGCCGTTTACCCTTATCTATTTCAAAACTTAAATAATAGATTTGACCTGTGCTCAATGAGGCTATAGGTATTTGATATAATCCGTTGGATACTATATCTTTTGCATTATATATGCCTACAATTCTTCCGGAGGAATCATGTAGATATATTTTAATGACTTTGACAATATCAGTACCATTTGCGACTATGCGAACTTGAGCCATCTCTTTGACAGGATTTTTCATAAGTATACCAACAATACTCTCTTCCTCTGTTTTTTCGTCTATAACCGTAACGGTTGTAGTCTGCGAATGACTTAGGCCTTGCGCATCTATGATCGTCAAAGAGACTTCATATATACCTTTTTCACTAAAGACATGGCTTGGTTCCATTATAGATGAAGATTTGGAACCATCTCCAAAATCCCATAAATAACTTGTTGCTGCAACATCATCTACCTCGTTTAAAACGGTAAAAGACACCTCTAATGGAGCTGTGCCATTATCAGGACTTGCATATATACCTCTAACTGTATCCTGATTTTGGTTATCAACTACGGTTATAGTAAGGGTGGTTGAATTGGTAAGTTTTTCTGAATCTTGGACAGTCAATTCTACTTCATAAATACCGGAAGTTGTAAACGTATGTTTGGGATTTGCGAGGGAAGAAGTAGAACCATCTTTAAAATCCCATATGTAACTAATTACTTCTATATCATCAGTTGAGTTGGCACCGGTAAAATCTACATTTAAAGGTCCAATGCCGTTCATTGGGCTTGCACTGGCAATTGCGACCGGTGATTCATTTGAGTCAGTCAATATTTCAATGGCCGAAACTTTAGGGCTGTTTACACCACCTGTACTTGCCAATGCCGAAAAGTTTAGATTAAGTTCACCGTCAGATACAGTAACCAAAAATGACTTTGCTACTGGTGTCTCGGAACCTACATCAGCAACAATATCATAATCATCTAAAACCAATACATCTTCAATATTTACATCAAAAACCCGGTTCCCTATCCCCCCGGCAACTCCACCGGTTGCACCCCAATAAATTTCGGCAAAATGTAGTACTACTTCGTAATTTCCATTTGGAACGGGAATTTTATAATCAAGATTATTTTTTGAATCAAAACGTTCTGTTTGGTATAACTCTGGTATTTTAACGCTAGAATTAGTATAACTCTGTCCGTTAAAAAAATAATCATCTGCGTGAAAAAGATTTCCTTCATGGCTTACTTCGGGCCCACCTGAATTAATTCTAAAAGGAAAAGTCAACGCTTCTCCTTCCATAGGCTCAAAAACCACAATTTTCCCATTTAGGGTTCCTGCCCAAATGGTGCCAGTAAATATTTCAGAATCACCATTACAAGTTACCCCAAGTGCATTACCGCCAATGCCACCTAAAAATTCAGGTGTAAAATTTTTTAAAGTACCATCGGCCTTAAGCTCTACCCTACGCAAAATCCCGCGACTAGAACCAGCAAGAAGATTTCCTTTCATGGCACCGCTAAAATTGGAGGCGGTATACTCATCAATTCCATTGGTATTTGTACCCCATGTTGTAATAGGGTCATCATCTGGCCCATCAGGATTTGGGATTATGGCCCACGCCAGTCACCCTCAACACTATTTGCCGTTTGAACGGGTGGCCAGTTTCCCGGTAATGCAATATTTGCATTAGTTGTAGAGCCTGGAGTTGAACCATTTGGATCATATTTTTGCGTACGGAATACAGCGCCAACAGTTTCAAGGTTTGCGGGAGCTGTGTATAGACCGGCACCTGTGGGGTTAGCTCTTATTGGATTAGGGTGACCTCCATAAAAGCTCCCAAAGTTATATTTGTCTTTATTTGTAGTTATCAGTTGTAAATGATCGGTATTGTTCATGAACTCACCGTCATCAGCAGCTGAGGTGGAGTCACTCCCTGACTCATTTGCATCATAAGCGTTTGTTACCGTTGCGTTCCCCTCGTTTACAGGAAGACCGCCCCAACCGCCATTTGCTCCGTTATCGGTAGTGTAAACAGCACCACTTTCCGTGACAACTAAATCATATGGATTACGATAGCCTTACGAAAATATCTGCACAGGACCTCCAGGAACAACAATTGCTTGGTTAAGACCATCATTACCACCCCAAGGATCGTTTATATCCACACCGTTATAGGAGGAATTATTAGGGTCAATTATACCATTTACATTTGCGCGGGTAGGATCATCTAATGTTGGTAAATTATAGACATAATTTCTTCCATTATCATTTAGAACGGGCATTTTTTCTAAAGCGGTTAAGTTGACTGAAAGTATAGCTCCCGACAAAGCATATTCACATAAATAGCTGAAGTTGGCAGATGGTGCACCGCCATTTGCGTGTCCACCTTGTGCAACAATAAGGTAGTCGTTACCATTAATTGTGGTAAACTCAAGTCCGTTGGTCGCATGGTTTTCTTCGGAACGTGGCAATCCCCTTACCAAATCTACAATATCCCATGTGCTACCATTCCATGTAAGTTGAGTAATTACTCCAGAGTTGGTATCAAGATTTACATCTCCAAAACCACCATTAGAACCCGAACCTACCCGAAAATCACTAGAAGTTACGTATAGGATAGGATTTTTAGCTGTACCGGAAACTGCTAAACCAGTTGACTCTCTACTATTACAACTTCCTGAAGGCCCACTACATGAAGTGCCATCGTCATCATGATTTGGTATAATTTTAACTCCGGTAATAGCTTCCTTTGCAATTACTACATAATCATCAGAGGTATTTCTCTCTATGGTTAAGGCATAAATTGTCCCCGGATATTCTAATACATATAAGCGACCGTCAGGTCCAAAAGTTAAGGATGTGGTTATAGGGGCTGACCCAAACCCATTGAAGTTTAAATTACTTTTTGTAAAATCTATTTGTGCCTGTAAGGGACTGAAAAACAATCCAATAAAAAGACTTAAAAATAAGGCCAGAATCCATTTTAGACTACTTAAGTAAGTATTTTTTAGGGAAAACTTCATTATAATCAGCAATTTGTAAAAAAATGGAAGCAATCAATTTTACTATAAATCCAAGTCAATAGAAATTCAAAATTAAATACCTTGAAAGTCTTAAAATATGACTGGTGTCATATTGTTAAGCTTACTTGGGGGAATCTGGAAAAAATAAATAAGTAATTATATTTTGTGATTACTAACTCAAGGCAAAGTTATATGTCTGGCAATCAGCCGTAAGTAACCCTTGTTACATAAAAAATAAAACTAAAAAAACTTAGGCTTACCTATGGGGTTTTAATCCTAGTTAAATTTTCATGTAGAGAAGGCTTTTAGTAATCTCGCCTTTCATCATTTTATTCCGATAAAATTCTTTCTTTAGTCATAACACCTTTAAATAAAGTGGTTTATGGCTTAAAAATTTAAAGGTGTGTTCTAATGCCCGATTTTATTTTGAGAAGGTTCTAAATCAAGCAAAGCTTTGAAATATCCTGACAGGTTATGTATTCGATAAGTTTTTCTTAAAACTATACTTGGGGAATGACCATGAAGGGCACCGTAATATGAAACCCAATTTTCTTAATGACCGGCTCTATAAAAAGACGCTCCAAAAATGTATGTTTGTTTTGTACCATGACCAATAGGTTTACTCTTTGCTTCAGTTGAAATTCATTGATCGCATCGGTTATTGTATTGTCTGGTATATCATGAAAAAGACTCCTGTTATCCAAAAGTTCTTCAAGTTGTTTTTTATTTTTTTTCTGTGTGTTTGTAAGGTCTAAACCTGTACGAACGTGCATGATGTTAATCCTAGATTGATATTTTTCGGCAATTGTTAAAAGGACTTCTAATTTTTCTTTTTTGTACTCAATTTCAAAATCTGTGGGAAATAAAATTTCCTTCGGAGCTTCATACTCAAATTTTGGGGGTACTGCTATTACGGGGCATTTGGCTTTTTTAATTACGTGAACGG
Source organism: Zobellia laminariae (assembly GCF_030553095.1). Taxonomy (GTDB): domain Bacteria; phylum Bacteroidota; class Bacteroidia; order Flavobacteriales; family Flavobacteriaceae; genus Zobellia; species Zobellia laminariae. The sequence continues at coordinate 320,312 of NZ_CP130738.1, read as the reverse complement.
TATTGGTGCCAAAAAGTATTTCCGTAGCTCCCGTAGCACCTTTAGTACCCATAATCACTAAGTCTATATTTTCTTTTTCTATTGTATCTGTAACTTCTCCTAATAGGGTGTTGAAAGCTGTATGGACTACAAAAGTATGATTAGGGTTTTTGTATTCCTTTTCCAAACGGCTTTATAATTGTTCTAACTGTGTTTGAGAGGTTTCACGCATTACATCGCCCAAACCAAGTTGCCCAGAACTGCCTATAAGATATTCCGTTTGATATACAGGGGGAGTATAGGTATGCAAAAGAAAAAATGTACATTCTATCTCCTTAAATACCAGCAAAGCATAACGGATGGCTTCAAATGAGTTGTCTGAAAAATCAGTAGGAAGTAAAATTCGTTTCATGGCCCTTGCGTTTAATTTTAAGTATAAATCTAAAGGTATAGTATATAAAAAACTATGATAATGGTCAGTTTAAAGAGTTTAGTTTTTTTAGGGGTAGAGGTAAATAGAAGCATATAATATTGGGTTGTTCTTCGCAACCGCTATCAACTCTTTTTAGTATTCTATTCATGTAAGACTAGAAATGGAATAGTAATATGATAACTTATTTTTTCCACCTTGGGTTTAAAAAGAATCCGTTCCAAAAAATTTAGGTTCTTTGCAACCATAACAATCATGTCTACCTTTCTACTTTCTGTAAAACATTGTACGGCCGTTTCAAGTTTTTCTCCGGTTATTTTATGAAAACTATTTTCAATTTCTGAAAAATAACCGCTTAAAAATTCTTGATTTTTTGTTTGCTCCTGGGTTAGTTTTTCTCCTGCTTTTGAGAGATATAGAAAACGTATTGTGGAGTGGTTTAATGATGCCAATTCTTTTATATTTTCTAACACTTTAATATCGTAGCTTAAATAATAGTCCGTAGGAAAAACAATTTCTTTTGGTCTATGATATTCCGCATTCTGGGGTACGGCCAAAACGGGGCACTTAACCTTTGTTATTACATTACCCGTGTTGCTACCCATGGAAACGGCTTTTATGCCATTTGCACCTTTGGTTCCCATAATGATAAGATCAATGTTCTTATCCTTTACTTCTTCCTTTATATAATCTGTAAAGAATCCATAAAAAGCCGAGGTATAAAAAGTATGTTTTGTATTCAATGGCAGACGTTCTATTTTTTCAAGTAATTTTTGAAGTTTTTCTAAGCTTTCTTCTATTAAACTTTCCCTAAAAATTTCTTGTGATGCATACATGGCCACTTCACCGTCTGAAAATGAAGCAATAGGATTTACATGTACGATATGAAACTTACATTTTGTTTTTTTGAAAAAGGCAATACCGTATTCAATGGCGTTGAGGCGTTGTCAGAAAAATCAGTAGGTATCAGTATGTTTTTCATTGTTTTGGTTCTATGTATGGTATTCTAAAAGTAATCGGCATTTATCTTTCTGGCAATGATAAATATCATACGGCAACGGAAACAAGCTTTTGAAAAATGAGGGAAGAAAAGAAATTTCAATAAAGAGCCAAACAGTTTATGAGAATTGAAATATAAAATAAAACAACACTTTTTCTATTGAACTGATATATATCATTTTTTGCATGCATGCTTTAATTTAAATTACCCAAAATTCAGAAACCATGAAAGCTCTAGCAACTCTTAAAAATTTGGATTCCAACGCCAGTAAAGATGTTGTGGTGCGTAATTTGAGTCGCATATTGAACATTAGGATTATTGATGTAGATATAGAGCAAGGTGTCATTGGTTTCCTATACAATAACCAGAAGGCATTTGATCAAGTAAAAAAGGAATTGAATAGAATTGGTCATCCTATTCAAAGCCATACAAATCAATTTTCAAAAAAAGCAGCTGCCAATAGAAAGGAAAGTTTACCAATTTATCAAGCAAGGGGAAGAAAACCCTATCCGCCAATAACTTGGCAAAGAGAAAAACCAGAAAGTTTATGAAAAGTGTAACTTTTTGTTTTTAACCCGTATTTATATTGTTATTTTAAAATTTATAGCTCTGTAATTCATTCATATTCTGGAAGTATTAAAACTGGTATTTTAGAATGAAAAGTTATCTTCTTTATAACCGGTTCGCCAATAACTTTCTCCCAAAACGTATGTTCGTAACGTATCATCGCCATTAGATCCACTGTATTTTTTGATAAATACTTTTCAATACTATGGGATATGTCTTCTTCAAATTCAGCATTATAAAAGGAATAGTCCAAAGTTGAAAAATAATTCTTTAAAACTTCGCGATTATCATTTTGTATATCATTTAGCTCAAACTCTGCAGTTACGTGTAAAATCTGTATTTTGGCGTTCCAAATTGTAACCAATTCGGTTAGGGCAGATAGTTGTTGTTTTCTATAGGTTTGAGTATAATTGGTGGGTAGGACCAATGTTTTCAAATTTTGAAAATTATATTCGGAGGGGACTACCAACACAGGGTAGTTTTTAATTTTCTTAAGAACTTTTACCGCATTACTTCCCATAAAAATCTCCTTGGCACCCGTTGCTCCTTGAGTGCCCATCACAACAATATCAATATCCTTGGTGGGTATAATTTCTTGAATAGCTTCCTCTAAAACTCGAGATTTTGAAATACACTCAAAGCTATGGCTTGGATTGTTGTGATTTTTATGTAAATAATCCAAAATCTTCCTCAATTCTTGTGTTGAATATTCTGCTAATGAATTGTAGATGACTCCAAGACGTTTTTCGTTTTTTCGGCCAAGTAAATTTAACGCATTGGGCTCATAGGTATGCAGTAAATAAAATTGGCATTCTACATTGGCATAAACCTTTACGGCCGTAAATAGGGCATTAATTATTTGAAAAATCTGTGGGTAATAGGATTCTTTTCATAATCTTACATTTTTGGTTTTACCGCGGTAAATTCTGCATTACCAAAAACGGCAGTTTTAAATCCAGACCTAAATCATCTACAGTAGATCTATATAACATATCTTCCAAAAACGAATGTCTAGCGTTTACCATCACCAATAAATTCATTTTGTTCTGCGAGATGTATTCTATTATTGCTTCAGCTTTATTTTTTACGGGCGTTCTTTCAAAATAAGGGTAGGAATTAGGTAAGGTTTCTTCTAAAAATCGCTTATTGTCTAGCTGTCTATAACTCAAATCCTCAAAATCTGAGATGTAAAGACAATGTATTTCAGATTTATATTCGGCCGCTATATCGTTTAAAAGGCGCAATTCTCGTCTTTTGTAAGGCAGCATGTAATCTGTTGGAAACAATATTTTTTTAGGTTTTTGGTATGTATAGTTTTGTGGAATAGCCAAAACAGGACATTTCACATATTTGAATATCTGTACGGTATGGCTTCCAAAAGTAATTTTCTTATCAGCCTTTTGACCTTGGGTGCCCATAACAACCAAATCTATATTGGCCTTATTGACAAAATCATTAACAGAATCTACCAAAGACTCAAAAGAAGACACTGATTCATAAGAATGTTTTGGGTTATGGGTTTTATTCTTGACTTCTAAGATTAGTTTTTTAAGGGCTTCTTCCGTTTTATTTTTTACAATTTTTTCAGTTGCGTTAATAGATACTCCGCTTTTCTTAAATGGTCCATAAACTTCATCTGCATAGGCGTGAAGAAAATAAAAAGTAGTGTGTTCGCATTTATAGAGATTCAATGCATAGTTTATTGCGTGCATTGCATTGTCTGAAAAATCGGTAGGAATTAATACAGTTCTCATTTGTCAGTTGTTTAGAAGTCTACTCTAAAGTAGTCCTGTATAAACACAAAACCTATGATTTATATCAGTCGTAGTAGTTAAACTTTATTACAAAAATTAAAGGAGCGAGAAGTAATTAATAAACTAAGTGTTTGTACCCTTATGTCTATAATTGACGTGTTAAGGCTAAGGTTTTAAATGAGATGAAGGAAAAAAGGTTATTCATGTAATACCAGCAAGGGCAGCGTAGTATGGAAACTTAATTTTTCTATAGTAGAATCAAACAACAATTGTTGCAGAAAGTTAAGGTTTTTGGCAACCATGATTACCATATCGATATTTCCAGTTTTAGTGAATGTATCTATGGCAGTCTTTACATTTTTATCTTTTAAGGTATGAAAACTATGGGATTTTGCGAAAAGTTCTTCTAGATAATCTTGTAGATAAGTCTTATTTGTTTTTTGTGTGGCGTTGAGCTCTTTTTTTATATTAGATACATGTATGACCTGCAGATTGGCCTTGCACATATGCAGTACTTTAGATATGGTTTCTAAAATAGCATGAGAATAAAAAATATTATAGTCTGTGGGAAAAGCTATTTCTTTGGGACTGTTAAATTTAGCATTCTCCGGAACTACCAAAAGGTTGCAGGCCACTTTGGTTATAACATCTCCCGTATTACTTCCTATTACAGATTCTTGAATGCCAGATGCACCCTTGGTTCCCATGACAATAAGATCTATTTTTTTTTCTTCTACGGTCTTCCGTAAAATACTAACTAGATTACCATAATCTTGTAGCGCAACAAAGTGGTGTTCTTTATTAATGGGCAATTGCTTTATTCTTTGAAATACATCTTCTAACTTCTCCTTTATGGAAGGAGTTATTTTACTCATAGGTAACGAAAACGAGTTGCCTTTTACGCTAGATTGGCTTAAAGCACCTACATGAAGAATATAAAAATTACAAGGCACATCCTTGAACAATTTAACTGCATAGGCAAGTGCGTTCCAAGAATTATGGGAAAAGTCTGTAGGTATGAGTATAGTTTGCATTAGTTTAAGCTACAAACCAAAGATAGAGCGGTGTCTATTTTTAAAATATGATATTTATCATGCCTCAAATTTTTGATATAAAAATGCAGCAATTCCTAATTTACATATTGAAGTGCTTTTAATTCTTTTATTTTAATATTCCGTCCCTCAATTTCAATAAGCCCCTCCTTTTTAAAACCTGATAGTGTTCTGATTAGACTTTCTGTAGCAATGCCTGCTACACTGGCCAAATCACTTCTAGAAATTTTGATAGAACCTTCAGTATTTGTTTTCATTACCTGGGCAAACTGTATGAGCGTTTGGGCCGTTTTTCTCCGAACGGAACTGTAGGCCATTTGAAATAATTGCGCTTTTATTTCGGTAATATTTTGGGAAAGAAGTTCCATAAGTTGTAAGGAAATACTATTGTTTTTTTTCAAAATTTCCTGTAGATTTTGATTAGAAATAGCGGCTAGCTCAACATCTTCAATAACGGTAGCGGATTCTTGATAGGGAATCTGACTCACAAAAGAAGTGAATCCCAAAAAATCATCGGCGTGGTATAAGGAAGTAATTAATTCTTTGCCATCTTCATCCATGGTATGCCCTTTTATAAGGCCTTTTAAAACAAGGTATATGGTGTCTGATCGGGAACCTTCTTTAAAAATAGTATTTCCTATGCCAAAGCTTGAAACCTCTCCATTTTGATTAAAAAAGGCTTTTAGTTCCTCTAGGGTACGCATCTCTTCTTCGGAAGCTTCTGGCTTTAAAGTTCCATCGCCAATCATACCACCTAATAGTTTAGCCTTTGCCAACCTGCTTTCTACGGCACTTATCAAGTCATCTTCCTCAAAAGGTTTGGTCAAATAATCGTCAGCACCCAAATCCATTCCTTTTCTAATTTCCTTATGCTCCGTTATTGCAGATAAGAATATAAATGGAATGTGCTTGGTTCTTTCATCGGAAGACAGGTTTTTTAGAACGCCATAACCGTCTACTTCTGGCATCATAATATCGCAAATAATGATATCCGGTAATTTTTCTATACCTAGTTGAATACCCACTTTACCATTTGGAGCGGTAATTACGTTATAGTTGGAAAGCTCCAGAAGTTCCTCGGTGTTTTCCCGCAGCGCTCTGTCATCCTCAATCAATAAAATAGTTTTCATTTTTTCTAGGTTTTGTGTTCTTTTGGTATGCCTACGGTAAATATAGAACCCTTGTCTTGTGTACTGGTGAAATTAAGGGTAGCTCCCAAATTTTCTAAGTGTTGTTTTGCAATGTTTAAACCTATTCCGGTGCCTTGTGTCAAAAGGGCATTTTCTGCCCTGAAATAGCGGTCAAAATATATTTCTGGTCTTCTTTTGGAATCCCAATACCTTTATCAATGACCTGTAAATCTATAGTACTGAGGTTATCTTTCACCAACACATCTATAGTAGAGTCTTCTGGCGAATATTTTATGGCATTATGTATTAGGTTTGAAAGTACAAGTTCAAGAGTTTTTTCATCAAACTTAATGAATACGTCATCTATATTTTCGGGGTAATGTATTTTCTGTCCGGCTTTGAGCAGCATATTTGCGTCGTACACTACCTCATTTACCAATTTACTTAACGGAAATTCCTCAATATTATAATTGACTTTTCCGGATTCTAATCGTTCCACAGAAAGGAAGTCGTTCAAAATAGTATCCAGATATTTTACTTTTTTGCGGATGGTGGTTACATGTTTATCGCGTTTTTCCTGCTGTTCTGTTAGTTTGTATTTGCCCAATAATGTAATGGAAGTGAGGATGCTACTTAGGGGTGTTTTAAATTCATGGGAAACCAAAGATAAAAATCGTGTTTTTAGTTCGTTCAATTCTTTTTCTTTTTCCAAGGCCTCCGTTAGTTGCAGGGTGCGTTTTTGAACTGTTCTTTCTAAGTTTTCAGTATAATTTTTTCGTTCTGTGATATCCAAAATCATAGCCACAAAACTCTGGTTTTGGCCAGTATTGGAAAGTTGTAGATGCACCTCTACGGGGTAAGTAGAACCATCTTTTCTCAAATGGGTAGTCTCAAATTTTATTTTTCCCGTATTGTCATTTAGAAGAGGTTCAATAATTTTTACGAATTCTGATTGGTTAAGATGAGGTTTAATATCCAAAGGTGTCATTTTTTGGAGCTCGTCCAACGAATAACCCAAATTGTGCTGTGCTGCTTTATTAACATCTTTAAAGATAAAGGATGTTGCATCAAAAGTATAAATCTCATTTAAGGATTCATTGAATATCCGTGCCCAATGACTTAATTCCTGTTCCCTCTTTTTACGCTCCGTAATATCTATGATCAAAGCCATTACAAAAACGGAGCCATCTAATTCAAACGGATTTAAACCTGCTTCTACAGGAAATTCTTCTTTGTTTTTACGAATACCGTGCAAGTCTCTACCATGGCCCATTTGTCGCTTCTCACTTTTTGAAATAAAATGGTCTACATGCTGGTCATGATGCTTGTGATACCTTTGGGGGATGAGTGTGTCTAGAGGCTTTCCTAAAAGTTCTCCTTTTTCATAGCCGAACATTTCCTCTGCAGATGAATTTGACGTTACAATGACCTGATCTCTGTTAACAACAATAATACCTTCGGAAACGCCCTCAGCAAGCAAATTGAAAATGTCACTGTTTTTTTGAAAAATGTTCATAAAATAAAGTTAAACCATTAAACTGATTTTTGTCATAGAAAAGAATGGGCATACCATGTACTTTCAATCACATAAACTTTAAATATACAAAAATGCTAAGTCCTAACAGAGTAGGCATTGAATTCTACCAACATCTTGGAAAACTGTTTTATGCCATTGCCATAGCAGACCGTACGGTGCATATTAAAGAACTAGATAAACTAAAGGAGATTATAAGAGAGAGTTGGTTAGCTGTTGACGATATGGAAGATAGGTACAACGCTGATGCTGCCTACCAGATAGAAACGGTGTTTGACCGGCTATTGGAAAATGATAGGGAAAGTGAACAGTGTTTTGAAGATTTTACAAAATATTATACAGAACATTTAAAACTTTTTCCAGAACAGGTGAAAATTTTAATTGTGGATACCGCACATTCCATAGCCAAATCATTTTCGGGAACCAACAAAGCAGAACTTATTATTCTAGCCAAATTAGCATTGCTTTTAAGGGATTGATCTAGCGCTTAAATTTTATTATTTTTTTTCAATTACCTGATTTATGTCATTTTTATCAGCACGAGACTATAATACTTTTGCTACATGTAATTGTTTAACTAAAAATTTTAGAATTATGTCACTAGTAAAATTTGATAGAAAACCTTGGGGAAATCTGGTAACTCCTGATTTCTTTAATAGCGATGATTTTTTTAATGGAGGTTCTTGGTTGAATAAAATTGAAGAACCCGCCATGAATGTAAAGGAAAACGATGATAATTTTGAGGTGGAACTAGCCGCACCTTTGGCTATGAGAAGAAAGATTTTAATGTGAGTGTTGAGAATGGGTGTCTAAACATTTCGGCAGAAAATTCAAACTCAAAAGAAGAGGACGAAGATAATTATAGCCGCAAGGAGTTTAGTTATACCTCGTTTAAAAAATCGCTTCGACTACCAGAAAGCGTTTCGGACGATGAAATTAAAGCAGCATATAAAGATGGCGTTCTTAAATTTAAGTTAGCTAAAAAAGAAAGCGCTAAAAAACATGAACCTAAAACAGTAGAGATTAACTAGCAAGCACTAACCATTAGAAATGCCTTCCTATTAAAACTTAGATGCGTCCATGTAATTAAGTTAGATTTGAGGGCATTTTTTCTTTTTATGTATTAGAAACTCCACCTAAAACTCACTTCTCATTTTCTCGGAGTCATAGGCAATTCCACTTAAGTTCTTTATCACTTTAATAGGAACTTAGATTTATTACTTTTTTTCAGAAATCATCTTATGGTTATTTTCAAGTCTATATCTAGTAATGCATAGGTATGTTTTCATGATATATGTCAGGCTCATACTGTGTAATAAATAGTAATTTGCACTGTAATACAGCTTCTTTTAAATAAATAAAAGCATTATGTTCAAGCATCTAATATGGATTCTCTTATTTATGGGTTTTAGTAGTGATTCAGTTTCTAATTCTACTGAGCTATATTATGACATAGTTATGAAAGATAAGGTAATTGGTAGTTTGGACACACACCAAAAAACAAAAGGAACTATAACCACATATCAGAGTTTTACGAGTATTAAAACCAAGCTGTTGAGGACAATAGAGATAGATTATAAATATGATGTAACTTTTAGTAAGTCCATGCTCAAAAAAGCCAAGGTTAGCATTGTTGTTAATAGTAGAGAACATGCAGAAACAAGTACCTTATGGAAAAATGCTCAATATGAAATTATAAAAGATAAAAAAGAAAGTACCTTACAAGACTCTATTCAATATACCACGGTATTAATGTATTTTAAGGAGCCAAAGAATATCAAAGAATGCTATTCTGAACAAGATGGTACCATGAATACTATTGTTTCATTAGGAAATCATAAGTACAAGAAAATTAATGCTAATGGGAAAGAGAATGTCTACTTCTATAAAAATGGTATTTTGCATGAAGCGGATATTGATGGTGGCTTGGTAAACTTTAAAATACGTATCCGAGAGTAAACCTTATATCGCATTCAATTAATACCCAGAATATGACCATCGCTCTTATTATTTATTTTTCGTTGGCCCTTTTCTTAGTGGTTAGGTTACTGCTTTACGGTATTCGTCCCACAAAGACTTTGGGCTGGCTTTTGGCCATCTTTACAATTCCTGTTGGTGGAATGTTGTTTTACTATGTTCTTGGTCGTAATAGACGTAAAAACAAGTTTTACAGGCTTAAAAAGACAGAAGAAATAACAGCGTACCTCAAAACGGTCAAAGACTATTATGATGATATTGATGACGATGAAGATTTAACCGTTCCTGCTCCCATCAAAAGCCACATAAAATTGGTGAAGCTTATAGCTAAAAACTCCAATTTTTTACCTAGTCAGGGTAATGAACTTACGGTGCTTAAAGATGGCCCGGTAACTTTTGAGGCTATTTTTGAGGCTATGGAAAGTGCCCAAAGATTTATACACATTCAATATTATATTTTTGAGGAAGGCGAATTGGCAAATAGGTTTCTTTCCATTTTACAAAAGAAAAGAAAAGAAGGTGTAGAAGTACGTTTTTTGTATGACGGCTTGGGAAGTAATACGTTAAGCAAAACTTATATAAATAATCTAAAGAAATCAGGTATAGAGGTGTACGGCTTTTTACCCATACGATTTAAGAGGTTACTCTCATCTATCAACTACAGAAACCATAGAAAAATAGTTATTGTTGATGGTCTTACCGCATTTACGGGCGGTATTAATGTATCGGATAAATACCTTAACGGAGACCCTGTTTTGGGAACATGGCATGATATGCATTTACGGCTGAGAGGTCCCGTAGTAAATAGTTTACAAGCCGTATTTGCTATGGATTGGAATTTTGCCAGTGGTAAGGACGATATTCTAACATTAAGCTATTTTACTGCCATTCCGGAAATAGGGAAATCTATTGTTCAAACGGTATCAAGCGGACCGGATTCTGATTTTCCATCCGTACATCAACTTTATTTTTCATTGATAAACAGAGCTAAAAAGTACGTGTATATTATCAATCCTTATATCATACCTTATGAGGCAATTATGGAAGCTTTACAGGTGGCTGCGTTGGGCGGTGTAGACGTGAGGATTTTGCTTTCTTCCAATTCCGATAGTTTTTTAGTTAAGTGGAGCGTACAATCGTATTTTGAAAATTTTCTAGAGGCTGGTATTAAAATTTATTTATATCCTGAAGGGTTTTTACATAGTAAAGTCATGTTTTCGGATGATCAGTTAACAACCATAGGTACTGCTAATTTAGATGTCAGAAGCTTTGAGCAGAATTATGAGGTAAACATTTTGGCGTACGATAGAGAGCTTACCGAACAACTGAAACACGATTTTTTGAGAGACTGTAAAATAAGCGAGCAAATGGATTATCATGAGTTTAAAAAAAGACCCAAATTAGACCGTCTGAAAGAGGGGTTTGCCAAAGTTTTTAGTCCCGTCTTGTAAAGAGATAATCCAATTTTAATACGTTTATATCAGGTATATTGTATATTAATAACCCAGTAGAATAAAAATGAATATTGGTCTTGTACTTTCTGGAGGAGGGATTAGGGGTGTAGCACACATAGGCGCTATAAAAGCTCTGGAAGAGCACGGCATTTTTCCAACACATATTGCAGGTACAAGTGCCGGGGCCGTTGTGGGTGCACTTTATGCAAGTGGTGCCAGTTGGGCAGAAATATTACATTTTTTTAAAACCATTCCTTTATTTCGTACACAAAACTACGCTCGCAGCAAACCTTACTTTTTTGATACTGAAAAGTATTATGAAAATTTCAAGAAATTCTTCCCTGTGGACGATTTTAGTGCATTAAAAAAACCACTTTATGTAACTGCTACAGATATTATAAGAGGTACTCTTAAAGTGTTTCATAAAGGGCAGGTTATTCGCCCTGTACTTGCCTCGGCTACATTTTAGGATGTTCACACCTATGAAAATAGGGGATGCCTATTATATAGATGGTGGCGTTTTAAACAATTTCCCCATAGAACCACTCAAAAAGAAATGCGATAAGATTATTGGAAGCTATGTAAATGCTTTAAAGAAAATAAGAATAGAAGATTTAAAACATTCCTATACGGTAGTTGAGCGAGCTTATAAACTAAAGTCCGCTTCAGAATCTATGTTGAAATTTGGCGAATGTGATATGATTATCTTACCAGAAGGTCTATCGGAATATGGAACGTTTGACATGAACAGTATTGATGCCATATTTGATTTAGGCTACCTGACCACAAAGAGAATTCTTGATGAAAACGGAGGTACATTTCCGGTTAAAGAGAACTAGTTTGTTTTAGTCTAGGGTATAAAGTTTAAAACATGACAAGTGTCATATTTTTGAAGGTAGGGTAACTTTATATTTGTTAAAACTCTACATGGACGCTCTTTCCCCAATATTAATAAGCAACGTATACAATCTCAGCTATTGGGGCTTAGTATTTGAGTGTGTTTTTTTAGGACTAAACTTCTGCCGCAGTCCTTTCCTTTTTCTTAATTTAGTCTGTAAAGAAAGACTCTTACCCTGCGTATATGGTAGAAAAACTTAACGATAGTGAACTTTTTAAAGGTATATTTCAATCCTCGGTAGAAGGTATTTTGGTTGTAGATGAGCAAGGCAAAATTATCAAGGCAAATCCTTCTATTGAAAAAATGTTTGGCTATGAACTAGGGGAGTTGGTGGGTAAAAAAGTGGAAAATCTTATCCCGCATCAATTTGAAAAATCTCATGAAAATCATAGAAAAGGTTTTGCGAAATCTCCCTCAAGTAGGGCTATGGGAAAAGGAGAAGATTTATGGGGACTTAAGAAAGATGGAGTTCAAATTCCATTAGAAATAAGTTTAAGTCCTACAGAAATAAAAGATGAGCATTTAGTTGTGGCTTTTGTAGTAGATATTACAGAACGATTATTAGCTCAGAAAAAAGCGGCTATCAATACAGAAAAAATGAACGAGGCTCAAAGTCTTGCTCATATTGGCAGTTGGTTTTGGAATCTAAAAACAGGTGAAAGAAATTGGTCTGATGAGTTTTATAGAATATGTGGCCTGCCACCTTATGATAAGCAACTTACCAAAGAGACAGCCATTAGTTTTATTCACCCTGATGACCGGCAAGAGACTAAAGCATCTGTAGATTTTGCTATAGAAAACGGTACGGCCTTTTCAAATAAAGTAAGAATAGTAAGAAAAGATGGTACGGTAAGATATATCACGGCTCATGGAAAGGCATCTTATGATGCTGTTGGGGAACCATTGGAATGGTTTGGAACCATACAGGATATAACCGAACAAAAAGAAATAGAACAGCGGCTAGAAGATAATTTAGCTAAGAACAAGGCTTTGTTAAACGCATTGCCGGACATGACGTTTATTCTAGATCATGACGGTAAATTTCTTGATAGCTATACACCAGAGCCTGAAAAACTTTTTGCTTCACCAGATGGTTTGGTAGGTGGGTATATACATGAACTGTTGCCTGCTCATATTGCTGAGGCTGTACGTAAAGGAATGGATAAAACTATTGAAACGGGAGAACTTCAGTTTGTGGAGTATAATTTTGATGGGGAAAACGGAAGGCAGTTTTATGAAGGTAGGATTGTTCCTATGGGTAAAAATAAGCTATTGACCATCATTAGAGATATCACGCAAGAGAGGGCAATAGAAGATATTTTATATGTCCGTAATCGTGCATTGGGTGCCACAGCTAGCGGAATTATTATTTGCGATACCCAAAAGCCAGATTTTCCTATTATTTATGGTAATGAAGCTTTTACTAGAATAACAGGGTATGAGAAGGAAGATTTCATGGGTAAAAACTGCCGGTTCCTACAAGATGAAGATAAGGAGCAAATTGAAATTAAAACAATGGCTGTTGCCATTGAAAAAGGAGAAGCATGCCGCGTGGTTTTGCGTAACTATAGAAAAGATGGCTCTTTATTCTGGAATGACATCAGTATAACGCCCATATATAACAGCAAAAAGATAATGACCCATTTTGTTGGAGTACAAAATGACGTTACTACTCACAAAATTAATGAGTTCTTTAAAATAGGGCAGTCTCATGTTATGGATATGATTATTCAACATGAACCACTAAAAAGTATTGCTTATAAGATTATTGAGACTATAGAGACCGCCATTCCAAATTGCCAAGGTTCTATTCTTTTATTGGATAAAATATCTGGAAAATTGGAAAAATTGGCAGCTCCCAACCTGTCTGAAACCTATACGAAAGCTATAGAAAATATGTTTGTAGGTCCATAAATGGATCTTCTGGTACAACAGCATATTTAAAAGAAGAAGTAATCGTTTCGGATACGTTTAATAATCCACTGTGGGAAAATTTCAGAGATTTGGCTTTGAAAGAGAACATTAAAGCTTGCTGGTCATTTCCTATATTTTCATCTAATAAGGAACTGTTAGGAACCTTTGCTATTTATTTTCCCGTTTCTAGAATACCTCTTGATACAGAAAAAGAAATCATCTACAATATAACGCAGGCTACAAGTGTGGCTATTGACCAACATAATGAAGGCGTTGCTTTGAAAAATAGTAGGGAAGAATTGGCTGCTTATGCGGGAGCATTAGAAAGTAAGGTAGCTGACCGGACAGTGGAGCTAAAGGATATGGTTCAGAAATTGGTAGAGTCTAATTTAAGTCTTGAAGACCAAATACAAATTACCAAAACTGCCGAGAATAGTGCTATAGACAGTCAAAAGCTACTAGAAACCATTTTCAAAAACTTTCCAAGGGGTTTTGTAGGCGTAGTAGATTTCAATATGTCTGTAGTGTTTATTGAAGGAGAAGACCTAGATGCTGTTGGGTTTAGAGAAGCCATACAAGTTGGAAAAAGAATAGATGAATTAAGTAATGTACCAACTCAGCTTAAGAAAAAGGTTAAGGAAAATGTTCAGAAAACGCTAAAAGGCGAGCACTGTTCTTTTGAAGTAAAAGTAGAGAACATATCTTATTTGGTAAATACAACCCCTTTATTTAATGAAGATCATGTGGTAACACGGGCATTACTGGTTTACAACAATATTTCTGATCAGAAAAGGGTAGAAGTTGAAATTAGGAATACGTTAGAAAAAGAAAAAGAGCTAAATGAATTGAAATCTCGCTTTATTTCAATGGCCTCACACGAGTTTAGAACTCCATTAAGTACCATACTTTCTGCTACAAATCTTATTGAAAGGCAGAATGAAGTTGGTCAAGAAGAAAAAAGAATTAAGTACATAAGTAAGATAAAAGTAAGTGTTAAGAACTTAGTAGGAATATTGAATGACTTTTTATCATTGAGTAAGTTGGAAGAAGGAAAAGTAATATCACAACCTGCTTTATTTGATTTGGTTGAATTTTTAGAGTCTTTGGTAGAAGAGATACAGGGTGTTAAAAAAGCAGGTCAAGTAATTGAGTTTATCAAAAGTCAATCCAATATAGATGTGCAGCTTGATCCTAAACTATTAAGGCACATTGTATATAATTTGTTGTCTAACGCCATTAAATATTCACAAGAGAACAAAAAAATATCCCTGAAAATTGATACTAAGAACACTAATCTTTTTATTGAAGTTACGGATCAAGGTATTGGCATACCTACCGAAGACCAAGTTCATTTATTTCAGCGTTTTTATAGAGCTAAAAATGCGGCTAATTATGAGGGTACCGGGTTGGGGTTGAACATCGTAAGGCAATATGTTCTTTTAATGGAAGGAAATATTACCTTTAAGAGTAATCTTGACCAAGGCACAACTTTTACTATAGAACTCCCCTTAAATCTATTGAAAAATGAAAAAAATACTACTTATTGAAGACAATCTAGATGTACGCGAAATGACCGCGGAAATTCTGGAACTTGAGAATTATGAAGTGACTACTGCAGAAAACGGTAAGATTGGTGTTGAAAAAGCAAGATTATTTACACCAGATATTATTCTCTGCGATATAATGATGCCAGAATTAGATGGTTACGGCGTTTTTGAACAATTAAGTGAAGATCAAGCCACTGCCAGTATTCCGTTTATTTTTCTAACGGCTAAATCTGAAAAGGCAGATTTCCGTAAAGGAATGACCATGGGAGCAGATGACTACTTGACCAAGCCTTTTGAAGCAGAAGATTTAATTGAGGCCATAGAGGCTAGGCTTAAAAAGAGTTCTTTTTTACGGAAGGAATTTTCGAGAAGTGTTCAAGGCCTCAACGAATTTATTCAAGAAGCCTCAAAATATCAAAACTTAAAAGATCTTTCTGAAGATAGAGAATTGAGCAGATACAAACCAAAAGAAGAGATTTTTTCGGAAGATGGTTCGGCTCACAATTTATATTTTATTCACAGTGGGGAAGTTAAAACATACAAGCACAATGAAAATGGCAAAGAGTATGTTACGGGTATGTTCAAAGCCGGAGATTTTATAGGTCAGCTATGTGTTTTGGGTAATTCGGGCTTATATACAGAGACGGCCGTAACACTTACCAATTGTGAGATATGCTCCATTCCTAAAAATGATTTCACGCAACTTTTATTCAATAATAAAGAAGTATCACATAAGTTCATTGGTATGGTCTCTAATGATGTGTTGCACATGAGAGAACAGCTAATGGGTATGGCTTTTGATTCGGTTCGGAAAAGAGCAGCTACAGCTCTTTTGGAATTATATGACAAAGGGCTGATTAAAGATGCTAATTTGGGTATTAGTATTTCTAGGGAAGATTTTGCAGGTTTAATAGGTACAGCTACCGAGACCGCAATACGTGTACTTTCAAGTTTTAAGGATAAGGGATTGATAGAACTGGGTGAATCCCGTAGAATTATCCTTTCGGATAAAAAACAATTACAGCAAGTTGCAGATTTTGGGTAGTATGCAGAGGTTGTTTTTGAGCTATGGTTTGCGTCGTAACCTATGAAGCCAATCCAACCCTTTGCTCAAAGCAAAATCTACCGCTAATTGTTTAACACCAAAACTTGTGGTACTTACCATTTGTGCTGGACTTAAATGACTTTTTGTGCTTTTAAGATCAAGCTTCAAATTTTCTTTGGCAATTTCTCGCTTAAGCTTTAAAATTTTTAAATCGTTATCTATTTCAGAAAATGAACTATATTTTTTTGTCATGGTCTATTGAAATAATATTTCGAAAAATTTTGTAATAAAGGTCTGTGGAGAACATTTCTAAAAACATAGCTGCAAATGGCAACTAAAATATAGAAAGCACCAACAATTAAAAACCCGGAATAGAAGTTGCCCATAGCCTCATTAAGAGCAATAGATACTCCAATAGATATCATAAATAACGCAAGAAAAATTACAGATCCAATGAACAGGGACTGCGTTATTGTCGTAACAGTACCCATTAGAACCTTAAAAACCTTTAGTTTATAATAGTCTTCGCTAGTTTCAAGATAAGACCTCATATCTGTATCTACATCAACGAGGTCTTTTTTTAATGTTTCAAATGCCATAATGCATTATTTGTGTAGTTGTGCATTTTGCTTTTTAAGCTCTTCCAATTTGCGTTCCAAAGTAGCAATAATATCATCTGCTTTGTAGCTCATATGGCTAATGGTCTCATCTAATTTACGTTCAAAATCTTCCTTCTTTTCGTTGACTGTTTTAGTCAACTCATCTTTGGCGTGTGTTACGCGATCAGAAAGATCATGTTTGGCTTCCAAAGCTCTGTCTTTGATTTTATGTCTTGTTTCAACCCCTTTTTCAGGAGCATATAATATTCCGAAGCCTGCACCAATTGCTGCTCCCGTTAATAATGCTAGAAGTACATTTCCACTATCGTTTGCCATGATATAAGTTTTTAATTAGTATTAAATCTGTACAACAAATTTACCTAAGTTAATTTTTTGACTTCATGACCTAGGTCAGTAGTATTGAAAATATCTACTTGTAATTTTACCCTAGAGAATGCTTCCGACCAAACGTAGCTATCTCTAAATTTTTATTAAAATGGACATGTCAAAAACAGAACAAAAACAGATTTTTCTAAAACCGTATAAACAGGTTTCGGATTTGGAAAATGCTTTAAAAACCGTTCGCCAAACAAATTTTGATAAAATGGCCGTATCGGTAATCGGAAATCTTGGAGAAGATTACATAAATGATAGTAAAGAGTTGAAAACTATAGAAAACCAATTAAGACTTTTCTTCAGAGAGTTGCTAGGGCTAAATACCGCTTTTGACACTTTTTACAACCCTGAGTTAGGCCGCTTATTTGTAGCCGGATTCTTGGTAGAGACTTTTCTTAATTCTGTGGGCAATAGAGGTATAGGAGAACTTTCTGGAGGCCCATATGGAATATTGAGGGGTTTTGGAATAACTGAAAAAGATGCCATTGCTAGCATTAGTAAATTAAAAGATAAAACGTATTTACTGGTTGCCAGAGGAAACCGTTCGGATATTCAGAAATTGGAAAATCAATTAGGAAATCAACTAGAAGATAAATTGGGTAATTAACAAATATACTTAGCATTATAAGAAGGTAGTACGGCTGGTTATTGATTAGATTTTTCAGAGAAAATCTTAAGGTCTAAATCGGTTTTATTTTGGAACGGCTGACCTAGGTCATAGTAATCTACCTCATATATACGCATTTTTATATCGTATTTTAATCTAAAGCACACAACATGGACACTCTTGAATATTATGAAAGTAAAAAGGAATTTAATGTATTTGTAGCAAGTACGTTTTCAGATTTAAAACACTTTAAAAAGGAGGGTGATAAGTCCTTATTCAATAATTTATTATTGAAAGACTTAAGTCAGGTAAAACATTACGTAACCAAAAGATTGGCAACTGCACTAACTAAAGGAAACCTTCCAAAAGGAAAGTATAAGGTAGATGATTTTATTGATCAACTCTTTATTGTAGTCTTTGATCATTTTGAAGAGGTTAGAAGTGAAGATGATTTGCATCCTTGGTTGTTTAAAAAAGCAGATGAACTTTTAGAGAACACCATACTAGATGAAGACTTTGATGATTATTTTTTGAAAAATATTGATGATTATTCCCGTCCGGAATGGGATGAGATGGAAGAAAAATTTAGTACAGATGGTGGTGGCGATTTAGTTATGATAGATGAGCTTGATGATATGTCATACCCAAAGAATGATTACATATTGAGCCATGTTTTTATCGAAGACGATAAAAAAGAGCTGATGGATAAGATTGATAAGGACTTGGACAAAGAGAGCATCAAAAAACATACGGCCATGGTCTTGCATTATTTGCCAAAGCCAATGCGAACCGTGTTTGAATTAGCTACGGAATATGAATTTTCTATTAGTCAAATAGCCATGATCCGTAATCAAAGTATAGGCGAGGTAAAAGTGCTTTTAGATAATGCCCGTAAGAGCCTTGAGGCTAGTTTTTTCAATAGGTATGAGATAGGAAAATAAATTGATACGTTACTATCAAATAGCTGTAAAATCCCAGCTCAGTTGAGCTAGGTAGTTTATAAAACAACAAATTTAAATAGTACATTATGAAAACAGAAACGTTGAATCCAAAAACGGAATTATTAATAGGTGCCGGGTTAGACGTTCTTCATTTTGAAAGTGAGGAATGGTTGAGCAACATTGCCTTTTATAAAGACGAGACTAGATTTTTTGCTGATTTAATAGAGAAAAGAAAGACCAATGATGCTGCACAAACAGCCTACGGCCAAATACTTGAAAATCTAGATACCGTACATAAAGAATTGTTCGATTATTTAGAGAATGATATAATAGAGCATGAAAAATTACTGTCTCGTTTAGAATTAGGTGAAAAAGGTTTGGCCGATGCCGACTATAGAGATAAACACCGCCAACTTAAACAAAGGATGGAAGGTTTTACAAATAACTTTCGTCAGTTCAAAAAGATGGTTTTTGGGTATGTAAAAAGTCTTTAACTTTTTAGCTTAGAGATATAAAGATTGTGGGGATTTGATCTCTCTAAGCAAATGTAGCGTGAGCTATTTACGCTATTTACCAGAACAAGCCGAGTCAAATATTGAGAAAAGAAGTTCTTGAAAAAATTGATCTCGGCTTGTTTATTTTTAATTCAAACTATAAAATGTTCTAAACAAATATTATTATGCAAGTCTCTATTTATAAGCAAGAAAACCAAACCGCAGACAGCATTAACAACTTCATGGATCTTTACTACGGTTTGCGTATGCATTTCTTTGCTAGCGATTTATTGTATAAAGGACTATCACCAAAGCAAATTAGCTCTGCGGTAGCGAAAGCTATGAATGTGGCCAAGTCTTCTAAGATGAATCTGCAAGAGCATTTCAGACCTGTTTTTAGCAGTATTGCTGATGAGGTTATAAGTGATTGTAAATTGTCTCGCCTGGGCTATGGTCTTGTTTTATTAAATGCAGAAACTAAAATATCTTCGGTAGGAGAGTGGCAGATTAAAGTATTAGAACACTTTTTAGAGGGTGGTTATACCCATTAGAAAATAGCTTTACACAAGCTAAAAAGAATTCTTCTTGTAGCTTATATTTTTAAATAGTTGAAGACCTTAGCGTTTTTCCAGTAAATAATTGGTGGAGTTAGGGAAAGGTAATTTCTAAAACTCTATCGGCAGAAATTTCAATGTTAAGCTAGAGTAAGACATCGCATTAAAAAACTAAAATAAAAACAATAGCCTCTGCTTTTTTAGTAACTAAAAATCAGAGGCTATTGTTAATTAATATTTCTAACGAGGCGAACATAATTGTATGTACGTTCACCGCCTTCACCTAAATTTCCGCCTTCGTATTTGGTATCGAACCGTACGGCACCGGCACCATGAAAATCTTTTCCTTCGTTGTTAACCGCCATACCAAAAGCAACATACCATAGGCGTAAAAATAAGGCTCTCCACTTCTAAAATGCGCAGAAGTGCCGGTCCAATAATAACCAAAATCATCAGTGCCGGCTTCATTAGAAATCGGTGTACAAGTGAATATAGGGTCAATAGCTGGACCTTTATTTTTACTGTCTTTGGCATTAGGTGCAAAAGAGTAGTCTACAATACCTTGCAATTCTTTTACATTGGGCAAACGCCAATCGGTATAGTCAGCTATGTTAGTATTTTTGGCATAAACCAAAGCATCTTTCCAATTTAGACCTTTTCCGCTATCTCCTTGTGTCCACATAAGACCTGTAGCGTTATCAGAAATAGTTCCGTCTTTATTATCGGTAAAATTATTTATTCCATAAACAGTACCTCTAACTGCACGCACATGCTTCAGTAGTGGGTTGCCTGTGGGTCTTTCTCCATTTTGGGGAGGTCTTCCATTTTCAGGAGGTTCCCCTTGTCCTGGAGGAGGTTGGCGATTTGGTGGCGGACCTTTATGGTCTTTCTCCTTATCTGGCGCAGCTGCCGGGTAGGCCTTTATATGTCCTGTAGCATGGTTTACACCAAAAGCAGCATTGTAACCACCTTCTTCTGTGTGACCAACATATGTATTGCTAGACCAGTATTGTTCACTTTTATCTACCTCTTCATTGTTGACAAGGGAAAAATAATTGGTATCTAAATACGGCCATCCAGAATTAAAATTACTAATGGAGAATAATTCTTTTGCAGAAGGCATTCGCCAATCATCATAACCACCTAGCTCTAAGTTTTCGCAATACTCTTTTGCGTCTTGCCAATTAAAGCCCTCTGAAGTGGGAATTTCTTGCCACATGAGCCCTGAGTTATTATCTGTAATAGTACCATTCCCATTTTTGGTAAAGGACATTTTTTCGCCTTTCAAATAATTTGCATCTTGACCATAAAGAGAATCACTTTCAGAGATAGCATCAAGCACATTTCCATCATTGTCATACAAAGTGTACTGTCCTGTTGCAATCTGTACATAGTTGTTAGTTTTCAGACTATCCCTCGAAATAGCGATTTCAGATTTCTTGGTCTCCTTATTTTTACAACCATTAATTGTGCAACCAATCAGAATAATAATGAATATTACTTTTTTCATGCTGTTCTTTTTTGTTTAAGCACGCTTTAGTTTTAAATACTAGTTTATATCTCTAACAAGACGTATGTAATTGTAATACCGTTCTGCATCCTCACCAGCTGGTCCATCTTCATCTTTGGTATCAAATCTGACAGCACCGGCACCATGAAAATCCTCACCTTCATCATTTACAGCTCTACCAAATGCTACATACCATGCATAATAATATGGTTCTCCACTGGTAAATGGGGCAGAAGTACCTGTCCAGTAATATCCATAGTCATCATCATAACCAGCTTCTTGAACGTCACTAGATAATTGTGTACATGAAAACAAGGGGTCAATGGCCGGACCAACATTTTCACTATCGGTTGCGGTAGGCGAATAAGAATAATCTACAATACTTTGAAGCTCTTTTACATTTGGTAAACGCCAATCTGTATAAGTTGCTTTATTAGAACTCTCGGCGTATGCTAGAGCATCTTCCCAGTCTAAAGTAACACCATCATCGTCTTGTGCCCACATTAATCCAGAATTGTTGTCGGAAATAGTTCCATCTCCATTATCTGTATAATCGTTCGTGCCATAATCTCCTCCGCGAACCGCTCTTACGTATTTTCCGCCAATGGGACCAGATGCTGATGCAGAATATGCTTTAATATGTCCGGTAACGTGGTTTACACCGAATGCAGCATCGCTTCCGCCTTCTACCGTTACGCCTACATAATGGTTATTGACCCAGTATTGCTCATCTTTGGTAACTTCGCCACTTGCCAAGGTAAAAAAATCGGTATCTAAATATGGCCATCCTGACTCAAAGTCACTAATTGAGAACAATTCCTTTGCTGTTGGCATTCGCCAATCATCATAGTCCGCAAACTCTAAATCATCACAATACGTTCCTGCATCGGACCAAGTATAATTTTCGGTAGAAGGAACCTGTTGCCACATTAAACCAGTGTTATTATCAGTTACAGTACCATCTCCGTTATCAGTATAGGACATGGCGGCTCCTTTTAAGTATGTCGCATCCTGCCCATAAAAATCTTCACCTTCGTTAACACTACTCAAAACTTCGCCATCATTATCATAAAGGGTAACCTGACCAGTAGCTATTTGGAGATAATCATTTATAATTAATTCAATATCAGACGTAGTGTCATCATCCGTATTATCATCATCCGTTGTCGCTTCAGTAATTTCATCATTATCATCATCACTACAACTTGTAACAAATGCCAATGCTGAAAACAATATGATGAACATACTTAGCAAATTTGCCGTTTTTATTGTTGCTAAATTTTTCATAATTTTTGTCTTTTAAAAAGTTAATTACCTCCTGGACCGCCTTCACCTTATGGTTCTCCTGTAGGTCCCATTTCTCCTCCAATTTGCGTAACCGTGCTACTTATTGTAAATGAATCACCTGAGTCTGTTCCTCCGCTATAAGTTCCAGAAGTATATAATCCATTAACTTCAGTGCCATTGCTTACACTTCCTCCGGTATAGATAGTATACGTTTGATCTGTTTCTAATTTTGCGTTGGAATAAATAATTGTATTTACGCTATAGGGTACTTCATAAGTAAGGGCTTCCGTACCATCTTCTGATTGTATGTTCAATAACTGATTTGCATTAACACCATCAAAGATTACTGAGTTTTGTGTGCTTTCGCTCTCTGTAGGGAATGAAGTATTTAGTGCTAACCCTAAGATTGTTCCTCCAGTTATTTTAAATGTATTATCATCACAATCAAAACTACCATCGGGCTCATCTGTACGAACTGCTATGGCAATGGTCGTACCACCTGTAACGGTAATTCCTCCGTTACTATCAATGGCATCATTAAGCGTGGCGTAAACATAAATATTTCCTCCATTAATATATATATCATCACCTGCATTAAGACCATCATCGTATGAATTGATGTTAATTGTACCGTCATTAATGGTCATTGTTCCTTTTGCTTCTATGCCTTCGCCTTCTGAAGTAGTTATTTCAAAATCACCTCCATTAATTGTTACATAAGGCGTAATGGAATCATCGGGTTCTTCCTCGTCGTCAATGTCATACGAAGCTGCAATTCCATCATCAATTGCATTAATAGTAAAGGTTCCGTCGTTGATAATAATATAGCCTTCTTCACAATCCATTGCATCGCTATCTGCTGTTAAATTAAGCGTACCTCCGTCTACAATAATGTAATCGTTGGTGTGTATGGCATCAGAGCTGCTTCTGTAACTGTGATTGTTCCACTAATTACCCTAATATAATCATCACTTGCGATACCGTGCTTGTAGTTTCCTGCAACGTTAAGTGCTCCTGAACCGCTAAAAACCAATTGTCCTTCGCTAAAAAATGTTGCTTTTGCATCTTCATCATCAGGAATATTACTGTAAGTTGATGCATCTGTCAGGCTATTTGTACCTTCCAAAACAACAAAAATGGTTTTAGAAGATTGGATGTTTATGGCAGGACCATCAGTATTCGCGATACTTAAATCACTTAACGATAATTTGAATTTCTTATCACTGTATATTTTTAGCATACCATCTGTTGTTGTGCCTGATACTTCGTAAGCCACTTCTGAAATAGTGGAATTAATAGTAACATCGGCACCATCTTGTGTAATAACCACATCATCAGGAACAGGGTTTGTAATTGAAGCCGAAGCGTTAGAAAATACAATTTGTACGGTATTTTCAAAAGTTGCATTTTCTACTAAATCATCTTCATCCGCACCTGTATTATCGGTATCTCCTTCAGCCGTTCCAGAGGTGTTTGTGTTTGTTATGGTAATAGAAGTGTCATCATCAACTACTTCTTCATCTACCGTTACAGTATCTTCATCATCATCGCTACATGAACTAAAAGTTAATATTGAAGCGCTAAATGCTAATGCAATAAGGAGTAAATTGATATTCTTTTTAATTATTATATTTTTCATCGTTCTTTATCTTTATAGTATAAATATTAGTAATAATTTAATTGCAATTTTGAGCTTTCAGTGAATGCCCTTTAGTTCTCTGTAAACTAGATGTTATAATCTATTTCTGTTTTTATTATTTTTCGAAAATTGTATACTTGTATGTATTACATAGGTTAATCATGGCTTGCATTAGTTGAGTTATTATTATAAATCTCTAACCAACCGTACATAATTATTGATTCTTTGCGCATCACCTTGAGGGCCGTGACCTTTGGGCCAATCTTTAGGGTCACCAATTTTTGGGTCACTACGCTGCGCGCCTGCTCCGTGTACATCCATCCATTTACCATCCATATATCCCATGGCCCTACCAAAAGAAACATAAGATGCGTTTCTACCTTTTGCCTCAGTAGACCAGTTGGAATGTGTTGTACTAGACCAATAAAAAGGGTAGTCTTTTTGACCAGCTTCATTTAGGATTTCAGAACAATTAAAAAGTGGGTCTATTGCGGCGGATTCTGAAGTGTTAGGGGAACGGGAATAATCAACGATACTCTGTAACTCTTTCACGTCGGGCAACCGCCAATCAGAATACCCTGCAAATTCATAGTTTTCGGCATAGTTTAATGCTTCTTGCCATAAGATGCCTTTTTGGTTGTCGTTTTGCATCCACATAAGACCGGTAGCCTTATCTGAGATGGTGCCATCGCCGTTATCTTCAAAATTATTGATACCGTAATTCTTGTTCCCTCTTACATAGGTTACAAAAAACGTTTTATCACCAAGGACCAAATGGCATCTTTAATCCGTAACCTTTTATACGACCATCGGCAAAATTGACACCGAATAACAAATCTCCGCCCACATACATGTTAGAACTAGCATATTGAGAATCTATAATGCGTTCTCTTGCACTAGTGTCTCCGTAAGCGAATTTGAAATAATCGGTATCTATAAAAGGAATTAATCCGTCTAATGATTTTGAATTATAACCGCTAGGGTCAACACCACTAAAAACTATCAAAGAAAATTGTTCTTTAATGGTAGGCAATCGCCAATCTGTATAGCCACCTAATTTGAGAGAAGCAGCACCAGCAGCTGCCTCTTTATAAGTCATTTTATCACTTGCCGTAATTTTTCCATCGCCGTTTGTGTCGGGGCTCTGCTGCCACATTAAACCCGTAACTAAATCAGTTACCGTACCATCGTCATTATCTTTGTATTTAGGGTTATTACCAGGTAATTTGCATTTTGCCCATAAAAATCATCACCAATAGCTGGTGCTTTAATTTCAGTACTGTTGTCGTAGAATTTACTCTGATTTGTACCAACAATAGGGTAATCTAAATTACTCTTGTCATTTTGTACCGTACTATTAATCCTTGAGTTTTTACCAGAGCTCAATAACAAAACAATGACTATGAGAACACAACAAAACCCGAATACGATTGATGTCTTTTTTTTAGGTTTTACAATCTGTTTCATAATGGATCTGTTTAATTTAAATTATGCTAAATGTGAACGTAGCATCCAAGCAGTTTTCTCATGTTGTTCCATTAACCCAGTAACATAATCACTAATACCTTCAGCCTGCCATTTGTCTGAAATTGGTTTTATTTCTTCTCGTAGAAAAATGATAATGCTTTCGTGGTCTTCTAATAATTCTGCGAATATGCTTTGGCTATCATTGCCGCCTTTTGTTTTTTCGGTAAGATGTGTCAATTGAGAATAGTCTTTTAATGTTGCTGGCACATAATGACCCAATGCACGTATTTTTTCAGCTACGGTATCAACCACCTCTTGTTGCTCTTCATACAAAGTTTCTAGATAAAGGTGTACCGAATGAAAATCGGGTCCTTCTACGTTCCAATGGAAGTTTAGAGTCTTTGAGTAGAGTACAAATTCATCTGCTAATATTTTTGATAACTGATCAGCAATAGCTTGTCTGTTTTCTGCTGAAATTCCTATGTTCGGTGTTTTCATTTTTGTAGATATTGATTAATATTTCTTCAAAGATATTATGATTCAAAAGCTATTAAACTGATTCAAATCATGTAGAGAATTTTTAAGAAAACTTTATAACCAAGGTAAGATGCACAGGAAAAATATAGAAGCCGAAAAACTCTGTGACACCCCTATTTGTAGACGTTTAAGAATAAAAAAAATACAGGTTAGCAAATAACTAAAGTTGCTAAATCTGTATTTTTTAAATATAAATAGTGTAAAAAGAAGCGTAATACTGGTCAATGATTTTTCTGTTTTTTAATATGACCAAAACCCTTTAAAAAGTTAATGGGTTAGCTCTTTTGCCCACCCTTTAATTTTATCTAACTGTTCATAAAGAAAAGAATCATGTTGCTCTTCGTCCTCTACTCCTTCAGGTAAAATATGTTCAAAGTAAGTGTTTTTAAGTACACGTTTTAGAACACTTTCTCCATAAAAAGGTTTGTAATCGTTTAATGCCTTAGCAGCCTTTAATAGTTGACGAATATCATACTGACCAGCAGCAATATCGGGCACTTGCTTGTTAAGGTTCAACAATTTATAAACAGCTATTCTAGCAGTTCTAATCGAAGCGTCTACGGTAAACACTACATCATTATGTGTTTCTACAAACTGCCCTACAAGACCTAAATTTTTAGAACCATTTGGTACAACTTCTGGTCTGTCTCCTGCTGCTCTAGGCATAAACATTGAGGTTATGTATGGCATGAAACTGGTTTTAACAATAGTATTTTTAATGATAGTATCAATTTGATCTTCTAAACCAATATGAAAACATAACTCAGCTAATACCTCATTACCTGTGCATTGTGGCATTGGTTTTTTACTATAGTTACCGTCTTTATCCATAAATAAAGCATACACCCATATCACCAGAATATCATCTGGTTGTTCAGGAAAGTGTGGTTGGCGATTAATGGTAAAACTCATTAACCAGTTAGAGTCTGTTATAGTAACAATCCCTCCGGTTGCCGATTTTCCAGAATAGGGGTCGTTTACACAGTATTCTTTTATTTTTTCGGTGAAAGCTGATGGGCGACATGTTAATGTTGCAGATTCCCAAGAAGATTTTTCAACAGAACTGTAGAACTTTTCAGGTTTACCAAATTCAGTAGATTTTGTTGCTAAGTTTTTCCATAACTGCCATCCGTCACTTTCACCACTTTTAATACTATCAATTCCTTCAATTGGTGCATTTGTATTATCGCCATAACGAGTGTCTTCTGTCATAGACCCTGTGGTAACAATTACAAAATCGTTTTCGGTTACAGGGATCGTTACTTCCTTATCTTCTTGTTGGGTAATTATACCTTTAACGACTTTACCTTCTGTATTTATCTGTACATCTAAATCTTTAACGAAGGTGTTGAACTGAATTTTAACCCCTTTAGATTTTAAATGTTCTGTTAAAGGTTTTACAAAGGTATCATGCTGATTGTATTTTGGAAATACCAAGCATGATAGATCATTAAAACCGTCAATACGGTGTAAAAATCGGTGCATATATAATTTGCACTCTAGTAGACTGTGCCAGTTTTCAAAAGCGAACATGGTACGAAATAGTGTCCAAAAATTACTTTTAAAAAATGAGTCACTAAAATAACTTTCGACGGTAACATCATCTAGCTCTTCTTTCTTTTTTAGTAAAAGTTTTACAACAGCTAATTGATCTAGTTTGTTTAAATTAAATTTACTAAAATCCAGTACTTCCCCGTTATTATGAATTAATCTAGCTTTTGAATAATTGGGGTCGTTATCATTTAATAAACGAAATTCGTCTAAAACACTATAAGGTGCTGGCATTTCTAAAGCAGGAATATCTTGAAAAATATCCCATAGATTCTCATAGTTCATTTCCAGTTCTCTACCGCCTCTTATTAGGTAGCCATCTTTAGCATTTCCTGATCCATCTAAAGAACCACCTTCAACTGCTATTTTGTCAAGGAAAATTATATTTTTACCATAAGGTACGTGCCCATCTCTTATAAAGTAATATGCAGCAGATAGACCAGCAATACCAGTCCCAACAATATAAACCTTACTGTTTTTGAAAGATTTAGGAGGTATACCTTTATTACGTTGGTAATTTCCTGTAAGATCAGCAAAAGGCATGGGTTGATCTTTAGAATTGCGTACTACTTCTTTACTAGCATCTGGAGCATGATCTACATGTCCGGGGAATGGTGATGCATTTAATACTTTGTCGAATTTTTCTGTTATTTTTCCCATGTTTTCTAATTTTCTGAGCATTGTGCAATTAAGGCTAGGTATAAAAAGTTTGCTTTCATTATTTTTCTATCCTGACCCCTCCGAAGCTTCGGAGCAGAGTCTTAATTTGCCTGTTTAATAAATGTTCTTTTTTATTAATTCCTTAAGGTTGACCGTGAGTATATTTAATGAAATGCTTTCATTACCGTTTCTACTTCCACTTTTACCGTTTTATCAAATTTGGTTATTGGTGGAATTTCAAGGTCAATATCCAGTAGTTCATAAACTGCCATTTGAGCTGCTCTAATAGAGTATTCAACTGTGAAAACCACATCGTCCGGAATTTCTACAAACTGACTTATAAATGCTAAGTTTTTTGAGTTTTTAGGAACCGGAAGGGGTCTGTCCGTTTTTAAACGTGGCATGAACATACTTGTGATATATGGCATTCTACAAGGAATACAAATAGCATTCGCAAATACAACATCATAATCGAATTTTAGGTGTCCAGCGAGTTCTCTAAGAATCTCTTCTCCAGAACACTCTGTCATAGGTTTGCCTACAAAATTTCCAACACGATCAGGATGTAGGCCATACGTAAAGAATACCTGCACATCTGATGGTTGATCTTTATAATGGGGTTGTTGGTTTAGTGAAAAGCTCATAAACCAGTTAGAGTCTTTTAGAGTTACCTGACTACCTGTTCCTGCTTTATTACCAGAGAATTTCTCCATCTGATCAAAGAAGGCAGTGTCTTTTAATGTTACTGTAAAAGATTCCCAAAAGGATTCTGCGATATTAGAATTGAATACTGCAGGATTACCGAATTCCGGATATTTTTTTGCTAGTTTTTCCCATAAGGTCCATCCTTGGCTATCTGCTTTTGTATAGAATTTAGGAGCACTTGTCATGGAACCATAACTAGAAGCGTCTGTCATTGAACCGTTTTGATAGAATACCAAATCACCATCTTTAATTTCAATTGTTTTGCTATTTCCGGCATTTTCGTAAACAAGGTTTTTTACAATTACTTTTTCGCTTCCCGTTTTTGGATCAAGACCATATTCTGTATCCAAATCAGTAACCGTACTGCCTCTCATAAAAGTGACACCGTGAGATTTAAGCCAGACTTCCAAAGGAAGAATCATAGAGTCATACTGGTTATAAACTGTACGTCTAACTCCCGTCATGGTTTCAACATTGGGAAACTCCTGCATAAATCTGTGTAGGTAACGTTTAAATTCAACAGCACTATGCCAAGGAGAGAAAGCAAAACTTGTTCGCCACATAAACCAGAAATTGCTTTCGAAAAAAGAAGGGGTAAACCAATCGTAAATTGAACTATTACCTAATTTTTTTTCACTTGCTTCGCTTAGTCTAAGAAGCTCCGTACGGTTGGCCATGGTAAGACCAAGTTTAGAAGAATCAACAATGGCTCGGTTTTTATCAATAAGACGTGCTTTTGCGTTAGATTTTACGCGTTCGTTAAACGCAACAGTTTCTTCGTATACAGAGGTATTGGGGTCGGTAAGTGATGGAATTGTATTAAACAAAGCCCAAGTACATTCATAAATGTTTAAGGTTAACATACGAGAACCCCGCAGCGTATATCCTTGCTCAGGATTTCCTCCAGCATCTAAGCTACCACCAAGGACGGGCAAACTTTCATAGATGGTAATATTACGGCCTGATACTCCACCATCACGAATTAAAAATGCTGCTCCGGCAAGTGATCCTATTCCACCACCAATGAAGTACGCTTTTCTGTCACTGTTTTGAATATCCATAATAAATTATTTTAAATTATTATTTATCGTAATTCGTAGTTGGCCAGTAAGTTTTTTCAGCATCATCATCGCCTGATTAAAGTCTTCGGGTCTATCTAAGAGCTACATTATTTTGTACGGTTTTTTAGTTATAATAGGGGTTTGAAGTTTACAATTGCATTCTAGCAAAAGCCTACTTGAAAAATCCGTATTCAAAGTTATGGGAAGGCGCGAGATGATAAACTGACCTAGGTCATGCACACGTAAAAACATGAAATTTCAGTTGTTTTTCCATATGATAGTTTGAAGAAAATAAGGCTATCCCATCTTGCTGAAGACAGATTAGAAAATTTATTTAAGTAGATGCTTTTTTGGCTAGAATTAAACGTTGTTCACAAGGATATAGATAACGCCTATAAGTATGATGGAACCAAAAGTATAGCCTACGAGCTTTCCCGTAGTTTTTGAACCCTTAAATATACTAATGCCTAACTTAACGAGCATGTTACTAGAAATGGCAGCAATGATAACCAAAGAAGCTAATTCTAGTTTTTCAGAATCCATTGAAAATTTTGCCATGCTTATGGTAATAGCATCCGTATCTGCTAATCCAGAAATTAAGGCGGAATAAAACAAACCACTTTCCCCAAAAAACTTATTGCTGTAGAAAACGGCAAATAGGATTACCACATAGATTGCTCCAAAACCTATGGCATTTAATATGTTAAGTGGGTTTCCTAGTTTAATATTGGTATCTGGTTTTTTAGTATCTCTTTGGATGAGGACTAACGATACTACAATACATATTATGGTCAAAAGGCAAAAGGCAGTGCCAAATATCTTAGTATAGCACTATTAAAGATGTAGGCCAAAAGCGCAAGTCTGGGAAACATAATTGCCGATGCAATAACGATACCTGCGGCATACTTTTTTGAAAGCTCGGGAGATTCTTCGCTTCGGGAGGCATAGCTCCATGTAACCGCTGTGCTAGATATGAGACCGCCCAGAATAGCCGTTAATAATATGCCTCTTTTTGAGCCTACATATTTGACCAAGAAGTAGCCTATGAAATTCAAAAAAGATACGATTACAACTATAGATCCAATTTCAAACGGATTCAGTAAAGCAGTAGGACCGTAGACTTTGTTGGGAAGGAAAGGGAGAATCAAAAGTGATATAATAGAGAATTTAATAAAAGCAAAAAGTTCTTCTGAAGTAATGTTGCTGATTACCGTTCGAAACCTTGTTTTCAATGAAAGTAAGGTTACTATAATAACCGCTGTAGCAACGGCATCTCTGTAATACTCTGCGGATACCATGATACCCAAAACAAACGTAGCAATCAAAGCTAGGTTGGTGGTGAGCCCCTTGCCATATTCTTCCTGTTTCTGATACATATGGTTAAATGCTAAAAAAAATATGAAAGCGCCTAAACTGACAATTAATATCCAAACCGAGAATTTATCGGTAAGGTTTTCTAAGGTAAAGCCAAGTATGGCAACAATAGGAAAAGTACGGATACCTGCAAACCCCTGATCTTTTAACTTGTCATATTCTCTTTCCAAGCCAATGATCAGACCTATTCCCATACTTATGAGGACACCTAGAAGATAGCTGTCCATAAATTCATTCATACCTTCAAACTTTATCATCTAGTCTTTAGATTGGTGGTCACTGCTTAAAATTGATTGTTTTTAAAAATTGATATTACAATGTAAAAACCCAATACGGCCGATAGTACAAAACCAATAGCTCCCAATAACGGAATACCATTAATGAGAGGGGGCATTTTTGCCATAACCAAGATAGAAGACCCAATGGAAAGGGCTGCTATGATTACAGCAAAGACCAAACGGTTCACAGATTTACTCATTGCCGTTTGAAATTCATTTAACCCCTTGTGTTCGTGGATGACTACCAGTTTACCATCTTTTATTTTTTTAAGTATGGCATTAACGTCATCGGGCAGGGTGTCAATAAGGTCATTAATATCTTGAAAGCGACTTAGGTTCTTTTTGAATAGCCGTTTTAGGCTGAATCTTCTGCGAATAATTTTAGAGGTATAAGGCTCTAAATTATCCGTAATATTAAAATCTGGGTCTAATTTTCTACCTACGCCTTCTATTATAATAAGTCCCCTTATCAGCATATATAAATAGTGAGGTAGGACAATTCTATTCTCGTAGAGCACAGTTTTAAACTGGGTGAGAATAGTTCCTATTTTTACATTTTGAAGCGAAATGTCGCTTACTCCAGAAACCAGTTCGTATAAATCTTGTTCTAATTTTTTGTAATCGGGAATATCTGTTTTTACCGCAATTTCTCAAGTAGAATAATAATTTTTTTGACATCTTTTCTCAAGAAATAGAGTAGAAGGTCACCAAGAGCTTCTTTATCATTAGGCATTACCGTACCCATCATGCCAAAATCTAAAAAGCAGATTTGGCCCGTAGCCGGAAGTACAAAAATGTTTTATGGTGTGGATCCGCATGAAAGAAACCATGCTCAAGAATTTGTTCTATATACAGGTCAACTCCAACTTTAGCTACTGCTGCTGGATTTATGCTTGCAGCTTTTAGCGTATTGACTTCGGATACTTTTATCCCGTCAATAAACTCCATGCAGATCATACGATTGGTAGACAGCGAACGATAGATTACCGGAACATGAATCATTTCATTGCCCTCAAAATTGCGAGCGAATCTTTCGGTATTATCCATCTCTCGCAAAAACTGAATTTCTTCCCGAATACTTTGTTCAAAAGATGCTATAATGCGTACTGGTTGTAAAGCTTGTGCTTGGGTATTATATTTCTCCAATGCTCTGGCAACTTGTTTCATGATCAACAAATCGCTCTCAATGACTTCTTCTATATTTGGGCGCTGAATTTTAAGAACCACATCTTCTCCCCTCAATAATTTTGCACGGTGTACTTGGGCCAAAGATGCTGCCGCTAAAGGTTCTGGATTGACGGACAAGAAATAATCGGACAAGGTGATTTCCAGCTCGTCTTCAATAGTTTTTTGTACATCAAAGTTTTTTAAATTAGGAGCGTGGTCTTGTAATTTCTCTAATTCTTTTATGAGCTCAGGTGGAAGCATGTCTTCCCGATTGCTGAAAATCTGGCCTAGCTTTACATAGCTTGGCCCCAGTTCTTCGAGCACCATACGAATACGTTCGTATGTTGAAAAAGAAAGGTTTTTTTCGGTATCGGGATGTCCGTTCAAGTAACTTTTTGGAATCGCCTTTGTGATACCGCTATTTACCAAAACGTCCTCAAAACCATATTTGGCGAGGACGTTGAATAGAGTGGCGTACCTTTTTTATTTCTTTTTGTTTCGGAATTTTAAATGCAGCCATATTTAATGGGTTTGTTACATGTATTTTGACAGAAACCGGAAAAAATTCTTTTTAAGATCAACGTAAATTTGTCTTTGAGTTTCCATTTTTTTACGTATCTCTGTATGTGTATTAAACATAGGAACATCCATAGAGTCAGCTTTATCATTACTGTGCTCGGAAATATTCAATTCATGCTTTTCAATCGTTTCTTGTAAATCTTCTATAACATTGCCATGAAGAATAAATTCATTTTGATAATGTTCTAGCTGTGCAAGTACATCCTTGTCTGTCCAACGAGTTTGGAGTTCACCTAATCTGTCATTGAAGGTTTTTAATTCGTCTTTCCAGAAAGCGAGTTCAGATTCCCATTGTTTGTGTTCAAAGTGTAAATCAGAATTGTAAATTGTTGCTGTTTTCATAACATGTATTTAAAATTATTAATAAAGAATTTCACTTACAATTAAATCTATATTCAAAGGTGTAAATTTCCTAGCATAATAGATATGACCCAAGTCATACTTTGCCAGTATTGTTAACTTTAAATGTAGTATGTAGAAATATGAACATCTAGTTTAGAAAATCATTTTTAAAGACAGAGGGTACATTATACGAATAATGTACCCTCTTAAAAATGACCTAGCGTATCATTATATTTTATCAAATAGATTGATAAAACATGGCTTTTTTATTTTAGATGACAGATAATTGGTTATCGTCATTTACATCTGCATTTTTAGGAATAAATTCTA
Organism: Zobellia laminariae; assembly: GCF_030553095.1. Lineage (GTDB taxonomy): Bacteria > Bacteroidota > Bacteroidia > Flavobacteriales > Flavobacteriaceae > Zobellia > Zobellia laminariae. The sequence goes on along the minus strand of NZ_CP130738.1, from coordinate 285,953 downwards.
TTCTTTTTCCAAGAATAGCTTCCAAATCCTCTTTCTCGGCTACTTCATGCTCCAGCAAATGTTGGGCTAGTTTCTCCAGCTCCTCTCTGTGCTCAATTAATACGGCTTTAGTTTTCTTGTAGGCGTTGAGAATTAAAGATTGAGCTTCCTGATCTATAAGCTTGGCCATAGATTCACTATAAGGTTTTCCCACCAGACGATCATTTTGTCCAGATGAATCATAAAAACTCATGGGGCCTATTTTTTTGTCAAGTCCGTAGTAAGATACCATGGCATAGGCTTGTTTTGTTGCTTTTTCAAGATCATCTAAAGCTCCTGAAGAAATCTCGTTAAAAACAATGTCTTCAGCAGCCCGTCCGCCCAATGAGGCGCACATCTGATCTATAAATTGGGCTTTGGTAACAATTTGTCTTTCTTCTGGCAAATACCATGCGGCACCCAAAGATTTTCCTCGTGGAATAATAGAGACTTTAACCAGAGCATCTACATTCTTCAGGTACCAACTTACAACGGCATGACCTGCCTCATGATGTGCTACGGTTTCTTTTTCTTTTGGGGCTATAATTTTACTTTTTCGTTCCATTCCTCCAACAACACGGTCCCTAGCATCCATAAAATCATGAGAATGTACTTTTTTCTTTTTTTACGAGCGGCAATAAGTGCAGCTTCGTTACAGATATTGGCAATGTCCGCTCCTGAAAATCCAGGACTTAACTTGGCTAAATCCATTGGTTTTACATCTCCCGCAAGTTTAAGTGGTCTAAGGTGAACTTTGAATATTTCTTCGCGCTCATCCTTGGTAGGTAGTTCTAGATATATATGCCGGTCAAACCTACCGGGTCTCAATAAGGCTTTATCTAGCACATCTGGGCGGTTGGTTGCAGCCAATACAATTACGCCAGTATTGGGACCAAAACCATCTAGTTCGGTAAGTAATTGGTTCAATGTATTTTCACGCTCATCATTAGACTGAAAACCACCGCCTTTACCACGGGAACGGCCTACGGCATCAATTTCATCAATAAAAATAATACTGGGTGTTTTTTCTTTTGCACGTTTAAATAAATCACGCACCCTAGATGCACCAACGCCAACGAACATTTCAACAAATTCAGAACCGGACATAGAAAAGAAAGGAACTTGGGCTTCTCCGGCTACGGCTTTTGCTATCAGAGTTTTCCCTGTACCAGGAGGTCCTATGAGCAAAACGCCTTTTGGGATTTTTGCTCCCAACTCCGTATACATCTCAGGATTCTTTAAAAAATCTACGACTTCCATGACTTCAATTTTGGCCTCTTTTAAACCTGCTACATCCTTAAAAGTTACAGAGCTTTTGGTATCCTTTGTCGCTAATTTAGCGGTGGACTTTCCTATGTTCATCATAGAACTTCCCATGCCGCCGCCATTTCCCATTCGCTTCAGCATAAAAAACCAGAATGCCATAAGTACAACTAGTGGCAAAATCCACGATAGGGTAGAACCCCAACTTGTACGGTTTTGATACTGAACATCAATTTTATTTGTAGACGAAAAAGAACTTTGCGCTTGTTCTAACTTATTTTCAAAATTCTCAACAGAGCCAATGGTCATTTTGTATTTTGGAGCTTCAATACTACCAAACAAACTCTTGGTTGCATCTTTTGAAGCCTTATTTGCAGCAGTGTCTTTTTTAATATAGAATTCTGCAAACTCCTTATTGACCACTATTATTTTTGAAACTTCACGTTTTACTAAAAGTGAATCTTGAAGAAACGTCCAACTTATTTCTTTTGTAGCGGAAACGGGGCTAGAGATAAATGTGAACAAAGCAAAAGCTCCAAAAACCAGAATGAGGATCCAATTAGAATTGAACCCACTAAATGGCGATTTTTTATTTTTATCCTCCGGCGTACCGGTGTCTTTTTTGTTTGGTTGCTGTTTCATATTATTGGAGTACCACAAATTGGTTCAATGCTTCCAAAGCTTCACAACCGTACATGAGAGCGGGACCTCCACCCATCATCACAGCCACGCCTATGGTTTCTATTATTTCTTCGGAACTAGCGCCTGCTTCAATGGCATCGTGCACATGAAAGGCAATACAACCGTCGCAGCGAACTGTAATGGCAATACCCAGAGCAATAAGTTCCTTGGTTTGGGTAGAAAGTACACCTTCTGCAGTACTGGCCTTGTGTAAACTATTGAAGCCACTTATAGTGTCGGGTATATTAGTCCCTAATTCCTTTATTAATCTTGTGAGGTCGTTGTAGTGTTTTCCATAATCTTTTATCATGACAAAGTATTTTAGAATTTATATGGTTTTAGAAATGATTTTTTCTAGTATAATCAAAACCAGTTCAAAGCTATTTTAAATCCTCAAGTTTAAATATGATTTAAATCAGTAGCCTCTAGGAAATTATAGGTTTTGGAGGAAAGTAGGGGGATGAGGCTGTTCCCATACCTATAAATTTAGACTGAAGTACCGGAGAAGTATTTTGAAAGATTTCTTTTGATGCGTTTAAAAATAATAGGCAACTGACGTAGGTCATTTAAAATTGAATAAGACCCCTATACCTTTGAGTGAACACAAAAACATTTAGAGATGAAACGCTTATTTATTATTTCGTTTTTACTGTCAATACCTATTTTGGGTATTTCGCAGTCAGTAGAGGACATCAATAAACCTATAGTTGGCGAACTTGATCAGATTGAGCCTTTTAGTGAAGGTTTAGCAGCAGTTAAAAAAGGAAGCCAATGGGGTTTTATTGATGAAGACGGTCAGTTGGTTATTGGATTTAGAGGAGATGTGGTTTGGAACAAAACTCCCAATACTGAGAATTTTGGTATAGAAGGTATTGGTTCGCCTAAGTTTAAGGATGGCCTTTGTGCCATAAAAACAGTTAAAGAAGATGGTATTGCCCGTTATGGATTTATGGATAAAAAAGGTAATGTGGTAGTAGAACCAGTATTTTTAAATGTAAGCCAGTTTAGTAATGGTCATGCCGTAGGTATTTACGAAAGCAAAGAATTACGCGGAAAGAATCCATTTCAATTAAAAATTTACGACTACGAATTTACCGAGGTAGTGGTGAACGAGAAAGGTGAAATGTTATGGCCCATACAAGAAAGACAGAACATTGTAATGTCTAAGAAGCTATTTAAATTACCTGAATTGCAAGCTAAAATGATTTCAAAAGATTTGTTAGCGGTTAAAGACAAATCTAATACCTGGAAAATTGTTAAGCCTAAACTTCAAGACTAAAAAGTAGATTGATTAACTAGCATGCTTTGGTCACATGTGTTACGTATTCGCACATGACCAAAGTCATGTGTTTTCTTATAATCTAATACTAAATTTGAGTGTATGGCTTACGAAAGTTATACCTAAAGAAACACAACATGGACAAAATTAGAACAATACTCATTCCCTTCGATTTTACGAAGGCATCAAAAAAAGCATTGGAGTATGCTGCAGGTTTCGTTGGTAGACTGGACGATATTAAAATTGTATTAGCCTATGTTTCTGGAAACTGCAATCTTGAATTATTACCAGAAAATTTTGAAAGGCTGGAGAAAGAATATAGAGGCATTCTTAAGAATAAATTGGAGTGGGAAATTCAAGACGGAAAACTTATTGAGACCTTAATGAAAATCCGGAAGAGAGATAAGATAGACCTTATCATAATGGGAACATCAGGTGAAGACAAAAAAGAAATTAAGGAACATACAAATACCGCGCACCTAGTTTTAAAAGGTAAATGTCCAGTTTTGGTTATTCCTCGGGATTGTCAAGATTATAGACTATCCAATATTGCGTTGGTTATTGGTAGGGAAGAGATTGATGACACCAAAAAATTAGGAACACTTCTAATGATAGCTCGTAAATGTAATGCCAAAGTACACGTATTGACTATAGAAAACCAGCCTTAGTATTTATGGTTATAGTAAGGAAGAAGAGAAGAATGAAAGTGCTATAGAATATTATCTTGAAACATTTTATAAAGAACGTGTGTTCATTAAAAACAATGATGTTATAGACGGGATAAATACCTACGCAATAAAGAATGATATTGATGTTGTAGCCATCCTTCCTAGAAATCAAACCATGCGCAGTGAGCCTACTGAAGGGGAATTAACGCAGATGTTGATTCTAAACTCTAAAGTGCCCATTCTTGTTTTAGAATAACAAGAACAAGAAAAGATCAAAACTGTTATTTTTTAAAATAATATAAGACATGGAAAATTTTAGAATTAGGCCCAAAGGTGATTTTATTGAAAACGGTGATTGGCAAGAACTATATGTTTTAACGGAACATTGGAAATCAGATCTTTTGTTTTATAAGGATGACCTTAAGTTTTTAAGACACTTAGAGGACAAATATTTCTTGTGGATTAAGGCACAAGCAGATTTAGATAATATAAGAAGAGCTGGTGAAAGTATCCTTAAGGATTCAAGAGATTGTGACGAGTTGTTAGAACGAGTTGGCAAACATTTATCGCATATAGCAGCGATAATTGATGACCCTGAGAAACAAAATTATAAAGGGTTTAGGGTTGAGCATAATGAGCTTGAAGAAGAAGTGGCTAAATTTATCAAGAACACCAGAAGAAATAGAAGAGAATTGTTCAAAGTCATAGAAATGGATGTAGAAGTCGATAAGATGTAGCCCACGAATTAAGTGAAGAAAGGTCTTAGAATTTCTAAAAAGACAACAGGTCTTGAGTCATTATGATTCAAGACCTGTTGTCTTTTACTTCAAATAGGTTGAACTTTACTCAAGATTCATTGCAGCATAATATGCCGCTCCCATCAAAGCTGTATTATCATTAAGAATAACATCTACGGGAACCATTTGTAAAAGAGAGTTCATGCGTCCAGACTGCATAAAATTATCTGTAAATACTTCTCTATTCATTCCTTTTATAATCTTGGGCATAATTCCTCCACCAATATAAATACCTCCGGTAGCCTTAAATTTTAAGGCAAGTTGAGAAGTTTCTATTGCTAAAAATCGAACAAAAAGATCTAAGGTTTCCCTGCAGACTACATCAGAACCTTCCAAAGCCGTTTTGGTGATAACGGCAGCCGGATCTTCTTTGGCCATTTTTGCTTTAAAAGCATCGGTTTCTTTTTCACCACTAACATTACGTATCAGTTGATAGGTATCACGTATACCTTGTCCTGATAGCAAACGCTCCCAACTTACATGGCCATATTTCTGCTGAAAATATTTCCATATTTCAAGGTCAAAATCGTTTCTCGGACTAAAATCGCAATGGCCTCCTTCTGTGGCAAAAGGATGGTATGCAGAGCCGTCCCAAAATAGGCCGGCTTCCCCTAAACCAGTTCCTGGAGAAATAATAACAGCATTACCTTCTATTTTTGAACCATATTTTAAATGATATAAATCCTTTTCCTCTAGTGCTGCCAGCCCATAGGCGTTGGCCTGCATGTCATTTATTAAAAAAATGGATTTAAGATGAAGTGCTTTGATGAGCTTTTTGGTATCAATTCTCCAAGGGAAATTGGTGCCGTGCACCTTTCCTTTGGTTATGGGACCGGCTACACCAAAACATATACTATCTATCTTAGCCATTTCTTCTATTTCAAAATCGTCTATGATTTCTAGTAAAGAGGAATGGTTCTTTGTTCTATATGATTTTTGTTTGACTAGAAAAAGGTGACCATCTTTGAATTCGTAAAGAGCGAGATTCGTTTTAGTTCCTCCTATATCACCTGCTAACACATTTCCATTTGTATGACCTAAACTCGTTTTAGAACCAACTGCCAAAGGAATCAAAGATTTATGAGCTAAGGGCAAAGAAAGTTTTTCCGTCATTTCCATAATCGTATATTTTTAAGCTATCGTAATTGCTGGGTCTAAGTAGATATTTTGTATAAGATTTAATAGTTTAACACCTTCTTTCATAGGTCTCTGGAAAGCTTTTCTGCCAGAAATCAATCCCATACCACCAGCTCTTTTGTTAATTACCGCAGTACGTGCAGCGGCTGCAAAATCATCATCACCTGAAGCACCACCGGAATTAATAAGTCCAGCTCTCCCCATGTAGCAATTCGCAACTTGGTATCTGGTCAGGTCAATAGGGTGGTCTGTTGTTAGTTTACTATAGACAAGGTCACTAGTTTTTCCGAAATTTTTCAAAGCATTAAAACCACCATTATTACTTGGCTGTTTTTGTTTGATGATATCGGCCTCAATCGTTACACCAAGGTGATTGGCCTGCCCGGTTAAATCAGCACTAACGGAATAGTCCTTATCCTTTTTAAAGGCGTCATTACGTAGGTAACACCATAGAACTGTGGCCATGCCCAATTCATGTGCGCGCTTAAATGCTTTGCTGGTTTCTTGTATTTGTCTATCTGATTCTGGAGAGCCAAAATAAATAGTAGCTCCTACGGCTATGGCACCCATATTCCAAGCCTGTTCTACTTGTGCAAAATAAATTTGATCAAAAGTATTTGGATACGTAAGCAACTCATTATGGTTCAATTTAACCAGAAAAGGAATTTTATGAGCGTATTTTCTGGATACTGCTCCTAGTACACCTAATGTGGAAGCTACTGCATTACACCCTCCTTCAATGGCTAATTTCACAATGTTTTCTGGGTCAAAATACTCAGGATTCGGCGCAAAACTGGTACCTGCGGAATGTTCTACACCTTGATCTACCGGCAATAGGGAAAGATGGCCTGTGCCACCTAGTCTTCCGTGATCAAATAGTTGCTGTAAACTTCCTAAAACTTGGTTAGATCTATCTGATGATGCCATAATCCTATCATTAAAATCAGGGCCTGGAAGGTGGATTTTATCTTTAGGAATAGTAATACATTCGTGATCTAGCAGGTAGAAGGTTTCTTCTTTTAAATATTTTTCAATTTCCATCACTCGTATTTTAATTTGTTTCTAAAATGGGGGTTTGCTGTTTTATCCATTCATACAGCTTATCCGCATCTTCTTTAATACATAATTGTGTTCCATGATGCATTGTGGCAGCTGTTCCGCAAGCTACACCATATTGTACCATGTCAACTAAAGGTTTGCCCCATATAAGGCTCATGACCATTCCGGCAACCATACTGTCTCCTGCGCCGATAGTACTTTTTTGGTGAACCACGGGAGCTGGTACTTGTACCATTTCATTTTTGGTAACCAGTAAGGCCCCTTTTGGCCCTAGGGAGACGACAAGAATTTGGCAATCATTATTTTCTAAAAATTCTTGTGCCAATGATTTCAGGTTTAAGTCTGTAATAGAGGTAACCCCACATAACGCGCCTAATTCTGCCAAGTTGGGTTTGAGCATATAAACACGGGATTTTGCTGCTTTTATAAGTGCCTCACCAGAAGTATCAAGAATAAAAAGGGCTTCTTTATTTTCTGCTATACGGCTTATTTTTACGTAAAAATCATCTGGTACGTTGGGAGGTAACTTTCCACTTGCAACTAAATAATCTCCCTTATTGAGCTGCAGTTCCAATTGCTTTAAGGCATTTTGCCATTCTGCTTCCTGTATTGGTGGACCCGGCATTCCAAATCTGTATTGTTGATTGGTGCTAGTATCCGTTACCGCAAGGTTTTCACGTGTAAACCCCTTAATCGGGGTTATAGATTGTTCTATATCTTTTTCATCTAAAAGTTGTTTCAAATAAGCTCCTGAAGGACCACCAGCAAAGTAGCTACAAAGAGATGTGCCGCCTAACTTTTTTATAGCTCGTGATACATTTATTCCACCACCGCCCGCATCAAATGTAGGTTGGGTACAACGTAATTTTGTATTAGGGCCAATTCCCGCTACGGTAGTACTCTTATCAATAGCGGGGTTTACGGTGAGTGTAATTATACGTGCCATTTTAATAAGTTTTAAACTCGTTTTTTTGTCTTATTTTAATTGGTAATGTTCTACAACATTCAGCTTACCATCAAACTCATACAAGTGTGGAACACCCGTAGCTACTTCAACTTTTGCAATTTCTTCGGATGATATATGCTCTAGATATTCTATAAGAGCGCGCAATGAATTTCCGTGTGCGGATATCAATACGGTTTTGCTCTTGGCCAATTCTGGAGCAATAGCTTCAAAAAAGTAATTGACTACTCTTTTTGAAGTATCCTTAAGCGATTCTGCCAATGGTAATACAGATGCATCCAAAGCTTTATAATTAGAATCGAATTTTGGATTTCGTTTATCGTTTATAGAAAGACTGGGAGGGGGAGTGGCATAGCCTCTGCGCACCCTTAAAAAGAATTCTTCTCCTACTTCTTCTAGAACTTCATCTTTGTTCTTTCCTTGCCAATCTCCATAATGCCTTTCATTTAGCTTCCAGCTATACTTGGTGTCTACATGCATCATTTCTGCTGTTTCCAATAGAATCCATGCGGTACGGATGGCTCTTTTTAGATAAGAAGAGAAACAAATATCAATATCAATAAGATTTGATTTGATAAGTTCCCCAGCTTTTTTTGCCTCTTCCATTCCTTCCGGTGCCAAGTCAACATCCGTCCATCCTGTAAAAACATTTTTTACGTTCCATAGACTTTTACCGTGCCTGACCAATATTAATTTTCCCATGCTAGGCTTATTTTATCTCGTTAATACAAGAATCTCCTTTTTCCATACATTCCAGATTATCAAAGGTTATTCGTGAAATATTGTTTAGGGCTGTATCGGTCAAAAATGCTTGGTGACTACTTATCAATACATTTCTAAGGGTCATTAATCGCGCCATGGAATCATCTTGAAGAATATCTTCGGAATGATCTTCAAAATAGAGTCCTTTTTCCTCTTCATACACATCCATCCCGAAATAGCCTATTTGACCTGATTTAAGTCCGTTTATAACATCTTGGGTTTTTACCAATCCGCCACGGCCAGCATTAATAAGCATCACGCCTTTTTTCATATCCGCAATTCTAGCCTCATCAATAAGGTGATGTGTTTCTGCATTTAGAGGAGCATGGAGGGTAATGATATCAGACTGCTTGCACAAAGAATCTAAATCTGTGTAAGTAGCATCATATTTTTCTACCAAAGATTTATCTTCAAAAATGTCATAAAGCAATAGTTTACAACCAAATCCGTGTAAAATCTTAGCCACTACGCGGCCAATTTTCCCCGTGCCTATAATGCCCACCGTTTTGCCATTCATATCAAAACCAACCAGCCCGTTTAATGAAAAATTCATTTCCATAATCCGGTAGTGGGTTCTGACTAATTTTCGGTTAAGGGCAAGCATAACACCTACCGTAAATTCGGCAATGGCGTAGGGAGAATATTCAGGTACCCGCGCCATGCGAATACCCAATTTTTTTGCATGCGGCACATCTATGTTATTAAAACCGGCCGAACGTAGGGCTACATATTTAATACCAAGTTCATGCAACCTATCTAAGATGGGTGCAGATGCATTGTCTTCTGTAAAAATGCATATGGCATCACAATCTTTAGCTAAATCAACCGTATTTAAAGTCAGATAGGTATCAAACATTTTTAAAGTGTGCTTGCCATTACTTGCATTTTGTAAATAGTCTTTTTCCCAATTATGGACGTTGAATATTGCTATTTTCATTTTAGAATTCTAAAGAGATATTAGTTGCTGCTTTCTGCCATTCCGTATGCAGTCTTGCTTTTCTCAGCCTTATTAATGTTTTTAATACCTGAAATCAATGCATCAGGATTAAAGGATACGGAGTTAATGCCTTGTTCTACAAGGAACTGTGCAAACTCGGGAAAATCACTTGGTGCCTGACCGCAAAGTCCAATTTTGGTGTTGGTCTTACGAGCAGATTGAATAACCATGGCAATCATTTTTTTAACTCCTATATCGTTGATGTCAAAGATGTCACTCAACAATTCAGAATCTCTGTCTACACCTAAGGTCAATTGTGTCAAATCGTTTGAACCAATTGAAAATCCATCAAAGAACTCAGCAAATTGTTCTGCTAAGATGATGTTGTTAGGTATCTCTGTCATCATGTAAATCTGAAGTCCATTTTCACCTCTTTTCAAACCGTTTTTCTCTAAAACGGCTACTATTTTTGCAGCTTCTTTTAGTGTACGGCAGAATGGAATCATAATTTTTACGTTGGTCAACCCCATAGTTTCCCGTACTCTTTTTAGTGCTTTACATTCTAGTTCAAAAGCATCTTGGTACTTAGGATTGTAATATCTAGAAGCGCCCCTAAAACCTAACATTGGATTTGACTCAACAGGCTCAAACTCTGAGCCACCAATTAAGCTGGCATATTCGTTGGTTTTAAAATCACTGGTACGAACAATGACATCTTTTGGATAAAAGGCTGCAGCTATTGTTCCAATACCTTCGGCAAGTTTGTGTACAAAATAATCTGACTTGTCTGGGTAGTGGTGTGTTAGTTTCTGAATTTTATCTTTAACCGCTTGATCTTTCAACGTATCAAAATGTTTTAAGGCCATAGGGTGAATTTGAATAGAGTTGTTGATAACGAACTCCATACGCATCAATCCAACTCCTTCAGAAGGATAAAACGAAAATTTGAATGCCTTGGTCTGGATCTGCCAAAATAAGCATAGGTTGCGTTTTTGGCTTTCCTAAGGTAGTTAGGTCCACTTCGGTTTCGTTCCATTCTAAAAGACCATCATAAACGACACCTGTATCGCCTTCTGCGCAAGAAATGGTAATTTCTTGTCCGTCTTTAATCACTTCTGTAGCATTGTTACTTCCTACTATTGCGGCAGCACCAACTTCACGGGCAACAATAGCCGCATGGCTGGTTCGCCCACCTTGATTTGTAACAATACCCGCTGCTTTTTTAAGAATCGGATCCCAATCGGGATTGGTACGTTCGGTAACCAATATTTCACCTCTTTGAAGTTTATCAGATTCTGCTGGGCTAAGTAATATGCGGGCTTTACCCGATGCTATTTTGTTACCCAAGCCCATTCCGTGAGTAAGCTCTTTACCTTTTTTAAGTAAGGTATAAGTGTTGATTTTTAGTTTATTCGTTTTCGCACTCTGAACAGTTTCCGGTCTAGCTTGGACTATGAAAAGCTCATTTGTTTGTCCGTCTTTTGCCCATTCAATATCCATAGGACGTTTGTAGTGATCTTCAATAATTAATGACCACTGCGCTAGTTTTACTACTTCGGCATCAGTAAGTACATATTGTTCTTGTTTCTCCATAGGAGTATCAAGATTTATAGTACCACTACCAGATGTATCATAGACCATGGTTTTTTCTTTGCTCCCCAAACGTCTAGATACAATAGGTTGTTCAATACCATTCTTTAAGCTGGGTTTAAAAACAAAATAATCATCTGGGTTAATGCTGCCCTGTACAATATTTTCGCCCAAACCATATATGCTGGAAACCATTACCACTTGGTCAAAACCAGTGTCTGGATCTAAAGTGAAGTTTACTCCGGAAGCAGCCAAATCTGAACGTACCATCATTTGTATACCAATGGATAACGCTACTTTAGTATGGTCAAAGTTGTTATCTTCTCTGTATTTTATTGCACGGTCATTAAATAGTGATGCGTAACATCTTTTACAAGCATCAACAAGCTCATCTATTCCTTTTACGTTTAAATAACTGTCTTGTTGGCCCGCAAAACTCGCCGTGGGTAAATCTTCTGCGGTAGCGCTACTTCTTACCGCTAACGAAATATCACCTTTATATTTTTTAGATAGGGCGTCGTATCCTTCTTCAATAGCATCTTTAAGATCTTTTGGAAGTTCTGTATCTAAAATAGCTTTCCTTACGCTAGCACCAATCTCCTTTAAGTTCGAAAAATCTGTAGTATTCAACTTTGCTAAAAGACCAAAAATCTCTTCCTGAATGTGTACTTCTTGCAGAAAGTGCCAATACGCTTCTGCTGTAGTAGCAAAGCCATCAGGAATCTGGACTCCTTTAGAGGTTAGCTTTTGAAACATTTCTCCGAGAGAGGCATTTTTACCTCCTACAGTTGGTACATCGTTAATGTCAATTTCACTAAAGTGACGTATGTAATTTTTCATCGCTATATATTTTAAAGGTCGTCTCCGGCCAAGATTATAGACTACGAATCTCCGATGTTTCCTTGCCAATGAAAATGACCTAGGTCATGGAGGAAAAAAAATGCGTCATGACCTAGGTCATGGCAAGTAGCAGTTTTGGATCATACTTTTACTGTTTCATATACACCAGAGAATTATGGTAACAGTCTCAAAAAATAACATCAGTAAATCAATAGTAGGTAAAGTAGTTGCCGTGCTTGGAAGTGTTGTAGATATTTGGTTCGATAAGGATTTACCCTCTATAAATACTTTAATACACACAGGGCCTGATAATGCCATTGCTATTGAGGTGTTGTCACAATTAGATGACCATAGAATTAGAGGTATAGCCTTAACCCCAACGCAAGGTTTGGCAAGGGGAATGAGAGCGGAAACAGATGGCGGACAGTTATCCGTTCCAATAGGCAAGGAGATTATGGGCCGCATGTTCGATGTTTTTGGAAATACCATTGATCACGGAGAAGCTTTACCAAAATTACCCCGTAAAAGTGTACACCAATTGCCACCACCGTTATCAAAACGGTCTACAAAATCTGAAATTTTTGAAACAGGAATAAAAGCGATTGATGTAATGGTGCCTTTACAACATGGCGGTAACGCAGGTTTGTTTGGTGGTGCCGGTGTTGGTAAAACCGTGTTACTAACCGAGATGATACATAATATGGTAGGGTATCACCAAGGTATAAGTATGTTTTGTGGTATTGGTGAACGCTGCAGAGAAGGGCATGAACTGTACCATGATATGAAAAAGGCCGATGTTTTAAAAGATATGGTGATGATGTTCGGGCAGATGAACGAACCCCCTGGAGCCCGTTTTAGGGTAGGTCATGCGGCTTTAACTATGGCTGAATATTTTAGGGATGACGAACATCGTGATGTGCTGTTACTTGTAGATAATGTGTTTCGTTTTATTCAAGCAGGAATGGAAGTTTCCGGTCTTATGGGGCAAATGCCGTCAAGATTGGGCTACCAACCAACTTTGGGTACCGAGCTTTCCAAATTTGAAGAACGTATTGCGAATACCAATACGGGGGCCATCACCAGTATACAGGCAGTTTATGTTCCTGCGGATGACCTTACGGATCCTGCTGCGGTACATACATTTTCTCACCTTTCGGCGTCAATTACCTTATCAAGAAAAAGAGCAGGTGAAGGGCTTTTTCCTGCAATAGATTTATTGCAGTCCAGCTCCAAAATGGCAACACCAACTGTTATTGGTGAACGTCACTACCACCTTCTACAGCAAATAAAACAAACATTGGCCCAATATGAAGAGCTAAAGGACATCATTGCCATGTTGGGTTTGGAGCAACTTTCTGTAACGGATCGTGCTACTGTAAACCGAGCAAGGCGTTTAGAAAGGTTCTTTACACAACCCTTCTTTACAACGGAACAGTTTAGCGGACTCAAAGGAAAAGGAGTGAAATTAGAAGATGCCCTTGATGGTTGCGAACGTATTCTTAAGGATGAATTTAAAGATTTACCGGAGAGTGCTTTTTATATGGTGGGTACTATTAATGAAGCTATAGAAAAGGCTAAAAAAGAACCTAAGAAAGCGGAAAAGAAACCGGATGAGGAGAAAACAAATGTTACCGCTAAAGTATAGATCTAGAACTAAAAATAATGGAGTTACATATTTTACTTCCGTTTAAGATATTTCTTAAAATCTCTGGAGTGCTCCGCATTGTAGTAGATACCAATGCCGGTTCATACGGATTTTTACCTCACAGGTTAGATTGTGTAGCTGCTCTGGTACCTGGCATATTGACCTATGAGACTAGGGATGGCCAAGAACATTATGTAGCAATGGATGAAGGTATACTCACAAAGAGAGACAGTTTTGTAGAGATATCCGTGCGAAATGCAATTGCAGGAGCTGATTTAGGAAAACTTAGAAGTGCCGTAGAAAGTCAGTTTGTGAATTTAGATGAAGAGGAAAGAGATGTGCGGAAGGCCGTTGCCAAACTAGAAAGTGAATTTATTCATGGGATTAAAAAACTTCGTCAGTCATGAGCAAAAATACGGAGGATAAGAAAAGGGAAAAAGGCTTCATAGATCAAGTGGATAGCAAAGAAAGGCAAATGTTGCATGCCAGAAATGAAGAGAAAAGGAGTGAGTGGAGAGGTTTTGGCACATTCGGAATGGTGGGTTGGTCCGTTGCAGTACCAACCGTATTAGGAGCCGTTGTTGGGGTATGGTTAGATCAGAGATATCCGCAGACTTTTTCTTGGACACTAACCTTATTGCTAGCGGGGCTGTTTGTTGGTTGTGTCCTTGCTTGGCAATGGATAGACAAAGAAAACAAATCAATGCACGAACATAAAAATAAGAAAGATGAATGATTTAGTAATGACCTTAATGGTTCTATTTGGCGGCTCTTGCTTAGGCTTTCTATTTTTTGGAGGGCTATGGTTTACTTCAAAGAAGATGTTATCCTCCCCAAAGCCGGTATTATGGTATTTGGGAAGTTTGTTCACAAGGGTGGGGCTTACCCTTTTGGGTTTCTATTACATGGGCCAAAACAATTTTAAGTATATGTTGATTTGCCTCTTGGGTTTTATAAGCGCTCGGTTTATTGTGATTCGTATGACCAAAACCAAAGAGATGAAACCAATAGAACTAGAAAAAGAGTATTAAAATGGAACTTAGTCCTGACGAAACGATTTTTTGGCAAAATGGCTTTATCACCATCAATCTTACATTGGTTACCACTTGGGTATTAATGTTTGTATTGGTGCTTGTGTCCGTTTTGGTAACCAGAAAACTCCGTACCGATTTAAAGATATCGCGGTGGCAATGCATTTTAGAAATGCTGGTAACCGGTATGAATGAACAGATAAAAGAAGTTGGACTTAAGAAATCTGAGAAGTTTTTAGGTTTTATAGGAACACTGTTCATTTTTATAGCTTTTGCCAATTTGTGTATTATTTTTCCAAGTTATGAACCTCCTACAAGTTCATTGTCTACAACAGCAGCTTTGGCCATTTGTGTCTTTCTTGCAACACCCATTTTTGGTATAGCAGAGAATGGTGTTTTGCAATATTTGAAAACATTTATAGAGCCAACATTCATCATGCTACCTTTTAATATCATTAGCGAAATATCACGAACGTTGGCATTGGCTGTTCGTCTCTTTGGTAATATTATGAGTGGTGGTTTGATTGTAACTATTCTCTTAAGTATTGCCCCATTGTTTTTTCCGGTGTTAATGACCGTATTAGGATTAATTACAGGAATTATACAGGCGTACATCTTTAGCATTTTAGCAACAGTTTATATCGCTGCGGCAACCGAAGAATCAGACAAGAAGAAGTCACGGCGAAAGGATAAGGCTAATAAATTAATAGTAGCAGAAACTTAATAAGAAGGGAATCTCAATTGAAAATTTAAAATAAAAACTATAAAATTTAATACTATGGATAATACTACAATAATCGCAATGGTCTCTATCATTACAGCCGGAATAACAACAGGAATTGGCTGTATGATACCTGCTTTGGGTCAGGGTAAATCTATTTCAACAGCTTTAAGTTCAATGGCCCAGCAGCCAGATGCAAGTCAGACCGTTACGCGTACCCTTTTTGTGGGTCTGGCCATGCTAGAATCATTGGCAATCTATTGTTTTGTGATTTCAATGATCTTGATTTTTGCAAATCCTTTCTGGAACCATTTCATCGCTTAATACCTAAAATATGAAAATCGACTGGTTTACCGTAATAGCTCAAATCATCAATTTTTTGGTGTTAATGTGGTTATTGAAACGTTTTCTTTATCAACCTATTTTATCTTCAATAGATGAACGGGAAACTAATATAAAGAACAAACTCTTGGATGCCGAATCTCAGAAAAAAGAGGCAGCAAAAGCTAAGGATGAATTCAACCATAAAAATGAAATTTTCAATAAAGAAAGGGATGAATTAATGCAAAAGGCCGCTGCAGAAGCCAAATCCGAAGGAGATAAGCTTAAAGAAAATGCAAGGAATGAAGCTAATGAACTCAAGGATAGATTAGAAAAAGCTTTTGCTGAAGATCAAGCTAATAAAAATAATAACATGGCTAAAAGGTTAAAAGGGGAGGTTCTTGACATTGCAAGAAAAACATTGACAGACCTCTCTTCTGTTAGCTTAGAAGGGCAAACCGTAGATGTCTTTTTGAAAAAAATAAATGACCTACAAGCCCAGGAGAAAGCAAAATTTTCTGAGGCTCTAAAAGGAGGTAAGCCCATATTGGTACAAAGTGCTTTTGCCCTTTCCGCCAATCAGCAAGGTGTTATACAAAAAACAATAGGTGGGTTGTTGAAAACAGAGAATACCTACGAGTTTAAAACCATAAGGCCAGAATTGATAAATGGTATTGAGATTTTAACCAATGGGTACAAACTATCTTGGAGTGTTACGGACTATTTAAAATCTCTTGAAGAAGATATTGAAGCCGGTAAAAAGGTTGAAATGGACACGAAAGAATAATCGAAAATGAAATGACATGGGCGCAACAGATTATAAAAGTTTGGTAAACGATACGTTTGATGAACTTGCAAAGCATACAAAAGAGCACGAGTTTAATCTGGCGCCAAAAGAGGTAGGCCGTGTTACCAGTGTTTCTGCCGGTGTGGTAAAAGTCTCAGGTTTGCCCAACGTAGGTTATGAGGAGTTATTAAAATTCCCATGGTAATTTGTATGGTATAGCCTTTAGTATTGAAGAAGACGAAATAGGCGCCATTCTTTTAGGTGAAGATTCCGATTTAGATGCTGGAGACCTTGTAGAACGCACAAATCGCGTAATGGATGTTCCTGTAGGCAAAGCACTCCTTGGAAGAGTGATAGGGCCTTTGGGAGAACCTATGGATGATAAAGGTGCTATTTCCTATGAAAAAAGATTGCCTATAGAGCGGAGCGCTACACCTATTATGGATCGCTCTGGGGTAAGCATGCCTTTGCAAACGGGGATTAAAGTTATAGATGCACTGATCCCAATAGGGCGCGGACAACGGGAATTGATTTTGGGAGACCGGCAAACGGGTAAGACCGCTATTGCATTGGACACCATTGTTAATCAAAAAGATAAAGATGTTATCTGTGTCTACTGTGCTATTGGGCAACGGGCTTCTGCGGTAGCTAAAGTTATTGCAGATTTAAAAGAAAATGGGGCAATGGAGTATACCATCGTAATGGTTACAGAAGGAAACGATTCCCCGGGATTACAATATATTGCTCCCTATGCAGCTACTAGTATAGCGGAGTATTTTATGGAAATGGGCAAAGATGTACTCATTGTATATGATGATTTAACGAACCACGCCAGAGCCTATCGTGAGCTTTCACTTTTGTTGAAAAGACCACCCGGACGTGAGGCGTTCACATGGAGATATATTTTACATCCATTCCCGATTATTGGAGCGTTCTACGCATTTAAGCGAAGAACTGGGAGGTGGTTCGTTGACCGCACTTCCTATAATTGAAACTGAGGCACAGAATATTTCGGCGTATATACCTACCAATCTAATTTCAATTACCGATGGGCAAATTTATCTATCGCCTAAACAATTTGAATTGGGTATTTTACCTGCGGTTGAGGTTGGTAAATCGGTTTCTCGTGTTGGTGGTAAGGCGCAATTACCTGCCTACCGAGCCATTGCGGGTGATTTAAAACTAGGATTTTCACAGTTTGAAGAATTGGAAACTTTTGCTCGTTTTGGCTCTCATTTAGATGAAGAAACAAAAAATGTTATTGAACACGGTAAACGTATTCGGGAGATTCTTAAACAAAATGAACTACAACCGTTGTCCGTAGCAGAACAGATAGGGGTGCTTCTAACGCTAACCCAAGGTCTTTTTGATACGATTTCGATTGAAAATATGCGCGAAGCAGAAAAGGCGGTGATAAAAAGTATAGGCGCTATACCAGAAGCTATTCAAAAAAGTTTGTATTCCGATAAGGGATTAGATGATGCAGGCCGAGAAAGTATGTTGGCGGCTACAAAAACTGCACTCAAGGAATTTCAAAAGGCAGAGTAACTACTAAAAATAATCGCTATGGATTCGCTGGAAAGCTTAACAAGACAAATTAACGGAGCCAAAGATCTAAACTCCATAGTGCGTACCATGAAGGCTATGGCTGCCGCTAATATTGGTCAATATGAAAGGGCCATGGAATCGTTGGATGATTATTGGTCCAATGTGTCTTTAGGACTTGTAGCATATTTAAAAGATATTGGTTTGGACAAACAAGATCCTAGACAGAACGAGAACACTATTAAAAGAGAAAAGTCTATTTGCGCTATTGTTTTTGGATCAGACCAAGGTTTTGTTGGGCAGTTTAATGACTCCCTTTCGCAATACGTCCAAGAATCTTTATCTACTCACGGAGGTAAATTGGAAATCTGGACCGTTGGTGTACGGGTACCGTTATTACTAGCGGATATGGGAATGACCGTGACCAAACAGTTTAACCTTCCAAATTCTATAAATGCCATTACCGCTCTTATTGGTTCAATTTTGGTACAGGTAGAGGAAAACCAAGAAAATGGAAATGTGGATGAGTATTACCTTTTCCATAATCACTTGGTAAACGAAGGGTCTTACGAACAAGAAAAATTACGTTTATTACCCTTAGATGCAGAATGGCGTCAGCAGAAAGCACAGTTAAAATGGCCTACCCCCAAAACACCAGAAGTTATTGGTGATAGTAATAAGCTTATACGCCGTTTAATTAGAGAATATCTCTTTGTAACGCTTTTTAAGACCTGTACGGAATCTTTGGCTAGTGAAAATTTAAGTAGGTTGAATGCCATGCAACGTGCAGAAAAAAACATTGAAGAACTGTTAGATGATATTGGTAATACCTACCACCGTTTAAGACAAAGTTCCATAGACGAAGAGCTTTTTGATGTAGTCTCTGGTTTTACGGCCTTAAAGAAAGATTAAGAATTAATTCCTTCTAATAAGTAAAAAAAATAAGGCAATCGTTAATTACGATTGCCTTATTTTTTGCGTTTATATTTTCAATTTTATCTAGAGATTTTCTTGATATAATTGTGGTAGAGGCATAAATTTAAGCCTATTATCTTTAGTCTTTTTTATTAAAAATCCATAGTGAAACAGCTAGGGTAGCAAAGGTTAAACCAGATACTTTTAACAGGTCAGGTAAAATATCCTTTATACCACTACCTTTTGTAATTACCAAGTGAATCATTCTGGAATAATAGGCTTGTGGGTTTAAATCAGCCATCGCTTTACCCCATGAAGGCATATTGTCAATAGGTGTTATAAAATCACCAAAAATCACAAATATCATGATAATAAAAAAGGTGAAAAACATAGCTTGTTGTTGGGTGTTGGAAATTACCGAGATTAATACGCCTACTGCCAAAAGCAGGAACATTACAACACCCGATAAAAAGAAAACAAGCCACAGACTTCCTACTACAGGTACGTGAAATACAAGGCTACTTAAAATTAAACCAATGGCAAGAAGAACAATGTTAATAATCCAAACCGGAATAATTTTTCCCATAATAAAATGAGTCTTTCTCATGGGAGTCACATTCAATTGTTCCATGGTGCCTATTTCTTTTTCTTTTACGATATTCATTCCTGACAATAGAATTGTTATCATAACAACCATTGCTACGCACATAGCTGGCACCATGATATACTGACTAATTAGCGCTCTATTATACCAGTAAGAATAGGGAATACTAACTGTTGATGCTTTATTTGATAAGCTTTTGGCAGCCCATTTAATTGCTACATCTTTATTTACAGCGCCTATGATTTCGCTGGAGTACGCATAGGTAAGACTGGCGGTAATAGCATCAATAGCATTAGTAACTAACTGCACTTTACTGCTATGTTCTTTGATTAGTTTTTTTTCGAAATTTGGAGGAAAATGTACAATCAGATTAATGTTTTTGTACTCCATTACTTTATAGGCTTCATCCATAGTTAGAGCAGCCCCTCTGATATCAAAGAAATCTGAACCCTCCATTTTAGAAATAATCTCTCTAGAGGTAGCTGACAAATCCTCATCTACTACATAAACACTGGCATAATTAATATCACCCCCAGCTGTACCCAATAGAAGAACCTGTATGAAAGGTTGAGACAAAATAATGAGTACCAACAGTGGATTCCGGAAAATCTGGATAAATTCTTTAACGATGATGAATCTTATGATACGCATCTCTCTTTATTTTAACTGTTAATTCTTATTGGAGTCTTGGTTTAAACCGTATAACACTCCAGAAATAAAACACCATTACCATGACTACGAGGATGGTTGTTTCAAAGAAAAGACTACCGCCCTTAGCGCCTTGTAGCAGGATACCTTTACTTATAATATTAAACCAAGTGGAAGGCAGTAATTTCCCTAACCATTGTAACACCACAGGAAGACTATCTGTAGGGAAAGTCATTCCCGATAAAACTTCTGTGGGCAGCATCAATAAGGTCATAGTAATCATCATAGCTGTTAGCTGAGAATTTGCGAAAGTAGAAATCAACAAACCCAAGGCAAGAGCTGTAAGAATGTAGAGAACAGTATTCAATAGTAAAAGTCCCATACTCCCTGAAACAGGTACCTCAAACACATATTTTGCTGCCCAAATAATAGATAATGCACTAATAAAAGAGGTTATTAGATAGGGCACTATTTTGGCAAACATGATTAGAAATCTATTTATGGGCGTACTTAAAAGTAACTCCAGAGTACCTAACTCTTTTTCTTTAGTAATTGATAACGAGGTCATTAATGCTCCTACGAGTAAAATGACCGTAGACATAATACCAGGTACCGTCATATACCTACCATTAAGATTCTTGTTATACATCATACGTACTGTGGGTATAATGTAGTATCCGGCTCTGCTTGGCGGATTTTTACTTGCAATATGTTTATTGATTATAATTTTACCATAGGAGATAAGGCTAGGGGAGGTCAATATCTTGGATCCATCAGCAATTAATTGTATCTGTGCATGACCTTCGTGGTGTAATTTATAGCCAAAGTCTTTATCAAAAACGAAGGCCATACGAATGGTACCTTTTTTAAATTCTTCATCAATCTCATCAGAAGTATCCAGGTATTTTACCAATTTAAAAAATTCAGAAGTGCTAATTAAATTGATCAGTTCTTTTGAATCGTGGTCCTTGGCATGATCTACAACTGCAATATTAGCATCCTTGATTTCCATGGTCATTACAGAACCAAATAGCAGTACCAGGACTATGGGTATGCCCAATAGCATTGTTAAGGAACGCCAATCTCTTAGGATATGGAGAAACTCCTTACGAACAAGTCCTTTGAATATCTTGAAATTTTTCATTTTACTTTTTTATAACTTCAATAACTTAAGCCAGTTCAGCTTGCAGTATTTGCATGTTCTTTTTCATAACCTCTTGCCAAATGAAGAAATACTTCTCCCATTGTTTCAAGCTTATATTTATCTTTTAAGTTTTGGGGCGTATCTACTGTTATCATTTTTCCGGCTACCATCATTGAGATTCGATGACAATATTCGGCTTCATCCATATTATGGGTAGTTACTAAAACAGTTACACCACCTTCTGCAGTTTCATAGATCATTTCCCAAAACTGCCTTCTTATAGATGGGTCAACGCCACTAGTAGGTTCATCCAAAAAGACTACATCCGGTTTATGCATCAAAGCAGTACAGAACGCTAGTTTTTGCTTCCAACCCAAGGGTAAGGAGCTTACGCGTTCTTTTTCAATATGTTCCATCCCAAAATGGGTTAATAATTCTTTGGTGCGATTGCGAATTTCTTTATTAGTAAGACCGTAGATTCCACCAAAAAAACGCATGTTCTCTTTTGCTGTTAAATCATCATATAAAGAGAATTTTTGGCTCATATAGCCAATGTGCTTTTTGAGCTTTCTAGAGTTTTTAAAGATATCAAAGCCCGCTACTTCGCCTTTACCACTAGTAGGTTCTAATACCCCAATGAGCATACGCATAGCAGTTGTTTTACCTGCGCCGTTAGCTCCTAAAAAACCGAATATTTCGCCTTTTTTCACATTGAATGTAATTTTATCCACAGCCACAAAATCGTCGAATTTTTTGGTCAGATTTTCAACACTAATGCTATATGCTTTTTCAGGCTGGCTCATAATTTTGATTTTTAGAGGTAAGTGACATATAGCAATCTTCAACGCTTGCTTTTATTTGTTTTATTTCAACATTGGTGGTATCATTATTCTCCAGATAGGATTTTATTTCTAATGGGTCAATCGTATCACGTTTGTCCGTATAATGAACCCAATCTCCAAAAGGATAAACTGAGTTGGCATGCTCATAATCCTTTAGTTTTTTAATGATTTTAAAGGAGTTTCCAGAACGTATGGCGTACAATGGCTTTTCAAAATTTGCGATAAGTCCGTCAGGGCTATTCGTAGCCAATATTTTACCATGATCCATAAGGGATATTCGATCGCAGAGAAGGGCCTCTTCCATATAGGCTGTGGAAACCAAGATTGTGATGTTATCTTTCTTTAAACTTTGAAGCATGTCCCAAAGGTCTTGTCTGGAAACAGGGTCAACACCTCTAGTAGGCTCATCTAAAAACAGTACTTTGGGTTTGTGAATCAAAGCACATGAAAGAGCTAATTTTTGTTTCATCCCGCCAGAGAGTTTACCTGCTCTTCGTTTTTTAAAAGGCTCGATCTGCTTATATATGTCCTTGATAAGATCGTAGTTCTCTTCTAGAGTTGTTCCAAAAATGGAGGCATAAAAGTTAAGATTCTCTTCAACCGTTAGATCTTGATATAGCGAAAATTTTCCGGGCATGTACCCAATTTGTCGGCGTATATTTTGGTATTGTTTTACAACATCCATCCCTTCTATTTCAGCAGTACCACTATTTGCCAATAGTAGCGTGCCTAGAATCTTGATAAGACTGGTTTTTCCAGCACCGTCAGGACCAATAAGTCCAAACAATTCGCCTTTTTCCACCTTTAGGGAAACTGCGTCCAATGCTTTGACCTTACCATAATTCATTACAATATTTTCTGCTGAAATTGGAGTCATCGTTTTGTCTTAACCGTTACATTTATTTTTTCTCAACTGATCAGTCCTTTTCAGAACTACTCATGAAATTTATTTCTCCAGGCATACCAATTTTTAAGTACCCATCATTCACGACAAGCACTTTAACAGCATAAACCATATCTACCCTTTCGTCTTTAGTTTGAACAATTTTTGGGGTAAACTCAGCTTCGGAAGCAATCCATTTAATGGTACCCTTTAAAGAGCGGTTTTCTTTTTTAGTGTCATCAATCAACACTTCTACTTCTTGCCCTAGTTTTATATGAGGTAGTTGATCACCGCTCACATAAACCTTGAGTGTGATTTCATCTAACCCTGCAATTTTGTATAGGGGCGTGCCATAACCGGCCAACTCCATTTCTTCGGAATATTTAGTAAGAACCGTTCCAGAAACAGGATTAATAATTAGGCTTTTGTTTATTTGATCATTAATCTGATCTATTTGTTTTTCTATGGGTTCTATTTGGCTTAGAATGCCTCTATTACCGGTTTCTAATTTTTTACGGGCCGCTTCAATCTCACGGTCTACCACCTCTATATTTCCAGTTATATTGTCTAGTTCTTTTTGGGTAGCTGCTTCATCCATCAACATATGTTCTACTCTGCGCTTTTCACGTAGAATATTGTTTTTCTGTTCCCTGTAAATGTTTAACTGACTTTGAACATCCATGGTTTGCGCTGTGACCGAATTGATGCTTGCAACCAACTGTTGTTTTTTAAGGGATAGCTGCATAGTATCAATATAACCCACTATAGCACCCGCTTTTATTTGCTCTCCTTCCTTTACATTAAAGGAAAGTATTTTGCCTTGGCCTTCAGAGCCAACAATCACTTCATCTGCTTCAAAATTGCCGTATGCATCCGATAATTTCTCGCCGGAGCAGCTTATAAGTCCAAAGCATAAAATGATAACACCTATAAAATATTTCATTTTTTTGTTTATTTAATGGTTACAAATTTCCTTTAGTAGTCAGGTAATTAATTTCTGATTGTATTTTTTGTATTCCATGTATCTGAAGATTCAATTGGGCCTCAGTTCTTTTGTTAACTTCTATGATGTATTCTGTTGATGTGATTACACCATTTTGAAATTGGGAATAGCTTTTTCTAACGATATCTTCCTGTAGCTCTAATATTTTTTTATCCTTTTCTATAAGTTGGCTATAGGTGTCAATACTAGATTTGTCACGGATCGATGCTATGTTGATTTTCTTTTCAAAGTCCTCTTTTTTACTGGAGAGAATTTCTTTGTTAATTTCTAGTACTTTCTTTTTCGGGATGTTTGTTTCCAATCCCAAAAATTCCATTTCAATCTTGCTCCAACTACATAATATTCTGTGGCATCCGTTTCAAAATAATTTAAAGGGTTAGGGCTCCCGACTCCTAACTGAGCTATACCAGACAGACTAGGCAAAACTTGGGCATTCAATACTTTTTTTTGAGATTCTAAATTTTCCTCCATCAAATCAAAATATTGCTGTTCTGGCCTACTTATATCTTGGCTTAATTATGGTCTGCTATAAGTGGTAGTGTAAATTCGGCATCAGGAGAAATAGGTTCTCCTATCCAATCGCTTAACATATCTATCATTGCCTTACGGCCTAATTGCACTTCTAATATTTGTTGTTGAATTTTTAATATTTGCTGATTAAGAATGTTGGCGTTACTCTTAAGCATAGCACCATTTTCTACTTGAGAATTTATTTTTTTAAGTTGCTTATTCAATTCGTCTACTACAGTACCTAGTAATTTTTCATTTTCTTGATAAACCAGTGCATTAAAATAAAGCGTGTTTATCATTCCCTTTATCTCAAACAAATCAACCTCCATTCCCTTTACATTGGCAGCTAATTGTGCTTCTTGCATTTTTTTGGCATTTTTTACATAACCCCCGTCATAAATTTTTTGAGATATATCTAATGTTAAGGTGTATTGATTTTGAGGGATTTCTGCGATATCCAATCCTGCAATATCAATACCAATATCCAATACATCCGATAGGTAATTATACGTGCCATTTAAACGTGATTGCGGTAGGTTTAGAGTATTCAAATTTTTAATATTCAAATTTGCTTGGGTTTCATATAATAGCTCCTGTTTTTTAATAGGACTAAGAGATCTGGCTCTCTCTTGACAGTAGTCTAACTCTAAAGTTTGAGAATAGGCCCAGCTTATTGGTAAGAGCATAAAAGCTAGTAAAATTATTGAGCAACGTTTCATTATATTGACTTTTAGTACGAACCATCTTTACTGATGACGGCCTTAATTTTATACAAAAGTAGGAGGTAGTGTTATTTGTATTTATGATACAAATCATGCAGAAGAATATTATTTATATAATTTTGATTATTAAATAGTTACGATGATTTTTAGTAAGTTATTTCTTATTTAAATATCACTTTTTTCTATGTTTTTTCTTTTAAAAAGATTTCTTTGTTACACGGAATAAGACCTGTGCTAAATGGTTAGTTAGTGAGAATGCTAAATGGACAAAAGACACACAATGCGCAGAGAAGAATAATAAAGATTTATTATATAATAAGGTCCGTTTTGACGGCTATAAAGAAGGGCAGGTAATAGGATTGGGTATAAAAAAACTGTTTTAAAATGAATCACGAGTTTTAATACCGTAACACATTTTAAAACAGTTTTTGATAACTATCAACATCAAGAATTGATTCTCAATTTAATTTTTGAAATTTTTTTCTAAGTCTCCCGACGCTTACCGGTAATCTCAAGGATATTTATCTTGTATACAATAGGGTTTCCTCTAGTATAGGACTTACTAGAAAATTCATTGATGAACTCAGGGTTTTTATGTTCTTTTCGATGTATAATGGCTTTAATACCTTCTGTAAACAAATGTAATTTTTGCTTAGCTGTAGAACCATCAAGCTCTTCAAAAGTACCGTGAATAAGAGTGGATTCCCAATTAACCATAGAATGTACTTGTTCCACTAGTACAGAAACAGAATCATTTTTCCGCATGGCATCTATTTTATGCCCTTCTGCTGTATAGCTTATGATACTGTTGTCTTCAGCATCAAAAAAGTAGGTGATAGGAATCACATAAGGTTTTTCATCTGCAATATAGGAGAGATAACCGTTATAATTATTTCTAAGAACGCGGGTACTTTCGCTAACTGATATGTCCATCATAATTCTAATTTATTATAAAAATGCATGATCTAAACTATATAAATATAGCATTTACTTCCAAGAAATGTTCTTGTATTTGATAAGATACTTATTTATTTCCAACGATATTCTGAGAGCCCTTTAAGCTCATGTTCTATTTCTAATAAACGGTTGTATTTAGCAACACGTTCACCTCTACATGCAGAACCAGATTTTAAATGTCCACCATCCATAGCCACTGCAAAATCTGCTAAAAAAGTATCTTCAGTTTCTCCTGAGCGGTGAGATAGAAAATAACGCCATCCGGCTTCACGACACATGCGTACTGCTTCTATGGTTTCTGTAACCGACCCAATCTGATTTAATTTAATAAGTGCCGAATTAGCGGTTTTCTCGCTAATTCCTCTACTAATATATTTTCTGTTGGTAACAAAAATGTCATCACCAACTACTTCAATTTTATCTCCAAATTTTTTGGTGAATTTTGCAAATCCATCCCAATCACCTTCAGAAAGGGGGTCTTCCCATGAGATGATAGGATATTTTTTTAACCACTCGCCAGACAGGTCAATAAGCTCATCAGTCGTCATTTTACCGGCACCTGACTTTGTAAGGTCATACTTGTTATCCAAATTAGGAGAAAAGGAATTGGCAGCACTATCAATAGCAACAGACAAATCTATACCAGGTTGGTACCCTGCTTGTTCAATTGCTGCAATAATAAATTCTATAGCTATTTCATTGCTTGCGCAATTAGGTGCAAATCCGCCTTCATCACCAACACTGGTAGCGAGGCCTTTATCTTTCAATATTTTTTTTAGTACATGAAAAGTTTCTGCAACGTAACATAACCCTTCCTTAAAATCTGGAGCTCCGTGTGGTACGAGCATGAACTCTTGAAAATCTACACTATTATCTGCATGTTCGCCACCGTTTAGGATATTCATGCACGGCACGGGAACACGTAAGGTATTGGATCCGCCCAAATAACGATATAGCGGAAGGTTAGATGAAACGGCTGCCGCTTTAGCAACTGCCATGGAAACGCCCAAAATAGCATTGGCACCAAGCTGAGATTTATTCTCGGTACCATCTAATGCAATCATGGTGTAATCAATATCTTTTTGGTCAACGGCATGCATTCCTGTTAGGGCTGCAGCTATCTTTTTATTAACGTTTTCTACAGCCTTTTGAACGCCTTTTCCGCTGTAACGTTTTTCGTCATCGCGCAGTTCTAAAGCTTCGTTCATACCGGTTGATGCTCCTGAAGGTACGGAAGCAGAAGTTCTGGTTCCATCATCTAAAGTTACATACGCCTTTAGTGTAGGGTTTCCTCGAGAGTCCAATATCTCGAGAGCCGAAATAGATGTGATTTTTGAATTCATTTTATTGAATATTTAGTGATACTTTATTCTTTTTTATGTAAAAAAAATATACATCGCAATCAATTGGGAGAAGCACTAATTTCTACCCTGTAATTGTTTTGAGGGTATGAAGGTATTACAGTATATAAAAATGATGTATGACACAAATCATGAACGCATGAATTTAAAGCGGACTGTTATTGTTTTACATTATTCTTTCTGTTCTTTTTCTTTCTGCTTTTCCTGTTTTTTGAAATAACCACGGGTCAAGAAATTATGTTTTAATGCCTCCATATTTTCATTGAACTTCAGCACACCTTCATCTACATTTTTCATTGAATTTTGAAGCTGATGTACCAATGTGGTATCTGTAGATAGATAGTTAATAGCTCCGTCACCACCATTAATACGGTCAACTACCGTGTTGAGGTTTTTGGCTGTTTTCTCAATTTCTATAGATGAATTTTCTAAATGGTTAAGTACATTGCGGATTTTTTCTCCGGATAGCGGATCACTCAATAAGGTTCCGACAACACTTTCTTTGGTGTCAAAACTTTCTACAAGAGCGTTTAGTTTGTGCATGGTCTCTTGGGCGTCATTGGTGGTGTATTTTAGGTTGATTAATGTTTGATTTAAATTATGCCCCATAATGGTATCATTAAGTAGACGGCCCAATGTTCCCTTTCCATCATTTATGGAGCGTGTAATAGTTAGCAATTGCTCTGTTAATACCGCGGCATTTTCATTGGTTACGTTTAATGTATTCATCATGTCTGCTGTAGCAGCGTTGCTATAAGACTTTATCTCATCACCGGACTTAACATAGGGTGCATCACCGGTTCCAGGAACAATGTTTATGATCATGCTACCTACCAAACCATCTGAACCAATATTAGCAATTGAATTGTTTTTGATATGTTTTTGCATTTTATTGTCTATAAGCATACCTACTTGTATGGTGGTATCATTGATCATCTCAATGTCTTTTACCGTACCAATACTAATACCTGCATAACGAACATTATTACCGTTCTGGAGCCCACGTATGTTGTCAAAAGTGACGTTAAGGGTAAAGGTGTTCCCAAACATATTTTGTTTGTTACCTATCATATAGATTACGATGATTAACAATACCGAACCTATGAGAACAAAAATCCCTAATCTGAATTTTTCCGATGCTGATTTTTCCATGATCTATTTTTTAAAAAAGGCCTCTATTTTAGGGTCGTTTGATTGTATCAAATCCGTGTATTTACCTTCTGCATAATTTATACCGTCTACCAATAGAATCATCCGATCAGAAATTACCCTAGCGCAATCCACATCATGCGTAATGATTAATGAAGATGTGCCATATTTTATCTGAATGTTACGCATTAACTCAATAATTTCTTTGGATGTAATTGGGTCTAATCCCGTGGTAGGCTCATCGTAAAGAATAATTTTAGGTTGTAAAATTAATGTGCGCGCCAAAGCAATTCTACGTTGCATTCCACCAGATAACTCTTCTGGCATAAGGTCAATTGTACTAGCAAGACCAACACTTTCCAAGGCATCCATTACTAGTGGAGTAGTATCCTTTATTTCACCAAACTTTTCTTTGTGCCGCCGCATGGGGAATTCTAAATTTTCCCGTACTGTCATGGAATCATAAAGCGCACTTCCTTGAAATAAAAATCCAATGTCGGACCTTAGCACATCTAAGGTTTCACGATCTAATTTTTTTATTTCATTACCTAGAACAGAGATATAGCCACTATCAGGTTGCATTAAACCCACTAAACATTTTATCATTACAGATTTTCCAGAGCCAGACTTGCCCATGACTACAAGGTTTTCACCCTTGTATAGCTCCATATGAAACCCGTCCAGCACCTTATGGTCACCAAAACTTTTATAGAGATCTTTGATTTCTATAATGACTTCCTTCTGGTCTTTAGCCTGTTCCATTACGTCTATGTTCTTTTGATTTTTCATTACACATCAAAAAATATGTTGGATATAAAAACTGCTACAAAATCTATGACGAATAAAAGTAAAGAGGTCATTACTACGGCTGTATTTGCTGCTACACCAACACCTGCTGTTCCTTTTTTACTGTAATAGCCTTTAAAACAACCCACTAGTCCAATGGCAAAACCAAAGAAGAATGTTTTAATAAGCGCGGGTATTAAATCTGTATAGGACAGGGCGTCAAAAATAGTATTGAAATACAATTGAAAAGAAACATTTCCCTGTATGTTTTCAATTAGAGCCGAACCAAAAAGAGATACCGCATCACTCACAACAACTAGCAACGGAAGCATTAGTATAGATGCCATAACCCTTGTAACCACTAAATATTTAAAAGGGTTGGTACCAGATACCTCCATGGCATCAATCTGTTCTGTAACCCGCATGGAACCTAACTCCGCGCCAATTCCTGAAGAAATTCTACCAGCACAAACTAAAGCTGTAATAACAGGACCTAATTCTCGTACGATTGAAATCCCTACCATATTGGGCATCCATAAAACAGCGCCAAATTGGATCATTGTAGGTCGTGATTGTAAATCTAAAACCAACCCAATAATAAAACCGGTAACCAAGACTAAGGTTAGCGATCTATAACCAATATGATAGCATTGCCGCAAGAATTCGTTGAATTCAAAAGGAGGCCGTAACGCCTCTTTAAAAAAGCGACCTGCAAAATAGGAGAGTTCCCCGATCTCAGTCAGTGATTGCCTTATCTTATTTGGAGTCTTGATTTTCAAATCTATTTTTTGAATTTGTAGCGCTATGCAACCCTCAAAATTAACCGACTTCCCACCCAATAAGAATGACTTGGGTCATATCTAAAAAATAAATGAGTATTGTTTTTAACAACTGATCTGGGTCATTCTTGATGCAGCGTACACGGTTTAATTTTGTAGACCATATTCAATTTGAAACAGTTTAAGCATAGCCAATGAACTATAGAAAAATAACCCGTGCACGGTATAGGTTCGTAGATCTAGATGTTAGTAATTATAGACTTTTGTTTAATGCACTTTTGGTGGGTTTGGTTACAGGTCTATTGAGCTCTGCTTTTAGGTTGATTCTTGCGCGTTTAGCTGCGCTTAGGACAACTTTTCAAATAGGAGAGATTGATCAGGCATGGCAAAATTGGCTATGGCCTACGCTTTTCACTTTTTTTGGTATTTGGTTTTCAATATTCTTGGTCAAGAAATATGCTCCTGAAACCGCTGGTAGTGGAATTCAGGAGATAGAAGGCGCACTAGATGGTTTAAGACCAATGAGATGGCGCAGGGTTTTGCCTATTAAATTTATCGCTTCTATATTTTCCTTAAGTAGTGGGTTGTTATTGGGTCGTGAAGGACCAACCGTGCAGATAGGTGCTAACGTGGGCAATATGGCAGAAGACGTTTTTAAGCAATCTGCAGAAGAGGACAACCCTTTAATTAGCGCGGGTGCTGCATCGGGTTTGGCAAGTGCTTTTAACGCTCCTTTTGCAGGTATCATTTTTGTTATTGAAGAGATGAACGGCCATTTTAAGTTTAATTTTTATTCACTAGCAGCGCTTATGATCGGCGCCGGTTCTGCAGATATGGTAGTACGGTTGTTGGTTGGGAGTGGGCCTATTCTTAAAACAACCATTTTTACTTTTGAAGAATTATCCGGCATATGGTTGTTTATATTATTGGGGCTTGTGCTCAGTGTTATTGGATTTATGTTTAATAAATTATTGATTAGGTCTTTGGATTTATTCAAAAAAATGAAAGTAAGCTATGTCACCATTGCTTTGTGTATGGCTTTAATCATTACTGCGGTAGGGTTGTATTCAGAAGATATGATTGGGGCAGGTTACACTACTATTTCACACGTTTATAATAGTTCTTTTACGTTGAAATTTCTTCTAGCGCTATTTGTTGTCCGTTTTGTTCTTTCTGTTCTTAGTTATGGCTCAGGAGTACTATGAGGTATTTTTACTCCTTTAATAACTTTAGGGGTTATTCTAGGGATGCTCTTTGGCGGAATAGCGCAACATTTTTTTCCAGACCTTGTTCCTGATCCAGCTATTTTTGGCGTTGCCGGTATGGCAGGCATCTTTGCCTCAACTATCAGGGCTCCACTTACGGGTTTGGCGCTTTCCGTAGAAATGACGGCAAATTATGAATTGATATTACCGTTAATTTTCACTGCGGTTACGGCTTCCGTTTGTACGACAATGTTGGGTAATGCACCTATTTATTCCATATTACTTAAACGTGTTTTAAATAAGGAAGAGACCTCCTCATAGAAATTGCAATGCTACATTTTTAGATGATATGTTGTTTAAAGGGCGCTTATCAATCTTAGAAACAAATTACTGCTTTGTTAAAAAAAGTCTAAAACTAGGGTGAACTGATTTAGGTCATTCTTATCGCTTATCAATCAAGATAATTTTGACCTATTGAAAGATGATAAGCATTTGAATTTTAATTCATAATTAAATAAGAATCATATGAAAAATGGAGTAACAGTCGCTATATGCGAATCGCATCAAAAAGCCGAAAAAGTGGTCAAAGAACTACAGGAGTCTGGCTTTGATATGAAAAAACTTTCTATTGTAGGTAAAGATTATCACGAGGAAGATAAAGTTATCGGGTTTTATAACACCGGTGATAGAATGAAGAACTGGGGAACGGCAGGTGCTTTCTGGGGCGGTATCTGGGGACTTGTTTTTGGCGCCGGTTTTTTCTTAATACTCAGGTGTTGGACCGGTTATGTTGGCAGGTCCTATAATATCATCTTTAGTAGGTGCTCTTGAAGGAGCTGTAGTTGTTGGGGGATTATCTGCCCTTGGAGGTGCTCTTTTTGGAATTGGAATTCCAAAAGACAGCGTATTACAATATGAGACTGCTCTTAAAGCAGATAAGTTTCTAGTAATAGCTAACGGCACCCCTGAAGAACTAGAAAAAGCAAAAAAAATAATGTCAGATTCAGCTACTAAAGTAGATAACCATTCAGAAGAAGCGGTATCTGCATAAGTATCAAAAATAATTTTAACTGAAATTCATATTAAATTATAAGAAAATGAAAACAGTAGTATTAAGTGCAGTTTTAATGGGATTGGCTTTTCAATCTAATGCACAGGACATGCTCTTTAGAGCCAAATTGGAAGTAGAAGAAGTACCAGAACTAGTAGTAACCGCAGTGGAAGAAGATTTTCCGGATTTCTCAATTGTGGAGTACAATGCGATACCCGTAGAATATGTAGAGGGCGATGTTTACATCAACCCAAATATAGATTCTAATGCAGATTACGATACCTTTCAAATAGTAATGAAAGAGAAAGGAAAAGAACTTACGGCTACTTATGACAGAGACGGTAACCTTGTTAAAACCACAGAGCATTTTAAAAATGTGGCACTACCTTATGCGGTAAGTAAATCTATTGCAAAAGAATATCCTGAATGGAAATTTAAAAAAGATTCTTACGATATGGTTCAATTGGGAAATGGGAAAGCAAAAAAACGTTATAGAATTGTCCTAGAAAACCATGGTAAAAAAATACATGTACATACGAATGCAAAAGGCAAAATTTTAAATAATCATAAAAAAGCTTAGAACATAAAAAACACCATTGGCTTTTTAAGACACTGGTATGATTAGAGTTGGTTGGTAATTGGAAGACAGGCAGCAGAGGTGAATATCACTTTCTACCGCCTGTTTTTTTGTCAATATTTATGATACAGAACAAAAAAAAGTAGACATCTGCATGTCTACTTTTTAGTTAAGAGTACTCTTATAATTTTACTACTAGTTGAGTTTCTCAATCACTAATCAAGCATTATTCATTAGCTATACTTACAGAATAATTTCTCTGTTCCCACTTGTCTGCTTCTTTCCAATAAAATGTAAATTGCAATGCAGTAGACTGGGGTGTTGTGGGTATAATATTGGTTACAAAAATGCCGAATTTCATATTTTCGGATTCTGTAATAAACGTACTTTTCCAATCATCATCTGTCCAATGAACCGTACATTCCGTTAAGGTCTCTATTCGTAATGTTTTTCCTCTAGGCAGTATTCTGGTTCCATTATCAAAACGCCATATTTTATGGTCTGATTTCTTTTTCTTTCTCAGATAACGTTCAAAAGTTTGGCTGGGCATATCAAAAATATTCCTGTGCTGTATAGAAATACAGAGTTTAATATACTCTGCATGTGCCCAAGTTAATGGCATTGCAGAACCTGTATGTTCGCCACAGAATAATCCTTTTTCGGGAATATCTGCTTTGTCCCATATCTGTTCGGGTAACAAACCATTGTTAGCAAAAGCTTCCATAGCTTTTAAATGCTTAATAGCCTCTTCTATATTACCCGCCGCTATTTCATAATGACCTCTTTCTCCTGTTAATAACGGCCATGCACGACCTTTTCCAGTACCATCATAAGGGTCTCCGTTTTCTTGCTCACCATAACCATCATTGGTATAACGGTACCAGCAATCTCCATTAGGAGTTTTAACCTTTAATTCAGCATCTATGACTTTTAAAGTATTCAGTATTTTGGGGTCATCGGCTGCCCGAAGACCAAACCTGACTAGCGCCAAGGCGTCTACACTGATCAGTTCGCTTAGTTTTGTTTTTCCATGATCAGCATTGTGATTTTTGAGTTTAATGGTTCGGTCCCCCAATTCCGTTGCGGGAATATCTGAAAATGGATTTATACGAATGTAATACCCATCTACACCGTGTTTTTTGGCTAGGGGAGTACCTGTAACATAAGTGCGGTATTCTATAGTATCGTTCCAACTATCTGCAGTTTCGCGGCAATAGATGGCAAAATCTTTTTCGTCATTTATTTCTGCAAGCTCGGCTCCAGCTAACAAAGCAGCAATTTCTGTAGCCATCGTAAAAGGAGAAAAACCATCTTCTTCTTCCCAACGGTCTTGACTGGTATACGGCCCATTTTTTAAAAGAAAAGTAATAGCTTTTTTTGCCAAAGGCCAATATCTTTTCATCCGGGGTATACCCATTGTGTTCCGTAAGTAGCCTTTTAGTATTTCCAAAATTGGCAGGGCAATTTGGTCCATTTGCAGACCATCCCAATTGGGTTCTCCTTGTAGCCACATATTCTGTGGCCAACTGCCGTCTTCATTTTGGGTAGACATCAAATAGTTTACAATACGGGATACATCTGCTTTTGTTTCTAGCGCATTGAATCCGCCTGCTGTTTCTACCAAATCTCTGGGCCAAACTACATGGTATCCGCTTTTGTCCGAGTCTCCTTTTGTACCTCCCCAGAATCGAAAGACTGGCAATAATACCTCCATAAAAATTTTTGGCTTCGTGCATACGTAACATGGCAGCACTCATTTTAAAATTCGAGGCAGGTATATTTGGTAAGGTATCTTGCCAAGTTTGCCACTCTTGCATATATTTTCTTTTTGCGGTTTCAAAACCGTTTAAAATACTTGCCCTTGCATGATTAGCAGCTTCTAAATAGGTTCTTCCAAAGCTTATAGCCAAAACAAAATCTTTTTCGGTCAGGTCTATTTCTCCGGTAAGTGCAACATTGCCGTTTGAGGCAATATCATATGCCCATTCTAATTTTCCGTGTTGGCGAATATCTCTCCAACCGTCAGATGTGCCTACGTATCCTACAGAACGTTTCAGCCATTTTGAAGAACAGGCCATAGCCAATGCAATATCTCCGTTCTTGGCAAATAACATTTCAACACCTTTATAGTCGCCAACCCACCCTTTGTTGTGGCCGCCCTCATTGTTTAGATGCGGGGCGAGTAAAGCAAATAGTCGTAAAGGAATTTTAGGGTCTTTTTGGTCAAAAATTATATGTTGTAGAATAGTATTTCTAAATGGGTCAACGATGACTTCTTTGGTAATCTGAAATTTTTTGAACTTGTCCGTATTTACCATACGATACGCAGGAATACCATCTTTAAGTGTTTCTATAAAGTGTTCCGTATCTCTTTTTTCTTCTGAAAAAAACTCATGGCCATCAGTAACAACAAAGC
The DNA here is from genome assembly GCF_030553095.1 of Zobellia laminariae. Taxonomy (GTDB): domain Bacteria; phylum Bacteroidota; class Bacteroidia; order Flavobacteriales; family Flavobacteriaceae; genus Zobellia; species Zobellia laminariae. The sequence continues at coordinate 250,356 of NZ_CP130738.1, read as the reverse complement.
CCATATCACGTATGCAAGCAATATCTTCTCGTGGGTAATAAGCTTCGTTAAGAATACCGTGACTAAGGGTAAAAGTAACATCTGATGCAGAATTTAAGGCTTTGCCTATTCCTGTTTTTGTACTAGAAGTCCATCTAGCCTCCATTCCTGGTGCGCCGGGCGCCTCTGATTGCTGAGACATATTTTAAGTTGTAATAAATTGATATTCAGTTTTTCCTGCTTCATTTGTACATTTTCCATTTCATCATATGCGAATACCGTTCTATTTACTTGTACATGTTATATGCAGTAGGAATTATAGTTTAGTTATATCTATAGGGTTTTTGACCAAGATGGTCTTGTTGCCACGTAGGGCAATGGGTTGTTTTATGATTTCAGGATTGTACCGTATCATTTTTATCCAATCATCTGTAGATAAACTATACTGTTTAAAGTGTTTTTTATAGGCTGGAATCTCCTTGTTAACTAAGTCCGCCACTTCTAATTGTAGTCGTTCCGCTAGTTCTAAGATTTGTGTTCCAGTGAGTTTATTTTTGAGGAGATCAATTTCTTCTACAGGTAATCCTTCTGCTTTGGCATAGGCCAGGCTTGTTTTGCCCGTAATGATTTTGAGCTATAGTAAAACGTAATCTGTTTGCTTGATGTAGCTATATCCCCCATAATCTAAATTTCAAGACCTATTTATTTTGTGTTTTGTTCTCCTCCAAATAATTTATTTTTATTCAGTTTGTGGTAGTACCATAAAGGGTATTTCCGTTTTAAAAGCGATACTTTTTACGATGTTCTCACGTGTTAAGCTTTCAAAAAAGCCATGTTTCGTCTTTAAAATGGCTAGCATACCTATATTTTGGTTTGTTTTTTTTATTTGAACCAGAGTATTAGCTACGGTATCTTGTAGATCTATTTCAAAAAAATGACCTTTTACTCCTTTGAGTCCGCTTCTCAATATTTCTTTGTTTATTTTTTGTTCATCGCTCAAAGTTTCTTCGGTTTTAATGTGAGCTATGTTCAAATCGGCATTACAGATTAAAGCTAGTTGAACAATAGGGGTGAGCTCTTCAGTTTTGAAGGTATGTTTGAAATCGGTTGCAAAAACAATTTCCTTTAGACTATTAACGGTATAGACAGAGGGTACAGAAATTATTGGGCAATTATTAATATCTCTAATGAGTTGTAGCGTATTGGTTCCCACAAAAGCTTCACGGAGGGCAGACAATCCTTTTGTTCCAACAAATATATAATCTGCTTTTTCGCTAATTACAGTGCGCTTTGTTAAGCTAAAAACTGAATCGGTTTCTAAGATTCCCTCAAAACGATGATTATAAGTCGTGTTTTGAGCTTGTAATTCTTTCACAAGTTTATTCAGGTCTTCTTGAAAGGTCATTTTAGACCCCGGGGCAGAAGGTGCATCATGATATGCGTGTATGATATAAAATGTGCAAGTCTCATTTTTGAAAAGAAGAAGTGCATAATCAATAGCCCTTTGTGCATTTTTTGAAAAATCGGTAGGAATTATAATTTTTTTCATTTTATAGAATTATTCAGTTCTAAAATATCTTATGGCCACTATTAATTAGTAGATCCAAGGCTTTAACGACCTCTTTTGCAAACGGTACTAGATTGTTTACTAGATACTAAAGGTATTATAGTAAGATAATACTGACTATGACATAGGTCATATAAAAAAAACAGCTATGCAATCTTAGATTACATAGCTGTTTTTGATAAATAACTAAAAATGAAATGGATAGCTGTCTATGCGCTATCCTTCTGAGATGAGAATAACTTTTTACCCACTATAAGAATTGGAATCGCTGTAAAAAACCATAAATATTTTGTGTCGAAGCCTTCTGTCTTGGCTATCATTTTATTGTTTTTAAACTCAACAGAAGCAGCATAGTCATTTTTTTCGGTTAGAATAACCTTATTAGATACGCCATGCAAAGAGAATGTAAAAATCGTTTGATGGTGGTCGTTCTCTTTGAATGCATCAATTTTAATAGCTAGGTTGTTGAACTTATGAGGTAAATCTGAGGTTATAAATTTTAAATCCGTTTGGTGGCTTCCCAGTTTCAGGCCGCCGTTTAAAAGCTGGACCTGATTACCGTTTACCATTAAATTGAAATTATCTTTTATATAACCTACCGCCAATTTCTTATACTCAACATCAGACAATTTATCGAAATTAATTTCTGGATAGTGTTTGTTCAGCGCCTCTTGAAAACCAGCCTGACTTACACTAACATTCAATATTCCCAATTCTTGATTGACCTCTAAATAGTAGGTAGCCGACAATGGATTGTGGGCATACGCCATTTTTATGGTCAGTATAGTAAGTAAGCAAAAAATAAAAGTCTTTTTCATAACGCTTCTTATTGGTAACTAAAGTTGTTGCTTGCCGCTACTCCTTTAAGACATTTTGGAACGTTTGGAGCATCTGTATTACTGGCAACATAATGATATGTGCCATCTGGGTATTCTGTTGTAGCTGCAGTTCTTCCGCCGCAATCATCTAAATCGTCCGGTTCAACCTCATAGGCATATATTGGAAAACCATCTTTAGCAAAACCTATTAATTTGGTGTCAACAACTTGTTCCACCAATGTACAGGAAACGTCCGTTATATTATTGGCCTCCAAGACCTGGTTCATGGATTCGGCCACAAAATGCCAGTGGTAGTAGCCAGCTGGATCATGATGACCACCGCAAGGGTCTAAAGAAGGAATATTACCTGCTTTTTCTCTCTTAAGTTAGCAACAGAAGGAGGAGCGCCGTTAATGGGAGCACCATCTATTGAAACGCCAACCAATTCAATTGTATCTATATCATTATTTGAAGATGCCAATTTTGGTGTTGTAGGAATCAGAAATGTCAATTGTAAATTATTATCAGGAGCAGCTTGTAAACAATAAGCTAAATCTCCATCTACAGGTCCTGAAGCAAAATCATCTGTGTTAATGTTGCCTTCGTCATCTACAATATCGTAACCATCTGCTTCCATAGCATTGAACAATTCTGCTTTCATTACTTGAAAACCGGGATTTGTATTTCCATCATAAACCCCTAAACCACCAATATCATTAATGGTTTCAGGGCAAAACGGGCCACTTTCTACTGGGTTACTTGAGAAAGTTAATTGAAAACATTCTGCACTAGAACCATCTTCTAAAGTAGCGGTAACGGTTTCAAAAGAGACTAATGAAGTACCGTTGAAAGCCGCTTCTGTAATTAAATAATCGCCACTATCCGTAGCTGTTTCAGTTTCAGCGTCTGTACTACCATCTGTACTCTCATCGGAACTGCAAGACCCAAAATTGAGTGAAATAATTGTCAAGAATCCAAAGATGTAATTGAATTTGAACATGATCATTTTTTTAATTGATTAATTATTACGGATAAGCACCGTAAAGGCATTTGAAAGTCAGGTACTTACGTTAATTAGCGCAGGGTTAAATTGCCTTGCTAAAGCAAGTACTATTTCCCAGTTTTATTATCACCTCTGGGCGGTTTTCCATGTGGTGGATGACCTTTAGGTTTAGGTGCGTTAGTTAATTCTTCTTCTTCAATGTAACCATCGTTGTTGGTGTCTATTTTTGAAAAATCATGTTGTAAAGGACCTTTTACTTCGCTTTCAGACAATCTTCCATCCTTATCACTATCCATCTCTGCCAACATTTCTTTTGCAGATGGTCTTTGCGGAGGTTCTTCACCATCTTTGCATGGCCTTTTATCATCGTGCCGTTGATCCATCTTGTTTTGATCAACTTGATCTTTCTTATGTTTCTCACCACAAGCGGTACATAGTGCCAACCCTATGGTTACCACCCCTATTTTTAGGATACTTCTATATTTCATAAAACGTATTTTATAGCAACTTAAATTGATTTAAACCAACATGAGTTGGTCAATCTAACTTTTGGCGAAAGGGTATTTTTTCTTCGATTTAAATTTCTTTGCCATACCAAAAGCTCCGAGTATCAATACCAATCCAAGCACGTACCAATTAATAGAGATGCCTGCTAAACCAATGGATTTTTCCTGAAGTACAAATTCATTGTTTTCAAGATGTACCTGAGCTACGTATTGGTTTTTTTATCCAACGAAAACAAGTTTCTTTTGGAACCATTTTTCAATACCATAAAACTACTGGCACTTCTGTTTATATCTTTAAACAAGGTATTCTGCAGCTTCACAGTTTCAAAGTTTGCCGGGGGAACAAACTTGTAGACCACAATAGTTTCGTGACCTAATTTAATAATGGGCTTAACAAGGTTTATCTCTTTAGCATCAATATTTAGATGTAAGTTTCTTGATAAAAGCGTACCCATTAAATCTTGAAATTCTTCTGGTGTTTTATAACCTTCAGCTGTATATTCGGCATGAACTACTTGCTCAAAAGCAGTTAGGGAAGCCCTTATTTGAAGCGTCCAAACGCCATCTTTACCTTCCACTAAAATGGTACTGGATTGAGAAGGGGAGTGGGCAAAGGCCACCATGGGGAGCAGTAGCCATAAGAAGGCTACAAGCAACCCATTTCTTTTGCTGGATTTATTCAATGACATAAGCACCTTTTAAACAGTTAATAAAGTTGTTGTTTCCTGCAGCATCAATATGATAATGGTAACCTCTAGTATCATCTGAGTGACCTCTACAATCATCTAAATCTGTAGATTCATTGCCACTATCATCTAACATTTCATAAATTCCATTACCATCCATTGCGTACCCTATTAGTGGCGCATGATCATCATCTTGATCTATAGTAGTGCTATAACCTGTAGCAGCATGATAATGGTAGCCTTGGTGTACGTTAATATGCCCACCTGCATCATCAAAAGGAGCAAGGGTATAGGCACTTAAAATACTATTTGTTGGAGCTGGAGCAGAATATTCTATTCCGTTAAGAGCAACGCCACGTGTAGAAGGGATTGTACTTGCCGTCATTGGACCGCCACCACCTGTGGAGAAATAGGCATTTTCGGATTGTAGAACTGGTGTAACAGGAATTAACCAAGTTTGCGAAAGATCAGTGATGTAAGAAGGAATACATTCTACACAAAAATTTTCATATTCGGCCCCAACATCTGGGTTGGCGGCATTAATACAATCATCCTCTGTTGCGGTAATAAAAACATCACCATTCTCATCATACATTTGCCATTTTTCATCATTATAAAAATTGGCCATGTTTTGAATAAAAGCACCATCTACATCATAAACTTCTCCGCTTTCTAACCATATACCTCCAGCCTCTGCATTGTCCGTAATATTATCAGGACACCAAGGACCCATTTCGTGATCAGAAGGAGTGCTGCCCGTTACTATTTTATAACAATCTGTTTCTGTACCGTCAGATAAGGTACAGGGTACGGTTGTTATCGTTAAATTATCTGTTGTAAAATATTCGGGGTCTACATTCATTACAAGCTCTGTTGATACTTCTTCATCAACACTATCGTCTACAGATGTATCATCAGAATCGTTGCTACAGCTATTTAAAGAGAATAAAAAAGCAAAGCAGCCTAAAGTAAGGTAAAACGTATTTTTCATGATAAGGAGATTTTAAATTATAAGTAAGATTGTTTAAACGCTTATTGTCTTTGAGGTCTCTTTCCTGATGGTTTTGGAGCCTTTTTTTACTTCTTCTTTTGATAAGAAACCATCTTTGTTGGTATCAATCTCTGTAAACTTTTCTTTTAAAGGACCGTTCACTTCAGTTTTAGAAAGAAGACCGTCTTTATTAGAATCCATTTTAGTAAAAATTGCATCAACAGAAGGTGGACCTTGTTTTGCGGGTTCACTGCTAGCTTGTTGGCTTTTGCATGAAACTGCCATTATTGCGATGGTTGTTACACCTATTAACATTGCTTTTGCACTCATATTTTTAGTTTTAAGATTTGTGTTTACAGCTACAAATATTGGCAATGGTTTCATATGAAATAGCTTCATTAAGTGAATCATGGGAAGTTATCAGTGAATGAACTTAATAAAACCGTAAAGGATTTTCTCAATGTTCTTAATTGGTGCTATTTGTTGGTTATTAGGGTATTATGGTAGTGTAGAAAAAGGTTGTGGAGTATAGGATAAACTTATTTTTTAAAGAACGAATAACGGTAAAACAGGTGCTCTTTTCTTGATTTAAAAAGGGTGTTATTTATTTTTTTAACCTGACGGATATCATTTTTTTTGATTTTATAATTCATGAGCTTTGTAACTAATGTTACTTCGCAGGTTTTCAGTACGTTGTAACTTTACCCTAATTAAAAAAGCAAAGCATAATGAAGATAGAACAGATTTATACAGGATGTTTGGCACATGCGGCCTATTACGTAGAAAGTAATGGAGAAGCAGCTATTTTTGACCCACTACGTGAGGTACAACCTTATATAGATAGGGCAATGAATGACCATGCTAAAATTAAATATGTATTTGAAACTCATTTTCATGCAGATTTTGTGAGTGGTCATATAGACCTAAAAAAGAAAACAGGAGCAGAGATTGTTTTTGGCCCAACGGCAAAACCTGGCTATGATGCGTTGATTGCAGAAGATGGTCAAATTTTTAATGTTGGTGATTATAAAATAAAGGTCATTCACACTCCTGGTCATACAATGGAGAGTACAACCTATCTTTAATAAATGAAGAAGGAAAAGAGTATGGCCTTATTACCGGAGATACTTTGTTTATTGGCGATGTAGGTAGACCGGATTTAGCACAACATGTTGTTGCAGATTTAACGGAAGAGAAGTTGGCAGGTTATCTATATGATTCCTTGCGAAACAAAATTATGCCTCTTAGCGATGATTTAATTGTATTTCCTAACCACGGTGCAGGTTCTGCCTGTGGGAAAAAGATGAGTAAGCAAACTACGGATACTTTGGGACACCAAAAAGCTACCAACTATGCGTTGCGAGCAGATATGACCAAAGAAGAGTTCATTAAAGAGCTATTGACGGGCTTGACCACACCTCCCAGTTATTTTCCACAGAATGTTATGATGAACATTAAAGGATACGATAGCTTGGATACGGTTATGGACCGTGCAAAAAAACCTTTATCTGCAGAAGCTTTTGAAGTGGTTGCAAATGAAACGGGAGCACTGCTATTGGATACTAGAGATGCTAAAGATTTTGAAAAGGGTTTGTTCCAAATAGCGTTAATATAGGTCTTGACGGAAGCTTTGCCCAATGGGTAGGCGAGATGATTCCAGATGTTAAACAAGAAATCCTTTTAATTACCTATCCCGGTAAACAGGAAGAAGCCATGACCAGATTATCTCGTGTGGGCTACGACAATACCATTGGATATTTAAAAGAGGGCTTCAAGACATGGAAAGAAGCTAAGAAAGAGGTAGAGACCGTTAATCGTATTTCACCTAAAGATTTGGAAATAGCCTATGCATCAGAAAGACCATTGGTTATTGATGTGCGTAAGAAAAGCGAATTTGACTCTGAACATGTAATAGGCGCTATTAACGTGCCGCTTAATGAAATCAACCAGCATTTGGCACAATTTCCTAAAGAAAAACCTTTTGTGATTCACTGTGCAGGCGGGTATCGTAGTATGATCGCATCGTCTATTTTAAAACAAAGAGGTTGGGATAATTTTGTGGATGTTGAAGGTGGTTTTGCAGAAATTAAAAATACCGGAATGAGGGTATCGGAATATGTTTGTCCTACCACACTGCTCTAAAATAAAAGCTAAAACATCAGTAGTTCTATTGAGATAATAGATGGGATTTCTGGCGATAAAACAAAAATATAACTAAAATTTGGTTGGTTATTTATGGGGAAACGGTCAGGGCTAATTAGACCGTTTCCTTTTTTTAATCCTTCCTTTAATACACAAAAACTATGTCATTCTTAAGTTCAATATTTGGTAGTAAAAGTGAGGCCTCAGATAAAATAGTAGTCTTGGATAAAAAAGAGTATGCAACAGCTATTTCAGGTAGCAAAGTACAATTGGTAGATGTTCGTACGGCTAATGAATTTAGCGGAGGTCATATTGAAGACGCCAAGAATATCGATTTTTTTAATCAGGCTAATTTTGAAAAATCCTTTGGAACCCTAGATAAGACAAAACCGGTTTACGTGTATTGTCGTTCAGGAGCAAGAAGTCAGAAAGCAGCAAGAAAGCTTTTAGCTATGGGCTTTACGCAAATCTTTGATTTGAAAGGCGGCTATTCAAGATGGTCATAAGTTACTAAATAAGAAATGGGTTAAACGTTTGTATAACCAACTAAACCAGTGATATGAAAACAAGTATTATAGTACAAAATTTAAAATGTGGCGGTTGTGCCAAAACTATTACCTCTAGAGTATCGGAAATAGAGAATATATCCAACCTTTCGGTAGATGTAGAAACCTCTATGGTATCTTTTATGCACGAAGATTTGAACGATGCACTTATGGTTAAGGAGAAACTAAAAGTATTGGGTTACCCGTCTATCGATAGCGAAAATTCTATGGTTTCAAAAGCAATTTCTTTTGCTAGCTGTGTAAGCGGAAAAATGTCTAAATAGTATAGACAGGCAATGGCTGTTGATACAAATTAAAAGGTATGAAAAAGTAGGTTAGCCTAAGTGTATTTTAAGACAAAACCATCATCAACTAAATTCTGAATATTATGAAAAAAAATATGGGTAGTACAGACCGCATTATCAGATTTATATTTGCTGCTATTGTAGGATTCTTATATTGGCAAGGTAGTATTGGGGGCATTTTAGCTTACGTACTGTTAGCCGTAGCTGCAATTTTTATTATAACAAGTTTTATAAGTTTCTGTCCGTTATACACGATTTTTGGGTTTAAAACTTGTAAAATTAAAGAGTGATTAAATTTTTAAGATGAACCAGCCATTACAAGAGAATTACGGGCATATTTTTGAGGAAGAACTTCTTCAAGAAATTGATAACGTAGCTACGTATAAAGAAATTCCTGAAGGATTTAAACTTATAGAAATAGGAGAGTTCATTAAAACTATGCCGTTGCTGGTCTCAGGAGTAATAAAGGTGTTGAGGGAAGATGCCAAAGGCGATGAGCTATTGCTTTATTTCCTTGAGCATGGCGATACTTGTGCCATGACACTAAACTGTTGTGTAGGTCATAGAAAGAGTGAAATACGCGCGGTGGCGAAACCGAAGCAAAACTAATTATGGTGCCCATAAGTAAAATGGAAGAATGGATGGCCAAGTACCCAAGCTGGCGTAATTTTATTCTAGAAAGTTACCATAATAGGCTGAATGAATTGCTGGAAACTTTAGATAGCATCGCATTTTTAAAAATGGATGAACGCCTATTAAAATACCTGAAAAACAAATCTCGGGTTACAGGCAGCACCACTATAAATAGTACCCACCAAGAAATAGCTTACGAGCTACATACTTCTCGCGTAGTAATATCTAGGTTACTTAAAAAACTGGAAAATATGGGCAAGGTTAAACTAAACCGATACCATATTAAATTGGTTGATTTGTAGAGTGGGGGGGTGAATGTGTGTAATGATGTTGGCATTAATTTTTTGCAAATTCAATTAACTGTTTGAAATCACCATTATCGGCATCTCTTAAGGCTTTTATATATTGATTTCTTGTTTCATTAGCTTTAACCATATTTGATTGATGCCAAGAAAATATTTCATTTCCAAATATTGATTCCATAATAATGTCAGCCATCATTCTAGAGTGTCTTCCATTTCCATTTGGAAAACAATGAATAGATACTATTCTATGTTTAAATCTTATAGCTATTTCTTCAGGCGAAAAAGTTTTGTTTTCTATCCAATATTTAGTGTCGTCAAGTAAATTTTTTAATTCAATTCCAATTTGCGTCCACGGAATACCAATGTTCTTTTCAGTCTTTCTAAATTGTCCTGCCCATTTCCAAACATCACTATACATTCTTTTATGTAAGTTTTTAATGAACTTTTCGGTTAAAATGTTTTCAGGCTTTAATTTTGAATGAATAGTCCATTCTACAGCTTTCTCAATGTTTAATTGCTCAAACTCATCAAGTTCTCCTTGAGTAGTAATTAACTTTATTTTAAGACCTTCTTTTTCTTCTTCATCTAATGGTGTTTGGCCATCTTTATAGTTGAATTCTAATCCCATAATGACTTTCTCATCTCTCGCTTAATTTCATCAGCAAGTTCCTTTATGGTTTCAGTTATCTTTTCATCTCCAATTCCTTGATTCTCTAATTTCATATTTTGGTTGGTCCTTAAAACTATTTTTCGGGCTAGTTTTTCGGCTTTTAAGCTGACTAGGTTTTCTACAGTTCCATCTTTTGGAATAAAACCATAGACAAATTTCATTTCTAAAGCATTGCCAACATCCTTTAGTTTATTGATTGTTATCTGACCTGTAGCTTCACGTTCTTCAATTTTTTGGATAGCCCCTTTAGTTAAATCAAGTTTGATTCCTAATTGTTCCCTCGTCATATTAAGGCTGGTTCTTATGGTATTAACCCATCCTTTTTGTGGAACCAGAACCGTTGCTGCATCTTTAAAATGTATTAATTTTTTATCCAGTTGTTCTATAAGAAGTTTTTTCTTATTTCTCATTCGATACTATTTTTATACATATATGTATGTAAATAATACCAAAAGTATACAAATACGTATAATAAAACAAAAATAAAAGAATATTTATATGTATTCTTTTATGTTAAAAATTATACAAATATGTATGATTAAGTTGAGTGAAACTACGGTTTTAAATTACCGCCATGGTGTTTGTATACGGTTTGTTGCGTGGTCTTAACATCTTGTTTAGCAAATTAAAACCGAATAGAAAATCCGCGAGGATTTTCGTAAGTAGGCTAGAACTAGCAATAAATTGGATATGGTGTTGTCCTTAGTTTTTTATTTTAAACTGACTATAATAGATATACTCAGGATTAAATTTTGTATCAAATTTGCCTTCATTCATAAACAGAAGTTTTAATAAAGAGATCAAATTGATAAAAGGAACTATAATTGTCCAACATAATAGTATTGATAAAAAAGTGTATCCTGATGATTTCAAATAAGCCCATTGTAAACCCAACAGTGGAATTGCTAGTAGTACTGCTGTTTTTTTTGATTTCTTCTGTGATTGTGCTAATTCTAAATTTTTAGATACATGATTTTTTATGTCATTACTTAAATTGTTCATTAAATCCACGAGATGTTTTCTTCTTTCTTCAAGGTAGTTAATGCTCTTTTCTTTAAAATCATCGGCAACTAAAGAACTGCCATGATTAAATTTGTCATTATATTGATTGATTAGCTCCGTAATGTCATTCATTTCATTCAAAGTAGAATTACCCTTAAAATTTATGTTAGAAATCACCAAGTCTGTTAAGTCTATCAATCGTGAAACATTTGCTTTATTATTTGACACAAATTTTACTTTGTTGATTTCCTTTATGCATTTTACAAAATCATTATCTGAGGGCTTAATCCTACCTGAGTAATCAGTTATTCCTTTTGTTGTATATGAGTTTGCACCTTTTAGTATCGAGTTTGCACTCGCTCTTCCAAACTCTCTTCCAAATTGTTGCGCAGCACCGTTTATAACGTCATTTAATATGTCCATTTTTAGTTGCTTTGGTTTTCTATTTCTCTGGCTTTGGATAATGCACTTGCGACTAATCCTGCAGGAATAGTCACAATTCCAACTCCAATTAATAAGATGAAAAAAGTAAAAATTTTTCCTCCTACTGTGATTGGATAAACATCTCCATAACCAACTGTAGTCAATGTAACCACAGCCCACCAACCACTATGAATGACAGAAGTGAATATTTCAGGTTGGGCTTCATTTTCAAAGTAATATATACCTGTAGAGGCTAAAAAAATGAATATTGAAGTAATTATTAGAAAGAGAATAATTTCTTCTTTAACAATGTTAGCAGCAATATGGAACCTGTTTAATGCCTTATTATACCTTACCAATTTTAAGGTCCTGAATATTCTAAAAACCCTAAAAGCTCTTAAAGCTCTTAAGTCGTATGCTCTTGTTAAGTAAAAAGGAAAAATTGCCAAGAAGTCAATTATACCGTAAAAGCTAAAAATATATTTAAATGGTTTTTTGGCAACATAAATTCTTAATGAGTATTCAATTGTAAAAATTACTACACAGATTATTTCAAATATATTAAGTAGTTCAATTGTTTGATTTGAATTATTTGGTAACGTTTCGATTGCGAAAGCGACAAGTGAAGAAAGAATCAATGCCTGAATAAAGAAGTCAAAAAGTTTCCCTTTTCTTGATGTATTATCCTCAACTATTTTTCGAATTTTATTTTTCATTTATCAATTCTGTAAATTAAGCACAACAATAGAATATGTACAACAGCACGGATGTCTACTAATACTTGAATATAACACAACTTAGTTAAGGCTACCCATATTTAGATTGTAACTGCAATTTAAATATTCGAGTCATTTTATTCTTACAGAAAGGCGTAATATTTATAGAAGGAATTTTGTTTATGCTTGAAAAATAGGGAAGCCTAGGGATTTATAAAAAGTAAGCCGAGTGGGCTGAAAGTAGAAGAAAACAGGAATTTGGTTTAGAAAATAGGAGGGATGCTTTTTTTAGGAAGTTTTGTTTAATGCTTGATATATTAAGTAATCATAATTGCAATTCCGTTTATTATTACGTGCAATGCTATTGAATATATAAATCCTAATCTAATTCTTAGATACCCAAAACTGATTCCCAAAACCAAGAATGGTAGTAAAATAAGAGGTAAGTAAATTAGGTCACTTGTTTTTAAGTCCAGATTCATAATATGCAGTATCGCAAATAGAGTAGCACTTGCGTAGAATATAATATTTGGCTTTCTTTCCCAATATATTTTCAAACTTTTCAACCACTTTTGGTTAAGATTTAATAATATATAAAAAAATGAACTTATTGCTAAAATGTAAAAAACGGTTATTAGGAAAAAAGACAAACTCGTCGTTGGCCACCATAAAAAATTATATAGTAAAGAAGTAGCTGTATAGCCAAATAAAGTTGAAATAGATATCTGAAGAAAGTTATTGTTAGATTTAGTCAAAGCAAGTCTAAATGAAATCTCCTCAATTATTGGAAGAATGACAATTACTAATAATAAAAAATAGGGCTTATAATCATGCTGATTTTCATTAATAGTATCTAAAACCTTGGAATGATTTCATTTCAATAGGTTCAATAAATTTAGACAATTGAAGGATTGCTATTGGAATTCTGGAGATAATTACTCCTATGTAGGATAGAATAAGTACTTTAAATAAAACAACGATTTTTGTATGTGTCTCCGAGTCAAATGATTCTTCAAAAGTTGGATTTTTCAAAAAAGTGAGAATGTCTCTTCGTATTGATTTTCGGTTCATATAGGTTGGTTCTCTCTTTTAATTGAAGCTAATAATATCGGTTAAGAATAGTTGGCAGTTTATTTTTAAAAAACCTTTACTTAGGCCTTAAATTGGGTGATTATTTTGATTTATTTTTCTATTCTAAAGCTAAATCCATAAAATTTAGCTGCTTAGTAAGTACGCGCAGACCTTGTAATTTTGCCCAAAAGGTTTGTATTATATTTATGTTTTGTTGCAAATTATCTTTTATGGTTAGTTTTCGTTTTTGAAATACCTTTCGTTTTTGGCTAAAGTCCATATATTCAGGACTCTGTTGTTAAGTCCATTTACGCCATCAGGCTCCACAATTTCAATCTCAGTAATTCCGATTAATGCGATGCGATATTTTTTACTTTCTAATAAATAGCCGTCAATATAGATTTCGTTTTGTTTGTCCAGTCCGAAAAATTTATTCAGTTCTGATTGAGTTTTACTTATTAAACTGTCTTTTAAATCGAATAATACGAGTCCGTGTTCTGTGAGGTTATAATAGTCGCTGAGTTCTCTGTTTTGTTTGTCTTTTAAAACATACATTTCTTTAATTTTTTCTCTCGCTTCTTTCTCTGAAGTTCCAAAACCATTCATTAAAAAATCATTTCCAATAATGTTTTTATTGAAAATTAAGAAGGGTTTTTGGGTTTTAGCCTGTGGTAATTTGAAATATTTATCTTGTGAAAAAGTATTTAAGGGCACAAATAGAATGAGAAGTAAAATTATGAATTTGTACATTTTATTTTGTTTAATAGTACTTGTTGATGTACACAAGCACACATCTATTTAAAAATGAGAGCAAAGAACGGGGATTTTTAGCCTGTTTAAATTGGTATTATAGCTGCAATATAAATAATCATGTCGTCTGATTCTTACAGAATACTATATTATTTATTAAAGGGCTGTTCTTTAAACAGGAAGATTATGTAATTAAACTGTGTGTTTTGATTGCGCTTATACTAATAATCAATTCTAAAGAGAGAATCTCTTAAATTAGCTGCCACAGCCTAGGAGTTATAAAAATTGCAGTAGTTGTAATTGGCAATAGAAGATTAGATTACACTTTCCCTTTGGGTAAACTGAGAATAAACTCAGTGCCTTTCCCCAGTTCGCTTTTAATTGTAATTGATCCCTCTAGCTTTTCAACCAGTGTTTTAACAATAGCTAAGCCCAACCCATGAGAGCTTTCCCCGTCCGTTGGTCGTGCAGAGAGTTTTTGAAACATTTTAAATGCTTTATTTTTATCAGCTTCAGACATACCATGGCCGTAATCTTTGAAGGAAATAACTACCAAGTCGTTATTGGAGTTTACGGATAAATCAATTTTACTTCCTTTGTTTGAAAACTTAATAGCATTGGTCATTAAATTGTCAAAAACGCGGGTCACCAATTTTTGGTCCGTATGAATTATGAGAGGCTTTTTGTCAATAAACGTTCTTAGTTCTTGACCTTTTTTATCTAATCTGGTTATATAGCTTTTTGCCCATACTTCTATGAATTCAGAAAGCTCAATGTCTTTTAATTCAATTGTTTTTTCTGGGTGATTAATATTGCTCATAAAGAGTAAATCTGTAATTAGGCTATTACCACTTTTTACAGATTTATTAATGTACCCAATGTATGTTTTTTGTTCTTCATCTAAGTTCTCGTTACTTTCTAAAAGCTGACTAAGACCTCGAATATTATTAAGAGGGCCTCTGAGGTCATGAGCCATAATCCCAATGATACCGTCCTTTTCTCTGTCTAGTTCCTCTAGCTTTTTGTTGTTTCCTACCAGTTCTTTTGTTTGTTTGGAGACCTCTTTTTGAAGCAGGGCTTCCGTTTTTTTCAATCTATTGATCCGTGAATAATAGAAAGAAAAAAGTAATCCAATAGTTAATAGAATACTAAGGATTCTAAACCACAGTGTTTTCCAAAAAGGTGGTTTTATGTTAATGGTTAATGATGTTTCTTGTTCGTTCCATACACCTTCATCATTGGAGCCTTTAATTTTTAATACGTATGTTTTTGGGTCTAAATTTGTAAAATTTAAATCATGTTTACTACCGTATTCAACCCAACTATCATTAAACCCCTCTAATTTGTATTTGTACTTATTAATTTGGGAATTAGTGAATTCTAAAGCAGAAAATTCAAAGGTTAAATTGTTTTGGTCATAGGATAATTCTATGGAGTTCAATTCGGAAATATTCTTATCGAACGATATGGATTCATTGTTAACCTTAACATCTGTAAAAACTACATTAGAATGTGCGTGTTACTTTTTATGTCGTTAGGGTTAAAAATCGTAAAACCAGATGTACCTCCTATAAGTAAATTACCATCTAACCCCTGTGCATGGGCTCCCATGTCTAGAATATTATTTCCGGGTACTGTAATATTTTTAAATTCTATATTTAGAGGATTTGTTTTTGATAATCCATTGGGAGTTGTCAGCCAAATATTACCATCTATGCCTTAGAGAATACCAAATATGATATCACTTGGTAGACCATCATCTATTCCGTATTGCTCAAATTTTTCGGATTGAGGATCAAATAGGGCTAAGCCACTTCTGGTTCCAATCCATAATTTATTGTTGCTATGTCGGTATAAAGAGCGAATTTTATTTCCAACAATACAGTTGTCACAACCTTCTTTATATTCCCATAATTTAAACTCTAGAGTATTGGTGTTAAGCAAAAGCAAACCTATGTCAGTACCTATCCATATTTCTGATTCAGAAGCTGTTAACATACATTTTGCATCTAAGCTAAACAAACATGTTATTGGGGTTGTCCTTTGAGTATATGTGCTTGGTTTCCCCTGTAATAGTATTGTAGGTAACTAGGCCGGCTCCTACGGTTCCAATTAATAGTACACCATCTTCTACTTCATATAAGGTTTGAATGTGTCCTATTTTAGTTGCTATGGGATTATTTACAAAATCTAACTCTAAGAAGAACCGATCTTTCTTTGGATCGTATTTATAGAGTCCACCACTTTGTGAGCCAATCCATAAGTCATTGCTTTTGGAACGGAGAATTGAACGGATTTTTGGAGTATTGACATCAGCTCTATAATTAAAACCTTTTGTATAATTTTTAAATAGATTAGATTTTTGATTGAATCTGCTTAGTCCATTATTGGTTCCCATCCATATTGTGCCGTCTATTTCTTGCAGCATTGCTCGCACGCTATTGTCAACCAACGAATTGCTGTTGTCGTTGTCTTTTTCCCAATGATGAAAGTTCAGGTTTTTTAAATTGAATTTGTTCAATCCGTTTCCTGTGGTTGCCATCCAAATGTTTCTGGATTTATCAACAAGTACATCTTCTATGGAATTACTACCTATTTTGTAAGCGGAGTTTCCATCTGCCTTATAAACAGTTATCTTATGTGTCTTTCTACTATAATTTATTAAGCCACTACCATTTGTACATAGCCAAATGCACTGATTATTGTCATGATAAATTTTCCATATATACATGCCATTAAGAGCACTTTTACGTTCGGGATCTAATGCCACTTTTTTAAATGGAGTAGTTAGTGTATTTAATATGGCTAATCCATTGTCAGTACCTACCCATAAATTGCCTTTAGAAAAATATAGATCATTTATAAATTCTGAAGGAAGTACATTTTCATTGGTATTGTTTAAATGGGGTTTGGTGAATTTACCACTGGAGGGAGTAAAGTAATAAAGCCCCTGAAACTCGTCTCCAATCCAAAGATTTCCTTTTTGATCTTCAGTTATAGCTTTTACGGAGAACTCACAATTTGCGCATTCATTTGGTTGTATCCAGCGTTTAAAGGTGCCTTTGGAGCGATCCAGTAAATTCAAACCACTATTTGTAGCTACCCAAAGTCTTAATTTACTATCCTCGTATATTCTATGTACCGTGTTACTACTAATAGAAGTTGAATCATTTTTTCTATGGGTAAATCTGGTTATAACATCTGTAGTGGTATTATAAAAGTTTAGTCCACCACCTTCTGTTCCAATCCATATATTTCCATTAGAATCTTCTAATAGAGCAGTAATCCAATTTTCTGAGATGGTGTTACTATTGTTTGAGTCATACTTAAATACCTTAGATTGATACCCATCGTATCGGTTCAATCCATTATTAGAGCCAGCCCAAATGAATCCTTTGGAGTCTTCAATAATGCATGTAGGATAATTGGATGAAAGTCCATTTTCAATTCCAATTTTTTCCAGAAATTGATTATGAGATTGCGCATTAAGGCCCAGTATTATTAGGATATATAATACTGAAGTTAAGAATGCCCTAATAGGGAAGCGTTGCATTTATCAATTATTTTTACTGTATAATCATTATAAAACAGTACCTAGTCCTAATAGTAAAACTCTTTTTAAGAAGTAATAGTATCTTTTATTTTGATCTTCTTTTTTCAATGCAAACGGTATAAAATATATCTGTTTTTTCTACACTTCCAATATGCTCATATTTGAACTCATTTATAGTCTGTTTGAGCTAAGTTAGTTAGTCTACATTTCACAATCTAGCTAATGAACTTTTCTATCTTATTTAGTGCTTTTTTATTGTTTTGTAACAATTGTATATGTACCCTAGTACATACCTCTCAATACTAGGCTATAAAAACAACTCTGTTAAGTCTACCCATGTTTAGATTATAACTGCAATATAAATAATCATGTCACCTGCATCTTACAGAATACCGTATTATTTATAATCTATTTGAAATAAAACCGTCAATATTCATTAACACAATTATTTTTCTTCTGAGCCGGTTGTTTCTGTAACAAAAGTTGCTGTGAGCGCTTTGTTAAATATTGAAATTTACAGTGTTAGAGTTGTTGGTTCTTAGTCAACAATAATCAGGTCGGTTGTTGTTTTTCAGGAATGAACTTCATACCAAAAATCCAAACAAAATGTCTAAAATAGTTATACTAGGAGCTGGAATTGCAGGTCATGTGGCCGCCACTCACCTAAGGAGAAAATTATCAAAAGAACATGAAGTAGTCGTTGTTTCCCCAAACGGAAATTACCAATGGATACCTTCTAATATATGGGTAGGTGTGGGAAGGATGAAGTCGGAAGATATTCTTTTTCCCCTAACACCATTATATAAGAAAAAAGGGATTGACTTTAAAAGGGCCAAGGTGACAACCTTTCACCCAGAAGGGGATACTGAAATCTCAAAACCTTATGTAAACGTGCAGTATGTTCTTGAGGAAGAAAAAGGCAGAACGGAAAAAGTAACCTACGACTATTTGATTAATGCTACTGGTCCAAAATTGGCTTTTGACCAAACGGAAGGGCTTATGCCCGCAACCAATAAGACCTATTCTGTATGTACTTATACCCATGCAGAACATGCATGGCAAGGGTTGGATGCCCTCATTGAAAGAATGAACAAGGGTGAAAAAGTAAAAATTCTAATAGGTACAGGTCATGCCAAGGCAACCTGCCAAGGGGCTGCTTTTGAGTATATTTTAAATGTAGAGAAAGAGCTTCACAGACATAACGTGCGAGATATGGCTGAAGTTACCTGGATTTCTAACGAATATCAATTGGGAGATTTTGGTATGGATGGCGTTCTGCTTAGCTACGGCAGTAACATTATGAAGTCTAGTGAATTGGTTGAAATGGTTTTTGAAGACCGAGGCATAAAATGGATTCTAGGTGCCGGAGTAAATAAAATAGAAGACGGTATTGCTCACTATGAAAATTTGGAGGGCGAGCAAAAATCCGAAACCTATGACTTTGCAATGCTCATTCCTGCTTTTTCAGGGCATGGATTCAAGGCTTACGATAAAAATAATGAAGAGATAACAGATAAGCTATTTAAAGGTTTTATGTTGGTAGATGCAGATTACACACCAAAACCCTATGAAAATTGGAGCGTGCAAGATTGGCCAGAAACGTATCAGAATCCGTCATATAAAAACATATTCGCGCTTAAAGGTATTGCCTTTGCACCTCCACACGCCATTTCTAAACCAAGGGTAAGTAAAAACGGAACATCTATTTCGCCGGCACCACCACGTACGGGAATGCCATCGGGAATTACGGCCAAGTTGGTTGCAGATAATATTATAGATGTCATTAAAGGGAAAAAAGAATTACAGCACAAAGGATCTATGGGTAATATGGGCGCTGCCTGTATTGCTTCTGCAGGTTATGGTATGACACAAGGAAGTGGAATTAGCATTACCACATTCCCTATTGTTCCCGATTTTATAAAATATCCAGAAACTCATGGTAGAAAATTGGGCAAGACCTTTGGTGAAATTGGTTTAGCTGGCCACTGGTTAAAACTGGCATTGCATTATGCCTTTATGTATAAGGCCAAAATGAAGCCGTTTTGGTGGCTCATTCCTGAGTAAAAAGTAAGATAGCGATTATTCATTATTGGTAAGTGGTTTAATTTGAAATAGAAAAAGATGAAAAGAATATCAAAATCAAAACGATTCATTATGAGGAATCCTATCATTCAATTCTTCAAGTTCATTTGGTTGAGTTTAAAGATATTGATTGTTGTGGCCGGAGGCCATGGTGGCACCCGAAAAACAACATCATAATGACAAGAAAGATAGTTTTGCTTACGGCTATTGGCATTGCTGTGGGAGCAATTGCTGGGTACATGTATTATTCAGAAATTGGTTGTGTTTCTGGTACTTGTGCCATCACTTCCAAACCTCTGAACAGTACGTTGTACGGAGCTCTTATGGGAGGGTTGTTATTCAATATGTTCGTAAAATCTCCTAAAAAATAAGTTAGTTAGATATTAAATAATATAGGTAAGTCAACAATAGGCGCTTCGGTAAACGAGGGGCCTTTTTTTATTTCGTAGAATGAGCGATGCAATACTTTTTTGAATGGTAACAATGGTTACTGTGGAGCTAGGAACGCGACCGTAATTTTGTAGAAAATAAATTAATGATGAAGTATATTTTCTTGATATTGGTTTTTCTGGGAGGTTCCTTTTTTGCAGAAGCACAGGAAACACTACTGATTACAAAAGCTGAGGTCATTGCCAAGGTAAACGAAAACAACAACACCTTAAAAATGGCGGAACAAGATATTTTGGCAGCCTTGGGAGATTATAGGCAGACCAATGCCACCTTGTTGCCTAGTATAGGAGTTTCACATACGGGAATAGCAACTACCAACCCGTTAATGGCATTTGGTTCTAAGTTAAATCAATCTATTTTGACTTCAGGTGATTTTGCTCCGGATTTACTGAACAATCCTAGTCAAATTGAAGATTTCGCTACGCGAATAGAGGTACAACAACCACTGGTTAATTTTGATGGGATCTACCAACGCAAGGCGGCCAAGTCCAAGTATAATGCCACCAAGCTACAGTCAGAACGTACTCAGGAATATATGTCGCTGGAGATAGAAAAGGCATATATGCAGCTACAGTTGGCGTATAAAACGGTAGAAGTTTTAGAAAAAGCAAAAGAAGCCGCAGTAGAGAATAAACGTATTGCAGACAATAGTTTTAAGCAGGGGTATTTACAGAAATCAGATGTTCTTGCCGTAGAAGTCCGTGTAGGTGAGATACAGAACCAGTTGCAATATGCAAAGAGTAATATTCAAAATGCATCTAATTACTTATCGGTTTTAATGGATGATAAAACCTACGCAATCTTACAGCCCACAGATTCACTAACGGTTACAATTAGTGATGCGGCGGTACACCAGCTTTCTGAAAACAGAGCGGATATTCTAGCCATGTCATCTGCAAGTAATGCTTACGAACAAATGCACAAGGCAGATAAAATGAGCTTCTTGCCACGTTTAAATGCTTTTGGGACCTATGAACTTCATGATGACGAAATTTTTCAAGGGGCTTCTAACGGATATTTGTTTGGGGCCGAGCTAAAATGGAATATTCTAGAAGGAGGTAAGCGATACGGAAAAGCTCAAAAAAGTAAAGCGGAATACGAAAAATCAAAAATAGAATTAGAGCAATATACAGCTGAAAGTCAGGTAGAGCTGAATAGAGCCAAACGTTCGCTCCAAGATGCCAAGAACAACTTGGAGCTTACGGCTCTTGCCCTAGAGCAGTCCAAAGAATCTTTACGGATACGCACCAACCGCTTTCAACAGGGATTGGAAAAAACGACCGATGTATTAATGGCCGAAACCCAATATGCCCAAAAACAACTGGAATATTACAGCACCATTTTTCAACATAACTATGCTCTGGCATATGTACAATTCTTGACCAAGTAATAAACTACGATACACTTTTACCTAGTACTTAATTCTAAAATGATGAAAAACAGAAATTACATAATAACAGCAGTTCTAACAATGACACTTGTATTGGCTAGCTGTGGAGAAACAGAAAAGAAAGCGGTTGTGGATAATTCCCCGGCGGTTCCCGTTCAAGTGCGCACGGTAGCTGAGAATACAGAGAATTCGTTCGTAACGTCTAGTGGTAAAATTGAGGCGGCCAAAAGTGCCAATATCAGCACCCGTATGATGGGGTATGTAGATAAGATTTACGTGAAAGTAGGGGATAAGGTAAAAAACGGCCAATTATTATTGAGTGTAAACAATGCAGATGTTTCCGCCAAGCTTGCACAAGTAAATGCAGGAATAACAGAAGCAACGGCAGCCTTTACCAATGCGGAGAAGGATTACCAACGTTTTAGAAATTTGTTCAATGAGAACAGTGCTTCGCAAAAAGAGCTAGATGATATAACGGCCAATTATAATATGGCTCAGGCGCGTTTGGAAAGTGCAAAACAAATGAAAAACGGAGTGAACGCTCAAATGGGGTATGCCAATATTCGCGCTCCTTTTGCCGGAGTGGTAACGAACAAGTTTATAAACGCAGGCGATATGGCCAACCCGGGAATGCCATTGTTGGAAGTAGAGTCTCCTGGAAAACATCAAGTTTTGACTATGGTAGCAGAATCAGAGATTTTGGATATCAAGCTTAATACTGAAGTAACAGTTCTTATAAAATCATTGCATAAAACAGTAAAAGGTAAAGTAACAGAAGTGAGCAGCTCTGCCAAGAATACAGGCGGGCAGTACCTGAAAGGTGATGTTGGATGCCTCTGATTCTAAGATTTTATCCGGTATGTATGCCACGGTTCAGTTTCCTGTTGCACGAAAAGCAAATGCCAGTGCCATTATGATTCCTACCGAAGCATTAGTTGAAAAAGGCCAATTGACCGGCGTCTATACCATAAGCCAGAGCGGAACCGCTTTGTTGCGTTGGTTACGTTTAGGACGGGTTTTTGGCGATAAGGTGGAAGTACTTTCAGGATTGTCTCAAGAGGAACAATACGTCGTTTCTTCTGAAGGAAAATTATTCAATGGGGTAAAGGTTAGCGTACAGTAAAAAGATAGAGAAGATAACGAGCGGTTGCGTTAGGGATTGCAACGGATACCCCACAATGCTTTTGATCTGGATACAGATAAATAGCATGAGGAGTAGAAGTGAAAAGCCCGCCCGAACGCCCAAAATAATATAAATAGCGATGAAAGAAGGATTAGCAGGTAAAATTGCCAAAATGTTCATAGGTAGCAAGTTAACAGTGTTGTTAATGGTTGTTTTTATGGTCATTGGGGTATACAGTTCGTTTTTGATTCCTAGAGAAGAAGAACCTCAGATAGATGTGCCTATGGCCGATATTTTTGTGGGGTACCCTATGCGAGTCCTACTGAAGTAGAGTCGCGGGTGATTAAGCCTTTAGAGCAATTAATATCGAATATTAAGGGAGTGGAATATGTGTATTCTACGTCTATGAAGGAGCAGGGAATGGTGATTGTCCAGTTTTATGTGGGAGAAGATATTGAGCGCTCATTTGTAAAACTCTACAACGAAATTAATAAGCATATGGACGAGATGCCGCAGGGCGTAACGTTTCCGTTGGTGAAAACCAGGGCTATTGATGATGTACCCATGCTTGGACTAACCTTGTGGAGCGAAAATTACGATGGGTACCAGTTAAGCCAAATGGCGCAGGAGTTGGAAAGTGAAATCAAAAAGGTGAACGATGTTGCGGTTACCCATAAAATTGGTAATCAGGACCGCCAGTTGCGCGTGGTTTTAGATAAGGATAAATTGGCCGCTAGCGGATTGGATTTTTTATCGGTTTCTGAAATGATCAAGGCCAATAATGCGCAGCTAAGCTCGGGCAGCTTTGATAAAAATGACACGGAGTTTTTGATAAATACGGGTAATTTTTTGGCTTCGGTTTCCGATGTTGAAAATCTGGTAGTTGGCGTGCAACAGAACCAACCCGTTTATTTAAAGCAAATTGCGAACATTATTGATGGTCCTGAAATTCCACAAAGTTATGTGTCCTTAGGTTTTGGACAAGCAAGTGATAAGGTAATCGATTATAAATCTGAATACCCTGCCGTAACCATTTCCGTAGCGAAAAGAAAAGGTGCGGATGCCATGAAAATTGCAGATGTTGTTATTAGTAAAGTTGAGCATTTACGCGAAAATTTAATCCCCGATGATGTTCACGTAGAAATTACCAGAAACTATGGAGAAACGGCATCGCATAAAGTATCTGAACTTCTGTTACACCTTATCGGTTCTATTATTGCCGTGACGTTGGTAGTTATGTTGGCTATGGGCTGGCGTGGTGGGCTAGTGGTGTTTTTATCTGTGCCGGTCACGTTTGCGTTAACCTTGTTAAGTTATTACATGTTAGACTATACGCTTAACAGAATTACCCTTTTTGCTTTGGTTTTTGTTACCGGGATTGTAGTGGATGATTCCATTATTATAGCCGAAAACATGCACCGGCATTTTAAGATGAAACGCTTGCCTTTTAAACAAGCCGCGTTGTACGCCATTAACGAAGTTGGTAACCCAACCATCTTGGCAACTTTTACCGTAATTGCTTCCGTATTGCCCATGGCATTCGTATCGGGATTAATGGGTCCATATATGGCTCCGATGCCTATTGGTGCTTCTATTGCCATGATTCTATCCTTGTTTGTTGCTTTGACCATTACCCCTTATTTAGGTTTTGTTTTTCTAAGGGAAAAGGATAAGAAAGGTGAAGTAGTAAAGCAACAAAAACCTTTGGAGGAGACTTTTATTTATAGAATTTATAATAAATATGAACGACCACTTATTGAAAATAAAAGCAAACGATGGTTGTTTTTAGGCGTAACTTTTTTATTGCTCATAGGCTCTGTGATGCTGTTTTTTACGAAATCTGTAGCCGTTAAAATGTTGCCTTTTGATAACAAAAATGAGTTTCAAATAGTGATTGATATGCCAGAAGGAACTACTCTGGAACGTACTGGAGTGGTAACTCAAGAAATTTCTCAGTACTTGTCTACACGCCCAGAGGTGGTCAATTACCAGAATTACATTGGTACTTCCGCACCTATTACTTTTAACGGTTTGGTACGCCACTATGATTTACGTGGAGGTAGCAATATGGCAGATATTCAAGTGAATCTTATTGATAAAGAGGAGCGTTCAGCCCAGAGTCATGATATTGCTAGATTGCTTAGACCGGATATTCAAAAAATAGCAGCTAAATATAATGCCAATGTAAAATTGGTAGAAGTACCGCCCGGACCTCCTGTATTATCAACTATTGTTGCTGAAGTCTATGGACCGGATTATAACGAGCAGATCAAGGTTGCCAATAGTGTTCAAAATATTCTAAAAAATACAGATGATGTTGTAGATATTGATTGGATGGTAGAAGACGACCAAACCGAATATCAATTTGAGATTGATAAAGAAAAAGCAATGCTTTATGGTGTTACGCCGCAGCAAATTGCTTACACCATGAATATGGCATTGTCTAATAGGGCCATAACCAATTTATACGATGAAAATGCCACGGATCAAGTTGGCTTAGTGTTGGCTTTGGATGAAAAGGAGAAATCAACTATTTCTGATATTTCTCAGTTAAAAATTATCTCTAAACAGGGTACTATGGTTCCCATTGCTGACTTGGTAGATATTAAAGAAATTATAAGTGCAAAAAGCATAAACCATAAAAACCAAAAACGAGTGGTGTATGTAATGGCAGATATGGCGGGAGAATTAGAGAGTCCGGCATATGCCATTTTGGGCATGGAAGAAAAGCTAAAAGAGATAGCCTTGCCAAAAGGGTATACTATTAATGAGATGTATTTAGGGCAGCCTGAATTTGAAGATAACTATACCGTTAAATGGGATGGGGAATGGCAGATTACACTAGAGGTATTTAGAGATTTAGGAATTGCCTTTCTAGGAGCCATTATCCTCATTTATATTTTGATCGTAGGATGGTTTCAGAACTTTAAGGCGCCAGTTGTTATGATGGTGGCCATACCCTTATCATTAATAGGAATTGTTTTAGGACACTGGATCATGGGTGCATTTTTTACGGCAACTTCTTTTATAGGTATGATTGCCTTGGCCGGTATTATGGTACGAAACTCCGTACTGCTAATAGATTTTATAAATCTACGCCTTGAAGAAGGTGTTCCTATAAAACAAGCTGCAATAGAGGCTGGTGCCGTACGTACAATCCCTATTTTGTTAACTGCGGGAACGGTGGTTATTGGAGCTTTCGTTATTTTATTTGACCCAATATTTCAAG
The DNA here is from genome assembly GCF_030553095.1 of Zobellia laminariae. Taxonomy (GTDB): domain Bacteria; phylum Bacteroidota; class Bacteroidia; order Flavobacteriales; family Flavobacteriaceae; genus Zobellia; species Zobellia laminariae. The sequence continues at coordinate 224,417 of NZ_CP130738.1, read as the reverse complement.
GCTTGGCAATTTCTTTAATGGGTGGGACTATTGTTTCTACCGTATTGACCTTGTTAGTGGTGCCATTGGTCTATTATCTAATAGAGCGTAAAAACTATCCTGAAACGGAAATGAAAGAAGTAGAAGATAAGATAGAAGACTAAAAAAGATAAAGATGAAATTACTAATCGTAACGGTCGTACACGAATTTGAAAAGGAAATTTTGCGACTCTTTAAGGAAGCGAAAATAGATAGTTTTAGCAGTTCAGGTATTGATGGATATAAAAATCATACCGAAGTGTTACGGGCAGCCAGTTGGTTTCCCAGCGAAAAAGAAGGTGTAGAATCTAGTTTGTTCTTTTCTTTTGTTGAAGAGGATAAAATTGATGCTCTTTTTATTCTAATAACCGAATTCAATACAAACTTGAAAACTAGTAATCCTATTAAGGCAGCTGTAGTGCCTATTGAAAGGGCTATTTAATTTTAAAAAACAATCAAAATGCTAAATACATATTTTAGAGTTATCGTTGGTGTAATGGTTTTGCTAAGTGTTGTTCTGGCCGTGTATGTAAATATAAACTGGTTGTGGTTTACCGTGTTCATAGGGGTAAACCTTATACAATCTGCATTTACAAAGTGGTGCTTGTTAGAAACTATTCTTGTAAAGTTAGGCGTCAAGAAAGAAGGGAAAGGTTGTAGTATCTAAACTACTATATTTTAGAATATATCAAATATAAATGTCCCGTTAAACGTAAAGTTCAACGGGACATTTTTGTTTATGAATAGGATTAAAACTTGTACTGAACAAAGGCAGATAAGTTTCTTCCTGGATCATTGATAGGAACACTATCAAAATCTGTTTGATTGTTATAAGAGAAATTTAAGTGGTTGTTATATGTTTTATCAAATACATTTAAAGCGGCAACTCCTATAGTAATATTCTTAAAAGGAACCACGCCTAAACGAATATCCAAAACATCATAACCATCTGTTACAGTTTCTCCAAAAGAAGAAGCAATGTTATCTTGTTTTGATGTTAAGGTATAATTGGCGTTCGCCCAGAATTTTTCTTTTTCAAAACCTAGTTTAAATCTAGTTACAAAAGGAGGTACTAGCGGTAAGGATTCGTTTAAGTCTTTATTCTTGGCGTATACATAAGACAGCTCCGTAGTAAAATTAAAATCATTTAAAAAGTCTACACCGGCGTTTACCTCAAATCCTGTTTTATAAGCATCGTTCAGGTTTCTGAAAACCTTTACGCTTGTGGGTTCTTGCATGGGCATGAACTTTCGGCTTTGGGTGGGGTCAATTACGGCAACAATATAATTCTCATAGAAAGAATAGTAGAAAGAACTACCATAATTAAACTGGTCAAAACCATTGGCCTCCAAAGGTATTTTTCCTTTAAAACCAACCTCGAATTGATTATTAATCTCAGCATCAAGATTAGGGTTACCAATGTATTCATACGAATCTTGCCCTACGCTAAAATGATTGATAAAACGCTCAACCATATTCGCAGAACGAACGCCTCTACCATAGGCAACTTCCATTAAAAACTGACTAGATAGGGCATATTTGATAGATGCCGTACCGCTTATGTTATGTTCTGTACGTTTATCTAAATCCGTATATAATGCAGCAAAATCTGCTTCAGGGTCTTTTATATCGGATATCACTCCATCATATCGCAAACCAGCCGTTAGAATGGTTTTGTTGCTGATAGGGTATTTACCTTCCACAAACAATCCAAAGTCATTGATATAAGAATCTTGCCAAACCTTATCCGTAAATTCCATAGGGGTAGCTAAGGTGCCCATTGCATTTTGTTTAACCAGTCTAGTACGTTGTCCGTCCCTAGCAATATGCAGCATATCAACACCAGTAAACAAGGTTAGCTTTTCAGAGGGTTTAAGTTCCAGTTCTAATTTTCCTCCTGCGGTAACCGCATCTACAGAAGAAACGGCATCTACCATCATAAAAGTTGGGCGTTGGGCATTGGTCATCAAGTGATCTACATAACTATAGTAGACTTTGGCATCCAAACCTTTGAGTACACCAGTCAGGCCATTTAAGTTATAATCCAACGAAAAGATAGAACTGTCGTCCGTTTCTGTATCCATAGGAAGTCCGGCATGCAATACGTCTCTTCCGTATGATTGTCGCCAATGTGCTTGTAGCCGCTGGTTTTCGGTAAAATTATAGCCAACGCGTAATCCGTAATCCAAACTTCTAAAAGATGAAGGAATCTCAACACCATCACCATCTTCATAATTGCCAAAATCTCTAAAACCTACGTTGCCCACCACATCATATTTTTCTGTAGCCTGTTGTAAACGTGCCATAGAAACCAATGAGTTTCCGTTACTTTCATAACCCGCTTGAACGCTGCCGCTAATGCCATAGTCATCAATTCCTGGTTTTTGAGTAACCAAATTAACGATACCACCAAACGTAGCTCCATAGCGCACGGTATAAGGGCCTTTAATGATTTCTATTCTTTCTATTTCTTCAGGAATAACATGTGTAGTAATAGGGTCCATCCGGTTTGGACAGGCGTGCATGGCTTTGGTGCCACCATCAAACTGTACATTTAACTGTTCATATTGGGTAGCTCTAAAAGAAGGATCAATTGCATAGTTACCTCGTTTAATAAGAGAAAAACCGTTGAGGTCGTTAAAGAGATCGGCAACGTTTCTAGGTTGCACTATTTTCTTGACGTAGTCATTTGTTACTGCGGCAAATACAGGGTCTATTTTTGCGTTACCGGTTACCATAACCCCATTAACCTCAAAAGGTTCTTCCTCCATAAGAAATTGGTTTGTGGTATTATTAGGAGATATAAATTGTTGTATGGTTTTATACCCCATATAAGAGATGGTAACGGTAGTACCTTTTTCAGGAATGGAGAGTTGAAAATTCCCATTTGCATCGGTATAAGTGGCACTGCCTTTTTGAGAAAAAACATGTGCTTCAGAGAGGGGACTGTTATTTTGGCTATCTAATACCTTTCCGTTAAAATTTTGAGCCATGCTAAGTTGACCAATGGTGAACAGTAGGGACGCCAATAGATATTTGAAATTCATAATTTGAATAATTAAAATTATACATGTAAATACTTTCGAACGCTGCTAAAAGCCTTCGGAATAAGAGGTTGAAGTATAATTTTAAACTCTGGGAGGATGTTTAATTTGGTCCATTAAACGGAAGTAGTAGTTATCCGTATAGGATACATCAAAAACGTGTGAAACAAAGACAGATGGAAACTCAATAGTATAAACGGACTGTAAGAATAGAACAGTTTCAATTTTTAGAATATCAAGATTTATAGGTTCTTTATCGTTAGGGTTCTCTTGTGCCATCATTTGAGAAAGAGCACATTTTCCGTCGCAATGTAGTTCTGGGGTATCCTTATTTTCGCAAAGTGTTTCAATAAAATTCTCTGTGAACAAAGTATAGTAACCAATAGTCCCTGCAATTTTTAAACTGCTTGCCAGAGTTATGGCCAAGAATAGAATTGATATGAGTAGTTGCGATGGTTTCACTCCGCAAATTTAGGAGCAACTTTTGGTTTAGAATGTGACAAAAGTCACCTTATGACCATTTTTCAAAAATAATTGGATAAAAAAGTCCGATTTGCAGAAAATTATCCGATTTACTACGCTTACATCTAGTAGTAAGGTGCTAACGTATTCTCACTAAATATCAATAAAATGTTACCGTTCACTCAAAATTATTCCCGATTTTACTGTGGTTCTAGCGCATCTTTTCGTAGATTTTCCCCTTAAATTATATTTGTTGTTTACGCACACGATAAAGTCCAATCCGTACATGGTTACTGTAAAACCTATTTATTTATTGCTTCTACTTCTCTCAACAACATTGAGTGCACAGTTTAACACCCTAAAGTTTGAGAATTTTGAAACGCCGGAAGGGTTGTCTAGCAGCACTTGTTCAGAGATATTTCAGGATAAAGAAGGTTTTCTTTGGTTTGGTACTATTGACGGACTCAATAGATATAATGGCTATGAGTTTGAAATATTTAGGTCGGTTTTAAACGATACTACTTCCATAAGTAATAATAGAATAAATACGATAACCGAAGATAGATATGGAAAACTATGGGTGGGAACCAATAACGGTTTAAATGTCTATGATAAGGAGACCAACAAATTCACGCATATTGATCTTTATGGTCCCTTGTCCTTATCAAGTAGCCCTAGAAAGATTATAAACGATGTGGTTTATGATGACAAGGGCAATGATATTTGGGTAGCTACTGAAAATGGAGTTATTAAAATTAAACTTACGGATGTAGATACGCTTCATAACTTAAAGTTTTCATACTATTTAAACGATGCTACAAATGATAGGTCTTTAGATTCCAACAATGTTAATTCTATACTGATCAGTAAGGAAGAATTATGGATTAACACAGACGGGCAATATCTTAATAAATATAATAGGTCCAAAGATGATTTTGACAGAGTATTTATTGATAGTGGCAATCCCTACGAACTAAACCATATACCTAAAAGAGTATTTATTGATAGCGATGGTGATTTTTTAATAGGAAATGATCTGTCTGATATGATTTTTTGGATTCGGGATAAAAACGAATTTGAACACCTTTCTTTGGTAGATTTTCATATTCCCGTAAGCAATATCTATCAAGATGATAACGGTATTTTTTGGCTGTCAACAGATGGCCATGGCATTTATTTATATGATAAGAAACAAGGGAAAATAACCCAGCAAATTGTAAATAACCTTTTTGACCCTTTCTCGCTGGCCAATGATAAACCCTCTATAATATACGAGGACCGGAATGAGATTTTGTGGATAGGAAGTTATGATAAGGGAGTAAGTAAATTGGATCCATCAAAGTATTCCTTTGGTCATTATTATCATCAACCCAACAGTATTGAAGGGCTTAGCGAGAAAATAGTACAGTCTGTATTACAAGACGCAAAAGGCAGAATTTGGTTGGGGGCTTATAATGGAGGCCTTAATCTATTTGATGAAAAGAATGAATCGTACAAGCATTATAAGAATGTTCCCGGTAATGCAAACTCCTTATCGTCCGATAAAATTTTATATACGTTTGAGTCCTCTGACGGTAAAATTTGGATCTGTACTTTAGACGGAGGCCTTAACAGTTTTGACCCGGAAAAAGAGGTTTTTAAGCGTTATGAAAATGACGTATTTAACCCTAAATCTATAGGTCAGAATTCTGTGTGGGCGGGTTTAGAAGATTTTGAAAAAAGAATTTGGATTGGCCTGCGTACAGATGGTCTAAACCTTTTAGACCCTACAACGGGAGTATTTAGCAATTACAGGAATACATCCTTAAAGGATATAGGTTTAACTAGTAATGTTATCCTGTATTTGTATGTAGATTCTAAAAAACGGTTATTAATAGGAACTACTCTTGGGTTGAATATAGTTGAGCTAGATAAGCTTACTGAGTTTGCTCCAAAAGATATAGATTTTGCAAGGGTTTATGAAGAAGGAGTAGAGGGAAATAGAATAAATTTTATAACCGAAGATTATAAGGGAAACATATGGCTGGGTACGGATTCAGGGATTTTTGTTCTTGATGAGAACCTAAAGCAGATCAAATCATATTCCTCGCATGATGGCCTTCCTAATAACTTGGTAGTTGGTCTCCAAGAAGATGATAATCACAATTTTTGGATAACCTCAAAAAGTGGACTTTCTTTCCTAAATCCGGTAACGAACGAGATTAGAAATTTTAATGTTCATGACGGACTGCAAGGTGCAGAATTTCAAACAAAGTCAATAGATAAAACCAAGGATGGTAGAATCTTGGCAGGAGGGCTAAACGGGTTTAATATATTTCATCCGGACAATATAAAATTACCTGCAGATGTAAAGCTGCAACCGCTTATTACAAGCTTTAAACTCAACAACAAGAAAGTAGTTAAAGGCGATTCTATTAACGGTCGTGTATTGATTAATAGTGCGTTGGATTCTATTGGGAAAATTAAACTAAAGTACGATGAGAACTATATCTCCTTTGAATTTGTAGCGCTATATTTTGAGAACCCGGAGCAAGTGCAATATGCTTATAAAATGCAAGGGTTGGATGATGATTTTGTAAATATTGGAAACAATAGGGTGGTAAACCATTCTAACCTTGAACCAGGTAATTATACTTTTGAAGTAAAGGCATCTGTAGATGGGAAATGGGGCAATGCCGGTTCTGCAAAGATGGATATAGAGATTTTGCCCCCGTTTTGGAAAACATGGTGGATGTACCTTGTTTATGCCATTGCCGGCGGTTTTCTTCTTTGGGCGGTGATGTATTATTACACTCAAAAAGTAAGAGAGGGTCAAAAGCACGAGCTAGATCAGATGAAACTTCAGTTTTTTGTAAATGTTTCGCATGAGTTTAGAACTCCATTAACTTTAATCTTAAATCCTGTAGATAAGATACTCTCTAGCATTAATGAGTCTAGCCCTATGATGAATTCGGCACAGACCATACAGCGTAGTGCCAGAAGGCTTTTGCATTTGGTAAATCAGCTTTTGGACTACAGAAAGATGGATGTTGGAATGATGCCATTACAATTGGAAAAAGGAAACATTGTGAAGTTTTCTGAGGATATTTTTATGCTCTTTAAAGACTTGGCAGATCAAAAGGAACTGAACTATACGTTTACAGCAGATTCAAAGAAAATACAAGCACATTTTGATTTGGACAAAGTCGAAAAAATAATAACCAACTTAATTTCCAACGCTATAAAGTTCACTCCGCCAGAAGGAACTATTGAAGTATCCATAAATAAGATTACTAAAAAAGTGAAAACCTACGACTCGGTCCTTTTCATCAGAGAAAAAATGGGCGATTATGTAGAAATTATAGTGAAAGATACCGGTAGGGGATTGGATAAGGTACAACTGAAAAACATTTTCTCTAGGTTCTATAACCTAGATCCATCAAAGACAGGAACGGGTATTGGGCTGAACTTTAGTAAAGCTTTAGCTGAAATGCACGGAGGCGATATATCTGTAGAAAGTCAATCTAAAAAAGGAAGTAAATTTATAGTCAGGTTGCCTTTAAATCTTGATAAGGAAGCCATAGAAACCGAAAATATTAAGAACGAGTTCCGTATTAATTCCATGAAAGCGGTGGAGTATGAAATGCTTACGACCAATGAATTGGTGACAAGCAAAGATTTTCAAGAACAGACGGGAGATAAGGATCGCCCAACAGTTCTTGTGGTAGAAGACAACAAGGAGTTACGTACGCATTTGGTGAATGACCTTAGGGAGTTTTATCAAGTAAAGCAGGCTGCGAATGGAGAGAAGGGGTTGAAGATGGCCAAAAAGCATTTACCAGATATGATCATAAGTGATGTTATGATGCCCATAATGGATGGTTTTGAGCTTTGTAAGAACCTTAAAAACGAATTTGAAACCTGTCATATTCCTGTGTTATTGCTAACCGCTAAAAGTTTAGATGATGATAGGGTAGAAGGGTACCATAGTGGAGCGGATGGTTACTTGTCAAAACCGTTTGTGACTAGAGTTTTAATTGCTCGTATCAACAACTTACTAGAAACCAAAAAGAGGATAAGACAACGGTTCTCTGAAATTGGGGGCATCTTTCCTGCAAGTGAAGTTACCACCAATACTATTGATGAGGTGTTTTTGGATAAGGTCACAAAAACTATTTTGGACAATGTTGGGGATATGGATTTTAAACAAGAAGATCTCCTAAAAGAGTTGGGAATCGGTAGGTCTCAATTGTACAGAAAAATAAATTCTCTAACGGGCAAAAACCCGAGTCATTATATGCGTACGGTACGTTTACGCTATGCCTCAGAGCTCTTAAAAGCGAATAAATACTCTGTTAAGGAAATATCCTATATGACCGGCTTTAATTCTACAGCGTACTTTAGTAAAACGTTCCGAGAGCTATTTGATGTAACCCCTACAGAATTTATGGATCAACAAGAAAACCAAGATACCTAAAGGCTACCCTTGTCTTCTTGCTAGAAATAAGCTCAAAAGAAAAGGCAGCTGTAGGTGGAATACAACTGCCTTTTACTAAACTAACTCAAAACTAAACAAACAATTTATCCATATAAATGGATGCTCAAAATTTTAATATCCAGGGTTTTGTAATAAGGAGCTATTTAAACCTATCTGAGATGTAGGGATAGGGAATAAATAGTTCTTTATAGAAAAGTTACGAATAGATGAAGGCTGTACCACTATACACCTTCTATTGCCTACTCCTGTCGTTGTGGTTTCTTCTCCAAAGCCATAGGCGCTTGCATCATACAAATCTGGATTTCCTTCATAAACAGTACCTTCTATAACGGCTCCATAAATAGTTTCACCTAATTCTTCTTCTGCAATACCCCATCTTTTTAGGTCGTTAAACCTTGTTGCACCTTCTGCATAAAGCTCAATGGTACGCTCTCTTCTAATTTCTGTTTCTAAATCAAGATTATTCGCGGCTAAAAAAGAATTGGTAAGTGGTGGTAATCCGGCTCTGGCTTTTACCAAATTAATAGACTCGTTCATTTGATCATCGGTAAGGGTACCATTTAGCTCATATAAAGCTTCTGCATACATTAAATATACTTCTGCAAGACGAATTAAAGGCATGTCATAGCTTTCTGTTGTGGTGGCTCTATAGGCAAGGTCTGTTCCCCAGTTCCAGCTCATGAACTTTGAATTTCTGTAACCAAAACTATTTGTACCATTTAGAACCTCGTCTCCAGTTTGAGGTATCTGGCCAAGAGTTTTATGGTATGTGAAATAAGCTCTCATCCTAAAATCTCTATTTTGGAACTCATCTTGAGTTTCTGTATACCCTTCAAATTGAGGAGATTGGTCTATAGGCAGACCATCTACACATAAGAACATATCTATCATTTTTCTACTAGGCTTTACTCTGCCTTCGAAAACGTGACTTACAAGTGTATTGGCCTGTTTAAAAGTAAAATCGTATTTACTATAAAAAATATACTCTTTATTTGTAGCCTTGTCCAAACCGCCTGGGTTGGAACCGCCATCTTCTAAATTGAATAAGAAGTTTGAACTCAGGTTATCAAGAACATCATTATAATTCCATAGTTCAAAACCACCTTGGTCCATTACTGTTTTGCTCAACGTTACAGCTTCTTGTAAGTATGCTGTAATATTGGAAGCATCAAATCCTGCGCTACCAGCTCCAGAAGCAATACCATCACCATCTGTGGCGGTATCAACATATTTCATCCAAGTGGCTTCGTGCAATAAAACTTCTGCTTTAAAAGCCATGGCAGCCCACTTGCTTATTTTTCCTTTATCACCAGAACTAATATTCTGTTCTGTAGGCAAACCAGCTATAGCATCATCTAAATCAGCTAAAACTTGGGCAATAATTTCGTATCTACTATTACGCGGTGCATTCAATTCTTCATCACCAACATCTAAGGGTCGTGTAACCAAGGTAACACCTCCAAACCGTTGTACTAGAAAGAAGTACTGCCAAGCCCTATGAAATTTAGTAGCAGCCACATATTCTCCAATATTATCTTCTCCTTCGTAAGCTTCTGCTCGTTGAAGTAAAAGGTTCATATCTCTAATGGCTTGGTACGCACTTGCGTAATAACCATCTGTTTCCGGAGCCTGAGTGTCACCTCTGCTATAAATCTGCATTTCACTATCTTCAGAATAACCAACTAAATCAGAACCGTGATCGGCGTAGATTCCTTGGTCTCCCCATCCTAACAAGTTGTTATAAAAACTATTGGATCCAGTTAGGAAATGCTCAGCTTCGTTATAATAAACTTGTTCTGTGATTGAAGCTGGCGGATCTAAATCTATAAATTCGTCTTCACACGAGGCAAAGAATAATATTACACATGGTAATATTATATATATTAATTTTCTCATTTGTATATAATTTTAATTGTTCGTTTGTCTTAAAGAGATACTTTTAAACCTAATGCCCATGTACGCATAAATGGATAGGCACTGTTATTAGAGCTAGCTTGGAATTCAGGATCATAACCATCTTTTACACTGGTAAGCTCAAACAAATCGTTTCCTGAAAAATATAGACGTAGGTTATGAATAGGTGTATTTCCTATTTCTAATCCTTTAAAATTATATCCTACAATAAGAGATTTTAGTCTCATGTATTTGTTATTCTGTAAGATATGATCTTTACTTCTGTAGTTCCATGCAGATAGCCCACGTTGGGTTGTTAATCTAGGAAACTCTGCATTACGGTTATCCTCTGTCCATGTTCTTCCTAACCAAGTGTTAGATTGGTTTTGCCATTCCGCTTGAAAAGGTTGTGCGAAATATCCCGTTCTATATATATTATGATCAAGCGTACCTTGAAAAAATGCGCTTACATCAAAATTCTTATACTTTACATCAAAATTGAATCCATATACATAATGAGGGGCAGCGTCTCCGCTATACGTTAAATCTTCATTATCAAGGGTGCCATCTCCATTGGAATCAACAACCCGCATATCTCCTGGGCGTAATGCATCGTTAGAGCTCTGTGATGGTAAAATACCTCCTTCGTTTAGACTAGAGTAGTAGGCGTCAACTTCGGCCTGTGAATCAAAGTAACCATCTGTTTCCCATAAATAAAATGAGTTGATAGGTTTGTTCAAAATGTTTCTACCACTCTCTGCATCATTTAAGTTTTCAAAAATAGTTTGAGCTCCATCATATTGCGTAATTTCATTTCTGGTATCACTCATGTTAGCACTCACGGTTAGATCTACTTTACCGATGTTACCAGACCACCCTAACATAGCTTCCCATCCTTTTGTTTCTAAAGTACCTATGTTGGTAAACGGAGTAGCAGTTCCAAGTACATCGGTTTCAATTCCTCTAACAAGCATTCCAACATTGTCTTTCTGGTAAAGGTCTACAGAACCAAATAACTTGTTGTTGAATAATCTAAAATCCAGACCAATCTCTTTTGTAACAATACGTTCCCAAGTAGTAGAACTACTGAATAAACTACTGGCTCTAGAAGTTGCCTGTTGCGTTGCATTGGTTTCCCCAAAAACAGTGGTACCAAAACCAACAGTTGATAAATACCCAAAATTACCAATACCAGATGTACTTCCCAGTTCACCGTAACCACCACGTAATTTCAAAAAGGATACCGTGTTACTGTCTTTAAGGAAGTTTTCTGCGCTTATAACCCAACCACCGGAAATACTACCGTAATTAGACCATTTGGCACCTTCTGCAAATCTTGAAGACCCATCTCTTCTACCTTGTACTTCTAATAAATACTTGCTCTTATAATCATAATTTATACGTGCGATATAACCAAAAGAACCCCAGATATTACCACCGCCTGCAGTAGTAACAAGTTGATCTGTAGCTCCTACATTTAAGTCGTACACGCCATAATCAACAAACCCGTTTCTTCTAACAGCATATTCATTAATTTCATTTTTCTCAGCTTCTACGGCAAGTAGCCCAGATATGTTATGATCTCCAAAATTATTTGAATAGTTCAAGGCTCCTTTATAGTTCTTATAGGTAATGTTACCGTCGTTTTTATCCGGTCCAGTTCCTTCTTCTATAAAAGTTGTATTATTTATATTATTGGAGAAACCTCCGTCCCAACTATAAAGGGGCACAGATACATTATATCTTTGGTATTCACTATTTTGTTTACTGATGGCGTAGGATCCAGTAAAGTCTAAATGATCCGTTAACTTATAGATAGCAAGTGCGGATATTTTAAATTGCTCAATAGTCTTATTTTCACGCCCCGCATCTTTAACTTGTGCTATACCGTTTCTATCACCTGTAATATTAACACCTCCAAAATTGGCGTAATATTGTCCATCTGCGTTATATGTTGGGAATAAGGGAGCATCCCATGTAGCAGCTTCTCTTCCTAAACCTCCGGAAGGTCCTGAAAAAGCATTGTTGAAATAGGTGACATTTGTATTGATGCTTAGTTTATCACTAATATCTGCACCATAATTTATTGAGAAGTTATATCGATCTGAACTATCGTCGGCAACTTTTAAACCACCAACATTGTTGTCATAACCGGCAGAAATACGAAAATTACTTTTTTCAGTACCTCCGGATACACTAATGTTATGCTGACTAGAGTAGGAGTTACCAAACATCTCGTCAAATCTAGGAGCATCACCTAACCATATATTTCCGTTTATGGGCAAATCATAGTATCCTTCATCTCCAGATGCAATCCTATCTACAGTTTCAAGATCATTCCAGAAGAAATAACGAGGAGGTTTTCCAGAAGCAATATCTTCTCTTGCAGCAGCAGCATACAGTTGTCCATATTCAGACATACTTGGCGATGGTGGACGAATTCCTATAGTTCCTATTCGTGAAATAGTGCTGATATCTACCTTAACATCTCCTTTTCCTTTTTTAGTAGTAACCAGAATAACACCTCCAGCGGCACGTGAACCATATACAGATGCAGAACCACCTTTTAGAACACTAATACTTTCAATATCATTTGGGTTCATGTCATTAAAAGAAGATGAATTTATAGAAGGAATACCATCAATAACAATAAGGGGCTCTATACCATTAATAGAAGAAGCTCCTCTAATAAGGAAGTTAACACCTTCGTCACCAAGGTCGTGAAGACGTACGGGTAACAACCAATCCTGGCGTTCTACCTTGTAGAGCCAAAGCCGGGCTACCGGTTGCAATATCTTCAAAAGCTTCGGCCTTGACCTGTTCAATAGAACCGGTTAGGGTTTCTTTCTTGGCGGTACCGTAACCTACCACAACAACTTCATCAAGAGCGGCAACATCCGTGTCCAATGATACGTTGATTGTAGAGTTGCTTCCCACTGTAACTTCTTTTTGTGCAAACCCAATAGAAGAGAATACGAGTACACTATTAGAAGAAGGAACATTAATTGAGAAGTTCCCGTCAAAATCTGTAGTAGTTCCAGTATTGGTTCCTTTTACTATAACGTTGGCCCCGGGAATAGGCATTCCGTCTTCAGCTGCTATTACCGTTCCTGTAATAGTTAAATCTTGCGTATCCCTAACGTCAAGAATAATACGACTGCTTGTTGCAGCGTATAAATTTGTACATGCGCCGCTTATTAAAAACCCTAAGATTCCTAATAGACCAGCTACATACTTTAAGTTGGTTCGATTTCTTTTTTCAGTGGTCATAAAAGTGTTATTTAATAGTTTTTGTTGAATTAATTTTTTGGATTCATACTGTAGAATATGAGTACTCAAAAATTGTTAAGCCAATGTTAAAAAGAATTGAAAGCAGTATCGATAAATTATCATTCATTGATTATAAATTATTGTTCATTATCAGTTTACATGGGCTTAAAATTGGGTATTCATAAAAAAGAGTAGATAAAAACTTCAAATTATCAAGGTGATTATCGGAAGCAAGAGTTGCACGATTTTAAGAAGTAATCTCATGCCTGTTTTTGGAAGTATTTAAGGGAAAACTTAAGTATGTTACATTCAAAAACCCCTTAAGTACTCTCGCAAGTACTGTAAATGTTGGTTTAATAGAGGTAGGGTGATATTTGAAATATAATTTTAAATAGGGAAATCTGCAGAAATTCAAACAGAAGCAAGTCAAAAAAACAGATGCATATTCAAAGTCTAAAAGTCTTCTTTAAACACTAAAAGAGAATATTCTTAAAACTATAGGGAATTGCTTTGGTTTTGAGGGTAAACGTATAAATTTCGCCTCTATTAGCTGTAAAAGGCTATTATTTTATAGCTTATGAATCATAATTTATGAGTCTTTATCATCATTCTCGGTAAAATTGTACAGAACGAAAATTCAATATAAAACCTGCTCATATTGCGAGTAGATTTTATTCATTTCGAAAGGTTTCGTTTTGAATTAATCAACCAATTTTAATGATATCCTCAGGATATCTAAAATATTTCAGATGAGAGTAAGGCTACATTTAATTTTATTTGTTTCGTTTTTATTGTTTTCGTGTGCTTCCAAAGTAAAAGAAAAGGAAGTTGTTCAATTTTCTGCAGAGAAAGTGCTTGATGAGAATGTCAAGAAAATTAAGGAAGTACAGGAAACGGTAAAAAGCGTAGATCAATTTCCTAGAAATATTCCAAAAGGACAGACCAATTGGGAAATGGTAGGTGTACGGGATTGGTGTAGCGGTTTTTGGCCTTATGTATTGTGGTATGCTTATGAGCAATCCAACGATTCCGAAATAAAGGAAAGTGCCATGAATTCTACAGAGGCATTAAAAGAAATAGCATATAGCCCAGCAGATAATCATGATATTGGGTTTATGCTGTATTGTAGTTATGGTAATGGGTACAGATTAACGGGCAATGAAGATTATAAAAAGGTATTATTGGCCGCTGCAGATACATTGGCAACGCTTTACAATCCTAAAGTAGGTAGTATTTTATCATGGCCGGTTATGACAAGTAAATTTAATCATAATACCATTGTTGATAATATGATGAATTTAGAGTTGCTATTTTGGGCGGCTAAGAACGGAGGTAGTCAAGATTTATACGATCTATCTGAAAGTCATGCAAAGTTAACTATGGATTATTTAGTTAGAGAAGATGGCTCTATGTTTCACTTAGGTTCTTTTGATAGTGAAACAGGAGAGTTCCTTAAAGGGATGACTCACCAAGGGTATGCAGATGATTCTATGTGGGCCAGGGGGCAGACATGGGGTATATATGGTTTTGCCATTGCGTACAGAGAAACGGGTAACAAAGATTTCTTAAATACATCAATCAAACTGTCTGATCACTTTTTGGAGCGTTTACCTAAAGATGGTATTCCTTACTGGGATTTTGATGATCCCAAGATTCCGAATTCACCTAAAGATGCTTCTGCAGCTGCTGTAGCCGCTTGTGGCTTGTTAGAGCTTTCCGGACTTGTTGAAGATGCTAGTTTGAAACAAAAATATATTGATGCAGCTAAAGATTTATTAGAAAAATTATCCAGTGAGCCTTATTATAGTGGAGATACAAATCAATCTCTTCTGTTACATTCTACAGGACATCACCCTAATAACTCGGAAATAGATATGCCAATTGTTTATGCGGATTATTATTATATGGAAGCTTTATTACGATTGAAAAAACTTGAAGCATCTAAATAATTTTGATGTAGGGGTAATGGTTTTGCGTCACAAAGAATGTGGAGTAGAAGCACATATAGGTTTGCCATGCAAAGGATAGCTGCTATATAGCGGGAGGAATGGAACTGAAAAATAACAACCGAATGAAAAAAATTAAAAATAGAGTCTTACCTGTATTAATGTTTTTGGTATTGGTCACAGCAAGTAGTCAAGGAGGCAACGTGTCAATTCCATCTTTGCCAGATGAGATTATCTATAAAATTATTTATGGAGATACGCTAAAAATGCAAGTGCTATATCCTGAAAACCTAAAACCAAAGAAGGAATATCCCGCTATAGTATTCTTTTTTGGTGGCGGATGGAACGGTGGAACTACAAAGCAATTTGAGGACCAGGCAAAATACTTTGCTTCTAGGGGTATGGTTGGTTTTTTGGTTGACTATCGTGTGAAATCTAGACACCAGACTACACCATTTGAAGCGGTGAGTGATGCAAAATCGGCTATGAGGTTTGTGAGGGGTAATGCAGCTAAATTTCAAATCGACCCTAATGAAATTGTAGCTTCAGGAGGTTCTGCTGGCGGACATTTGGCTGCCGCAGCGGCCACATTGGATGGTTTGGATGAATCTACAGACGACCTTTCTGTAAGTGCAAAACCTAATGCCTTGGTGCTTTACAACCCGGTAATCGATAATGGCCCTGATGGGTTCGAATATAAGCGGATGAACGGCCGTCATTTGGAGATATCTCCAAAACACAATATTAAAAAGGGAACTGCACCTACTATTATTTTTCTGGGTACAAAAGATGCTTTAATACCAGTATCTACAATGGAAAAGTACAAAGCAAAAATGGAGGAAGTAGGAAGCAGATGCGACCTCTTTTTGTACGAAGATCAAACTCATGGGTTTTTTAATAAACCCAGAAGTAACGGCGAGTTTTATGTTAAGACTACGAGAGAAGCCGATAAATTTCTTCAATCGATAGGATACCTGAAAGGGAAGCCTACAATATAATTACTATGGAAGAGAGACGTGCTGGAGTTATAAAAATACTGGTAACATTAATAGGTTTTGGTCTTTTGGTTTCATGTAAAACTACCAAAGAGGAGGTACATGCTCAGAAATTGGAACAACCTAATATTATTGTTCTGTTATGTGATGATTTAGGGTATGGCGACCTTTCTTCTTTTGGACATCCTTTTATAGAAACACCTAATTTAGATGCATTGGCGGAGTCGGGTATAAAACTGACTAGCTTTTATTCGGCTGCTCCCGTTTGCTCACCTTCCAGAATAGGACTTTTAACAGGAAGAAGCCCTAATAGGGCCGGATTGTATGATTTTATAGTAGGTGGAAATACGCAAAGGGAAGACCTAAAGGATTTAGTGCATTTGCGTGCGGAAGAGGAAACTATTCCATGTTGCTTAAAGAGGTGGGATACAGTACTTGTCTAGTGGGTAAATGGCACGGAAGTTCGTTGTTCAATTCGGGAAAACAACCGCAACCTGATCATTTTGGTTTTGAACATTGGTTTGCTACTCATAACAATGCCTCGCCAACACATAAAAATCCCAAGAATTTTGTTCGTAATGGTTCTGAAGTGGGCCAGTTGGAAGGTTTTAGTAGCCAACTAATTGTAGATGAGGCCATAGATTGGCTTGATAAAAAAGAAGGGGAAAACCCTTTCTTTCTTGAAGTGGCATTTCATGAACCACATGAGCCCATAGCATCGCCGGAAAGTTTGGTTAATAAGTACCTGGAGTTCACGGATATTAAAGAAGAGGCCGAGTTTTTTGCCAATGTAGAAAATGTTGATATAGCTGTTGGACGTTTGCTGGCTTACTTAAAGGAAAAGGGATTAGACTCAAATACATTGGTCGTTTTTACTTCAGATAATGGACCTGAAACTTTAAACAGGTATCCCAAGGCAAAACGCTCTTTTGGTTCTTCTGGCAATTTAAAGGGTATGAAATTATGGACCACCGAAGCGGGTTTTAGAGTTCCTTGTATTATTAATTGGTTGGGTAAGGACACTTTTAATGGAACTACGGATGCGGTCATATCGGCCTTAGATTTTTTACCTACTTTTTCTGAATTGGCAGGAGCTGGGTTACCTAAAAAAATATTAGACGGACAGTCCTTTGCTTCATTTTTAAAAACGGGTAATATACAACGCCAGAAACCATTAATATGGAGTTTTTATAATGCGCTTAACGAACGTGTGGTAGCTATGCGTAGTGACGATTGGAAGATAATGGCCCAACTTAAAACAAAGGAGGGATACTTACCAAAAATACTGAATGTCCATAGCGGAAATGAGGCTTTGGTGAAAAATGCGGAGCTCTCAGATTTTGTACTGTATAATTTAAAGGAAGGTGTTCAGGAAAGTCAAGATGTGTCAAAAAAACATCCTGAGGTTTTTGAACAGATGAAAATTCAGTTGAGCCAAGAGTACCAAGAGCTATTGAATGATAGCCATATCTGGGCCCGTAATTAAGAATACTGTAGAAGGGTTTCAGATTAAATTCATGAAATAATTAATTACTAAAAATGATTAAGATTATACATTTTCTAAAATATAGGATTCAGATTCTTGTAGTCTTAGTGTCATTTTGCTCGTGTACTTCATCTGAGAAAACAGAACTAAAATCGCCTAATGGGACTAAAGAAATAAGGATATTAACTGAAAATGACCAAATAGAGTTTGCTGTTTTTTACAATGGAAACTCGGTCTTATTACCATCAACATTAGAAATTATATCAGAGCAGTTGCCTTTTAGCGGCTCTTTATCAATATTGAATACAGAACATACTTCCGAATCAAACACGTGGCATTCAGATTTTCTTGATAATAGTAGTTTTCATGACAATTACAACCAGCTCAAGGTTCTATTGGATAAGGGAGGCAATCAGCTAAACTTAATAGTTAGGGCCTATAATGAAGGTATTGCTTTGGCATATGAAATACCCGAGCAAGGCGGAATTGCCAAAATTGATTTAGACGAAAAAATCAATTATAATTTTAAAGAGGATTATAAATTATGGTCAACACCTAAAAGGGAGAAGGGTGTTTTAACGGCACAAGGAGCATATAGAAAGATTCCGATATCTCAATTGCAAAAAGGATGCGAACGCCCATTGGTTATAGAAATGGGAGACAGTTTAATGATTGCCTTGGCCGAAGCAAAGTTGGTAGATTTTGCTCGACTTAGCTTTGATAAAGGTTCAAGTTCAGAATTTAGTATTGTTTCTTCATTAGACAGTAAGATGGAAGAACAACAGCAGGATACCATTACCGGTGCGGTAATCTCCGAACAGCTTGAAGGTAAGATGAAAGTTCATAAAGAATTACCATTTCAATCGCCATGGCGTGTAATAATGATGGCAGAAAATGAAGGGCAATTATTAACCAATAATTCCATCATTCAAAATTTGAACGATGCTTCTGAAATAAAAGATGAATCTTGGATCAAACCGGGAAAGGTAATCAGAGAAGCAACATTGACCACAGAAGGTGGTTTTGTCACGGTAGACTTTGCGGCAAAACACAATATGCAATATGTGTTGTTTGATGCTGGTTGGTACGGCAATGAAATGTATGACTCATCTGATGCCACTACCATTACGGTAGACCCTAATCGTTCAAAAGGGCCATTGGATTTAAAGGCCGTGATTGATTATGGAAAAACTAAAAACATTGGTGTTATCCTGTATGTCAATAGACGTGCCCTCGAAAAACAATTAGATGAAGTTCTAGAACTTTTCCAATCATGGGGAGTGGCAGGTATTAAATTCGGATTTGTTAGAGTAGGAGACCAAGATGCAACGGCATGGCTGCACGAGGCTGTAAAAAAAGCAGCAAGTTATAAAATGGTAGTTGATGTGCATGATGAGTATCGCCCAACAGGTTTCTCAAGGACCTACCCTAATTTTTTAACGCAAGAAGGTATTGCCGGAGATGAAACTACGGTAACCAATGAGCATACTCTAATAACTATGTTCACAAGAATGCTGGCCGGTGCGGCAGATAATACGGTTTGCTATTATAATTCTAGGGTAGATGTAATGGGGTCGCATGCTTCTCAACTAGCAAAAACTGTCTGTATTTTTAGTCCGTTACAATTTCTGTATTGGTATGATAAACCTTTGGATTCTCCGGAAAAGAATGATGGTCTTTGGGGAGATACAAGACATATAGGAAACGAACCGGAATTGGAGTTTTTTGATGCTGTACCTACCACATGGGACGAAACCAAGGTGTTAGAAGCACAAATTGGAGGAATAGGAGTTATTGCTCGTAGAAAGGGGAGCGACTGGTTTATTGGTGGTATCAATGGAAATCAAGGAAGAACCGTTGAACTTGATTTTTCTTTTTTAGATAAGAACACCACTTATAAGGCAAAATTGTATACCGATGATAAAACGGTGCAAACACGAACTCACGTTAAGATCGAGGAAAAAGAATTGGATTCGAATAGTTTAATTAAATTGAACATTGAAAGAAATAACGGATTCGCTATGCGTATTCAAAAAATCAATTAATTACAAATCAGCCATATATGAAAAGGAGAATTCTTGTCTTTGTTATTACCATGTTGCTACTGTCCCCAAACCCTAGTTTCGGATTTCAGCAACCTCAAAAAATTAAAAAGACCAACCTAAATTTAAAGAAGGTTAAGGGGCAAAAGAAGCGGAATGTAATTTTCATCTTAACAGATGATCACCGTTATGATTTTATGGGCTTTACAGGTAAGGTGCCGTGGCTAAAGACTCCTAATATGGATAAAATGGCAGCAGAAGGTGCGCACATGAAAAATGCGTTTGTAACTACGTCTTTGTGTTCGCCAAGTAGAGCTAGTATTCTAACGGGAGAATACTCGCATGTGCATACCATAGTAGATAATGTAGCTCCAAACCCTGAATCTAACGTTCTTTCCGGAGTACCTTCAGAAAGCAGGATATCAAACTTCCTTTTTTGGAAAATGGCATATGGGAGACCATAATGATAAGCCAAGACCGGGCTTTGACCACTGGGAAAGTTTTGCGGGTCAAGGAGATTACTATGCTCCTAATCTTAACATCAACGGAAAAAATACGCAATACGATAAAGAGACTTACGTAACAGATTTGTTGACGGAACACGCAGTGGATTGGTTAGATAATAGAGATGCTGAAAAACCATTTTTCATGTACCTCTCTCATAAGGCAGTTCACGCCATGTTTAAACCGGCCAAGCGTCATGAGGGTATGTATGCGGGTAAAAAAATAGTGAAACCGGACTCGTATACGCAAACTATTGGTAGTGCTTATAAAAAGTTGAATTGGCCAGAATGGGTGAAGAAGCAACGCGATAGCTGGCATGGTGTAGATTACATGTATCACGGAAAGGCAGAAGGCACTTTTGATGATTTGGTACAGCGCTATTGCGAAACTTTAATGGGAGTTGATGAAAGTGTAGGCACTGTTATGGAATGGTTGAAGGCTAATGGTCTTGATGAGTCTACCATGGTTATTTATATGGGTGATAATGGATTTAGTTGGGGTGAGCATGGTTTGATTGACAAACGCCATTTTTACGAAGAATCGGTTAAAGTACCTATGTTGGTACGTTGTCCAGAGATTTTTGAAGGAGGACAGACTATAGAACGAATGGTGCAAAATGTAGATATAGCCCCTACTATTTTAGAGTGTGCCGGACTGGAAAAACCTGATTATATGCTTAAGGTAAATCATTTGTTCAATTGCTTAAGGGTGATGAGAATAACTGGCGCGATAAGATATTCTATGAGTATTATTTTGAATATGATTTTCCAATGACGCCAACCGTTTTCGGTGTACGAACGGATAAATATAAATACATACGCTACAATGGTATTTGGGATACGAACGAGCTTTATGATATAGAGAACGATCCTAATGAAATTGTCAACCTTATTGACAAACCAGAATTACAACCCATGATAAAGGATTTTGCCAATAGCCTTTATGATTGGTTAGAGAATAGCGATGGTATGCAGATACCTTTAAAAAGAAATGTATACCATAGAATAGGGGATTATGAACACCCTAACCAATATTAGATTATAAAAGACCTTGAAGTAACTGATTGATACGGTAGAGAACACCCATGAATTTTAGAAAGATGATGAAGAAAATGAAAAGGAAAGAAGTATGGATTTCAGCATGTATTTTATTTGTATCAATCATTGTTACGGGGCAAACAACAGAACACCCAAGAATTTACGTCACCAATCAAGAAAAAGAAGCCTTTGTAGAATCGGTAGAGAACGTTGAATGGAAAAAGGAACTTGTAGATAAAAAGAGGAAGCGTTTAGAAAAGTATATGACGTATTGGGAGAATGACCCGGAATGGTTGGTTTCAAGGCTTCAAATGAACTGGAACACCAAGCATACTAAAGTTTTCCTAAAGGGAGGAGATTTTTCGCATTCGGAAGGAAAGGCTCCTGTGGCTACAGTTAGATATTCTGGTACAAGAGACTGGGCAACGGATTATGAGCGCCCAAAGTTAGAAGATGTACAACCTTATTTGGATGACCCTCGCGGCTTATATTTAAAGCATAAGAAAACCGGGAAAATGGAATGGGTACATCCTTCTAAATCCGGTTTTGCAATCGACAAGATTAACGAGCAGATAATGGAATTGGTTTCATATGCTGCTTTTTTGTATTGGTTTACTGGTGACCAAAAGTATGCAGATTTTGCGGCTCCCGTTTTCTTTACATACATGGAGGGAATGTATTACAGAGATGCTCCAATTGACCTAGAAAAATCGGAACAGGCCAACATATCCGGCCTTGCTACTTTTGAAGTTATTCATGAAGGTATTGTGGTTTCATTGGTTACTACCTATGATTTTCTATTTAACTATTTTAAGACGAATAATAAGAAACTAGACACTTCGGTAGCCGTACTTCAGAAATGGGGAGACCAAATAATCAATAAGGGAATTCCTGATAATAATTGGAATTTATTCCAAGCTAGATTTCTTACTTATATTGGTTTGGTTTTAGAGGGGAACAAAAACTACAAGAATGGGAAAGGACAGGAGTATTTTTTAGACCATACTTTCAATATATCTACGGATCGGCAAATTGCCATCAAGGAAAGCTTGTTAGTTTATGACCAAGAAAATGCCATGTGGCCCGAGTGCGCCTCGTATTCGGTTCATGTAATCACTACCTTTTTACGCATATTCACTTTATTGGACCATGCTACCAATGCCAATGAGTTTGCCAATTTCCCTATTGTGGAAAGGGCGGCCTTGGCTTCTTTTCAGTATTTGTTTCCGAGTGGGTATACCGTTGGCTTTGGCGATTCCCACCATAAAATGCTTCCCCCGGAAAACTTTGAACTTTTGGTGGCCAACTATAGAAAGTACGGTCAAGTGGAAAAGGAGAAATTGATATCGGGACTCCTATCGCAAATGGTAAATGAGGGGGTATATGACCGAAGGGCGAAAGATTTCTTTGAACTGTTTTTCTATACGGATCATTTGATCGAGAACCATTCAAAGGAAGATGTAAACACCGATAAGCTCGTGTCGCCCATCTTTTATGCGCCTAATGTAAGTATGCTCAACCAGCGCATGGGAAAGGGAGAAAATGCGGTAATGGCGTCTATAGTTGGGTCTTTTGGTAACCATGCCCACGCCAATGGCATTTCATTGGAGTTGTATGCGAACAATTACGTTTTGGGTACCGATATGGGGCGCGGACCGAGTTATTGGCATGATGACCATAGGAATTTTTATTCCCGTTTTCCGGCCCATAACACCGTAGTGGTCGATGGTCAATCGGATTATGCGGCCATGCGTACCTATTTTCCTTTTAAGCTGGAGAATGTGTTTCCGAAATCAGGGGAAAGACCTTCCTTTGATAAAGTAACTTTTTCGAACGTGTCCTTTGTTGAACCTAAGACGGTTTCCGACCAGCAACGCTTTACGGCGGTAATTGCTTCCAACACTAAAAAACCATATGTAATCGATGTATTTCGCTCTAAAAAACAAAAGGGAGGAAGGCAGAAGCACGAATATATCTATCATAACCTAGGGCAATCGTTAGAGCTTTTTGACGTAAAAAATAACCCCTTAAAAACAATGCCTACAGATGAACTGTCTTCTAGCAAAGGGGATTTAAAGGGCTATGATTATTTTACGGATAAGACGAAAACGATCAATTCTGGGGATATTCGAGCCATTTTTACCCTAAAAAGCAGTGAAAGTCCCGATAATTTCATGAAACTATGGGTCAAGGGAAGTGAAAACCAAACTTTGTATAAGGTCAATTCGCCAAAATCGAATGCCCTTAGTGAGGGTACCGCTCCTAAAGAGGTTCTTGAAAAACCCATACCGACCTTAATCTTGAAAAGGGACGAAGCGGCTTGGGAGCATCCCTTCGCGGTAATTTTCAATCCGTTTATGGAAGGGGAGGCCAACCCCATAGCAAATGTGTCTTTTTCGTCTGTGCCCGAGTACCCGAACACGCAGATTATCGATGTGTTGTTAAACGATAAAACCACCTTGGACCGAACGGTTTTAAATGCCTCGGAAAGCGATGTGGTATCTAAAGACGGTTTCTATCAAAAAGGATTCTTGTCCATTTTACGGACGACCCATAACGAGGCCGATATCGAATTCATGTTTTTGTCGGGAATGGAAAAGTTTGAATCGCATGGCTGGGATATCGTTTCATCGGGAAGCCCATTTTCCTTTACACTGGAAAAGGCTCCAAATGGGTATGCCGTTAGCAATGATAAGCCCATAACCGTCAACATGCCCCTGCCAAAGGAGGGAAGTCAACCTGAAATACACTTGTTCGAAGATGGCAAGCTCGTAGCGAGCAGAAAGGGAACCACCAATAGGAATAACTCGGGCCAAGTCGTGTTTAAGCTTTCCAAAAGCTACGACAAGGTTTTGATTACGTATTAAACAGATCAAAAAAACATGCAAAAACTCAATAAAATACTATTTCTAGTCGGCTTTATAGCTCTTCTTTTTTCGTGTACTCAAGAAGAGAAACCCATAGAGATTTATGTTTCCCAAACTGCGGAAAATGAAAAGGGCGATGGCCTCAGTTATACGACCGTTGCGGAAGCGGTTCAAAAAACATCGGAATTAAAAGAAAATAGCCCAGAAGCCCATATAATTATAAATATTCTCCCCGGAACCTATTACTTGTCGGAATCGATTACCATACCTCCTTCATTGAGTAATTTGACCATTAAGGGTACGAGTGCGTCGGAAGTGACTTTAAAAGGGGCGACGCCCATACAATTGGATTGGCAGAAATATAAAGACCATATGTATGTAGCCGATGTGGGGCAAGTCTCAAGTTTCGACCAATTTGTGGTCAATGGGAAACCACAGGTTCTGGCCCGATATCCCAATTACGATGAAGCCGCACAGTATTGGCAGGGTTTTGCCGAAGATGCCTTGTCCAAAGAACGTGTGGCATCATGGAAGAACCCGGTTGGAACCTATTTTCACGCCTTACATGGTGGTAGATGGGGCGGTTTCCATTTTCGAATTACAGGTATTGACGCCGACGGGAACCCGGTTTTTGAAGGCGGACATCAAAACAATAGGGCTCTAAACCGCACAAAGTATTCCGAATGGTAGAGAATGTCTTTGAGGAATTGGATAGCCCAGAGAATGGTACCTGAATACAGAAGAAAACAAGCTCTACTACTGGCCTTTGGACGATATGGATTTGAATACGGCCCAATTTGAGGTTTCCGTACTAAAAAATTTAATTCAGCTTACGGGTACCTTAGAGAATCCGGTAAGGAATGTCACCATAGAAGGGGTGAAGTTTGAGAATTCGCAACGCACCTTTATGGACGGATATGAGCCTCTCTTAAGAAGCGATTGGACGATATACCGAGGCGGCGCCGTTTTCTTGGAGGGAACGGAGAATTGCAAGGTGACCAATAACGAATTCACGAACCTTGGCGGTAATGTAATCTTGGCAAGTAAGTATAATAAAAACCTTGAGATCAAGGGAAATCACATTCATGATTCGGGGGCCAGTGCCATATCCTTTATAGGCGATCCGTCGGCAGTACGTTCACCATCCTTTAATTATAAAGAGTTTGTTCCGGTAAGCGAAATGGATACCGTGTCGGGTCCTAAAAACGAACTTTTTCCAAGGGAATGCTTGGTAGAGGATAACCTCATTTACAGAATAGGAAGAATAGAAAAGCAAACGGCTGGCGTTCAAATTTCCATGGCTATGGATATTACCGTTCGGCACAATAGCATATACGATGTGCCCAGGGCGGGCATCAATATTGGTGACGGTACTTGGGGCGGACATATTTTGGAATATAACGATGTGTTCAATACCGTATTGGAGACCAGTGACCATGGGTCTTTCAATTCGTGGGGGAGAGATAGGTTTTGGCACCCCAAAAGAGCGGTGATGGACAGTTTGACCGATGCGAACCCCAATATGTGGAAATGGGATGCCGTGCATACCACTATCATTAGGAATAACCGCTTTCGTTGTGACCACGGTTGGGATATTGATTTAGACGATGGGTCTTCCAATTACCATATCTACAATAATTTACTGTTGAACAATGGCTTAAAACTAAGGGAAGGGTTTGCTAGGGTCGCAGAGAATAACATTATGGTCAACAACTCCCTGCATCCCCATGTATGGTTTAAAAACAGCCAAGATGTATTCCGGCACAACATTGTCCAAAAGGCCTATCAAGATATAAGGCTAGACGGTTGGGGAAAGGAATTGGACTATAATTTGTTCCCTAATGAAGTAAGTATGATGAAATCTAGACTGTATGATAGGGACTTGAACAGTGCTTATGGAGACCCCTTGTTCAAGGATCCCGCACACCTTGACTTTTCCGTTCTAGAAAATTCGCCTGCTTTCAAAATCGGATTTAAAAATTTCCCGATGGACAAATTTGGCGTGCAAAAGGCCGAGTTGAAAGCGCTTGCCAAAACACCTGAAGTCCCTAATTTGAATGAAAAAACGAAGGAGGGGGCGGAAACGGCACCGGTTATGACCTTATTGCGGAACAAGTTGAAAAACGTCTCCTCAAAGGAAGAGCAGTCGGCCTACGGTCTAAACACGGCCGAAGGTGTCATCGTTTTAAATGTTTGGGAGCAAAGTCCGGCCGTACTGAACAAGGGCCTAAAAGCGGGGGATGTAATCGTACAGGCCAATGGGAAAAGGCTAAAAGGAATAAGGGACTTCATCAATGTCGTTATGGAAACGAAGACCCAAGAAAAATTAGACATTACCGTAGTTAGAAATCAATCGGAAATACAATTATCTATTAGAACCAAGTAACCTTAATCAAGAGAAAATGAAAGTAATAGTAAAATCAATTTTGTTCGCATTTGTTGCGATATTGACTTTGGGAAAGGGCCTTACCCAAGATAAGGAAGTAAAAAAACTGTCTGATGATGAACGTATGGCCTGGTGGCGCGATGCCAAATTTGGAATGTTCATCCATTGGGGCGTCTATTCCATTCCCGGAGGGGAAAGAAACGGAGAAATCTGTGGAGGGGGTGCCGAATGGATTATGGACAAGTTAGATTATACCATTGAGGAGTACGAAAAATTACCTCCTGTATTCGACCCCGTTAAGTTCGATGCCGATGAATGGGTTGCCATGGCCAAGGATGCCGGAATGAAGTATATCGTAATCACTTCAAAACACCATGATGGTTTTGGTCTGTGGGACTCTAAGGTGTCGGATTATGATATCATGGATTCGTCACCTTTTAAGCGAGACGTGATCAAGGAATTGTCGGATGCCTGTAAAAAGCAGGATATCGTTTTCTGTTTCTATCACTCCATCGTAGACTGGCACCATCCTCAGGCGCAGGGCAATTTATTCCCTAATTATAATGCAGGTCAAAAAGACCAAACTGTTGTGAACCCTGAATTTCCCGAATACTTTAAGAATTACCTAAAACCCCAGGTAAAAGAGCTGTTGACCAATTACGGCGATATAGGCGTGGTTTGGTTCGACGGCGATTGGATTGCCGATTACACCACCGAAATGGGCAAGGAAATGTACGACTTCATCCGCGAGATCCAACCGAATACCATTATCAACAATAGGGTAGACAAGGGCCGTATGGGAATGGAAGGTATGGACCGCGAAGGGAATTTTGCAGGTGATTTCGGTACGCCCGAACAAGAGATACCGGCTACGGGCATCGATTCCGACTGGGAGTCTTGTATGACCATGAACGGGTCGTGGGGCTATAAACCTTCCGATAAAAACTGGAAAAGCAGTAAAAAGTTGATTCAAAATTTAGTTGATATCGTATCAAAAGGAGGGAACTTCTTATTGAATATAGGCCCTGACGGTCTTGGTCAGTTTCCACCAGAGAGCGTAGAAAGATTAAAGGCTATGGGAGACTGGACGGATGTAAACGGTGAAGCCATTTACGGAAGTAGCGCAAGTCCTTATGATAGAGCTGAGTGGGGCCGTTATACAATTAAAGATGATATTCTTTATGCTCATGTTTTTGATTGGCCCGAAGATGGTAACCTATTTATCAATAGCGATATAAAATTACAGAGAGCTACTTTATTGGCAGACGGAACCAAATTGAAAGCAGGTCTTACCGATAAAGGGTTGACCATTCAGCTTCCAAAAACGGCCCCTGATGCTGCGGTTAGCGTAATTAAAATGACTTTGCTGTCTAATGATGATTGGGCGAACTTTGGAAAATATAAAGCCGCAAACGAGCAGTTGAAAGCACCTGCTAAAAAAGAGAACCGTGTGGTTTTTATGGGGAATTCCATTACCGAAGGTTGGGGCAAAAACAATCCTGAGTTTTTTGAAAAAAATCCTTCGTACATCAATAGAGGAATAAGCGGTCAGGTAACACAACAAATGTTGTTGCGTTTTAGTCCAGATGTTATTGATTTGGACCCTAAAGCTGTTGTTATTCTAGCTGGTACGAATGACATTGCCGGAAACCGTGGTCCTATTAGTATTGACCAAGTGACTAAGAATATATTCTCAATGGCACAGTTAGCTAAAGCAAATGGTATTAAAGTGGTTCTGGCATCGGCATTACCAGCTAATAGTTACTCTTGGAGTCCATCTATTTCACCTGCTGATCAGATTGTTGAACTGAACAAAAAAATCAAGGCATATGCGGATAAAAACAATATAGTCTACCTAGATTATTATACGCCAATGGTAGATGCGGAAAAGGGCTTAAAAAGCGAGTATGGTAGAGATAGTGTGCATCCAAATCTAGAAGGATATAACGTTATGGCTCCATTGGTTAATGAAGCTATTGCCAAAGCATTGAAGAAAAAATAGAAGTATACAGTTCAATATTATTTTGCAGAAGCAAATATAAAATCGCTGTCATATAAAAAATAGATGTATAAAAATCATTGGAATTTTGAGAAGAATAATAACCGATTTTTATTTTGAATAACCTCTTTATAGTCCATTATACAGGTAATGGGCTATAATTTATATGTCCTGAACACTATATTATATTATATATAGCCAAGAACCGATAACATTGTAATGTAATTGGTTCTTGGCTTTTTTTTTAACCATCAACAATATTATAGTTTGTCCCCTTAGGCATGGGGCAATACTTAATTCTATATGATGAAAAAAATACTTCAATTTATATGTTGCTTTACGGTGACTGTTTTTCTCAATCAAGATGTTTTAGGGCAAACTTCTTCTGGGTATTTAGATATGTCAACTTATCTAAAATTGGCAGATAGTGATATTATCTATCCGTCTTCTGAACAAATAGAAATGCTTAAAAAGGTACTGCCAAAAGAAGCATTTCAACCAGCATCAAAAATATCGGATAGAGGTTATTGGGATGCAATTGCAAACTCTGAATCAGGTCATTATTACTTAGTTAAAGCGAATGGATTACTGAACACAAAACCTGAAATGCCCACTACGGACAGTATTTATCGTTTAGCGAATAAAGAAGGGAAATTAACTATTACCTATACACCATTATAGATGAATAATTATATACAGAAAGAGACCAAAATGTTGACAAGAAACAGTAGAATATCAATAATTGTCATCAGAACATTTACTTTGGTAGTTGGTTTCTGTTTGTTCACCACTTATATATCAGCTCAGAACTCAGCAGATATACCGTTACCGAAAAATTTAGAACAAGGTTACCCACGATTGTACATCACCAATTCTGAAAAGAAAGACCTTCAGAAAACCATTAAAAAAGAAGCATGGGCAAAAGACGTTTTAGCGGGATTGCATGATGAGGTAGACGAACATGTAGAGCGTCATGTTAAAGATCCAGAATGGATGGTATCTCGTTTGCAAATGTACTGGAAAACCAAAGCAACCAATGTTTATATTAATGGTCAGGATTATTCTCACGCAGATGGTGAGGCTCCTGTGCCTACGGTGCGTTTTTCTGGTTCGCGTGATTATACTACGCTTTATGGAAAACCAAAGTTAAAAGATATTTTGCCCTATATGGACGACCCCCGTGGTTTGTATTTGCCAAATAAGAGTAAAGGAGGTCAGCCATTTGAGTGGGTAGAACAATCGAAAACAGGTAGAATTATAAACTCTATCAATGATGAGATTACTGGATTGGCAAGAGATGCGGCATTTTTATATTGGCTTGAAAATGACGAGCATTTCGCAAAGTTTTCCTATGATGTTTTCCATACCTATATGCAAGGTATGTCTTACCGCGGGGAACCTATTGATTTGCTAAACGGACATATTCAAACACTGGTTGGTTTTACCAACTTTCAAGTAATACACGAAGGTATTCTTCGTGAAATAGCCATACTTTATGATTTTTTACATCCGTATATAGAAGCAAACCATCCGGAGCATATTGCTATGTATGATGCAACTATAAAACGTTGGACAGACCTAGTTATAAAAAATGGTGTACCGCAAAATAACTGGAATCTGCATCAAGCCAACATCATCTTAAAAGCAGCCATGGTATTGCAAGACGATGAAAACTATGAGGATAAAAAAGGTCGCGAGTATTATATTAATTACATTTTAAATGTGACATCAGCTAGGCAGTGGTCGCTATCAAAGTTTATTGATTACGGCTATGATGAAAGTAATGGGGTTTGGAACGAATGTCCTAGTTATTCACTTGGGGTAACAAGTAGTCTTACCGAATTTATTCGTGATTTCGATAACACATTTAATCATAACATTCTTCCGTATACCCCTGTAATGAGTAAAGCGGTGAAAATGATGCCACAGTATTTATTTCCAAACAATCAGATTGTAGCTTTTGGAGATTCAAACTACGGGCCAATAAGTACAGAGGCAATAGAAGATATGATTCGTATTGCTCAGAAAAATGAGGACAAAGATTTAGAAAAAGAGTTTACAGGTTTGTATAGATTGTTTGCTAAGGATAAAGAGGAATCTGCTCAAAATAGAAAAAGACATTCTAAAGGAATATCTTCTTTTTTTGCAAGTAAACCTTTAGTGTTAAATCCAAACTATAAAGAACACAACATAGAAGATTATATCACCCAAACTTTTAATGCTCCAAGTGTTAGTTGGCATGTGCAGCGTATGGGAAAAGGTAAAGATGGACTAATGGTCTCTTTGAACGGTTCTCTAGGAAACCATATGCATGCCAATGGTATTAATATGGAATTGTATGGTAAAGGATTTGTTCAAGGAGCAGACCCATAAAAGGAGCGGGCTATTTGCAACCTATTTATCTGGAGTATTACTCGCAGTTTCCTGCACACAATACGGTTATGGTAGACGGAGCTTCTTCGTATACAGAAATGCTAAGTTACCATGCTTTTGATGTCTTGGGTGAATATCCAAAATCCGAACAGAAAAAAGGCTTTTATAAAGACATCACTTACTCTGATGTTTACTTTTTAGAACCCGAAACGCAGAGTGATCAAAGTAGATTGGTAAGTATTGTAAAAACAGGTGAAACTGCTGGTTATTATGTTGATGTATTTCGCTCTAAAAAACAGCGTAAAGGCGATAAATTTCATGATTACTATTATCATAATCTAGGACAAAGTATGCGTGTAATGGATGCTGATGGAAATCCGCTGAAGCTAACAGAAAGTGAGGAAATGGCATTTGCCGGCGGGCATCTTTATGCCTTGGATTATATGTGGGATAAAAAATCGGTGAAGCTAGAAGACGATTATCAAACTGAATGGAAAATAGACATGCCCGAAGGTGAGGATGATGTTTTTATGAACCTTTGGATGAAAGGCACAGTAGGGCGTGAGGTATTCTCCATAAAATCTCCGCCGAACAAAGCATTTAGAGGCAATCACGGTATACCTTATAAAGTAGATAAAGAACCTTATTTAACCTTTGCCGCAAGACAACACGGGGCAGCATGGGAAAAACCTTTCGTTTCGGTCTATGAACCTTTTACTTCTGCCGAAGGAAAAAGCATAGAAAAGATTTCAGGCTTTGAAGATGAAAACGGGAATACTGAATTTGTTGGGTTGAATATCCTACATAAATCCGGTCGTGAAGATTTCGTGTTTTCATCGGCTAATCATCAAAAAGCAAACTATAAAGCAATGTCTAGTGACGCTACCTATACTTTATTTGGGAATGAAGAGAACGGAGATTGGGTAGTTTTTATAGGCAACGGAAAAGAAGTTTCGGCCAAAGGTCATACTATCATAACTTCTGAAATGGGTAATGTGGTATTGGAGTCAAAACAAGGTGAGTTGCTCTTAAATAATGAAGTTCCTATTACTATTACTTATAAAAATTCAAAAAAGAAATTTGACGCTGGAACATTACGAAAAATTGAAATAGAATAAACTATTAAAGATGAAAAATAACATACTATTTAAAATACCATCAGTAAAAATATTGAGCACAATTTTCTGTATGATTGCAGTAAGTTTATGCGCTTACGGACAGCAACAACCATCATTACTTACAAGTGATGGTTCTAGCTTTAATGCACAGTCCTATTTCCCAAAATTTAGTTGGGAAACGACCCCGATGTACTATCATTTTGGTGATATTGATCGTGTATTGGAGCCTGAAGAGATTCAATTTATTTCAGATAGAACAGATTTTATCTGTATGGAGAAATCTCACGCATACAATCTGCTTGGTGACCATAAGGTATTGGGGACAAAGCACGAAGTAGAAGCATTTCATGAAGTTAAGCCTGAAATCAAAGTGTTGTTCTACTACAATTCTTATGTGGCATGGCCCTTTCCACGATTTAATAAAGAATTTACACCGGATGGCATTGCGAAAAACGAAGAATTGACCAAATTTTTGGCACGTGACCCAAAGACTGGAAAACTCTTGGAAAAAACAAGAGGACCGGCATTTTCGTACTATTTTGATGCTTTAAACCCTGAATTTCGTGAGTGGTGGGTAGCATCAGCTATAGAAGGCGTTAAAATTTCGGGTGCTGACGGTATTTTTATAGACCGTATGAACGTGGACGAAAATGCAGATTATCATGTTGATGATATAGCGGAATTAGCAAAAGCCAAAGGTGAAATGATGGCTGCGCTCAAAGAACAATTGGGGCCAGATAAAATATTGATTGGTAACAATGCCGCTAGAACAAAAGAGGTTTTTCCTCATTGCGATGCTTTTATGTTTGAGCATTATAACGCTACTGTCACCAATAAAGAAAATTTACTCAAAGAATGGGGAGATATGGCCCGCATTGCAGAGGCCGGTAAGATTTCAATCTATCGTTTTGGCGCTAAAGGAAAAGGGAAAAATGATATTACGACGGGAGCAACAAAGACAGATGGAATAGAGAAAAGGTCTCATGATCAATTAGAATTTCATCAAGCCTGTTACCTTATCGGCGCTCAACCTTATTCGTATTTTCAGTGGAATTGGGGTTGGAACCTAGAAGATGGCAATTTGGTAGATTATCCTTCATTACAAAAACCATTAGGGAAGCCAACAGGTGTCTTTAAGCGCGTAAAGCCAGATGGATGGATATTTACACGTGAATTTGAACATGCAAGTGTTTGGGTAGATACGGAGGCAAGGAAGGCGAAAATTACATGGCATTGATTGATTTTCTTAATATAATATTTACGTGTACTTATAAGGTTTGGATTAATACTTTTATTGCCTGAACCATGAGAGTACATGATATTTAAGCAAAAATAAAAGGTTAGTTTTATGCTGAAACGTTGCTTTTGGGTACAGAACTAAACCCCTTAAGAATATCAAACCCTTGTGTAACCCCTATTTTTAGGGAAAAGAATCATGAGTTATAGTATAGGGCATATAATTTATATGCTATTTCTATCACTAGAATTACATTGCGATTGAATTATAACTTCATAAACTTTAAGTGAAATGACCCTTCGTATTTTCTCCTTTGTGGTACTGATTGTGTCAGTTATGTCTGCTGGAGCACAGGATGGGAAAGAACCTTTTCAACCTAATAAGGCAGGTATCTGTGGTTTTATACCTAGTCCTAAAAAGAGCCAAGATTTACGTCATTTGGTGAATTTGCAAAAAGGAGAAGAAACCATACCTGAGCGTTTAAAAACTGTTGGCTATTCAACGGCATTGGGGGGTAAATGGCAATGCAGTTCACTTTTTAATAACCGTGCCCTACCGCAGCCAGATTATTTTGGATTCGATTATTGGTTCGCTATGCATAACAATGCGTCGCTTAGTCATGAAAATTCCAAAAAAATCGTCAGAAATGGTGAGAATGCGGGTCCAATAGAGGGCTTCAGTTGTCAGATTGTAGTGGATGAAGCTATTAGTTGGTTAGACAAAAAAGATAATGATAATCCGTTTTACTTGCTGGCAACTTTTCATGAACCACATGAACCCATTGCATTACTGGAAGAAATTATTGAGACATAATTTGTAAGTCTAGAAAGACTGTAGAGGGAATGCAACGCAGTAGAAATAGAATATAAATAACCAAACAACGAGAATATTAGAAAATGAAAAATCAAAAAAACTCTTTTCAGTTATATCTTATTGCTACTTTAGTTTGTGCAATTAGCTTTGGCAATCTGCAAGCACAGAAATCTGACGATAAAGGTTTTGTAGACCTTTTTAATGGTAAAGATTGGGATGGATGGCATCTTAAGTTGAGAAATGGAGATGAGGAGATGGCCAAGAAAGTGTTTGCTATTGAAAACGGAATGGTGCATGTTTTTAAAGATTCTCCAGATAGTTTAAACCTTAATACAGGTGATAATGGTACGCACGGCCTCTTTTATACCAATAAAAAATATAGTAAATATATACTTAGATTTGAATATAAGTGGGGTGAGAAAATAACGAACAATTTTGATGAATGGCAATATGATGCCGGTTGCTATTACCACGTATTTGATGATAAGATATGGCCTAAGGGTATTGAATACTATAAGTAAGGTATAACCATTTAACAGAAAAAAATCACACAGGAGATTTCTGGGCTGCAGGTACAACTCTAGATTGGTATTCTGCAGATGGTGAAACCTTTAGTACTCCAAAGAACGGAGGGGAGAAAAAAGAGCAAAGTAAAAATGAACTTCATGCTTCTAAAGAGGCAGAATTCAATTCTTTAAATGATGAATGGAATAAGTGCGAGATAATTGTGATGGGGGATGAATACACTATTCACAAACTAAACGGAAAGATTGTAAATATGGCCACAAACCTTTCTGTAAGTGAGGGGATAATAGGATTTCAATCTGAAACAGCCGAAATATTTTACAGAAACATCAAGATAAAG
This sequence comes from Zobellia laminariae, assembly GCF_030553095.1. Classification (GTDB taxonomy): domain Bacteria; phylum Bacteroidota; class Bacteroidia; order Flavobacteriales; family Flavobacteriaceae; genus Zobellia; species Zobellia laminariae. Next base: position 189,585 of record NZ_CP130738.1, on the reverse strand, counting down.
GAATTAGATAAGTCAATTGCGATAAAGAAATTTCTAAAAAAATAAAATTTAGGACTTAGATAAGTTGAATGAGGAAGAAGCCTTAAAATATGAAAGGCTTACAGCAAATAGAATGATAGAAATGATAAAAAGTAAAATAGTAGCGAGCTTCATCCTAATGTCAGTTTCCATGATAGTAAGGGCACAGGAGGAAATTGTAAAGATTAATGATACCCTTACGGCAAGTACCACACTAGTTTATTTAGATTCTTTTCAATTGGGTCTCCAAAATTGGAAGGTGGAGCAAATGCCTAAAGGTGCCGCCCACAGGTAAAAGATGGAAAATTAGAAATTACAGATGTTGCCGGCTGTACTATTTGGCTCACAAAGAAATTGGAAGGTCCATTAATGATAACCTATGATGCCTTTGTAATTGATGAAGGAGGTCCGCAGGACCGTGTATCCGACCTTAATTGTTTTTGGATGGCTCAAGATATGGAACACCCTAATGACCTATTCGTTAATTCCGAAAAGCGCGGAGGAAAATTTTCTAACTATGACAATCTTCGGCTTTACTACATAGGTGTTGGTGGTCATGACAATTCTAAAACCCGTTTTCGTAGATATACCGGAGATGGAGAAAGACCTTTGCTACCAGAGCATGATTTTACAGATAAAAAATACCTTATTCAGCCTAACAAAATCACTAAAATTAAAATCATAGCATACAATGGAATCATCCAGTATTATAGAGATGGCGAACGTATAATAAATTTTTATGACCCCAACCCTTATACTTCAGGCCATTTTGGTTTTAGAACAGTGAATAATCATATGACCATAGAAAACTTTAAAGTCTTTAGCTTGAAGAGTGAGGAAATAGCGAAGTAACAACAAAATGAAAAAAATGAAAATCAACCTAACTAACCCTTTAAACCTTGCTTATCTAACAGCAATCTGTTTGATGGCATCTTGTGAATCTACTACTAATATTGAAACGGTATCAGTAGAAGTCAAAAACGACCTTGATTTCTCTAGGAGTGAAGTTGTGGGCGCAAACGCAGCTGACTTGTCCGCTATTTTAAAAAATAACTCGGAAAGCAATATTCGAGTAAAGAAAGTAGGCGGTCAAGAATACCTGCGTACGCAATGGGTAGACAATGATCAAGACGGTACTAATGATGAATTACTTTTTCAAGCTGAGGTTCCTGCTAATGGCACCTCTGAATATGTTATTCTTGTTGATAGCGTAAAAGCTCCAGCAGAAAGTGATGTTATTGCATACTCGCGCCTCGTACCGGAAAGAACGGATGATTATACCTTGGGAGAATGATAAAGTTGCTTTTAGAACATACGGTCCTACAGGAGAAAAAGAAGCGTTGGCAGGTGTTTCAGGAAGTACACTTTCTAGCGGAATAGATTTGTGGTTAAAACGTACCGATAAATCCATTATAAACAAATGGTATAAGGCGCATACAATTAAATCGGGTTCTTATCATATAGACCACGGTGAGGGGTATGACCCATATCACGTAGGAAGCAGTAGAGGTACAGGTGGTATTGGTATTTGGGAAAATGATAGCCTTCTGGTATCTAATAATTTTACGGCATCTAGAACATTGGCAGCAGGTCCATTACGTACAGTGTTTGAATTGGATTATGCGCCGTGGAGCCCATATGGAGTTAAAGAAACGAAACGCATCACTTTAGATTTAGGTTCCAATTTTTCTAAGTTCGATATTAGTCTTTCTTCGGACAAAAAGGTTCCAAATTACACGATAGGTATTACGTTACATAAAAATGAGGGTGAAGGCGCTGTTAACAAAGAAGAAGGCTGGTTCCGTCATTGGGAAACTATAGATAGTTCTAAAGTAGGTGAGGGTATTGTTATAGACCCTGCAATAGTAGAGAATGCCATTGTTCACAAATCTGATGCTGTAGATCAGAGTAACCTTTTAGTAGTAACCAAACCTCAGGAGAAATTAACGTATTATGCAGGTTTTGCATGGGATAAAAGTGGACAAGTAGGTTCTTTGGAAGACTGGGAAAATATGTTGAAACAACAGTCTCAGGTTTTATCTAGTCCGTTATCAGTTTCAGTTAAAAAATCTAAATAAACCACCATGAAAACTAAATTATTTTTTACGTCATTTGTTGTCGCCCTAGCGGGATTTTTATTCGGTTTTGATACCGTTGTAATTTCTGGCGCAGACCAACAGTTGCAGACTTTATGGGGTACGTCAGATATTTTCCACGGTACGTTCATTATGTCAATGGCATTATGGGGTACAGTAATAGGAGCTATTTTCGCATCCATTCCTTGCGATAAAATAGGAAGAAAAAACACCCTTTTATGGATAGGTATATTATACTTTGTATCTGCATTAGGTTCAGGTCTCGCAGATGACCCGTATTTATTTTCTTTCTTCCGTTTTCTTGGAGGTCTTGGAGTAGGAGCATCAACTGTTGCAGCACCTACCTACGTTTCTGAAATTGCTCCGGCTAAAAACCGTGGTAGATTGGTGGCATTGTATCAATTCAATATTGTTTTCGGAATTTTAATCGCCTTTGTATCCAATTATTTATTGAAAGATTTTGGCTCGGAACCTTGGCGATGGATGATTGGGATAGAAGCACTTCCTGCCCTGATCTATACTGTGGCTATGATAGGAGTTCCTAAAAGTCCACGATGGTTGTTAGAGAAGAAAAACGACTTGGAGGGAGCAAAAAGAATTCAATTGGAACTTACTGGAACTGAATTGGACGAGTCCGTTATTGAGCAACTTAAAGAAGAACAAACAGAGAAATCTGCCTTGTTTGTCAAGAAATACAAATTCCCTTTAATGCTAGCATTTTTGATTGCTTTCTTCAATCAATTATCAGGTATTAATGCCTTTTTGTATTACGCACCGCGAATATTTAGTTCTGCCGGTTTGGGAGAAAATACCGCGTTATTGAGCAGTATTGGTATAGGTGTAACCAACTTGATCTTTACTTTGTTGGGCCTTTATTTAATTGATAAAGTAGGTCGTAAAGTACTTATGTATATTGGTTCTATTGGCTATATTATCTCATTGACTATGGTAGGTGTAGCTTTCACTTTAGAATGGCAAGGCCTAATGGTGCCTATTTTCTTGTTCCTTTTTATAGCCTCTCACGCTATTGGGCAAGGAGCGGTAATTTGGGTTTTTATATCTGAGATATTTCCAACGAATTTACGAGCACAGGGGCAGTCATTTGGTAGTTCTACCCACTGGGTATTAGCTGCATTGATTACGCTTTTTATGCCAATAGCCATGGGTAGTTTTGATAACCCTGGAATTGTATTTTTCTTTTTTAGCGGTATGATGGTCTTACAATTGCTGTTCGTCATCTTTTTGATGCCGGAAACCAAAGGAAAAACTCTAGAAGAACTGCAAAAAATGATAACAAAATAAATTAAAAATTAAGACATGGAAGTTAAGTACGCTGTGCATCCGGATGATGCCAAATTATATGACACACAAAGAATACGAAAAGAATTTCACAGCTCGGACCTTATGGGTGAAGATGCTATAAAAATGATCTATACGCATTATGACCGTTTTATATATGGTACCGCTTTTCCTAAATCCCAAAGTCTTTCATTACCAACTTACGAGGAGTTGAAAGCCGATTATTTCTTAGAGAGAAGAGAATTGGGAATCATTAATGTTGGAGGTAAAGGTACCGTAACCGTTGATGGTGAGGTATTTGAACTTGGAAACTTAGAAGCCTTATACGTAGGTAAAGGTTCCAAAGAGGTGAGTTTTACAAGTGCAGATGGCTCTGATGCTGCACAATTCTATTTGAATTCTGCTCCGGCGCATAAAGAATATCCAACTAAAAAAGCAACGCGCTCAGATGCTAATATAGTGGAATTAGGTGCTGTTGAAACTAGTAACGAAAGAACATTGTACCAATACATTCATGAAGACGGTATTCAAAGTTGCCAGTTGGTAATGGGATATACCGAATTGAAAAAAGGAAGCGTTTGGAACACATTTCCACCGCACACGCATGAGCGTAGAATGGAAGTCTATTTCTATTTTGATATTCCTGGCGATAATATTGTAATGCATTATATGGGGCAGCCACAGGAAACACGCCACATTGCTATGAAAAATTTTGAAGCGGTAGTTTCTCCACCATGGTCTATTCACTCAGGTTCGGGTACCAGTAATTACAGATTTATTTGGGGAATGGCAGGAGAAAACAAGGCTTTTACAGATATGGATGGCGAACCTTTACAGGGCGTACTTTAAGATTTTAACAAACACAAGGAAGAACGAATATGATATTGAATAAATTCGATTTAAAAGGAAAAACAGCTTTAGTAACTGGTTGTAAACGCGGTATTGGTTTTGCCATGGCCGAAGCTTTGGCCGAAGCCGGTGCTGACATTATTGGGGTTTCCGCAACTTTGGAACTTTCCGGTTCTAAAATAGAAAAGCGAATAACGGAATTGAATAAAAGCTTTAAAGCCTATCAATGTGATTTTAGTGATAGAAAAGCTTTGTATGCTTTTATTAAAAAAGTAAAAAGTGAAAATCCTAAGATAGATATCTTGGTAAATAACGCAGGTACTATTTTAAGACAACCTGCAGCTGAGCATACAGATGAACTATGGGACAAGGTTATTGAAGTAAACCAAAATGCCCAGTTTATCCTGTCTAGGGAAATAGGTAAGGAAATGGTAAATAGAGGAAGCGGGAAGATTATTTTCACAGCATCTTTATTAACATTTCAAGGTGGTATTACCGTGTAAAGGCTATGCCGCTTCAAAAGGGGCAATAGGTCAATTAACAATGGCATTATCTAACGAATGGGCATCTAAAGGTGTACAGGTAAATGCCATTGCACCGGGCTATATTTCAACGGATAATACGGAAGCTTTGCGTAAAGATACGGATAGAAGCACTTCTATTTTACAACGGATTCCTGCAGGAAGATGGGGCGAACCAGAAGACTTTAAAGGACCTATTGTTTTCTTGGCTTCCCCAGCATCAAATTATATGACAGGTACCGTGATGTTAGTTGACGGAGGCTGGATGGGCAGATAACAAAACATAATCAAACTTTAAAGACGCTAGAAATGAAAATAGATTACAAGGGTTTCACGTTGGTATTTATTGCCTTATCACTTTCTTTTTCGGTCTATGGCCAAGAGAAAAACAAGGAAACTAAAAAACGGCCAAACTTTCTTTTTGTTTTGGTAGATGATCAATCGCCTTTTGATTTACAGGTGTATGATCCAAAGTCAAAATTAGAAACTCCTGTTATTTCTAAATTAGCATCAGAAGGTACGGTTATAGAAGCCGCCCACCATATGGGTTCTATGAACGGTGCGGTATGTACACCTTCTAGACATATGATTATGACTGGGCGCACCCTGTGGCACTTACCACCCAGTGCAGAATTTCAAAAGAATACGGCTCCTCATGAACTAGATAAGCAGACCATTGGGGCTGTTTTCAATAGAGCAGGTTATAATACTATGAGAACTTGTAAAAAAGGGAACTCATATCCTGGAGCAAACGAACAGTTTACGGTTGTACACGATGCTGTAAAAAGAGGGGGCACTGAAGAAACCGGAAGTGCTTGGCACTCCAAGCAAGTTTTGGAGTATTTGGGAGATAGAGAGAAAGTTAAAGAAGAAAATCCCTTCTTCATTTATTTTGGTTTTTCCCATCCTCATGATACCAGAGACGGTACTCCAGAGTTGTTAGCGAAATACGGAGCGGTAAATCATACGGATAAAAATAGTCTACCACCAGCTAATGGTAAGCAACCGGAACTTCAAGATAATTATTTAGAAGCGCATCCTTTTTTCCATGGTCATCCTGAGCTTCGTGATGAAGAACGCGTAAGTGGGGTTTGGAAAAATAGAGATGAGCAGACCGTAAGGAATGAGCTGGGTAGAGAATATGCCTGTTCAGAAAATATAGATATCCAGTTGGGCAAAGTGCTTAAAAAATTGGAAGCCATGGGCGAGTTGGACAACACCTATATCGTTTACACTTCCGATCACGGAATGTCTATTGGTAGACACGGACTTATGGGAAAACAAAACCTATATGAGCATACGTGGCGTGTGCCCATGATAATAAAAGGCCCAGGGGTTCCTTCTGGAAAACGTGCAGAAGGCAATATTTATTTAATGGATATTCTACCGACCTTATGTGATTTAGCGGGAATTGAAACGCCTAACACTGTAGAGGCAAAAAGCTTTAAACCCGTTTTGGAGGGAAAAAAGGAAACCGTTAGAGAGGTTATGTACGGAGTGTATTCCGGAGGAACAAAACCAAGGTATGCGCTCAGTGAAAAAAGGCGATTGGAAATTGATTAAGTACGATATGATGGATGGAGCGGTTCGCGAAACTCAACTTTTTAACCTAGCCGAAAATCCAAATGAATATCTAAAAGAACATCAAAAAGAAGGTGAGACGGAAACGAACCTAGCAGATAATCCACGGTACGCCAATAAATTGGCAGAAATGGAAGCCTTGTTATTAGCAGAAATGGAAGCATATGAAGACCCTTATAGGCTTTGGGACCAACCGGCAAAATAGGATTCCAGTCTTATAAATAGTAGAGTAATACATGAAACTTCATTTATTAAATAGGGCATCTGTATCTGACCGGTCATTTTCGGTCAATCATAATCTGTACCCTAATTTTTTAAGGGTTTGGCATTATCACCCAGAGATTGAGTTGGTGGTAATTCTAAAAAGTTCTGGAACACGCTTTATAGGAGATAACATAGAAAAATTTCAAGAGGGAGAAGTAGTACTCATCGGTAAAAATGTTCCGCACATGTGGTTGAACGATGAGGTTTATTTTCAGCCAGATAGTAAATTGGAAGCAGAGGCTCTGGCCATACATTTTACTAGAGATTTTTTAGGAAAAGGTTTCTTTGATATCCCAGAAATGAAACAAATTTCCGACCTTTTAAATAGAGCTAATAGAGGTATTAAGTTTAATACGTTGAGTACGGATTTGGTGGGTCAAATCATGAATCTAAAGGATTACGATACTACTACACGTGTATATAAAACTATTGAGGTTTTGGTTGCTTTATCAAAGCAAGAAAATTACCAGTTATTGTCAAGTACAAGCTTTGTAAATGCTTTTCAAAAAGCCGATAACTCACGAATGGATAAAATATATGCCTACGTATTCGAAAACTTCAATGATGGTATTAGTGCCAGTGATGTGGCCAAAATGACCGGTATGAACAAATCGGCATTTAGCAGATTTTTTAAGAAGACCCATAAAAAATCATTTACCAGATACCTTAATGAAATAAAAGTAGGTTATGCATGTAGGCTACTTTTGGAGAATAAAGAAAGTATTACTTCTATAGCCTATTTGTCTGGATTTAATAACATCTCTAATTTTAATAGACAGTTTAAAATTATTCATGGTTTGGCACCTTCTGCTTATTTGAAATATCATTCTTCAAACGACTAAAAATACCTTTTTGCGCAAAAAAAGTATTGGAAATAGTATTTTTTTTGGTAGTTGACCACACGATAGATTATTAGTTTTAACCACATTGGAATATTGATAATAAACATTCTAATTATTTAAGTAATTCTAATTGTTTGCTTGTTTAATTGAGTATTTCTTATTTAGAATCTTTGTCCAAGTTGATTTTACTTTAAATCGATTACTGTCAATAGTATTCGGATTAGGAGCGGTACGAAACAAATTCTTTTTCAAAATTTTAAAATGCGGATAGATCAATTCAAATATTTCCAATCTGGTGCAAAAGGCTTTTTAACAGGCGCTTTGCTTATTACGGGTGCTATATTTTTGAATGGACAAAGCAAAACTTCTACAATTGAAAAGCAAACAATCCTATTAGAAAATACTACTGAAGGTCCTTTCTGGGTTAAAACTACTTTAATCGAAAGTGGTGTGTTAGAAACCCCGAAGTACAATTTTACTAGTGAGTTTGATGCTGAAAAATCAGAAGATAATATAAAAGGAATTTTTTATGAAGGCCTACCTTTTAAAGGAAAACCAACAAAAGTTTTTAGCTGGTACGGAGTTCCCGAAAACCTGACTAAAAATGATAAAGTCCCTGCAATAGTCTTAGTGCATGGAGGAGGAGGTACTGCATTTATTGATTGGGTTAAAGAATGGACCAACAGAGGGTATATTGCAATAGCAATAGGGTTGGAAGGCCAAATTCCCGGAGATAAAATTGAAGGCGAGAATGGTAAAAAGGAGTATCAGACCTTTGAGTATTCCGGACCCAAACGACAAGGTTTTTTTGAAGATGTAGTTGTAGAGAAATTAGAAGACCAATGGTTCTTTCACGCGGTGGCAGATGTTATGTTGGCTACAAGCTTATTGAAAAGCCTACCAAATGTAGACGAAAATAACATTGGGATTACCGGCATTTCTTGGGGAGGTATCCTAACCAATGTGATAACAGGCGTTGACAATCGGTATGCTTTTGCCATACCTGTTTACGGTTGTGGATATTTACAGGAAACTCCTAATTATAGTAATCTATTAGGTCAGTTGAACAATGAACAACAAGCGTTTTATTTGAATACGTGGGAACCTTCATTATATGTGCCACTTCAAAAACAACCAACACTTTTTGTGAATGGTACCAACGATTTTCACTTTACTATGAACAGCTTCACTAAAACTTACGAAGCTTCTCCCAACGAAAAATATCTATCCATTGGGCATAATATGAAACATGGTCATCAAGCAGGATGGGCACCGGAGTCAATTTACACGTTTGCAGAGTATATAACAAACAATGGTACTCCGCCTGAATTACCAAAACTCATCCAAAACAAAAACAAGATGTTGTTGTATCAATATCAAGGAAAAGTAGATAAAGGGTATTTGTATTATACCACAGATACTAGTGATTGGGGAAAGGAAAGTTACCAGTGGGTCGAAACCACTGCTGAATTATCTGATACTAGTAAAACAATTTCAGCAAAGCTGCCTGACGAAGCAGTTGCTTATTTCATAAATATTATCAATTCAGAAGGTAGAATGTATAGTTCACCCATGAAGATAGTAAATGGTAATCGTCCATAAACTTGCCAGTAATAGGTGTTATAATTAATCGAATTCAATTTAAAGTCCAAACCAATGAAACTTAAGAATACCAAGGTAAATATAGTGTTGATATTATTTGTGATGTTCCTCTTTCAAAGTGGTTCTGTCTTCAGCCAAAAGAAAGAAAAAGGAGAAAATATGGACGAGATGTGGGGACATCAAAATTCATTGGGAGCAAATGCACCGGACTCTAGAACAAAATTATTTGATGATGGTAATTACGCCATGTTCATTCACTGGGGTATCTATTCCAAGATTGCCAATACATGGAAAGATAGTACGTATTATGGCATTAGCGAATGGATAATGAACCCCAGAAGAGCAAATATTCCCGTGGACGAGTATATGTCAGAAGCAAAAACTTTTGACCCTGTAAATTTTGATGCTATGGCAATTGCCCAACTGGCCAAAGATGCCGGAATGAAATATATTGTAGTTACCAGCAAACACCATGATGGCTTTGCGATGTACAATTCCAAAAGCAATGATTTCAATATTGTAAAGGCCACGCCTTTTGCCAGAGACCCTATGAAGGAACTGTCAAAAGCATGTAAGGAACTGGGCCTTGGTTTTGGCTTTTATTATTCGCACAATCAAGATTGGACATTTTAGGAGGCAACGGAGGACCAAAGGTAAACGAGAAAGGAAAAGAAGTTGGTTTTGATTATTACTTCAAGGAAAAGTGTCTTCCGCAGGTTAAAGAAATTGTAACCCAATATGGTGATATAGCCATGGTGTGGTTCGATACGCCAGGAATATGGAGAAAAAATATGTGGAAGAATTGGTTGAGGTTGTTCGTAAACATCAACCTAATGCCATGATTTCTGGACGGGCTGGTCATGGTTTAGGCGATTATAAATCTTTAGGGGATATGAACATTCCCATAAAAAATATTGGTGGACTTTGGGAAACTGTTGACGTTACCAACGATTCTTGGGGATACGCTTGGTACGACCAAAATTGGAAAAGCCCAAAACGGATTTTAAAAAGTATTATTTCTACTGTGGCTCGTGGAGGGACTTATATGCTAAATGTGGGGCCTGCACCAGACGGAACAATTCCTGCGGAGGCCCAAGAATCGCTAAAAACTTCAGGGGAATGGATTAGCAAGTATCCTCAGGTAATATATAAAACTGGGTCTTCACCATGGGGTCATGCACTACCTTGGGGTGATGCAACCATAGCGGCTGATGGCAAATTGAACCTTTGTGTTTACAAATGGCCGTTAGATGGTAAACTATGGCTTAGGATTAAAGAATACGATTAATTCTGCTGATTTATTAATGGACGGAAAAGGTCAAAAATTGGAAACCACAACCCAAGATGGTTGGGTAGCTATTTCATTACCAGCAAGACGGAACGAAAAATTAATATCTGTTATAGAATTAGAAATAGAGGGTAGCCCTGAGGTGGCTATATCCAATAGTATAGACCCTGTTCTTTCTACGGTACTGCCGGTTGATTTTGCTACGGCCGAAGGTTGTGCCATTGCCGAGAAAAGATGGATGGAAAAATTTGGGGAATGGAAACATATTGAGCAAGCTCAAGATTGGAAGGAAGGAAGTACAGTGACTTGGGAAATAGAAGTTAAAGATCCAGGCTATTATCAAACCGAACTAAATTATGCAGGTGAAGGTCGTTTGGTTTGGAACATAACTTCAGATGAGGGAGTTGTGGTTCAGAATCAGCAAAATTCATCAGCGGTATATAATTATTATGAAATGGGACTTATAAAGTTTAGTAAACCCGGAAAGCATACCATAACTGTTTCTTTGGTAGATGGTAAAAAGAACAACGCAAGTCTAAAAGAAATACGGTTGACACCAGAAGGAAGCATGGAGTAATATTTTAAAAAGCCCTCTGCGTGCCTCATGTCTAAAAATGGGATGGATGGTGTATAAAGAAAAGGTCAAAAAGCTAATAAAGAAACTGATTATGAAAATATTGAAACATAAAACTCTTGGAACTTTATTATTGTTGTTTTCAATGACCCTAGGTGCTCAAAACATCCAGAAACCCAATATAATTGTCATTTATACAGATGACCAAGGTTATGGAGATGTTGGCGCACTTAATCCCGATGCTAAGTTCAACACGCCAAATATGGATAAATTGGCCAATGAAGGCATCATTTTTACAGATGGGCATAGCAGTGATGCGGTATGTACACCATCTAGATACTCTTTGCTAACCGGGCGCTATAGTTGGCGGACCTCTTTAAAAGAAGGAGTTCTAAGAGCTGATGGGCCTTGTTTAATAGAAAAGGATAGGATGACCATCGCTTCTTTACTTCAAGAAAATGGTTATAAAACGGCCATGATAGGAAAGTGGCATCTTCAAATGGAATTTGAAGGAAGCTTAGGGAAAGACCGTGACTGGTCAAAGCCCTTTACAGATGGTCCAATAGAGAAGGGATTTGATTATTATTTTGGTATTCCGGCATCTATGAATTATGGCATTTTAACGTATTTGGAAAATGACAAGGTGTTAGATCCTCCTGTATTATGGACTAAAAAGAAAGCGGATAAAAGACCACGTGCATTTAGTGATAGTATTGACCCGAAAGGGTATAGAATGACACCACCCTATATAAGTGAGCGTAAAGAGGTTACAGGTGGCTGGGTAGAAGTGGCACCCTCATTTAACGATGAGTTGGTCTTAAAGACATTTGCTGATAAAGCGGTGGATTATATTAGCGAATCTGCAACGGAGGCCAAAGCGGGTAAACCGTTCTTTTTATACCTGCCATTGACCAGTCCACATTTACCGCATTGTACGCATCCTGATTTTCAAGGGCAGAGTAATTGTGGAAATTATGGCGATTTTATGGAAGAAACCGATTATAGGATTGGACAAGTTCTTGAAGCATTAAAATCGAACGGAATTGAAGAGAATACCCTTGTAGTTTTTTCATCGGATAACGGAGCGGAGACCAACTACGTTTATCAGCGAGAAAAATATGGGCACTATAGTAGTTTCAATTTTAAAGGAGGCAAGCGTGATATTTATGAAGGTGGACATCGGGTTCCTTTTCTTATGCGCTGGCCTAACGGCATACAAGCAGGAACAAAATCTGATGTGCCCGTTTGCCAGACGGATTACTTGGCTACCATTGCCGATATTGTTGGGGTAGAACTTCCGGATAATGCAGGTGAGGATAGTTATAGTTTATTGCCAATACTAAAAGGGGATAGTTATGATAAAACGGTAAGAGGAGCTGTAATTCATCATTCCGTTTCGGGTCGTTTTGCGATTAGAGAAGGGAAATGGAAACTAAATATGTTTAGGGGCTCTGGAGGTTCTTTAGAACCTAAAATTATTGAGCCAAAAGAAGGTGAAGCCCTATACGAATTATACAATATGGAAAAAGACCCAGGAGAAACTACAAATCTTTATTTTGATAATCCGGACGTAGTAAAAAGACTTACTCAGAAAATCACCAAAATTATTGAAGAGGGTAGAACTACACCCGGTACACCTCAATCTTATGTAAAAGAAGGTTGGAACATGCCGGATTGGAATAAGTCATAATTCCAATGTAGAATCATTAGAAACACTACAAAACCAAACAAGACCAAGAAATGAAAATAGGAATAAAACTCTTGCTTTTTAGCACTTTGTTGATTCTTTCATGTGGAGAAAAACAAGAAGCTAAAAAGAAGATAGCGGTTGAACAAGATACCCGGCCTAACATCATATTCATTTTTGCCGATGATTGGGGGTATGGTGACTTAGGTATCCATGGTAGTACGTTTTGTGAAACCCCAAACCTTGATAAAATGGCCGCTGAGGGCATCGATTTTCAAAATTTCTCTGTGGTGAACCCTGTTTGTTCACCTAGTAGGGTTGCAGTAATGACGGGACAATTTCCGGCGCGACAAAGTGTGCACGGTCATTTTGCATCTGTAGAATCTCATATAAAAAGAGGCATGCCGGATTGGTTAAACCCTGAAGCACCTTTACTTCCAAAAATGCTAAAAGAAACGGGCTATGCCACTGCTCATTTTGGCAAATGGCATCTTTCTAATACCCATGTTCAAGATGCACCTAGTCCACTAGAATATGGTTATGATGAGTACGGCGCATTTAATTTACCGAGTGACCTGCATCAAATGCAGGCAGACTCAACGCTGTATAAAACAATCGATTTTGTAAAACGAAACAAGAACAAACCGTTTTTTGTAAATGCTTGGATACACGCTACGCATACCCCGCATTACCCCAAGGAAAAGTACATGCAGCAATTTGCTCATCTAAAGGAGCAACAACAGGTTTACGCAGCTGTGATAGCGGAGTATGATGCTCGCATTGGTGAGTTATTTAAAACCTTGAAAGATTTAAGTTTAGATGAAAATACATTGGTAGTTTTTTCTTCGGATAACGGACCGGAAATAACTGGAAAAATTAAAACTACCGATGATAATTCTACAGGCCCTGGTATGGGAACTTATTATTCTGTAGGAGAAACAGGGGGACTCAAAGGTCGTAAGCGTTCTTTATTCGCAGGCGGTGTGCGTATACCGTTTCTAGTGCGCTGGCCTATGGTAAAACTCCATCTGGTGTGGTTGATAGAACTACAGAATTGGCTACGGTAGATTTGCTACCCACATTTTTAGAATTAGCGAATACAACCTATCCTGCAAATTATGAACCTGATGGGGTAAGTATAGTATCAGCTATTATGGGAAAACCTTTTGAAAGACAAAAGCCGATTTTTTGGGATTGGCGTTTTCCCAATGATCGACCTGATTTTTGGCCAAGTGAAGGTGTACAAGAAGGGAATTGGAAGTTGCTGGCAAATGAAGAACTAGGAAGAGCGGAATTATATGATATTTCTACGGATTGGGCAGAGCAGAAAGATGTGTCGGCAGAAAATCCAGAAAAGAAGAGAGAACTAATGGATAAGTTCAAAACATTCGAAAAATCCTTACCAACAAGTCCACCTGCTAATTCATTTTCAGAAGAAAGAAATTCAATAGGTTCCACAAATGAATAATTACAAGAGAAAGTGAATTGAATCATTGTACAATTTCATACGAATAAGAGAGCTCCATACGTGGAGCTTTTTTTATAATAATGATGTATCAGAACATCATATGTAAAAGTCAAACTCTCATGTGTTTTCATGATTTGGTAATTAAAAGACTGAATTTCATAAAATAAAAAAAAGTAGTAAAAACCGTATTAAAAATATCCAAGTAATACGGTTTATGCAAAAAAAGTATCGAATCTGGTATTTTTTTTGGTGGTGAGAGCTTTTTTACATTCTTAGTTTTTGGCTATGTCATTTTATTAAAATGATAATTTATAGTTTTTAAAGAAGCTATAATAATTTTTTGAGACGCCATTTTTGCGATATACTTAATTCGCAGTCGCCAACCCATCGTACTAACTTAATTATTAGAAAATGAAAAAACGGACAACCAAAATTTATCCCTTTGGCATTATCCCAAAGGAGGTTCTAAAGGTTTGCCTTTGTGCATTCCTTTTGCCAGCATTAATTTCAGAAGTTCAGGCGAGCAGCGCTCCCATAACCTCAGGACTTGATTTTAAAGATGTTCAACAGCAAATTACCGGTGCTGTTTTGGATAATGTGGGAATTCCTCTTGCGGGCGTGAATGTACTTATAGAAGGCAGTACAACAGGAACACAAACAGATTTTGATGGAAACTATACCATAGCGGCAAGTTCGGGAGATGTATTGGTCTTTTCATACATTGGTATGAAAACTCAGTCGATTGCGGTTGGCGCATCTAGTAGTATAGATGTAACCATGGAGGAGGATGCCGCAAGTTTAGATGAGGTGGTTGTAATTGGTTATGGTAGCCAAAAGAAAAGTGACCTAACAGGTGCCGTTGGTTCTGTCTCTGCAGCTGAGTTGCAAGAGCGTCCGGCCGCTTCCCTTACCCAATCCTTATCTGGTAAAATGCCCGGTGTAAGCGTATCTATTAATTCAGGTAGACCGGGCGGAAAATCCAATATCAGAATTAGAGGAAATTCTTCGGTTAGTCTTTCTAATGATCCGTTGTATGTAGTAGATGGAATCATATTAGTCTCATCAGGATTAGGCAATAACAGCTCTCCAATAGATTATATCAATCCCAATGATATTGCTTCAATTGAAGTTTTAAAAGATGCTTCGGCAACGGCAATATATGGTTCAAGGGGTGCCAATGGTGTTATTTTGGTTTCTACAAAAAGAGGAAGTAAATCAGGAGGAAAAATTAGTTATGATAGCTATTATAGTATAGGAAATCTTTCTAGAAAAGTAGACGTACTCAACTCAGAACAATTTTTGATGATAGAAGAGGTCGCCTATCAGAATGCAGAAAAATATGATGCCGTGGGTTTTGCCAATGGCAAGTATACGGACCCGGCTTTAAAAAGAAATGACCCAAAACTTTTTGATGCCAATGGTAATCCGCTTTATGATACGGACTGGCAAGATGAGGTAACCCGGGCGGCCTTCACACAGAACCACCAACTGTCATTTACAGGAGGAACCGAGAAAGGTAGCTACGGTGCGTTCCTTGGTTATATGGACGAAGAAGGTATCATGAAAGATTCTTGGTTAAAAAGATATTCCGGTCGATTTGTCTTCGATTCCAATATTAGGGATTGGCTCAAAGTAGGCGGTAGTCTTAGTTATAACAATCAAAAGGAAAGAGTTATCCACGCCTCATGGGTAGGTAGAAATATGATTGAGAATATTCCTATTGTACCTGTAAAATATCCAGATGGTAGTTGGGCCAGTAATGCGGATTACCCATAATGGAAGGAGGACCAAACCCGGTTAGGGTAGGAGAAGAGTACAAGAAATTCTTGCGCACCAATACCATATTAGGAAATATATTCGCCAACATCACCTTGGCGAAAGGACTGGATTTTAGAACTTCCATAGGCGTAAATAACGTGGAGCAAAAGACTGATGAATATGCCGGCCGTGAATTAAGTTTTATCGGAACGAATACAAACGGTTACGCAGAAAGATCAGCAAATGAATATACTTCATGGCAATTTGAAAATTACCTGACCTATAATAAAGAGATTGCAGATACTCATTCTATAACCGGTTTGTTGGGGATATCATGGCAACATATAAATAATACGGCATTTAGTGCCCGAGCAGAAAATTTCTCGGATGACTTTTTTAGCTTCGATAATTTAGGAGCAGGTTCAGTGGTTGGCAATCCAACGTCAAGTGCTTTTGCTTATGGCTTAAATTCTTATTTCGGACGTATTAATTATGGTCTTCAAAATAAATATTTATTGACCGTTACAGGTCGTGTAGATGGATCATCCAAATTTGGCGATACTAATAGATACGCTTTCTTTCCTTCAGCGGCTTTGGCTTGGAAAGTTTCTGAAGAGAATTTTTTGAAAGAATCTAAAACAATATCCAATCTTAAATTAAGAGCTAGTTATGGTGTTACCGGTAACTCGGAAATACCTGCATACGGAGCATTACCTATTTTTAGGTAACTATGCCTATGTGGTTAATAACTCGGTTGTAAATGGTATTGGTATAGACCGTTTGGCTAATCCTGATTTAAAATGGGAAAAAACAAACCAAGTAGATGCGGGTATTGAGGTTGGCTTATTTGATGGAAGAATTTCATTTGAGGTTGATCTCTACCGTAAGCTGACAGAAGATATGTTACTGAACTCGCCTGTACCTACCAGTAGTGGATACGCTTCTGTATTCCGAAATATAGGGAGCATGGAAAATAAGGGTATTGAATTTTCTTTGAGTACCATAATATTGCAACCGATAATTTTTCTTGGGATACGGATTTCAACATTGCCATGAATAAAAATGAGGTAGTTGCACTTTCTGGAGGAAGCGATATTTTTTCTAGTCGGACTATCATTCGCGAAGGAGAAGCTGTAGGTTCATTTTTTGGATTGGTAAATCAGGGCACATGGGGAACAGATGAAGCGGATGAAGCTGCTAAATATTTCAGATTACCAGGTGATGTTAAAATAGAGGATAGAAATGATGACGGGGTTATCAATCAGGCGGATAGAACTATTATCGGAAAAGGTATTCCCGATGGTTATGGAAGTCTGATCAACACTTTCCGTTATAAGAATTTTGAATTATTGGTGGATTTACAGTTTCAGTACGGTAATGATATCATGTATATCACTACCCGTCCACAAGAAAACAGACAGGGTATAGCCAACAGTCTTGCTACGGTATTGGATGCATGGACGCCTGAAAATCAGGATACGGAAATTGCACAGTGGAGACCAGTATCTGCGGGTTATGATAATTTAGACACCTCTCACATGATTCAAGACGGGTCGTTCATTAGAGGTAGAAACTTGTTGTTAGGTTATAATTTCTCACCAGATATTTCTGAAAAATTAAAGTTAAGCAGGTTGAAGATATATACATCGGCTCAAAACTTCTTTGTAAGCACAAAATATGAAGGTTACGATCCAGAAGTGCAAACGAGTGATAACACTTTTGGACAAGGAGAGGTAAACTTTGATCAATATCCAAAGCCTAGAGTATTTATGATTGGGTTGAACGCAACTTTCTAAACAAAAAATGACAAACATGAAAAATATAATTAAAACCAGAATTCAAGTAGTCTTGATGGGATTCTCGCTAATCATAGGAGTGGGCTGTTCTGATTTTCTTGAAGAAACCGATCCATCTAATATTACTGCAGACAGTTATTTCAAAACTGCGGAGCATGCAGAATCTGCTGTATATTCTATCTATTCCAATTTAAGGGAAGTACGGGGAGGATCCTATGGAGGTAGCCCTTGGCTCATGTTGGAATTTGCTACAGGTTTGGCCGATAGCGATTTAGGGCAGGCAGATAATAGCAATATCATTCGGAATTTAACGAATACTTCGGATAATGCGTATGGCAAAACGTATTGGGATAGCAGCTATAAAGGTATAGCCAATGCCAACTTAGCAATTGCAAATATTCCTGATATTACTATGGATGAAGGTCAAAAAAATCAACTATTGGGAGAAGCTCGGTTTTTAAGGGCCTATTACTATTATAATCTTGTTAGGATTTTTGGCAGCGTTCCTTTAATTACGGACCCAATTGATTTAAGTTCGGAGAACTTGTATTCGTCCCAAGAAACAGTCGAGAATATTTATGCGGTAATCGTAGAAGATTTAACTGCCGCAGAGGCATCGGGTCTTCCGTTTAATGATGGTACGGGAAAAGTAACCTTGGGTGCAGTTAAATCATTGCTATCTAGTGTGTATTTGACTATGGCTGGTAACCCTTTACAATTAGGTAGCGAGTATTATCAAAAAGCAGCGGACAAAGCAAAGGAGGTTATTGATTCGGCAGAATATAGTTTATTCCCAACGTATGCAGATTTACACGACCCTGAACAAAATAATGCTGGCGAGAATATTTTTATGGTTCAATATGAAGCTTTTGTAGACCCTTCTGATTGGCAGCCTTTAGTGATTCCTTATAACATGAATATTTCTGCTTATTCAGAACAGACAGGTGCTATTTATGCCAATGAGAATTTTATAAACTCATATGAAGAAGGAGACAAAAGGGTAGCTGAAAAGGAATTTTACTATACAACATATACCTCAAAATTTGATAGGGATGAAACTATTGTTCTAGGTGGATATTTCCTCTATAAACATTTTGATATTGTTGCTAATCTTGATACGGCAAGCAGTGATTTAAATTGGGATTTGATACGCTATGCGGAAGTCTTACTAATATATGCTGAGGCGTCAAATGAGGTATCAGGCCCTACAACAGAAGCGTATAATGCGGTAAATGCAATTAGAACTAGAGCAGAGCTTCCTGATTTAGCTGGACTTAGCAAAGACCAGTTTCGCGAAGCTATTTGGAAAGAAAAATGGCACGAGCTTAGTTATGAGAACGTCACTTGGTTTGATATGGTTAGGCTTAAAAAAGGATTTAATGTTACCGCAGGAACTTTTGAAGATTTTGTAGGTCATTCATTTGCTTATGGTCCAACATTAACAGAACGTGAACTATTGTTTCCTATACCTACAGATGAGCTTCGTAACAATGAGAATCTTGTTCAGAATGCAGGATATTAATGACGCGATAGCTTTTTAAAAATCGTCATATTTTCAATAAAACTAATACTTAACTCTGGGAATAAAAATGAAACATAATTTATTTAAAAGCAATAGAAAGCTCGGCAACCAAAATAAGCAAAGCTTTGTAGCAAAGAGCCTTTCGGTTTTCATGATTTTGGCTTGTACGTCATCCGCAGTAATGCAGGCACAAAGTAAATCCAAAGATAAACCGAATGTAATTGTGGTCATTACGGATGACCATGTATGGGAGATTTGGGAAGTTACGGAAACCCCTATGTCAAAACCCCAAATATTGACACCTTCTATAAGGACGCCGTACGGTTTAACAATTATCATGTTTCCACAACCTGTGCGCCTAGTAGAGGGGCTATAATGAGTGGGCGTCATACCAACAGATTAAATGTTTTTCATACCATTACGGGACGCTCATTACTTTTTGAAGATGAGGTGATTTTGCCACAGATATTTGCGCAGAACGGATATACCAATGGCATGTTCGGTAAATGGCATTTAGGAGATAATTATCCGTACCGTCCGGAAGACAGAGGTTTTCATGAGGTTGTCCGTCATGGAGGTGGGGGAATTACCCAAGGCCCTGATTATTGGAACAATGATTATTTTGATGATACTTACTGGCACAATGGAAAAACCGAAAAATACGAAGGCTATTGTACCGATGTTTTCTTTTCGGAAGCATTGGACTTTATAGAAACAAATAAGGATAAACCTTTCTTTTGCTACATCGCCACCAATGCGCCTCACGGCCCTTTGAACGTGCCAAAAGAGTATATGGATATGTATAAAAACGTAGACGGATTGGAAGAAAAATTCCAAAGGTTCTACGGAATGATTACCAACATAGATGACAATTTTAAGCTTTTGGAAGATAAGTTAGATGCTCTGGAGATTGCAGATAACACCATTCTAATTTTTACGACAGATAACGGTACCGCTGGCGGGAACGCAGTTTATGATGCTGGTTTAAAAGGAGGAAAAGGTAGTGAGTACGAAGGTGGTCACCGTGTACCTTTACTTATCCGTTGGCCAAATGGAGAACTTACAGGAGGTAAGGATATAGATAAATTGGTTGCACATTATGACCTGTTGCCTACGTTCGTTGATCTTCTAGGTTTTGATTTTAATCCGGTGAAGCCATTGGATGGGAAAAGTCTAAAACCTTTGCTTTATGATGAAGCGGAAAATGGCCAAATAGGATTCTATATATGGACACCCAACGGTTACAGAATTTGGTGAAATACAGAAAATACTCCGTTATGGACGATAACTGGCGTTTGGTAAATGGAAATGAGCTTTATGATATGAATAAAGACAGAAGTCAGACTACTAATGTATTTGATAAACATCCTGAGGTAGCGGAAAGATTGGCTGTGGGTTATGAAAAATGGTGGCAATCCATCATGGATGAAAACGTTAACGAGCGTTACGCTTATATTAAAGTAGGCTCTCCGGAAGAAAATCCTAGTCGTATTTCATCACATGATATGATGACGGGTAAATTCGGGCATATGTGGCATCAATACGGAGCAACAAATGCCTCACAAGCTACAGGAAATTGGAAGATTGAATTTGTTGAGGATGGCGATTATAAGATTAGCTTATGCCGTTTTCCAAGGGAAAGTGGTTTGGCTATAAACGAAACTTTTCCAGCGGAAAAACAGAGGGTTGAACTGGAAAGAGCTATGCCGGCGAGCACAAAATCCGATTTTGAAGAGGCCTACATCTATGTAGCTGATTTGGAAAAGACGGCTAAAATTGAAAAGGGCCAGAAAGAAGTGTCCTTTACCGCCAAGGTTTCTGCTGGTAAATATGATATGGAAGCGCAGTTGATCGATAAGGACAAAAGGGTACACCCTGCATATTATGTGTATATAGAAAAGTTATAAAACGTATTCCCGTCACTATGCAAGTCTAAAAATGTTTCTGTTCAACTTTGATTGGACCGGGACGTTTTTAGTTTATGGGAGGATAGTAGAGGAATTTATATAGTAGCCATTTAGCTCAAAGAAGTACTTTTTTCAAAAACACATTGTCAATTTAAAAAAAATCAGTGCACAAGTAGTTTTAATAGATTTTAGGTTAAAAAGTATTTTCCAGATGACTTAGGGCAAAAAAAGTATCACTTTGGGTGCATTATATGGTGGTTTTGAAAAAGTTGAAGTTTTAAGTTTGTACTGTTAATAAAGAATTTATGTCAAAGAAAATAACAATTACGGGTGTCGAAATTAAAGATGTCCGTTTTCCAACGAGTAAGTCCTTAGATGGTTCGGATGCAATGAATCCAGACCCGGATTATTCTGCGGCGTATGTAATATTAAAGACCGATTCCGACAACGGACTAGAAGGTCACGGATTAACTTTTACGATTGGTAGGGGTAATGAATTATGTGCCGCAGCAATCCAATCCTTAGCGCCATTAGTAGTAGGTAAAACGCTGGAAAGTTTTACCGCAGATATGGGTGCTTTCTGGAAAATGATTACGGGTGATAGCCAGCTAAGATGGTTAGGTCCTGAAAAAGGAGTTATTCATTTAGCTACTGGTGCTATGGTAAATGCCGTTTGGGATTTATACGCCAAAGTCGAAGGGAAACCACTATGGAAGTTGCTAGCCGATATGACTCCAGAAGAGTTGGTTCGTTGTGTTGATTTTACCTATATAACAGATGCTATCACTCCGCAAGAAGCATTGGCCATGCTAAAGGAAAAAGAAAGTTCAAAACAAGAACGTATAGCTAAATTAAAGCAAGACGGTTATCCTGCGTATACTACTTCGGCCGGTTGGTTGGGATATTCAGATGATAAGATGCGTAGGCTTTGTAGAGAAGCAAAAGCAGCTGGTTTTGACCATATGAAAATTAAGGTAGGTTCGGATTTGCAAGATGATATGCGCCGTGCTGCAATTATTCGCGAAGAAATTGGTGAAGACCTTCGATTGATGATGGATGCCAATCAGAAATGGGATGTGGATGAAGCTATTGAGAATATGGCCGAATTGAAAAAATTCAACCCGTATTGGATTGAAGAGCCCACAAGTCCAGATGATATTTTGGGGCATGCCAAAATAGCAAAAGCAGTAGCACCTATTAAAGTAGCAACAGGTGAGCATTGTCAGAACAGGGTAATGTTCAAACAATTGATGCAAGCTGGCGCCATAGAAATATGCCAGATTGATAGTTGTAGGGTGGGAGGTGTCAATGAAATATTGGCTATTTTATTCATGGCAGCAAAATTCAATATACCTGTTTGTCCGCATGCAGGTGGCGTTGGACTTTGTGAATATGTACAGCATTTATCAATGATCGACTATATTGCTATAAGTGGTTCTTTAGAAAATCGTATTATTGAATACGTAGACCATTTGCACGAACATTTCTTTGACCCTGTGGTCATTAAAAATGGCGCATATATGCCACCAAGTATGGCTGGGTATAGTATAACAATGAAACCCGAATCGTTAGCGGAATACAGTTTTCCAAACGGGAGTTATTGGAAAAAAGAATTAAGCACAACATTATAAAACACCTATGAAATTTAGTTTAAAGAATAAATCAGCTGTGGTTACTGGTGGTGGCAGTGGTATAGGCAAAGCTATTTGTATAGCGCTTGCCGAGCAAGGTGCAATTCTTCACATTCTAGAAATGAACGAAGAAAATGCAAAGGAGACCGCATCACTTATTGAAAATATGGGAGGTACTGCCTTCACTTATAGTTGCAATGTAGCTGTGCGGAAAGAAGTTACTACTGCATTTGAAGCCATAATGGCAAAAAATCCAATCGATATTCTTATCAATAACGCTGGTATTGCTCATATAGGCAATTTGGAAGTTTGTCAAGAAGAAGATTTAGATCGCTTGTATGATGTGAACATCAAAGGGGTTTATAACTGCATGCACGCTAGTATTGGCTCATTAAAAGAGACTGGTGGCGTTATTATAAATATGGCTTCCATTGCATCATCGGTAGGAATCAATGATAGATTCGCCTATTCCATGACCAAGGGTGCCGTATTGACCATGACCTATTCCGTGGCCAAAGATTATTTGAAAGATGGCATTAGATGTAATTGTATTTCCCCAGGAGAGAGTGCACACGCCTTTTGTTGATGGTTTTATTAATAAGAATTATCCATAGAGAAAAAGAAATTTTTGAAAAATTATCCAAAACTCAACCTATAGGCAGAATGGGCAAACCGGAAGAAGTCGCAAATTTAGCGGTATACCTTTGCTCAGAAGAAGCTTCGTTTATTACGGGAACTAATTTTCCAATAGATGGTGGATTTGTTACCTTAAACGGTTCATAGTAGCATCTAAATTGTAAAGAAAACAGACACATATCAAAATATAAAATAGAGATGAAATTAATAAGATTTGGAAGTATAGGGGCTGAAAAACCCGGAGTGCAATTAGAGAATGGTACACGGTTGGATGTCTCTGAGTTTATATCAGATTATACCGAAGATTTTTTTGGAGGCGATGGCATTGAAAAACTGAGCGATTGGCTAGAGAAAAACGAAAGAAACTGTCCGGTAGTTTCAAATGACGTTCGTTTAGGTTCGCCTTTGGTACGCCCATCAAAAATTGTATGTGTAGGCTTAAATTATGCTAAACATGCAGCAGAAAGTGGTATGGCTATTCCAAAAGAGCCAGTACTCTTTTTTAAAGCGACTTCTGCTATAGTGGGGCCTAATGATGATGTTATCATTCCTAAGAATAGTGAAAAAACCGATTGGGAAGTTGAGCTTGCCGTGGTTATTGGTAAGAAAGCTTCCTACGTAGAAGAAAAAGATGCATTAGACCATGTAGCCGGATATGTTTTGCATAACGATTATAGTGAGCGTGCTTTTCAGATAGAGAAGGAAGGACAATGGTGTAAAGGAAAAGGATGTGATACGTTTGCTCCTCTAGGACCGTTTATCGCTACTGCAGATGAAATTAAAGATCCGAACAATCTTAATTTATGGTTGAAGCTAAATGGAGAAAAAATTCAAGATAGCAATACTTCAGATTTTATTTTCAACATACAAGAAGTAGTAAGTTACATCAGTCAGTTTATGACCTTGTTACCGGGAGATATTATTTCTACAGGTACGCCTTCTGGTGTTGGTCTGGGTTTTAATCCTCCAAAATACTTAAAGGCAGGAGATGTTGTAGAGCTTGGTATTGAAGGATTGGGAAGTTCAAAACAACTGGCAAAAGCATATTAGTAGCAAAAAGCAAATATGGATTTAAACTTAAAGGATAAAGTCATTATCGTTACTGGTGGTTCAAAAGGCATAGGCCTTGGTATAAGTCAGATTCTATTAAAAGAAGGAGCTATTCCTTTTATTATCGGTAGGAACAAGCCCAGTATCATTGCGGTGGTAGACGAGATTCAAAAAGCGGGTGGCCAAGTAGGTTATGCCTTTGCAGAGTTAACAGATCCTGAGCAATGTAAAGCAGCCGTAGAAAACGTCGTTTCTACCTTTGGTAGAATTGATGGTCTTGTAAACAATGCCGGCGTAAATGATGGGGTTGGTCTGGAAAATGGCAATTACGAAGACTTTATGGCTTCCCTTCAAAAAAGTTTAGTCCATTATTATCTTATGGCACAGTATGCCCTTCCTGAACTTAAAAAGAGCAAAGGAGCCATTGTAAATATAGGCTCCAAAACTTCTTTTACGGGCCAAGGAGGAACATCTGGTTACGCAGCTTCCAATGGAGGAAGAAATGCTTTGACCAGAGAATGGGCAGTAGAACTTTTGCCTTACGAGATTAGGGTGAATGCCTTAATAGTTGCGGAATGTTATACCCCTCTGTATGAAAAGTGGATCAATACATTTTCGGAACCTGAGAAAAAAATGAAATCCATTACGGATAAAATTCCATTAGGTAACCGTATGACGACAGCTGTAGAAATAGCCAATACGGTTGTTTTTCTATTGTCAGAACTATCTAGCCATACTACAGGACAATTACTTTTCGTAGATGGAGGATATACACATTTAGATAGGGCAATAACAGTTTAAGATTACATATGAAAACCGAACAAAAAATACCAGTAGTAGCTAAAGAATTACTTTTTCCATTTATATTAATCACCTCTTTATTTGCGCTTTGGGGTTTTGCTAATGACATCACCAACCCCATGGTAGCAGCATTTAAGAGAATTTTGGAGCTTAATAATACGCAAGCTTCTTGGGTGCAAAGCTGCCTTTTATGGCGGCTATTTTACTATGGCATTGCCAGCAGCTTATGTGGTAAAGAAATTTAGTTACAAAGTGGGTATTTTAGTCGGACTTGCATTATACGCAGTGGGAGCGCTTATGTTCTATCCCGCAGCAGCTATGGAAAGTTATATATTCTTTCTTTTGGCCTTGTATGTACTAACCTTTGGTCTTGCGTTTTTAGAAACTACGGCTAACCCATATATTTTGGCCATGGGAGCAGAGGAAACAGCAACTTTACGATTGAACCTTGCTCAGGCTTTTAATCCATTAGGAGCTCTTTCTGGTCTTTTTGTAGCACAGTTTTTTATACTGGGAGCATTACAATCAGATGATGTGGCGCCAGACGGTTCTTATATCTATGAAACCCTGTCAGAATCTGCAAAAGCAGCTGTTAAGACTTCGGATTTAATGGTGATTAGAAACCCTTACGTAGGGCTGGGACTCTTCGTGATCTTTATGTTCGTGGTGATTGCCATGGTAAAAATGCCAGAGGGCAAGACGGAAAACCAAGTAGGGTTACGAGAATCTATAAAGAGGATATTTAAAAAGGAACGTTTTGTAGGCGGAATGCTTACGCAAATGTTCTATGTAGGTGCACAGATTATGTGCTGGACGTACATTTACCAGTATGCAGAAAACATTGGCATTAACAATAGAGATGCCGTTAACTATGCTTATGCTGCCTTAGTGATTTTTCTGGTCAGTAGGTTCTTGTGTACATATCTTATGAAGTTCATCAATTCTGGAAGACTGTTAATGATGCTATCCTTATTAGCAATTGTCTTCTGTGCGGGTACGATTTTTATAGAAGGTATAGGTGGCCTTTATTCCTATTATGGTTTCTTTCTGTATGTCTTTGATGTTCCCAACTATTTATGGGATTGCATTAACAGGATTGGGAGATGATGCCAAATCTGCTTCTGCTTTTTTAGTAATGGCTATAGTAGGTGGTGCTTTTATGCCCATGTTACAAGGCTTAATATTAGATATTGGTGGAACTGGATATAGTGATGTGCGTATACTAGGAGTTCCAGAGGTGAACTTTTCGTTTATACTTCCTATGCTTTGCTTTTTTGTGGTAGCCTTTTATGGTCACAGAGCGTATAAAAAATACGATTTAGAATAGAATTTATTTTGATAAAATTTAAACGGCACCTTTTAATTTGTGCTGTTTTACCTATAATTTACTACAATGGGAAAAAAATCTAAAACAGGATTGGATCCTCGGTATCCTTCTATTGATGATTTGCGGAATAAAGCGATGCAAAAGATTCCAAAATTTGCTTTCGAATATTTGGATGGAGGATGCAACGAAGATGTCAATTTACGTAAGAACACAGCTGAAATACGAGAGGTGGAACTTTTGCCTTATTATCTAAGCAAGCATACGGAATCCGTCATGAAAACGGAACTTTTTGGTCACACGTATGATGCTCCTTTTGGTATAGCACCTGTTGGTCTACAAGGACTTATGTGGCCTAATGCTCCTGAAATTTTAGCGAAAGCTGCTTTTGAGCATAATATTCCTTTTGTTTTAAGTACGGTAAGCACCAGTAGTATTGAACGAATTTCTGAGATAACAGAAGGTAATGCTTGGTTTCAATTATATCACCCAGCAGAAAATTCGTTACGCGATGATATTATCAAAAGGGCTGCTGCTGCAGAATGTCCAGTTCTTGTTATTCTTTGTGACGTACCTACTTTTGGTTTTAGACCGCGAGATATTAGAAACGGATTGGCAATGCCTCCTAAAATGTCCGTTAAAAATATACTTCAGATTATGGGTAAACCGGAATGGGCAATGAAAACGCTTATTCACGGGCAACCTAGTTTTGAGACTTTAAAACCTTACATGCCCAAAGGATTGGATTTAAAACAATTGGGTAAGTTCATGGATCAGACCTTTTCAGGAAGATTGAATGAGGAGAAGATTAAACCGATTAGGGATATGTGGAAAGGCAAGTTGGTTCTGAAAGGAGTAGCCAATGAAGCCGATGCCGAAAAAGCGGTGAGGTTAGGTATAGATGGTGTCATTGTTTCCAATCATGGTGGTAGACAGTTAGATGCGGGAGAATCTACCATAAAACCGTTATGTAGGATAGCGGAAAAATATAGTGACCAGCTCACCGTAATGATGGATAGCGGTATACGTTCCGGTCCTGATGTAGCCCGAGCTTTGGCCAGTGGTGCTAAATTCACTTTTATGGGACGCTCGTTTATGTACGGTGTAAGCGCCTTAGGAAACAACGGCGGAAATCACACTATATCATTACTAAAAACCGAATTGCAACAGGTTATGGAGCAAATATGTTGTGAACGGGTTTCAGATTTCCCAAACCATTTAATTAAAAAATAGGGGCTCTAAAACATTAAGGTTTAACCGTTACAATAATTCGTTTGTAACTAGATAAAGCAGGTTCTCCCTTATCGATTACTTTTAAGATATAATGGAGGGTTGCCTCTTCTCTTAATCTGGGCACGGTGATATTGGCCGTGTGCAAGTTCTTCGCTCCACTAATGTATACTGGCTCTTCATACGTACCCGCCTCAGGATAACTAAACCAAACAAAACTTAAGTTATCTCCGTCTGGATCAGTAGAATCAGAGGCGTCAAAAGTGAAGCTTTTACCAGATTCTACATTTATACGATCAGGATGTTTCAAAACAATAACGGGCGCATGATTAGCCTCAGTATAGGGTTGTAAACACCAATCCATTCTAGCAGCAAAATCATTTTGAAAATCGTCTCTCCAACGCCACAATGATACCTTGTCGCTTGTGAAATTTAAAGTATCCGAAGTTATAGATCTTCCATATTCATTTGGAACGAAAGGCGTATAACTGTCCTTGGCATTGGTCCATATTTTTCTGGTTTCGACTTCAAAAGGCACACCGGATTTTCCTTGTTTTCGACCAGAAAAGTAAGGCTTGTAAAATTCGTATCTACCGCCCCAACCTCCCCAATTTGGGTGTTCGGAGAAATTTAAACCATTAGGGATAAGGGAAAGGAATGCAGGCGTATCTCCTTCCATTCCATAAGCAACATCTGGGTATACGGCACCAAGGGGGCCGTGTGCCTGTTGAATATTTTCTGCAAGCCAAGAGTTGCTGATTTCTGTGTTGTCAATTCCTGAGATAACACTGCTGATACCGTTCCATGTGGCACGACCGTAATCGTCTCCGGGAGTAACTATATAAAAGAGGTCACGAAAGTTATCTCTGATCCAAATACTACTGTCATCTTGGTCAGAAATAGCATAAACGCGCAGTTTATAAATAAGTCTTTTTTGCTCTTCTTTCGTTTTTGTGTTTTTGATTTTGGATAATGCTTGCGCTAAAGTATTGGAACCTCCCCAAACGGAAATCCACAAAGGGCGTTCATCTTCTTCTTCAAGCGTTTTAATAATCCAGTCAGAGCCTTCCGAATCTTTTCCTTCTCCAACACCCAACATGCCGTAAACGGGTAGACCGGTTTTTACTACATCCATTAAACTACTGGCCTCAGGAAAATCCGGATGATGTTGTTTTAGGTTGGGTTGAACTTTTGCGTAAGCTTGCAGCACTTTTTTTATAGATTCTGGATGTATGCTACTTTTAAGCCAACAGGAGGTAGTGGCTACAATGCCTTTAATATCTATTTCATTGGAATATAATAGCAAACGGACTAATGATTGCGTGTCGTCCGGGTCTGCTTCGATATCCGTTAAAATTATTACTCTATTTTTTTGGGAAGTTTCTTGTGCGGTTAGCACACTAAAATTAAATAATAGTAATAGTAGGAAAGATAAGTTTTTCATAATAATGAATGTTGGTGGTTGAGGTAACAACTAGAATTCTAAAAGTAGCTGTTTTTCTTTTATCTGAACTGCTTTGGTTTTAGGTTTTTACTGGCATTCTCCGAAATTTCCAAAATTCGTTTTTGCCGAGTTTCTTTTCTTTTAGCAGAAATTACCCAATACAACAGGATTTTTTTTCCGGATTTACTTAACGTAGTAAAAAATTCTTCGGCGCCTTTTCTTTTTTGTAATTCCTTGGCTAGGTCTGGTGGGATTTCTAGGGCTTCAACGGCATCCAATATAGTCCACGAACCATTGGTCTTTGCTATAGCAATACTTTTGTGGCCAGCATGGGTCATTAGGCCTTTTTCTATAAGATGGGTTACTTTCTCTTTGTTTATTTTAGACCAATTACTTACTGCTTTTCGTTTACAAAAATACTGTTGGTATTTCTCCGAGTCTATTGTTCTTTTGGTACTGTCTATCCAACCAAAACAAAGTGCGTGGTCTACGGCTTCGCTCCATGATAAATTGGTGTTGGCTGTATTCTTTTTATGGATGATCAACCAAACCGAGTCCTCTTGCACATGGTTTTCTTCCAACCATGACCGCCATTCTTTAGCGTTTGTAGGGCAGTAACTTTCTGTTTCCATCTTTGCCATAGCTTCTCAAATACCCAATGTAGGCAGGTGTTTTACTTTATGATACGTTAGGGCAGCTTTTATGCAATAGGTAAGTTCTTCGGTAGGGATTTCACTATCAAGCTTAAAAACAATTGCTCTTTTTCCTTCAAAGTCAAAGGTGTTTTTAAAAACGATTTTAAAAGTTTCTACCAATCTGCTGGTACACTTAAAATAGAGGGCATATTGGTCGGGAGATTTGGCTTTCCAATCCATACGGAGCGTGCTGCCTATTTTAGTCAGGTAACTGGGTTCTCCCCATTTTAAGGTTTCTTCTAATTGATGAATACCTTCACTTTCTTTAGCCGTTTCAATCACCAATTTCCGTAAGGCCAACATTTGATTCCGAACGCTCTCTGGATATTTATCAAAAACGAATGATACTTCAGGATTAATTTTCAGCTGTAGATCTTCCATGGATTTTCCAATTAAGAGCGACAGGTTTGCCGTTCAAGTAGCTAAATTTAGCAAATACAATCGGGAAATAAAATAGACCTTGGTAGTAGGGTAGAACCCTTGCAAGTAATTTCTGCAATAGTGATGATACATCGACTTAAAGAAAGCTATTTTTCTTTTCTAAAGATTAGGTCTTGCTCTTCCATGGCGGTAACAACAAGCTGTATATAATCATCCACGGATTTTTCTATGTTTTTTGGGTCTGAGATATCTATACTACCTCTCCAAATCATAGATCTATCTTTACCAGCGCAAATACAGTACAGCGTAGTTTCTGCATGGTAGACATTAAAATCATCGTAGTAAGTATCATCGTAATAAATATCTTGATTGTCTAGATAGTCCTCATTGAAGCGTCCTTTGTGGTTATCTAGTCTAGAAATGGCACTTAGAAAACTTTCCCTGTTTTCAGAACCGGTAATTTTGGTAAATAAAATAGCGTCAAAACCTTTGTCTAATAGGCTTTCCTCTACATCATCTAGCTCTTTTTCTGTTTTTCTCTTATCGGTAAAGGATACATCAAAAACATCTAAGCTTTGCATGGCCTCCACATTTCTCTTGGTAAACTCTTTTTGTAGGCGGGCTTCAAAACTTTCTCTAGCATCTTGGTTTTGGGTCATACCAACAATAAGTACTTTCTGCGCATCGAATAAGACGATATCAGGGTTTTTCCAATTTTCGACCAAACTTGTTGACGAACAACCTAAAACAACTAATAAGAGTAGTGCAGAGAGTTTTTTCATAACTTATTTTCTTCTATCAACTTATTCTTAATTGTGCTTATTTGAAGTTGCGCCCAATAAGAGTTGGACGCAAGATAAGATATATAAGGGCAAATTAAAATGACAATAGTCATTTCCTAAAGAGCTTAAGATAAGGTAATCTTTAGGGTTTACGCTTCTTCCTTAGTATTGCCCCTGCATAATTAAATACATCTGCTTTTAAATCCTTAAAATCCTTAGTACAGGTATTTACTTTTTGCTTTAATATGGCATGTTTTCTAAGCAAGCTGACATCGCAAGAATCTGCAGCGGATTCTAAGATTCCGGCCAACATATTTTTGTGCTGACGTATTTCTTCTTGAATTTCTTTTTTTGCCGCTCTTACCTTGTGTAATCTAATTTTGTGGTTTTGTAACCACTCAAAAAGGTCTGGGGTATCTGGTTCAAAAACATACGAATTCAATAAACGTTCTACAAAAAGAACAGCATTATCCGAAAATTTAAGGCTTGATTTCCATTGCTCAGTTTCCTTATAAAGTTCCTCTTCGTTTTTCTGTCCTGTCCAATTTAACTTTTCTGTTTCCATTTTTGGTACCATAGCTCTCGTTATATAGATTAAAGTTAAGACTGGTTAAACTGGTAGGCAATGACTTGGGTCAGGTGCTTAATTATAAGAGAATTTCTCTGATCTCGTTCAGTTTAGGAATGTGTACGTTCCAATTATATACATCGTGAATCTTTACTCTAAAAGCATCTAGGGAAGAGGGTTCACCATGACCAAGAAAAACTTCTTCGGGTATGTTCTTAATATCTTGCATCCAATGTAAAAGCTCCTTTTGGTCTGCATGACCAGAGAGACTTTCTAAGTGATATATTTTTGATTTCACAGGATAATATTTTCCAAATAATTTCAACTCATAAGCGCCTTCTAAAAGTTGTTTGCCCCTAGTACCTTCTGCTTGGTGGCCTACCATTAACACTGTTGTTGAAGAACGGCCCATTAGCTGTTTTAAATAGGTGAGCACTCTTCCACCAGTAACCATACCGCTACCGGCAATGACTATTTTTGGTCTAGCATCGTCAATTGTTTTCCAGGTATCTGCATATGAGCTTATGATATTGAAGTGTCTGCACATGGCCGCATATTCTTTGCTTGAGAGTTTGTGCCACTCGGGAAATTGTTCAAAAACAGATAACACATTATTACCCATGGGACTATCAATAAAAATAGGAATGTTGGGTATTCTGTTCTTTTTAAATAACTGCCATAAGAGGTACATGAGCGACTGTAAACGCTCTACGGCAAAGGATGGAATAATTAAGTTTCCTCTTTGATTAATAGTTTCAGTGACCAAGGTCAACCAAGATTTGTTCTACATCTTCCTGCGGATGTAACTTGTTCCCGTATGTACTTTCCATAAAAAGATAATCTGCCCATTTTGGATGCTCTGGTGGTGCCAATAAGGGATCATGTTCTCTACCAACATCACCTGAAAAAACAAATAGCTTTCCAAAAATCTCCAGTTCTATAAAAGTGGCGCCTATAATATGCCCGTTAAAATTGAACCTGAAACGAACATGTTCGGAAAGAGATATCCATTCATCTTTTTCTTCCGAAGAAAATAGATCTATTGCCCTTTCCGCTTCGCGAAGCGTATAAAAAGGTTTTGCAGGGTCGTGTTTGCTATAACCTTCTTTATTGGCACGTTCGGCCTCTTCTTCATGAATCTTGGCGCTATCCAAAAGTATGATTTCGGTTATAGCCAAAGTTGGGGGCGTGCCTATTATCTTTCCATGAAAGCCTTGCATGACCAATCTAGGAAGATACCCTGTATGATCTAAATGCCCATGTGTTAGTAAGACCACATCAATTTTTGAGGTATCAATAGGTAAGGGTTCCCAGTTCAATTGCCGTAATTCTTTTAAACCTTGATACATTCCACAGTCTACCATTACATTGAGTTCTGGTGTTTCTAGGTAAAACTTTGATCCGGTTACTGTGCCAGAGGCACCCAAAAAGTGAATTTTTACTTTGTTCATAGCTTAAAGATTACAGAGTTGTTCAACCTCGCTTAATATTTTTGCCTTACGCGTGTTAGATATTCCCAAATGGTCCAACAAGAATTTTTCTTTCCATAGATCCCGGCAGAGAACCACATCTCTACTTAACAAGAATTGTTTTTCACGATTGGTCAATATGGTAGAAACGGTAATGGGGTATAGACCAAGCCTGTCAATACGGTCTTTGATACCATCGTTTAAAGGGTAATCCCAACTTAAAAGGTATAAATTAACGCACTTACCATATTTTATGGCATCTGAAGTAAATCGTGTGTTGGTCACTACCCAACCGGGGTTCAGGGTTTTGGTTTCCGTTGTTTTGGTCTTCCAATGTGCCTTTACATCATTGTAGCGAGAATGTATATAGAGCGGTACTTTAACATTGCAATTGCGACCTTCTTCACTATGAAATTTACATTCAATAATGGTTACGGTTTCATTTTTCTCGGCTACGACATCAATTTCATGAGTAACACAAATACCGTCCATAACAATGCCTATTTTGGTCTCGTAACCGGAATAAGTCAAAAGGGCTCCAATAAAACGTTCAAAAGGAAACCCCGTTGGCCCTAACTCATAAATCGCCTTTTTAAGTTTATATTTTGAAGCAAAAACGGATTTCTTTTTTTTCAATAGGGCAAAGGCTCTATTGTAAATTTCATTGGTAGAAATGCCTTCATAAAGTTCATCGCGCACTTGATCAACAATATGCTCAACCAACTCGTGATTTGCTCCTGTGTGTTTAAGGGAGTTGCGAAGCTTATCCATAGAAAAATGGGCCTTTGCACCGGATGATTTTATAATGTCGATTTCCTTTTTCATAAGTTGAGTTATTAAAGGGGGATGAAATCTATTTTAAACTGAGCTCTTTACCTGAACATTTACGTCGGGTATTTTTAATAATTGTAGCGTAGTAGAAGCTAAAACTACTTTACCGTTAGAGGCAACTATAGATTGTTGAATACGCTCAAAAAGTTGATTCTTTGTAATGCGGCGTCTCTTATAATCCGTTATATACCTTAGGTTAATTTCAATCCAATTATCGGTAATTTTTAGTGCTACGGTTGGTTCTAGAGTGGCGTCTTCAATATAATAATGGGCAACCATTTCTTTCCACTTGGTCAGTGAGTTTTTGGTGTATTCAGAAAGTAGTTCTGTGGCGTCATCCAGTATGATTTTTTTCGCTAATGCGATATCGGATTCATAGGTAACCATAATATTTAGCTCGTCCCACAGAAAAGGGAAATCCATAGAATAGTTTTTAATAGGCCCCTTAAAAACAAAGGAATTACTGATTTTTACAATCCGCCCAGAATAGTTATCGCTACTTACCCATTCGCCCAATTCCATTAGGGTTGTGTAAATACTATCAATATCAATTACATCGCCTTTTATACCATTAATCTCAATTCTATCGCCAGGTTTGTAAACACGGACAAAAAAAATGTAAAATGAACCTGTTATACTTAAGATGAGCTCTTGCAACGTAAAGGTAATTCCCGCAGTAAACAGACCGATGATAATAGTATAGTCTGCTATACTTTTTACCGTAAAAGAAATCAATATCAAAAGGAAAATCAAAAAATAGCCAACGAGTTCAACACCCTTTTGGGCCTTGTATCTAATGGTTACATCACTAATACGTTTTTTAAGCAGCTTCCTTAGAAAGCCAATGGAGAAAACAATAAAGATAATCCACAACAAAAGTTTTAAAATCTTTGCGGCTAGTGGGTCATTTAGAAAGTTGAGCAGTGCGTCCATGAATGCTTTTTATAAAACTATTAATACGGAGGTATCGAGAAGATTTTTTGAAATGATGACCATCTTTTAGCTATTAAAAAAAATAGTGGTTCTGTAAGTATTCTTCTTCTTTACCCAAGTTCCTATTTAATTCATTGTTAGGTTCCTTTAATGCAAGGCCAAAATAGGCACAGTAGCATCATATCCTATTTCTTTGATTAATGGTTTAGTAAATATTTTCTCGAAGAAAAAGTGTCTTTGGTTAATAAAAGCAATCATATCGCTATCTCTACTTTCTACAAAAGCAGTTATGCTGTTTGCTATGTTTTTTTCTGTTAGGGTATGAAAACTATGAGCCACTTCGTCTAATATATTATCTAATAGTATTTTGTTTTCTTCCTGTTCAGCTTTTAGTATTTGTTTTTTTGAGACGTGTAGTATGCGAATGGTGGAACCATGCATTTTAGCAATCTCAATAAGGTAATTCAATTCTTTTCGTTTAAAACTGGACTTGAAATCTGTTGGAAAAACAATTTCTTTTGGAGGGGAAAAACGGATATCTGCTGGTATGGCCAAAACGGGACATTCGGATACGATTTCCATAGTCTTTACCGTGTTACTACCAAAAATAACCTCTTTGGCACCAGATGCACCTTTGGTACCCATAACCACCAAATTAATATCCTTATTTGAAATGGTTTTTTTAATCGCTTCAGAAAGAAAAGTAAAAGTAGGTATGGTGTGGTAGATATGTTTTGGGTTGTCATGATGCAGTGCTAGCATATCTAATAACTTCACGAAATTTTCTTCTGATTTGGCTTTTGCAATCTCAAACTCCTACTACCCGGTTCGGGTATAATGAGGGTATCAGTAGTGTAATATTCTAACTTAAAAACATTCAAAAAATAAAATTCACAATTCAGCTTTGCGTATAAATCAAGTGCGTATCGCACCGCATTAAGGGCGTTTTTTGAGAAATCTGTCGGTACCAATATTCTTTTGTACATGATATTATTTCTTAAGTGAGTATTAAATGTATTTGCTAAATAGCTAATCAAATAGGCTGTTAGTTAGTCTTTAAAGGGCAATATTAGAAATGGTATATTAGAGTACATGCTTACATTTTTAACCACAGGCTCATGTAAAATGCGATCAAAGAAGCTGTGTTTGTAGTGCACCATAGCAAACATATCTACGCCCTATATTATTTAGAAAATCATCTATAACCATGGCCTTGTCTGCAAAAGCCTGTACCCAATGAGAACTATGCTCGGTATTTTTAAGACATAGTTCAAGCATTTCTCTGTGAGATTCTTGTTCTTTACTTAGCTCCTCTTCTTCATTAATATGCATGACCTTAATTGTGGCGTTAAAGAGTTCTGCAATGAACAAAAGAGGTGCGGTTGTTTTTTTAGTACATCCTTTTTTATAGTCTGTTACAAAGGCAATGTCCGTTGGTGCAACAAAATCTAATTCTTTTGGAATGGTCAAAACAGGACATTGGGTTATAGTATTGGCCACTTGAATGGTATTACTACCAAGAAAAAAATCTCCTTAGCACCTGTATAGCCTTTGCTGCCCATAACCACCAAATCAATATCAAATGCATTGAGCATATGGTGTATGGTTTTAACTAGATTCCCTTTTTTAGAAATGGTCTCAAATTTGTGTAAAGGGTTTTCATTATCTAAGGTTATTTTATGCTCAAGAGCCGTAATTTTTTCTTTGGAAGTAGCAGCTAATTCATTCAATAGCTTTTGACCGACTAAAAATTCTGATTTTGCTCCAATTAAAGGCGTGAGGTCATTGTAAACGTTTACAAGGTAAAAGTTGCATTCAGTTGACTTCAATAATTGCGTAGCATAAAAAAGAGCACAATATGCATTGTTGGAAAAGTCTGTGGCGACCAATATATTTTTCATCTTGCTTGTTTTATAATTAAACAATCCTCGTAACCATTTACATTACGGAAGCGCCGCTGTGATTTTAGTTACTTATATAAAGTTAATCGAGAAGAATATTATAAACCATGACTTACGTCAGTTTTAGCGAGGGCAATTTTTAGTAATTTTATAAATCTAAATTAGAAAAATGAAAAGCAGTTTTAATACTATAATAGAATCTGACACACCTGTGTTGGTAGATTTTTTTGCGGATTGGTGTGGACCTTGTAAAATGTTGGCGCCTATTTTAAAGCAAGTGAAAGAAGAACTGGGAGATAGCATAAAAATCGTAAAGATAGATGTGGATAAAAATCAGCCCTTGGCCAGCACGTATAATGTACGTGGTGTGCCTACTATGATGTTATTTAAAAACGGAAAACAGGTGTGGAGACAGTCTGGCGTTTTGCAGAAAAATGACATAATACAAATTGTGAAGTCAAAATCTTAATGTGATTTGAACCCTTATTTAATCGACCTAAATGAAAAAGTATTCTGTTCTTTTACTTGTTGTTCTCTTTTTTACAAGTTGTAAAGAGAGTCAAAAAAATAAAATCGAATCTGTTGATAATATTGACGTAGCTGTAAATACCGCAATCCAAGAACCCCATCCTGGAAAGTAATTTTGGAGCGTGAGTGTTATATGTGCCATGATCCCAAAACAAAAATGGTAGATAGGATTGCACCACCAATGGAGGCAATCAAAAGACACTACATAGATTCTACGGTAACTCAAGAAGAGTTTACGGAAGCCTTGATTAAATGGGTAAACGATCCGGAAACGGAAACGAAAATTCCTGCTGCACATAAAAGGTTTGGTCCTATGCCATACCTACCAAATCGTGATGAAGCTGTAGCCAAGATTGCAGATTACATCTACAATAATGAACTAGAACGCCCAGAAGGTTTTGATGAACATTTTAAAGCTTCGCACAAGATAGGAATGGGTATGGAGCAATGCAATTGCTTTGACTACCCTGAACCCGGAAAAGTGTACGGTGCAATAGGAATGTCCTATGCAAAAGAAGCTAAGATGGCATTGGGTAAAAGCCTAACAAAAGCTATTCAGGAAAAAGGAACCGTGGGCGCTATAGGTTTTTGTAACCTAGAGGCAACTACGATTACAGATAGCGTTTCATTAATGAAAAATGCAGTAATCCAAAGAGTTTCGGATAAGACTAGAAACCCTAAAAATAAGGCTAGTGCCAAGGAATTGGAATATATAGCGTCATTCAAAAAAGCTTTGGCCTCTGGAGAGGAACTGGAGCCAGTGGTTGAAACGGAAGACGGAGAAGTGTCTTTCTATTACCCAATCGTTACCAATGCGCTTTGCCTGCAATGTCATGGCAAGCCCAATACGCAGGTTTTACCGGAGA
Source organism: Zobellia laminariae (assembly GCF_030553095.1). Taxonomy (GTDB): domain Bacteria; phylum Bacteroidota; class Bacteroidia; order Flavobacteriales; family Flavobacteriaceae; genus Zobellia; species Zobellia laminariae. The sequence continues at coordinate 151,443 of NZ_CP130738.1, read as the reverse complement.
CTATGACAGCTCTAAATAAACTGTATCCAGAGGATATGGCACTTGGTTATGATGTAAACCAAGTTCGCGGTATGTGGAGTATTGAGTTTTTTAGCGATAAATAAGCAGTTTAATTAGAATTTAAAAAATGCAGATAGTTCGTAAATAGGTAGTTCTTCAGAATCTATTTTTAGATGGTTGAAAAAAGGGTCTTGTAATTTATAAGACCCTTTTTTTACAGGTAAACTTTTCTCGGTTTATGATTTAGATGTACCTTTTGGGCATATTTAAAATATATCCATAACTCAAATCATATTCATTCTATGACGGTCCATAATCTAGGCGAAAGCAATTCGCTCATGAACAAATTTATCGCTGAAATTAGAGATGTAGACATCCAAAAAGATGCCATGCGTTTTAGGCGGAATATTGAGCGTATTGGAGAAGTTTTGAGTTATGAAATGAGTAAGTCCTTTCAGTATGAAAGTAGTGACGTGACCACGCCATTGGGTACCAAAGAAATGACCTTGCCAATAGATAAGTTGGTTTTGTGTTCCGTTTTAAGGGCCGGACTACCATTACATCAAGGTCTACTGAATTATTTTGACGGTGCTGAGAATGCCTTTATTTCTGCATACCGACATCACAGAGGAGATGAGGATGCCTTTGAAGTTATTGTAAATTATTTTGCTGCCCCCTCTTTGGACGGTAAAATTCTAGTGCTCACAGACCCAATGTTGGCTACCGGAAAAACTTTAGAAAATGTTTTGAAAGCACTCAAAAATCACGGTACACCTGCACAAATTCATATTGTCTCGGTTATTGGAGCGCAGGCCGGTATTGAGCATGTACAAAATGTATTCCCTGAAAACACTCATTTATGGATTTCAGCAATAGACCCAGAGCTTAACGCAAGAGGTTACATTGTTCCTAGTATTGGTGATGCAGGAGATTTAGCCTATGGCGTAAAACTTTAGGCAGCTATCTGACTAGTATTTGAACCCTAAACATACACCTTAGTTTTTCTTGGCCTTTGTTCTTTTACCCCATTTAACGGCTTCATACCAAAGCACGGAAATACTTCCTGCAAATAGGCTAACAAGCAATTGATTTACACTCAAAGTATTAAACTCAAAGAAGTCGGTCAATGGCGGAATAAAGAGTAGGAGAGCGGCCAAAGCAACGGTAATACCTATGATAATACCTACTAGATTATTTTTATACTTCAAGGTTGTAAATAGAGAGAAGTAAAAAGAACGGTTCACCAAGGTTAAAAAGATATTGGCAACGATTAATACCATAAAGACCATTGTGCGGGTTGTATCTTCAACAAAACCCTGTCCTACGGCATATTGGTAAACAGATAATGAAGCCAAAGTAATGACCAATCCTTGTATGATGCTGGTCCACAACTCATTAAATTTAAAGAATGTAGTAGTAAACGGCCTTGGTTTTTTGTTCATGGTATTTTTCTCCATGGGTTCATTTTCGTAGATGATAGAGCAGGTAGGTCCCATAATGAGTTCCAATAGAATAACATGTGATGGCGAAAATATGGAGGGGTAAATCCACCGTAATGCCAAGGGAATAAACACCGTGAGTATAATAGGAATGTGAATAGAGATGATATACTGAATCGCTTTTTTTAGATTGGTATAAATCTTTCTTCCCATGGCAATGGCATCTACCATTTTAGAAAGGTCGTCATCTACCAAAATTAAGGAGGCGGCTTGCTTGGCAATTTCGGTACCCTTGTTTCCCATGGCAATACCAATGTGTGCCGCTTTTAGTGCCAGTCCGTCATTAACCCCATCGCCTGTCATGGCTACCACTTCATTATTCGCCTTTAACGCATTTATAATTCTGAGTTTGGCTTCTGGAAACATACGGCTGAAGACTTGCGTATCCATCACTTTCTTCTGTAATTCGGCATCGGTGAGCTGCATCAACTCATCACCGGACATGCATTTATCGTATCCTATAAAATCAATTTCTTTAGCAATAGCTACGGCCGTAGCAGAATTATCTCCTGTTACCAGTTTTACATTTATCCCAGCGGTATCAAAATCTTTGAGGACTTGACTTATGTTTTTCTTAGGAGGGTCATAAAACGCAACTAGACCTTTGAATTCAAAAGAAAAATCTTGTTGGAGTTTAGGAAAGTCCGTGCCTTCAAAAACAGCTTGACCAACACCCAATAAACGAAAACCCTGTTCGCCAAGCTCATCTATGGTAGCGTAAACAGATTTTTCTTTTCTTCTGCAGTGAGGTTGGAGATTTGTATTAAAGCCTCTGGAGCGCCCTTAGCCGCAATGATACGTTGCCCAGATTCGTTTTCGAACAGGTGGGTCATCATAGGTGGTTTGCCTCCTAAAGGGTATTCGTGAATCATATGATACTTTGGTCTTTCGTCTACATCCGTCTGCTTTGCGTAGGCATTATGCAGAGAAATTTCCATGGGATCAAAAGGTATGGGTTCACTGGCCCACATGGCAACGGTTATAAGCTCTTTTTCCTCATTTTTAAGTATAGCTTCGGTGGAAGCTATTTTTCCAGTTTTAATGGAAAATAGCCTTACGAGGCTCATTTTATTTTGGGTGAGCGTTCCCGTTTTATCCGTGCATATGACGGTGGCACTACCCAAAGTTTCCACGGTTTTCATTTGTTTAACTACAACTCCCAACTTCATTAAACGCCAAGCCCCTAAAGCCATAAAGGTGGTGAATGCCACAGGGATTTCTTCGGGCAGAATACTCATGGCAAGCGTCAGTGCTTTTAGTAAACTGTCTAGGATATTATGGGAGTTAAAATAATTTATACCCCAAACCAATAGAAAAGTAATACCGCCCCAAATGGCCATTTGTTTTACAAAATTGGCTATTTGCAGCTCTAAAGGTGTCTTTTCATCTTCAATACTATCTAGGCTATTGCCAATTTTACCCAGTTGCGTATGGTTGCCAATGGCTGTAACTGTAGCTATGGCCAAACCACTGGCTACAGTGGTGCCACTAAAAATAGTATTGTTCGCAGAGGAGGCGTCTTTAAAAACAGAAAGCGATTCTCCGGTAAGCGTAGCTTCGTCTACAGAAAAATCATTGGAGTGTACAATAGTTGCATCTGCGGGAATCATCGTGCCCTCTTCTACAATTAGGCTATCGCCTATAACAAGGTCTTCACTGGGTATTTCTACGGTAACCCCGTTGCGGATGACCCTGCAGTTGGGTTCAGTAAGGTTCTTTAGTTTTTCTAAAGCTTTTCGACTTCTAGAATCTTGATAGAGCGATATGGAACCGACCAATATAACGGCAGCAACCATAAAGGTGCCATCTCCAAAATTTCCGGTGATAAAATAGATGGAAGAAGCCACCAACAATATAAGAATCATCGGTTCTTTCAGGATACTTTTAAGGGCTTCTAGAAATCCGTTTTTCTTTTTGTAAGTAAATGAGTTGGCACCGTGGGTCTTTCTGGATGTTACAACCTGATCGTCGGTCAATCCCTTTATACCAAAATTTTCAATGGCCATGATTTCCCTTTTCTCAAAAATAGGCGAAATAAAATATACAAAGCTTGATTTATATCATATTGAAACAGGAAATTGATTCTTGTAAATATAGTAGTGCTTTAACGTTCCTAATGATGGGTTGCACTATGTTTTTTTAGATGAAATCATTAATAGCATGACTTATCTCATGTTCTTTGAATGGAATTTCCCTTTAATTTGAATATGAGCAATTTACATACTATGCGCTATTTAATTATATTGGTTTTCATATTCGCATTACAGTCTTGTGGTGACGAACAAGAGAAAGTATTTCCTCAAAAAACAGAGCTAACAGAATCTGTATATGCGTCTGCCATCGTTCAACCAGACAGCCTGTATAAAGTATACGCGGCCGTAGGCGGAATTTTAGACCGCAATTTGGTGGAAGAGGGAGACTTGGTTCAAAAGGGAACGCCATTACTTCAAATTATCAATAATACACCTAAGCTGAATACGGAAAATGCGAAACTTTCACTGAAGTTGGCACAGGAAAACTATAACGGGAGTGCCGCTGTTCTCACGGGTTTAGAAGATGAAATAAAAGCAGCGACACTATCTTTTCATAATGATTCCATTAATTTCTACAGACAGAAACGTTTGTGGGAACAAGAAATAGGTTCAAAAATAGATTTTGACAATCGCAAACTGGCATATGAGCTTTCCCGTAATAATTTAAACTTGTTACAGAGTAAATATGACCGTACCAAGAACGAACTAAAGACCCAAGTGAGTCAAGCGCGTAACAACTATGAATCTGCGCAGATAAATACCAAAGACTTTACGGTAACCAGTAAAATCAATGGTAAGGTCTATGAACTTCTAAAAGAAACCGGAGAAATCGTAAGCACTATGGAACCCATTGCCGCAGTTGGAAGCGATTCGGTATTCGTAATTAAAATGTTGGTAGACGAGGTAGATATTGTAAAATTGAGCCTCGGTCAAAAAACGTTGATTACACTAGATGCTTATCCATCCAAAGTTTTTATGGCTACGGTAGATAAAATCTATCCCCGTAAAGATGAACGCTCACAAACTTTTACGGTAGAAGCCAGTTTTGACGATCCCCCAAAAATTCTATATCCCGGTTTGGCAGGCGAGGGCAACATTGTCATTGCTAAAAGAAAGGATGTACTGACTATTCCTAAAGACTATCTAATTGATGGGAACAAGGTAGAGACCGCCAATGGTACAGTAGAGGTAACTACGGGTTTATACAACTTAGATCGTATAGAAATCACAAAAGGTATTAGCGAAGAGACCGAGCTTTTAAAACCGGAACAATGATCAATTGGAGAGTCATATTGAACATTGCCAAAACCCATTTGGTAACAAAAATGAAGTCCTCGGCAACAGCTGCATTGGGCGTTACTTTTGGTATTGGAGCTTACATTACGCTGATCAGTTTTATGACCGGACTTAATGAAATGTTAGATGGTATGGTTTTGAGCCAAACTCCTCATATTCACCTGTATAATGAAATTGAACCTAACGAAACGCAACCCGTATCGCTTTATGAAGAATTTAAAAACTCCTTCAACATCGTACACTCGATCAAGCCTAGACAAAGCCAAAAGAAAATTCATAATGCCTTGCCCATTTTAAAGTATCTAAAAAAGGATAAAGAAGTAAAAGGGGCAACACCCCAGCTCCGTGCACAAATCTTCTACTTGTCCGGTTCTATTGATTTAAGCGGCAATTTGGTAGGTGTGGATATTATGGAGGAAACACGACTAACCAGTATGGGCGATTATATTACTAAGGGAACTCCAGAAGCGCTCAAAAATACAGATAACGGAATTATATTAGGTTCCGGTCTTGCCAAAAAAATGTCTTTATCGGTTGGGGAAAGAGTTCAGATAAGTACAGTTGGCGGAGATATTTTTCCACTCAAGATTGTCGGAATTTACCAAAGTGGGGTGGCAGATGTAGACAACATTCAAAGTTATGCCAACCTCAAGACGGTACAGCGTATTATGGGCGAAGCACAGAATTATATAACGGATATTAATATTAGACTTTATGATATTACGTTAGCCCCCGCTTTAGCAAAACGCCTTCAAAAACAGTTCACGATAAAGGCTACGGATATTAACGAAGCCAATGCACAGTTTGAGACCGGTTCTAACATTAGAGACCTCATTACGTATGCCGTTTCCATTACATTATTGATTGTGGCCGGGTTTGGTATTTATAATATCCTGAACATGCTTATTTATGAGAAAATGAAGGATATTGCCATTTTAAAAGCAATAGGATTTTCAGGTTTGGACGTACAGCTCATTTTTATAAGCCAAGCTATGATCATTGGGTTGGTTGGTGGTGTTATGGGTTTGATGGTAGGGTATGGATTAGCTCGTCTAATAGATAACGTAGCTTTTGAAACGTCTGCATTGCCTACGATAACCACATACCCTATAAGTTATAATATTGGGTATTATGTAATAGGAATCGTTTTTGCGCTGCTCTCTACTTTTATTGCCGGTTGGTTTCCATCCGCAAAGGCTAGGCGCATAGATCCTGTTCGTATAATTCGTGGAACTTAAAGATGGAAACAATGGAGTATGTTCTTGAAACAAAAAACATCAATAAGCATTTTTATAAGCCCAAAGACTTTCATGTGCTCAAAGACATTTCTTTTGGAGTAAAAGTAGGGGAGTTCGCTTCTATTATGGGCAAATCCGGTTCGGGGAAATCTACTTTACTCTATATTCTTTCTACGATGGATACGGAGTATACGGGCGAATTGTATCTGAACCATGAATTGGTTACCGGAAAACCGCATCAAGATTTTTCTCGCATCCGGAACAAGCATATTGGCTTTGTATTTCAGTTTCATTATTTGTTATCGGAATTTAGTGTTTTGGAAAATGTGATGCTTCCAGCAAAGAAACTGAATGAGAAATCGCACGCAGATATTGAACGAGATGCCATGCAAAAGCTGGAAATGCTAAAAATAGATTATCTCGCCAACCAACGGGCTTCTCGTATTTCGGGTGGTGAAAAGCAACGGGTGGCCATTGCCAGGCTTTAATTAACAATCCTATAATTCTTATGGGTGATGAACCCACAGGAAACCTAGACAGCCACAATGCGGATAACGTTTTTAATATCTTTAAAAAACTGAAAGAAGAAGAAGGTCTTTCGTTATTGATCGTCACCCATGATGAGGATTTTGCCAAGCGTACCGATCGTATTATTCAGATGGAGGACGGTAGAATTATTTCTTAATTTTTCTTTTAGTTTCTGCTGACTCAAGTCATGGTATGGGAGAATTTTAGCCCTTACTTTTGATGTGTTTATAATAGTCCGTTTGGACTCATTTCAGTATATTTAAAACTAAGGCCATGATTGAAAAAATAAGAACGTACAAAGGAAATACACTTGCGTTAGAAGTTATTGACGAATTCACCGGAACAGATGAAAAACTGGCACAAAAGTTCTTTAAGGAGAAAGTAGAAGAAGGTTTTGGCTATGTAAATGTGCTGGTTAAACTAGACGAACTAAATGTAAGTAAGAGTAAAACAAAGGTGTTCATGGAAGACATCATCTGGATTCTAAGAAATTATAGACAAATAGGAAATATAGCTATTGTGGCGCACTCTAAGATTTTGAAAGCACTGATTCCTATTGATAATGTTTTTTTTGAAAGGCTGCAGAAAGGATATCAAGAACGCTATTTTGATATTACGCAACTAGAGGAAGCATTCCAATTTGTAGCTCCTAATGAATATGAACCAAGTTAGAATAACAGTAAAGTTGGGTGTTAGATTACCCAGTTACAAATAGTCAGACCAACATGCTACATATCTTAAAGTCCCCAGAAAAGCTGAATTTCTTTCTACAACAAAAAGCGTTATTAGGTGTTTTTTTAATGCTGATGTTGATTTTAAGCATGGGTTCGTGTAAAGACCAAGCCAAGTTGGTATCTGAAAAAGAACCTGTTAAGGAAGAAGTAGCGCATGTACCCTTTAAAAAAGTAAAAACATACGAGGACATTAACGTATCCCGAAACGTTAGAATAGCTGAGTATTTTGAGTATATAGACTCCTTAGTGGTGCGCTATGATTCTATTGTGCCCTATCCGTTATCTGAACATCTATTGGTGCGTAATAATCCGTGGATTATAGATACGCTGGCAAATACGGATTATTACCGTATGAAGGCCAGAGATTCATTTGTATATGATCAAAGACAAATGATAGCACTGCCAAAAGAAGTGTATTACATCTTCCGGATTCTACAAAAGCCTGCCATATATTGGACGATTTAGCCCATACGGAGATTGATGTGAACATCCCTGAATTTAAGCTTCGTATTTATCAGGATTCTATTTTAAAGGATGAGTTTACGGTGAGGGTAGGACAGGATAAACAACGCTACCTGAAAATGGGAGATCGTATAACGGATTTGCGAACCAAAACGGGAGAGGGAACGATTGTTAGACATGCCAAGCATCCTGATTTTTATAATCCCGTAAACGGTAAGCCATATTATGTAACGCATCGTGACGATGGAAAACTTACGCAAATGCCTCAAATTCCATGGATGGAAACCGAAATTAATGGTGTCAGAAACGGACAGATGATTCACCCTACAACCAATCCCAAAACTTTAGGAAAGGCCTATTCACATGGGTGCATAGGTACTCGTGAAGCAGATGCTTGGGTAATTTATTACTACGCTCCGTTGGGCACGAAAGTAAGAATACGGTATGACCTAGACACGCATTTTGAAGGTTCGGTAGTTTCTGTTTTAAAAGATATTTATGGGGTAGAGAAGTAGCTGCTACTGTTCTTTTAGATGAGTAGGGTCATACGCCTTATTCGCTATAGTAGGAACGGGAGCTTTCGTTTGTGTTTGCCATATATTCAGTTCTTCATAAAGCTGTTTGGTCTTAGCTGGGTTTTGTTTCGCTATGTTATTTTTCTCACCTATATCAGTCCTTAGATTATAAAGTTCTAATTCTCCGTCTTCAAAATATTCATGTAGTTTCCATTCTCCTGAAATAATTACGGAACCTGGGCGAGTTCTAAAAAGAGGGTCTCTGCCTTGGTCTTTTAATTGGTCATACTTCTGAAGATAGATGGGGAAGTGAAAATAGAGGTTACGTTCAGCGAGTTCGCCTCCATATAAAATAGGTTCAAGATTTACACCATCAAGAAGTTTAGCTTTGTTCTGAGGTCTTGCAATATTCTGAAGTGTGGGGTAGAAATCTAAATTGCTGACGGCTACTGTAGAGGTCGATTTTGGTTTTATTTTCCTTACCACTTTATAATCAGAGGAACCCGAATACCACCTTCGTAATAGGAACCTTTTCCCGCTCTTAACGGATTCTGTTCGGAGATAGCCCGTATGCCTCCATTGTCCGAGGTGAAAATTACTACGGTGTTTTCTTCAAGATTATTTTGTTTTAAAGCATGTAACAACTTGCCCACATTTTGGTCCATAGAATATACCATTGCAGCATAATCTGGTCTATTTTGTCCATTCTGCCCGCTTTTCGCTTCAAACTTGGCTACTAATTCTTTTTTACCCATAATAGGCGTATGCACCGTGTAATAAGGCATGTAAAGGAAAAAAGTAGTGTCTTTGTTTTTCTCTATATAACTTATGGCTTCGTTCGTCAACCTATCCGTTAGGTATTCGCCATTTTCGCCATTGGTAATGTTGTCTATTTTATATGGGGGAAAGTAACCGCCTTTACTCTGGGTTTCCTTTTGCACTTCCACCTATATTAACATCAATTCCTTGAATACTGGGGTCGTTACCCACATGCCATTTGCCAAAACTACCTGTAACATACCCAGCTGATTTAAGCATCTGAGGAAGGGTAAAAATGGAGTCATTGAGATGGTCGGTATTTTTAATCGGAATTAATTTTCGGTTTTTTGTGTTTCCTCTATCAGACGGACTCACCGTATAAACACCATGCCTAGGTGTATTTAAACCAGAGATAAGACAGGCTCTACTAGGGGCACAGTTTGCAGCACCCGCATAGGCATTATAAAATACCATGCCTTCTTCCGCCAAAGCATCTAAGTTTGGAGTTTCATAATATTGGCTACCCATAAAACCAACATCCTTATAACCAAGGTCGTCTATGTTTATAAGAACGATATTTGGTTTTTTGTGCTCTGTTATGTCGATTTTAACAGGTTTGCAAGAGTGTAATGCATATATACATACCAGTGTTGTGCACAAGGTTTTATTAATGGGAAGAGTCATATGGGCATCTAATTAGTTCAGCTGATTAGCGTTCCTTAAAGGGATAGCGTTCTGGGATAATAGAACTGTGAAAATATTTATATTCCACAGATTACAAAGGGCTATAATGAGTCGTTTAAGGGATACAAATGTTGAACTTGTATGATAAAGGGATGGTTATCTATTGCTCATTAGATATATTAACGGTTGTATTCGCTTCTTCATAAAACTGCTTGGCATACTCTGTAGGACTCATTTCATATTCTTTACTGAAGCACTTGCTAAAATATTTCTGGTTACTGAAACCAGTCATATAGGCAACTTCTGAAATATACATTTTGTTATTTTTTAATAACTGGGCAGCTCGTTTCAGACGAATTCGTTTTATAAAATTTACAGGAGTATCATTATTAATGGCTTGTACTTTACGGTACAAATTGGCCCTGCTCATACCAGCCTCAGAAGCTAAAAATTCAACATTAAGATGTTTGTCATCAATAGATTCTTCTATTATGGTTACCAGCTTGCGTATAAATTTTTCATCGTTAGAATCTACTTCTATTTCAGAGGGTTCTGGTGTAATAATTTTACTGTATTTACTTTTGAGGTCTTCACGAGTGTTGAACGTATTTTTTACCTTCCACTTTACAAATTCTAGGCTAAACGGTTTTTCTATATAATCATCCGCACCTAAGCTAAGACACTCAATTTTTGTTTCCTCAGAGTTTTTAGCGGTGAGCATAAAAATAGGGATGGTCTTTGTTTCTGGATTATCCTTTACTTTTTGCAACATAGAAATACCATCTTCTATGGGCATAAGAATATCACAGATAATTAGGTCAGGCCGATGTGCTAAGCAGGTAGTGTATCCTTCTTTACCGTTGCATGCTTCAATTACATTAAAATCGGTTTTTAATTCATCTTTTACCATAGATCTTAGGTCCTCATGATCTTCTACAAGTAGAATTAATGGTTTGGACGTTTGGAGCGCTTTAGGTTTTGTCTCGAATTCTGATGAAATTTCTTCAATCACTTGGAATTCAGAGTTTTTAATAAAATTCTTGGTAAGAGGTGTACCTCGGTCAATGCGCTCTTTTTTAAGATATCGGTTTTTGTGAATCGGCAGATAGAAAGTGAATTCTGTGAATGTATTTTCCTCACTCTCTACTTGTATGGTACCATGATGCCTTTCGATGAGTTTTTGCACCAATTCCATCCCTATTCCCGTCCCAGGTATTTGATTACTGTATTTTTTAGTAGCTTGATAATAGCGATCAAAAATTTGCTCAATATCTTCCTGCGGAATACCTATGCCATTATCCCTAACACTACATTTAATATAGGAACCCATTCTAAACTTTTTACTGAAATGACTTTTCTCTCTTCCAGAGGCCAGTCCTAATGAAACCCTAATGACTCCCTTTTTAGGAGTGTATTTGAATGCATTGGACAAGAGATTAAATAGAATTTTTTCTAGAATATCTACATCGTACCATCCCACAATCTTAGTTTCCTCTGTAACAAATTGGTAGTCTATATCGTAGATCTTAGCAAAGTCATTAAAGGCGTTTTTGATAATTTCAATATCGTTAACGATGTTGTTTTTAGAAATCTGTAGTTTAAGCTTCCCTTCGTCAAATTTCCGGATATCCATCAACTGATTAATAAGCCTGTGCATTCTTAAGGTATTATTGTAAATTCTTTGAGAGGTGATAGGGCTTAACGTAAACTTTTTCTCTTTCACCACTTTTTCAATAGTACCTAGAATTAGGGCTAATGGCGTACGTAACTCATGAGAAATATCAGTGAAGAACACCATTTTCATGCGGTTCATTTCATTGTCTTTTTCTCTACTTACCGTTTCCGCTACTAGTTTCTTTTTTAATCTATACCAGCGTTTAATAACTAGCCAAGTAGTATAAATGGAAGTTATTAGTAGAAGAAAATATAGAATAAAAGCCATATTACTTTTCCAATAAGGAGGGCTGATTTGAAAATGAAAAGTGGCTGGATTATCGTTCCAGACCCCGTCACTATTAGAACTTTTTACTTTAAAGGTGTAGCTGCCCGGAGGTAGGTCATTGTAATTGGCATTTCTGTTAGATGCTTTTGTATAGTGCCAGAAATCATTTGTGCCTTCAAGTATATAAGCAAATTCATTTTTATTGGGCGCGGTAAATTCTAAGGTAGAGAACTCAAAAGCAATGTTATTTCTGTTATGTGCTAACTTAAGACTGTCTGTAGTATTTAGATATTTTTTTGAATGATTCTCTTTATTGGCGGTATTTGATTTGTCAAAATCTCCAAAAATGGTGTAGTTCGTTATTATGGTGTTGGGTACTGATGATTCCTTTTTATAGTTTTTAGCGTTTACCGAAAAGAAGCCTCCGGGGCAACCAAAATAGATTTTTCCATCTTCACCAACTGCGCTTGAATTAAATGTAAAGTGACTCTCGGTAACACCATCTTCAATACTAAAATTGACAAATTTTTCTTTTTTGATATCAAATCTGGAAATACCGTCTCGGGTACTTAACCATAAATTTTCAGAAACATCTCTTTCAATACTAGCAACTGTTGTGGACACTAAGCCTTCATTTTTACCATAGCTTTTAATAGTTTGGGCTGCTTGGTCGTAAAAATTGAGACCGCCGCCTCTGGTGCCTATCCATAGATTGCCTTTATCATCTTCACGCAGACATAAAATAGCATTTGAACTCAGGCCATCTTTCAATGAAGGGTTGAATACTTTAATTTCTTCATTAATCAAGTTTACCTTAAAAAGGCCGTCACCACGGGTACCAATCCACATATTTTGATTACGGTCTAGATGCATTACTGAGACATTTTTTCCAAAAAGGGTAGAAATGACCTTGCTTTTAAAAGCATTTTTTTCCTGTTTAGGGGTTACTATACTTATTCCTCCGCCCCAAAGCCCAACCCATATTTCATCTTTACCCAGAGGAACCAAGTCACGTATGTTGTAGTTGTATTTTTTGAGCGTATCAAATTGTACCTTTTTAGTATGGTCGCTATAATTTTTAGAGAGAAAAAGGGTTTTTCCGGAGGCAAAAAGTATTTCTTTCTGAGAATAATATTCTTTTACAACGCTATAATCTTCATTGGCGGCAGCTAGTAATCTATTGGTATTTGTCTTTAAATCGTAACTGTATAAACCAACATGATTATAGGTTACCAGCAATTCATTTTTATTTGTTTTTAACAGGGATTGGGTAAAGTGGTTGTTTAGATTGTTATTGATGGTAGTATATTCAAAAATTGAATTCCTATCAATATGTTTTTTGATGCCTTTATTGGTAGCCACCCATAGATTTTTATATCGATCTATAATTAAAGAGTTTATTCGGTTTTCATAAGGTGTACTGTCGGTCTTTTGACCATCGGTTATTTTGGTAAAAACATATGAAGTATTGGTTTTTTCCCCTTTGTACAAACCGGATTGGGTACTGGCCCAAATAGTTGCTGAACCTAAATCTGTTGAGATAGAGGTAAATTCCGTGTTGGTTTGATTCTTTTTATTGAAGACGTCTATAGTTTCCAATATCTTGAGTTGAAAATCGGTTTTACCATATTGAAGAAGAAACATACCCTCATTTGTAGCAGCCAATAAAGTGTTGTTTTCTAAGGGAGTTAGAAAGGATACATTTTTAGAGAATCCCGTTTCTACCAACATATCATCTGTATTGAGTGCCAAGATGCCTTTGGGCGTAGCGAACCAATTTCGTCCAAAGAGGTCTTCGGAGAAGTCGTTAATGGTTTTATCGTTGGTCCAGATTTTACTGTTCTGTTTGTAGTTCAGTTGGGTGTGAAATTCAATGTTACCTATATCCTCCTGCGGAACAACCTTAACAATACCAGTATTTTTTAGATTCACCCATATTGTACCATCTTTAGATTTGCCAAGAATACCAGTTGTATTGTTCTTGTAAAACCCTTTAAAGCTATTGGTTTTTCTATGGTAGAGTATTAAGTAACTCTCACTGCCAAGCCATAAATTCCCGTAGCTGTCTTCTATAATAGAATTAATACTGTTGTTAGGTATAGATTTTTCATCAAAGACATCATATTGATTTTCAACCAAGGAATGACCATCATATCTATATAACCCACTATCGGTACCTAACCATAAATAGCCTAAATGATCTTCGTAGATAACGTTGGTTCTTTTATTAAAACGGCTATCATCTATATGTAAAGAATGAAAATAGGTATTGGTGTTTTGTGCGGCACAATTTACCCCTGAACAAAGTAGTATTAAAAAGAGGAGAACTTGTTTCATAAGAGCGGTTTGGTCAAAGTGGTCTTTTAAGTATGGTATAGTTCAAATAAATAATCTGGTTAAGCCAACTATGTTTTTGGGTTATTTTTTTAAGCTGAGTTGAGATGTACGCGTGTAATTCTGTGGTAAAGGGTTAAAATATGTACTAAATATAGGATATAAATGTTGCATGAGTCGCCTCTAGAGCCCGTAAAACGGTCATCTGCAACATATGTATACCAATATGAGATAAATGCGCTAAAACTCTAGAATATATTTACCCTAAGGCTTTTAACTCAACAAAGGGCCACTATTTAACTAACAATAAACCACTATGAATTTAAAAAGAATGTTATTGCTACTGCTGTTCTTCGGCATGGTGTCGCTTCAGGCACAGCAAAATTTAACAGGAACCATTACGGATGAGTCTGGCCAACCGCTACCAGGGTGTGAATGTTTTAGTAAAAGGAACTACAGTAGGAACCGTGGCCGATTTTGATGGAAACTATACTATAAAAGCAGCCGAGGGTGCTACATTAGAATTTAGTTATTTGGGGTTTGTTACCAAAAGTATTTCGGTAGGAAACGAGACTACCATTAATATGGTACTGCAAGAAGACGTGGCTCTTTTGGAAGAGGTAGTCGTTATTGGGTATGGAACATCTACCAAAAAAGATTTAGTGTCTTCTGTATCTTCAGTTAAATCAGATGTTTTGGAAAACCAACCTGTAGCCAGAGTAGATCAAGCCTTACAAGGGCGTGCTACTGGGGTAGAGGTTACTTCCAACAATGGTACACCGGGTTCTGGTTCTACTATTCGTATTAGGGGTAATAGTTCTATCAACGGAAATAATGATCCGTTATATGTTATTGATGGTTTCATTGCAGGAACAGGTTTTAACCTGAATACGATTAACGTAAACGATATTGCTTCTATTGAAATATTAAAAGATGCCACCGCACTTTCTATATATGGTACAAGGGGTGCTTCTGGGGTAATTTTAATTACTACTAAAAATGGTAAAGGCATGGCGCCAGAAACCGGTAGTTGCCATAAATCATTACCAAAGTTTACAAGGAACGGCAAACCGTATAGATATTCTTGGCGGGCAAGATTTTGTGAACTATAAAAATGAATCGTATCAGTTTACACCGGGACCAGATGGTTTTGGACTTACGGATAGTACATTACCATTGGTTTTAAATCCAGAAACTACGACTACCACAGATTGGTTGGATTTAGTGGAACAACCGGGTTCTATTTCAAATACGGATGTATCCGTAACTGGGAATTCTGAAAATGCCAATTACTTTATCTCTGGAAATTATTTCAATCAAAAAGGGGTTCTTAGAGGCTCTGGATTAGAAAGGGTAAACTTCAGAACCAATCTTGACGTTAGAGTTTCGGATCGGTTTAAGACAGGTATTAGAGCTAATATTACCCACTACAAAATAGAGAATAACAAAGTAGATTATGGTGGGATTGTATCCCAAGTACTACCCATACGTCCGGTGTATTTGGAAGATGGAAGTTTTTCGTTCGAAAACCCTATTAGTGCAGGATTGGAACGTAACCCAGAAGCAGATATACAACTACGTGTAGACCATGATTTGGTTACTCAAGTGATAACCAATGCATATGTAGAATACGAAATAGCTAAAAACCTTTCTTTCAAATCTACTTTTGGTGCTCAGTTAAATTATGTGAAGCAGAACAACTATTTACCATGTATTTTACCAGAGCGGGTAAATGGAGGTTTTGGTCGGATCAATACGAATTTCACGAAGAGCATCTTGAATGAAAACACGTTAAACTACAACTTAGATTTAGATGATCATTCTATAAAAGTGCTAGGTGGTTTTACTTGGCAAAAGGATAATAATGAGAGTACCCGTTCTGAGGCTGATCAATTTCCTAATGATGTTGTGCTTTTCAATAATTTAGCTTTAGGTGATGCTTCAACAGCAGTGGTAGGCTCGGGATATAGTCAACGTACCTTAAGTTCATTCCTAGGTCGTGTTAACTATGGCTACAAAAGTAAATACTTGCTCACGTTGGTTGGTAGGTATGATGGCTCTTCTGTATTTGAAACGGGTAATAAATATGCCTTTTTCCCTTCTATAGGGGCCGCTTGGAATGTAGACGAGGAAAACTTTATGGCGGACTCTGATGTCATTGACAGGTTTAAGCTTAGAGGTAGTTACGGTATTGTTGGAGAGCAAGGGGTCAAAGCATATAATTCTTTAGCAACTTATAATAATACCACAACGGTATTTAATGGCTCCTTAATAAATGGGGTGGCAGTTGGCGATGTACCAAGTAGCGGTTTAAGTTGGGAAACCACCAAACAATTAGATTTGGGTATTGAATTGGGTTTCTTTAATAACAGACTAACTTTTGAAGCCGATTATTATAAAAAGACAACCGAAGATTTATTATTAGCAGTAGCCCTGTCTGGGCAAGTGGGTGCGAACTCCACAACCCAATTACAAAACTTAGGTTCTGTACGAAACAGTGGTTTTGAATTTGGTTTAAATACTGTTAACGTAGAGAATGAGAATTTCCAATGGGAATCCAACCTAAGTATATCTTCTAATAAAAGTGAGATATTGGAGTTGGATGGTCAAGAGTATATTACTTTACAATCCACCGGAAATCAAGGTGGTAATTCTGCAAGGTTAATCGTTGGAGAATCACTACCTACTTTTGTCGGCGCAAAATATTTGGGAACTTATAAAAGCGCAGATGAGATTATTGCAGACGGTAGAGAGGGAAGGTCATTCATTGGTGGTCCTAGATACGAAGATGTTAATGGCGATTCTAATATTAATGATGAGGATTCAGTAGTACTAGGTAGTCCTATACCGGATTTTTACGGTGGGTTTAGAAATACATTTACCTATAAGAACCTTTCGTTAGATGTCTTTTTTCACGGAAGCTATGGTGCTGAAATTTATAATGTACGTTCACAAACGGCTTATTTTGGTAGGGGCGAACAAAATGTTGACCCAATTGTTCTAAATCGCTGGATAGCTGGTGTAAATGAAACTTCAGACGTTCCAAGAGCAGGACCATCCAACAGTCTATTTAATCCTAATAGTAGTTTAAATATTGAAGATGGTTCTTACCTAAGATTAAAAACCATGTCTTTAAATTACAATGTGCCTTTAGAATCAGGAGGGCTTAGTGATGTGTTCAGTTCACTGAACGTTTATGTTACCGGAACAAATCTTTTACTTTTTACAGACTTTACTTTGGGTGATCCTGAGGTAAATAATTTTAGCGATGGAAGCGGTCTTAATTCTGTTTCCCAAGGTTTTGCATCAGGTCAATATCCGTATGCGAAATCAATAACCTTAGGTATAAAAGTAGAATTTTAAAAAAGCAGATATGAAAACTAATATAACGAGTAAATTTTTGATACTACTTATGGGCTTTCTTGTTTTAAGCTCATGCGATGATTTCTTGGAAGAGGATTTAAGAGATCAAATTACACCAGATGCCTTTTTTACAAATGATAAAGAAGCGGAATTGGCTGTAAATGGGGTGTATAGATTGTTGCAAGACAATAATGTGTACAGACAACGTGGGTTAGATAATTATTACACCAGTGGTGCAGATATACAAGCCGCCAATAGAGATGTAAACAGCTCTATTCATAATTACTTAATTCAGGAAGGAACTGCAGATGGCAACGGAACTTGGATACAGTTGTACAAAGTGGTTAATAATACAACGGAATTTATCTCTAATATAGAGGGTAATGAAAGTTTAACTCAAGAGGCTAGAGATAGTAGATTGGGTGAGCTACTTTTTCTAAGAGCACTGGCGTATTATCACTTAACCAATTTATGGGGAGACGTACCTTTTTATACAGAGCAGTTACCTGTCTTGGAAAGGTCTGTATTAGGAAGAACTCCAAAAGCAGAGATAAGAAGTGCTATGAAAGAAGATTTGGCAAGAGCTTTTGATTTGTTGCCTAGTGCTTACTCTGGTAACGATTTAGGTAGAGCTAGTAAATGGGCTGCCGCAACGTTAAAGGCAAAATACCACCTTTTTGATCAGGAATGGGCTTTGGCAAAAGCGGAGTGTGATGTTGTAATAGATGGTGGAGCACACCGGTTATTAGATAATTATGCAGATGTTTTTGATCAGTCAGACCCAAGCAATCAGTACAACGACGAACATATTTATGTAGTTGATTTTGAAGCCGATTATGATGGTTTGTTTACCACAAGAACAGATGATTACAATCCGCGTATTAGAGATGAACCTGCAGGGCGAAATAACGATACTATTGTAAACGGTGTTTCAGGAACTAAAGTAGATATATTTCAAGGTCTATTACGTGATCAAGCCGAAGATATGACCGGTTACGGTTGGTCCGTACCTTTACCAGAATTTGCTTTACAAGAAAACTGGCAAGAAGGAGACCTTAGGTATGATGCTACCATTGTTACTGAGTATTTGGGATGGAAATTAGCGTTTCCTTATTTTAGAAAGAACTGGAATTTGGATCAAGAGAATTCCTTACGTGGCAATCACCCAGAAAATTATATTGTCTTTCGTTTAGCTGATGTATATTTAATGGCGGCAGAGGCTGAAAATGAATTGAACGGTCCTGGAGGCGCTTATTTCTATGTCAATAAAGTTAGAGAAAGAGCATTTGAGCCAGACCAACCATGGACAGGCATGTCTAAAGAAGAATTTAGAGAGGCAATATATGACGAGCGTAAGTTTGAGCTAAGTGCAGAAGGCCACCGAAGAATGGACCTTATACGTTGGGGCATATTGTTAGAAACGGTACAGACCGTTCAACACAGACCGTGGAACAATCCAGCGGCTAACATTCAGCCATATCATGTTTTGTTGCCTGTACCTCAAAACCAGTTAGAGCTGAATCCAAAGTTATTGGAATCAGACCCCACCAACAATGGATACCGATAATTAAAAGGATAAGTATAACTGCCACGGAGTATGATTTCTTACTCCGTGGTACTTACTAAGATTAGAATATGAAACAACTTCTTTATTTTATTTTGCTGGGCACTTTGGTTTTCTCGTGTAAGAACAAGGAAAAAAACAAAGCCGAAGCAACTGAGCCTACTACTGAAATTAGTAATGCTAAACCTAATATCGTCTACATATTGGCAGATGACCTTGGCTACGGCGATCTAAGTTCGTATGGTCAGAAAAAGTTCAATACGCCTCATATAGATAAGCTGGCAGAGAAAGGCATGCTTTTCACGCAGCACTATTCGGGTAGTACGGTTTGTGCACCTTCTAGGTCGGCATTATTAACTGGTATGCACACAGGGCATACTGTTGTTAGGGGAAATAAAGAAATCATGCCAGAAGGCCAATATCCTTTACCGGATAATACTTTTACTATGGCGGAGGCTATGCAAAAAGCAGGCTATGCTACAGGTGCTTTTGGGAAATGGGGACTTGGATTTCCTGGTTCCGAAGGGGATCCTTTAAACCAAGGTTTTGATACCTTTTTTGGGTACAATTGTCAGCGGTTGGGGCATAATTATTACCCAGACCATCTATGGGCAAATAAAGATTCATTGGTGCTCAAAGGGAATTTAGGAAAGAATAAAGGGACTTACGCACCATAGTTGATTCATGAAAAAACGTTGGAGTTTATAGAATTGAACAAAGACAATCCGTTCTTCTTATATGTGGCATCTATTATTCCACATGCGGAATTGGCTGCTCCTGAAGAAATCATGGAGAAAAACAGAGGTAAATTCCTCCAGAAACACCTTATGAAGGTGTTGATGATGGTCCAGAGTTTAACCAAGGGCCATATAGGTCACAAAAAGAACCGCACACGGCATTTGTTTCCATGGTACAATTATTAGATGCGCAAGTTGGAGAAATCGTGGCAAAGTTAGAGGAGTTAGGTATTGCGGATAATACCGTAGTGGTCTTTACTTCAGATAATGGCCCGCATACAGAAGGTGGCGCAGACCCAGAATATTTTGATAGTAATGGACCGTTTCGAGGCACAAAAAGAGACCTTTACGAAGGTGGGATTAGAGTTCCTATGATTGCGGCTTGGCCTGGAAAAATTAGACCGGGAAGTACAACGGAGCTGGTATCTGCTTTTTGGGACGTGTTTCCAACATTTTCAGAAATAGCTGGTATTGAAACGCCTGAAGGCTTAGATGGTATTTCATTTTTACCCACACTTTTAGGTCACGAAGACTTGCAAAAAAATCATGAATACCTGTATTGGGAATTTCATGAAAAAGGCGGTAGACAGGCCATTCGTAAAGATAATTGGAAAGCGGTAAAGTATGATGTTTTCGGTGGGGCAGATGTTGCCATTAAACTATACGACCTTACTACAGATATTGGGGAGCAGAATAATGTAGCTGAGAAAAACCCAGAAGTCATAAAGGAAATGAAAACGCTTTTTGAAAATGCACGTACGCCTTCTGATGTGTTTACTTTCAGTCAAGAGACCTATTTAGACAGCAAATAAGATAATCGTTAGTTTTAGTTAATCGTTAGTTTTAGTTAATTGTTTTTTTTTGAAGAGGTCCAATTTTCGGACCTCTTTATTTCCTTTAAGGACAAACTTTAATCCGTAGCTAAAAGAAAGAGCTAGAACACTAAAATAACCACAAGTACCTATGAAAAATAAACTGAGTCTCATTGTCATTCTGTGCGCAATTCTAGTAGGGTTCGTACAAGATAAACGGCCTAATGTTTTGATCATAGGAGATTCTATATCCATAGGGTATACCCCTTTTGTAAAACTAGCTTTAGAGGATAGGGCTAATGTGGTTCATAATGAAGGTAATGCCCAGCACACGGGTACTGGACTAGAAAAATTGGATGAATATTTAGGTGACACCAAATGGGATATTATCCATTTTAATTGGGGATTATGGGATTTGTGTTACCGGCATCCAGACTCAAAAAAAGTGGGAAATAGAGATAAAATAAAAGGTACGGTTACGTATACCCCAGAGGAATACCGAGCGAATTTGGAAACTTTGGTTATCCGTTTGCAAAAGACGGGCGCTAAGCTCATTTTTGCCACTACAAGTTATGTTCCGGAAGGAGAAGCAGGCCGTTTTGCAAATGCAGAAAAGATATATAATAGAGAAGCTTTGGCGGTAATGAAGAAGTATGGGATTACGGTGAACCCTTTAGGGAAGATTTCCAAAAAAGTGCATAAAAAACATGCTGCAGGCCCGGGTAATGTTCATTATACCAAAGAAGGTTCCGAGCTACTTTCTAAATCTGTGGTAAAGTATATAGAGAAAGACCTGATAGCGAATTGAATCCTTTTCAAATAGACCAAACCAGAAAGTTGAAGAAAATCATTTTAGTTAGTTGAGTTTTTTTTAATAGAGGTTCAGTTTTGAACCTCTATTTTTCTTTCTAATGAAATTTTGCCTTAGGTATACTTTAGGCGGATTGAAAATTAAAACAGCAATGAATAGAATATTCTTTTTAGTAGCATTGAGTTCATTCGTATTATTTTTTTCTTGTAAATCAAATACCAATCAAACCAAAGATGTCGTAGAGAGAAAGCCCAATATTATTTTAATCTATGCAGATGATTTGGGAATAGGTTTGTTGGGGCATGAAGGGCAACAAATCATAAAAACTCCACATATAGATGCATTAGCTAGTGGGGGATTACGTTTTCAAAATGCATACGCTAATATGTTGTGCGCTCCAGCTAGAGCATCCCTTATTACAGGCCTTACGGATTGCCACGCTCAGAAATTTGAGATTACGCCAGGGCAATGTATAAGAAAATAAGTACACATAATCTTACTCAAGCCGAAGTTGAAAACAACATAAATCAAGCGCTACGCCCCATACCTGCAGATCAGGTATTTCTTGGGCAAGTAGCAAAAGAAGCAGGATATAAAACGGCTGAAATCGGGAAGTTAGAATGGGGATTTTCGGCTACGGACCAGCAAATGAAAAGACATGGTTGGGATTATTATTACGGATACTTAGACCATGTTAGAGCACATGGTTTTTATCCACCTTTCTTATTTGAAAATGGTAAAAAGGTAAATATTAAAGGAAACACCCTTGCTAATGCAGGAAAAACAGGTGAGCCGGAAACACCTGAGAACCTCACGGATAGACATGATATGAGGGGGAAGGTTCACTATTCGCAAGACCTTTTTATGAATAGAGCGCTCAATTTTATAGAAACCAACCGCGACAATCCTTTCTTCCTTTATTTCCCCACACAATTACCACACGGTCCTGTGGCCATTCCTAAAATACATCCAGATTTTGTAAATGACGATAGGCTTACGCCTATTGAAAAGGAATACGCCTCTATGGTCAAAATGTTGGACGATAATGTGGGACAGCTGATGCAAAAATTAAAAGAATTAGAATTAGATGAGAATACCATTGTCATATTTACGGCAGATAACGGGCATGAAATCTACTATGCGCAAGAAGGGCGGGTTTTAAAACCCTATGCGAATATAGAAACAGGCAAACGGTTTAACGATGTGGAGCATAAATATTATAGCAATCTCGCAGGAGATGTTTTTGATGGTAATGGTGGCCAAGCAGGTATGAAAAGAAGTAATCTTCAGGGCGGGATTAGGGTTCCGCTTATTTTTAGATGGCCCGCTAAAATACAACCGGGAAAAACTACTAAGCGGCTTGTCGCTAATTATGATTTGGTAGCCACACTTGCAGAGGTTACTGGTTTCAACGAACCGTTCCGTACGGATGGTATTTCGTACTATGATGAATTGCTTGGCACTAGTATAGATAATGGTCATGAATCTGTGGTGTATTCCTCGTATACCGGTCCCACTTTAGTTACCAAAGAGGGCTGGAAAATTAGAACCGATTTAAAAAAAGAAGTCTTTGAATTGTTCTTTCTACCTGAGGATTACAAAGAAGAAAAGGACTTATCAGATGAGCATCCGGATAAACTGGAAGCACTTAAAAAGGAACTTTTAAAAGCTTGTGAAGGCGATTTAAAAAATGGATTTTTCAGTAATGGGGGTAGCATAATGAAGGTTCCAAGTGTAGTTAAGAAATAATAGGAATTAAGATATTTAGAAAGCTGATGAAAAAATGGATTTTACTAAGTTTATTGAGTAGCAGTTTTTACTTCCTATCGGCGCAAGGGCAAGCTGTTGTTGAGGTGAATATTGATGCTGCTATTACTTTTCAGACCATTCATAATTTTGGAGCTTCGGATGCTTGGGCAGCGCAATATGTAGGGCTGTGGCCTGAAGCCAAAAAAAGCAAAGTAGCCGAATGGCTGTTCAGTACCGAAACCGATGCAACGGGTTCGCCCAAAGGGATTGGTTTAACCGCTTGGCGTTTTAATATAGGAGCAGGAAGCGCCATACAGGGCGATGATAGCGGTATAAAAGACCCATGGCGAAGAACCGAAGGATTTCTGCAAGCCAATGAAACGTATGACTGGCAAAAACAAGCAGGACAGCGTTGGTTCTTACAGGCTGCTAAAGAGCAAGGTGTGGATCAGTTTGTTGCTTTTGTAAACAGTCCGCCTATTTACTTTACTAAAAACAGAAAGGCACATTCGGACGATGGATTATCGGCAAATTTGAGTAGTGATAATTATGCTGCCTATGCCAATTTTCTAACAGATATACTTCATCACTTTAAAGATAGCTTAGCCATAGATTTTGATTATGTGAGTCCGTTTAACGAACCGCAATGGGAGTGGAAAGGTGGGCAAGAAGGTTCGCCTTGGAACAATACTGAATTGGCTGTGGCCGCTATGGTAATCGATTCGATATTTCAACTTGAAAAAATCAACTCTAAAATAGAAATTACGGAAGCCGGAGCTATCGATTATGTAACGGGAACAAAGAAGAAACACCAGAATAGAAGTGACCAGATTGAAACTTTCTTCAATCCCACAAGTCCACATTATTTAGGAAGTCTAAGCACCTTGGCGCCTAAAGTAGCTGCGCATAGTTATTTTACGACTTGGCCTGTGGAAAAGCTAAAAAGAGAGCGAGAACGCATTGCAGAAAAGCTTCAGAAATATCCAGACTTGGAATATTGGATGAGTGAATATTGCATCCTAGAAAACAACGAAGAAATTAAAGGAAAGGGCAGGGGCTTGGGTATGCAAACCGCCTTATACGTGGCACGGGTAATTCATGCTGATCTTACAATTGCCAATGCAAGTGCGTGGCACTGGTGGTTGGCTATGAGTCCGTATGATTTTAAAGATGGCTTGGTCTATCATGATAAAAATGTTGCAGATGGTGCTATCTATGATTCAAAACTGTTGTGGGCGTTTGGTAATTATGCACGATTTATCAGGCCTGGAGCTAGTCGAATTTCCGTCAGTTATGCGGATAGGGACTTGACCGACACGTTACAGAACGGAGTTTTGGTTTCCGCATATAAAAATAAGGATGGCAGCGTAGTTGTTGTGGCAGTAAACCAAAAAGAAGCAGCTGTAGATTTAGAGTTGAATTTAGATTCTGAATCATATGTAAAGGTTACGAGTTATGTGACCAATACTGAGCAAAATTTGAAAAGTAAAGTTTTAGGAAAACTGACGGACGGAATATTCACGGTAGGTGAAAAATCAATAACCACTTTTGTTCTTCAATTAAAATAGATTTTAAACGTATAGCAAGAATTAAATATGAAGCATTTCAATAAAATACGATCCATTACTAGTATTGGAATTTTAGTTATAATAGCTAGTTGTAGTTTAACTGCCCAAACCACGGTAGATGCTACTTCTGATACTTACCAAAAACCCAATATAATTTTCATCTTAACGGATGATTTGGGATATGGAGATTTAGGGGTTCTTTTTCAAAAGCAACGGGCAATCAAGAATGGAAAGGGCGCACCACAGGAATTTACCCCCAATTTAGACCGCATGGCCAATGAAGGTGCCTTATTGCCGCAACATTATTCCGCGGCACCTGTATGCGCACCTTCTAGGGCATCGTTACTATTGGGGCAAAGCCAAGGGCATGCTAATATTAGGGACAATCAGTTTGATAAGGCCTTGGCTTACAACCACACTTTAGGGTCTATTTTACAAGAAGCAAACTATAAGACAGCGGCCATAGGCAAATGGGGATTGCAGGGAAAAGGAAAAGCACCAAATTGGCCTTCACACCCCCTAAATCAAGGATTTGATTATTACTTGGGATATATGAGACATGGCGATGGACACGAGCATTACCCAAAGGAAGGGATATACCGCGGTACCAAAGAAGTTTACGAAAACCGAACGAATATAACCCCTGACCTAGACAAGTGTTATACTGCTGATCTATGGACTGCTGCTGCAAAAAAATGGATTGTAGATCACAAAGAGGGAGAGGAAAAAGACAAACCATTTTTTATGTACTTGGCCTATGATACACCGCATGCCGTTTTGGAGTTGCCTACAGAGGCATATCCTAAAGGAGGCGGACTAAACGGGGGGCTGCAATGGCTTGGTGAACCGGGTAAAATGATAAATACCGCTAGTGGCGAAGTGGACTCGTGGATTCACCCCGATTATGCCGATGCTAATTACGTTCCTGAAAATAGTAAAAAGTCAGTTCCGTGGACGGATGTTTACAAAAGGTATGCTACGGATACGCGTAGGATAGACTCTGCAGTGGGCGATATTCTTCAACTTTTAAAAGACTTGAAAATTGATGATAATACTTTGGTGATATTCACTTCTGATAATGGACCATCTGTAGAATCCTATTTGGAGGACCAGCCTATTGTACCAACATTTTTTGGTAGCTACGGACCTTTTACAGGAATAAAAAGAGACTGTTGGGAGGGAGGTTTACGTATGCCCACTATAGCAAGATGGCCTGAAGCTGTTAAACCGGGAACGGTTATTTCCAGTCCTAGTATTTCTTATGATTGGATGCCTACGTTCTCTGAAATAGTAGGTTTGCCGGCTCCTGCGGTTTCTAATGGAATCTCATTGTTATCGTCATTAACGGAGAAAGGAAAACAATCGCCTAGTACTATCTATGTTGAATACTTTCAAAACGGAAAAACACCAGGTTATGATGATTTTAGTTCCGATTTAAAAGACCGTCGTCGTAATCAAATGCAGATGATACGAAAGGGCGATTATGTGGGAGTTAGATATGATATTCAATCGGAAAAAGATGATTTTGAAATTTATAATGTAATCGATGATATGAACCAATCTGTAAACCTAGCTAGTTCTGCAGATTTTACAGCACTTCAGGAAGAAATGAAAGCCAATGTTCTGCAACGTCGTATGCCAAACGCGACTGCAGTAAGACCTTATGACCAAGGCCTTGGTTCCGGGCGTTGCGGTAAAGGATTTGGAGAAAGGCATTATTTGGAAATCGTATGAAGGGAAATTCCGTTGGGTGCCATCTGTTGAGTCGTTAACTCCTATAGGAACAGGGATAACTGCACATATGAATTCTAAGGTTCAAACATCGGAAAATACTAGTATCCTTTATTTTGAAGGATATATAGAAGTACCTGTGGATGGAGACTATACTTTTTATCTAAGAGCTAATTCTGGAGGAATACTGCGTATTCATGAGTCTACTGTTATTGATGCCGATTACGGATACATAAAGAATTCTAACATGAGCGGACAATACAAACTTAAGGCCGGAACACACCCGATCAAGCTCTATTTAAAAAATGGTAAAAAGGGAAATCCGCAATTCAATTTGGAATGGAGCGGACCTACTTTTGGCAAAGAAGCCATTTCTGAGTCGGTTTTGTCCCATTAGGAAATAGCTAGCTATTTTATTCAGCTTTAAGATTCCTATAAATTGGTTTTACGTTAGGACTGTTTCAAAAAGTGCTTTAAGATTTTTACCAAATATACAATGCCGTACACAACTAAAATACTACCAAGTATATAGCTACCTTTCATGAAGTAAATCGTTGAGCCGATTACACCGAATAGCATGTAAAAAAAGTCAGAATAAATGTTACTTTGTATTACTCTTTCCATAAGATGGGGCTTAAGATAAAAGTTAGTAAAACGGCTGTACTCCTGTGTGCTATTGGCCTACAGGGTCGTTTACTAATTTAATACATAAGTTTTAAATAGAAAAACGGAATCTCTATTTTACCATTATTTTAGGAGCTTTTTAAAAGTGCTTACTTCAAAATCAGTCTGTTGCTACGAATTGTAATTACGTAATACAGCATGTACAAATTCCAACTTTTGGAGCACATTTTGGGGTACAACAAAAGGGTATACATCTGGTTGGCCCATACTGCGGTTTAAACTATTTACGGCAATGGATAACGGAACAATAGCTTCAAAGATATCAGTAAAGTTAGGATGGTAATAGGCATCGGTAATATTGGTCTCTACATTCGTTAGTAATCCAAAATTTAATGCGGTGTCTACCATATCTACCATATGTAAATAATGTGCCCAGGTTTCGGCCCAATCTTCCCACGGGTGAGAACTGGCATATTTGCTTATGTAATTGCCTTTCCAGTTGTAATTGTGCTCTTTTTTATAATGCAGCTCTAGGGCTTGGCCATAATCTGCACGGTCGTCTCCAAAAAGATTACGGAACGCCGTTAAGTTATTTTGGTTTTCATAAATAAGCCTATCCCAATAGTAATGGCCTACCTCATGTCTAAAATGGCCAATTAAGGTACGGTAAGGCTCCTCTAGTTCCTGTCTTGCCTGTTCTCTAGAAATAGCATCGGCTTCAGCTAGGTTTATGGTCACCAGTCCGTTTGCATGGCCTGTCATGGCAGATTGGTTTTCTTTTAGTTTCTCATCTTTGGAAAGAAAATTAAATTCCAGATTATAACTGCCAGCGGTAGTACCATAGAAAGGCAACTTCCACCGTTTTAGGGCATAAATAAGGCGGTGTTTGGCCATTTCTATATTCTTCCACTCGTCTAGGTAGTCTTTAACGGAAAGATTGGGAATGGTACGGTTTAGCTTGCACGCCTCACAGAAGGTATCTGCACCGTTTGCTTCTATTAACCAGTTGCACACATGGTGTTGGTGGTTGCTGCAATAGTGATAATTTCTTCCGTCTAGCTGAAACGTAGGTACATTCTGTTGCGCGTTGGTGGCGAGCATACGAGAAGAAATAGGCTCGTAACCCAACCATTGTTTGCAGGCCACACAGGTATGATTTTCAAAATACACCACGTTGGAGCAGTGTTGGCAGGTAAATTTTTTCATTGAAAACAGGTATTAGACTTGGGGACGAGTACTGTATTAAAATATTCCTACAAAGGTGATAATTATTGCGGAACAGTGTATCTCAAAAACACTATTAAATGCTCTTAAAAGATGGAACTGTAATACCCGATATAAGGCCTAATCTACTAAAATGGTATAAATACCGCTCTCTTTGTTCAATTCAGAATCTGCTTTTTCTATGCGTATTTCTGTAAAATCTGTATTTGGGCAGCAGCCATCGGTGGAACGTTCTGCGGTTACATAAAGTTCAAATACGCTTTTGGTGGCAATTTGAATGCTATACGCAACGGTTTCCGTTTCCCAGCCAATGGTATTTATTCTAATGAGGTTGGTGTTATTCTCATCTTGGAATGTAAATTCAACGGTGCTTTGGTCGTCAAGATCTACTACGCTTATGTCATTGGCGTTATAGGTCTCATTGGTAAATAGATTCTCTCCGGAAGTTTTGTCTACCAATTCAAAATAAAAAGGTTCAGGAGGTGTAAAGCAGGCAACTTCACTACAATTATCATCGTCCTTACAAGCTTGTGAAAATAGGAGAACGAATAAGAAAAGAAGTGTAAAACTAGATTTCATAGCTCGTCTAAATTAAAAGGTTTGAGGTTTGTTATTGTGCGGTTAAAAAATAGAACTGTAGTATAGATGCAGATTTTCTAAAGGGTTGCTTTCTCAACTTCCATTTTGTCTAATTCTGTAGACAAAAATTGTGATACCAGTTTACTTAGTGCTTCATAGCCTGCTTCTGAGTAATGAACATCCGTTACTCCTTTTCTGTATTTCTTATGGATAGGGATAGATTTCTCATATATATCGTTTATGAGAACCGAATGTTTGTTCATGATTTCTTTTGCTTTCTCATTATACCGTAAAGCATCATTTTCAAATCTTCCGCCTGCATTTTTAGGAACGTAGGTTGTGGTAACAAAAATGAGCTTGGCATTAGTTTTTGCTTGTAAAGCCCTTACTATAGAATCTAGATTTGTTGCATACTCCTCGAGGGTACAGGTTATTTTTCTGTTGTTTTTTTCCATGGTACCGTCAACTTCAGAATAGGAGGGACGCTGATAGATATCCCACAGGCCCCAGTTAAGTTGAATGATATCCCAATCCTTGTCTTCAATCCATTCGTCTAATTTTACAACGCCCAGACCAGTGTGCTGCGCATTTCCAGAATTATGGTAGACGCGGGCTTTCTTTTGTATATCTTCCTTTACATATTTGGTATAACCTATGGAGATGGAATCACCAATGATCAAAACTTTAGGCTTGTTGCAACCGGTAAGTAGTAATCCAATAGATAGAATAAGGAGTATTCTGGTCATTCTTAATAATTCATTTTAATAAAATAGGGGATAAGCATACTCCTAGTAAAGGTACTAAGAAGCTTACAAATTAGTAAAGCTAGTTTCGCCTTTAAGTTCGGTTTTTAGAACTTTAAAAAATTAATGGTTATTGAAAGTTCTTATTGTTCATAGCGGTAATGACCAATTATGGTTTAAGAAAAAAGGCAATCTGCTAAAACTTGACCTCCACCAATATTGTGTACAATTAAGTTTCGGTTTCCGTCTTCTGATTTTTTGTTCACTACAATGCCAATATGTGTTGTGGCGCCTCCCAGATTCCAACAAACAATATCTCCGGCTAAATAATCATCTGCTTTCTCGGAAATTGGTTTTTCGGCACCTTGCCGTTTAAAATAGGTCATAAGGTTAGGAACCCTTCTATGGTCAATATTTTTATCTGTAGAGGTAAGGCCCCAAATTTTAGGATAGACACTGAAACTGGCCTTCATATCTTCATGAACTTCTTTCTGAAGGTCAATTCCAATTTTTCGATAGGCACGTATGACAACATCTGGACAAACTCCTTTTTCACTAGGCACATCCCCATTGGGATAATCAATAGAAAAGTAACTGGGGTCATAGGTAACGTTTTGTTCCGTCAACCCAAGCGCACCATCGGATAGGTCTATTTGTGCAACTTCAGTTTGCGAAAAACCGAATGTGAAACTAAATAAGAAGACTATTAAAAGTGCTTTTTTCATTTTAAATGATGCTCACAGAAATATATAAGTTCCCAGAAAAATTCAACTCTTTATTTTATGAAATTAATAACGTTATTTTACGATTTCACCTTTTGCATTGATAATAACATCCTTTCCGTCCATCTTAGCATTTGCAGTTTTCTCGTCTGAAAAACTTGAAATAAAGTCAAATTTATAAGGTATGATTATACTTCCATTTTTATCAATTGCCCCATATGTACCCCCTTTTTGTGTTTTGTAAGGACCATTTGTAATTACTTCAAATCCCTTACTTACAATAGCTATTTGATTTTTGAAGGACGTAACACTTTCAAATTCCGCAGGTATAACTATTTCTCCACATTCGTCTATGAAACCTATTTTACCATCTTTCTTAAAACGGGCATAACCTTCTTGAAAACTATCAATAAAATTGCCGACTTCTAAGACCGGAATGTTTAATTTTTTTCCACTTTTATCAATGTAGTAATTTCCGTTTTCACTATCTCCTACCGCGGCAATACCGCAGTCCGTAAATTCACTAGCTATTCCAAATTGGGGTTGTATTATGATTTCCTCATTTTGTTTATACCCCCAGCCATTTTCGGTTTCAAAGGGTATGATTTCTTTAGATTGTGAATTACAACTTGCAATTAATAACAATGCAATGAGTTGGAATATCTTTTTCATCTTTTATACGTTTTAGTTGGACACCACCCAAAATTCCATGGAATGAGCTGTGTCAAATAAATTATAAGTTTTAACCAATCCTTTTTCCCACAGATCTACGTGACCATTTAGATCTCCCATTTGTTCGTGAAATATAATTATTCCTTGTTGATTCGCAATTTCTTTTGCAAAATCCTCTCTGCTAGGGGTACTTGTACCTTCCCATTTTTTGGTAGGTGCTCCGTATCTATCTTTTAAATAGTCACTTACATTAGGAACATTAAAAATATACTTACCATTTTTTCCCGTTACATAATCTGAAATAGATAAACCGGCCGCTCTTGCATCAGTTTGAGAAACTCTATGAGAAACTGTATGGTTTAAGGAATAGCATAACCGTACACAGCACGTATTTTGAAAAGAACTACGAATCCAATTTCTTGTGGCTTCACTGGTTTCGGGGCTATTGGTTTTACTAAAAGCTTGGTCTAATACTGATGATGCATCTGGATATGACATCCACATGGTTTGAAATTCATTGAGTTGTTCCATTGTTTAATTTTATGATTAACATGTACGCAATAATCGAGATGAAATGCTCCGAGGTTCGCCTTGAAATCAAAGTATATTCCTCTTAACGCCTCGCGGGCTTGTTCCTAGTTAGTTTACTAACGGCTTGTGAGTAAAACATAAACTTTTTGAATTACCGGCAATGTAAGTATTTAATAATTAGGTCAGTTATCTCTTCATTATACTACCTTTTCATGGCGCAATTACTAAAGAAAAAACGCTATTTCGTACGCTTTTCGGTACGAGCAGAATGATGTTCATTCCATGCAAAGTTCCCATATAAACTTAGAAAACTTGATTAATAAGGTCGCCTTACTCCTTTAAAGAAGCTTCAAGAAGTAAGACGAACTTTTAAAGATGATTATTCGTTATATAGTGATGCTATTTCAGCATTCGTCAATGCTCTATTGTAAATTTTTAAGTCGTCTATAGAACCTTTAAAGTAACTCTTAAAATCTCTGGTGCCTACGCGTAGGGAAAACCATCCGTTTTCAGGGTTAACCGAGTACTTAGAGAAGGTACTCGTACCTTCTAATTCCCCGTTTCTATACAGCTTTACGGTGTCCTTATTCTTGTTATAGACTGCAACTATATGTATCCATTCGTTGGGTACGACCGTTTTCTGAACGTAGGCCGAAGTTCCGCTACCTCCCGATAAATTATAGACAAGGCTAGAAATTCTATTGGGTTGGTTACCGTTCTTATTGTTCATGCGGAAAACATATTCGTGTTGACCCGTCTCTCCTTTTCCCATCCAATGTACGTAACCGGATGCCTCGGTGTTATCAAAGTCCAGTACATCGGGATTCATCCAAACGGATATGGTTAGCTCGCCCGTGGTGGCAATACTCAAATCATCCGTATCCGGTATCTCTATATATTGCACTTTACCATCAAAATGAAAACTACCGTTGTCTTTGTTGAACCTGTCTTTTGCCGGATTGGCAAATACCCAAGCTGCGTGATTGTTATGGTCAGTAGCATCTTCTCCGTTGCCGTCAAACGGGTAATGGGCTACAAGGCCGGCGGTAGGGCCAACAGGCGTATCACCTGCATCATCTGCGTCATCTTGATCATCACTTTGGTCATCATCTTGATTATCATCTGTATTTTCCGGTTCTTCTCCATAGAGTGCTGTAATATCATCTTGAGAAAGGACCTTATCGTATATTTTTATATCATCTATTGCTCCGTTAAAATACGAGTTCATTGACCTTATGCCAATACGGAACGGAGCATTTCCGTTACGGGGCGTTACATGGTAATCTTTCTCGAAAGAATCAGTATCCATTAATACTCCGTTTCTATAAAATTGGATGGTGTCTTCATTAAAATTATATATGGCAACAAAATGAAGCCACTCCTTGGCCACAACAGTTTCCTGAGCATAGCTACCTGCTCCTAGGTTTCCTTTTAGATTCCAAGCATAACAGGAGATTCTATTGGGACGGTCTTTATCTTGAACTCTAGTTATATCCTTGTTGTACATCCTCATTGCATATTCGTATTGGTTATGCTCACCTTTCCCCATCCAGTAGATATAGGAATTGGTGTTGAAGTTTAATGCATCAGGTCGCATCCAGACGGATATACTCAGTTTGCCGGTCGTAGAAATGCTTAACCGATCGCTGTCCGGTATTTCAATGTATTGATTCTCGCCATCAAATTTGTAACTACCATTTTCCTTTCCAAAGCGGTCTTTGTCCGAAGTGGCAGTATTGATGGTTGCATGGTTCTCGTTACCGCTATAGTCCTTTGCATCTCCGTTTAGCGGATAGTGGGCAACAAGACCAGCACTGGTGGCATTGGCAGCAAAATTAATAGTACTCTGGCCTGTCAGTGTTGTATCTGTTATTGATTCAGGTTCTTTGGCGCAGTTGGCCAGCATAAGTGAAACTGCGGGCAGTAGTAGGTGTGCAAAATTGATTTTTAACTTTTTCATAAAGGGGCTTCTAATTAATTAAAATGATGCAATCCCAGCGAAAAATATATTCCGAAGTGACTTTACACCAATTAGTTGTAAATTTTCGTTGGGTAAGGTATGTAGACTGAATGCCTTAAAAAATACCTGATTTCCTGTATTTTTTCACCTAATCCTTTTTAACGATGTGCACATTTTTAAATCGTGCCGAACTAGGGGAGCCCTTGTATGCATTCAAGAGCGCGTGATGCTCCAAGTAGTTGTGATATAAAGTATGGCTAATTTACGCTTACAGGTAATTGCGTTAGCCGATGATTCTTTTGATAAGATAGGTGATTAACAAGCCCAAAGTAAAGGTGGTGAAAAGTGTACAAAAGAGTAGTGCCAATACAGCAGGAACCATCATGGGGTAGCTGTCTTCCAAGGTAAATAGAAGGACGAAACAAAAGGAGGCCCATATGATACCGTTTACTACTGCAGAATACATAAAGGAGGCAAATAGTAATGCTTTTCCTTTGTTTAAATGGTCATAGGCCACTTTTGCGCCAATT
Source organism: Zobellia laminariae (assembly GCF_030553095.1). Classification (GTDB taxonomy): domain Bacteria; phylum Bacteroidota; class Bacteroidia; order Flavobacteriales; family Flavobacteriaceae; genus Zobellia; species Zobellia laminariae. The sequence continues at coordinate 117,499 of NZ_CP130738.1, read as the reverse complement.
CCCAAGGCCACTAAAAAAGATAAGGCCAACCCTAGAGTTGGCCATCCATAGTTTGCAATTAAAATTATTGAAAATAACCCTTCATCGGTAATTAAAATAGGTAACCAAAGAGTTGCGGCTATGGTAAGAAGGCCAATTGGCAAACCTATTAAATAGGAAATTAAAATACTTTTTCTGAGGGGTTTGTTCATTTTTCAAGCCTTTTCCAAATTAGTTTAATTTGGTGCACAAGCTAAGTGCTCATTACAAGCTTGAATATACTTTTTTTACCCCATTGTAAATAGTTATTCTTGTTCCAATTTCAATAACACCTCTTTTGCATGTTCATTTTCAGGGTATAATTCAATAGATTTCTTGTACATTTCAATGCCTTCTTCTTTTTTATCTGCCGCTAATAACGCTTCGCCATAACTATCATATGCATTTGCACTTTCTGGGAACAGCATGGTATTCAATTTAAAAATCGCTAAAGCCTGATCAAGTTCTTCGGTTTGCATAAATGAATACCCTAAGGTATTCAAATCATGTTCTGAACGGCTATGTACTCTAGTTTCAATAGCTAATACTATGGCATTGTCAAGCGCTTTTTGTAGCACTGCATTTTGTTGGTCTTTAGCTAACGTTTCTGAGTAAGCTTTAATGATAGTATTGATGATCAACGCAGGATTATCTTCAAAAACGGCATGACCACAGCCTTTGGCTATTATATTGGTCACATTCTTGTTTTTTTCACCAAGCTCGTCCTGAAGTTTTTTCCATCTAGTTGAAAGCATCTCAGGAAAATATGGAAATGAGTTTTCTGGAAAAACGCTGGTAATAGGCGTACTTTCTGGGAACTGCATTCCTCTTATAAAACGCATCGTTTCATTATAATTAGCATTCGCATAATAATCACCGGTACCCTTTGGAATAGTACTTAAATCCACATTCATATCTCTCATGGTCAGTAATTCCTCATTCCAGAAATCAATGGGCGTGGCATCTATTAAAACAATGGACTTCACCTTTTTAGGATGTTTACGGGTGTATAGTAGATTGTAGAGTCCGCCGTAGGAGTGGGAAACTAAGATAATATCCTTGTCGTACCCTAATTTAGAAAGACCTGTTTCTAATTCTTTAATTCCGTTTTCTATTCCAAAATCGGCATCGTTTTTTAACTTCGGGTTTAATTCGCTTGTTCCAATTCCTGACCGGTCATAAGTAATTAGGGTTGTTCCCGTAACGGTATGAATTTTTTCTAAAATGGGTTCCCAGACAGAAGCATCATTACCTCCGCCAGCTTCAAAAAGAATGGGAGAGTGCCTTCTCCTTTTATAATATTGAAATGCATTTTGTAATCGCCTACATCCACCAGTGTATCTTGATTTTGAGCATTCATGGAGAGTGGTGCTATTAAAGCGAATAAGAATTTAAAATAGAAATTTTTCATTAGGTCGTTATTTATAGTTTAAAAAATGTTCAAAGTGTTCATTACTATTAAGTATTACAGACGACTAAAATATAAAGCGCTTAATTTTTGAAAAAGAAAGTAAGTCCTTTTGTGGCGAAATGACTAGATTTTGGTACTAGTGGATAAATAGTTTTTTACAGAAGAGTAGTAGGATTTAGAAACCGGAACCGAAACCGCAACGCCCTTAAAAGAAATAGCGGCTTTATTAGAGTTTCCTACTAAACATTCTACCTTATGCGGGTTTACAACAAACGATCTATGTACTTTAAGAAGAAAGGCAAAGTCATTTAGAATACTCTTTAATGTACCCCGCATTAAATGTTTGGTGTAATCTCCATCCTTTAAATAATGTATCTCTATATAATTATCTTGAGATTGTATATATAAAAGCTGTTCCAAATTTGTGCTAAACCCAGCTGCACCATTATCTTCTTTTATGCTTAAAATATTTTCCGCATCTGCTAAATATTCTTTGGAGATGGGTGCATATATTTGAATGGGAAACACGACTGTTTTTAAAAAGTGGAAAATAGAAAGAATAACAGGGTAAAAAGGTAAACCCAATACAAGAATGTATTCCAATAGAAAACCAAAAGTAACATGCCCATCTTTTACAACAACATAACGGTCATAAAGAAAAATAAGAGTCACACTTATTAGGGCAAGAAAAACATCAAAAAGAATAAGTTTTAAATAATTGAATTTTATGGTTTTAAACCACCTTAATAAAATTTCGTACCCCAGAATATAGACTGCCGTACAAATTAACCCAACACCAATATGAACAAGCGTTATATACGGGTGGTCTATTATACTTTTTTCAAACGGCTTAAGGCCTATGAGAATTAAAGAGACAAAGAAGCCTAGAAAGAAAGCGGAATACCAATATTTCTTGCGGTCGCCACTTAAATAAAAGCTTCGTTTATAGTTTTGTTTAAAATTATCCATTCAACATATTAAAATAAAAACCGCTTACAAATATCATATTTTGCTTTTTAACCATCAATTGAAATAAACTCCAAATCTGCACTAGCTAATTGTTCTTTTAAGCATTTTCAAATTTCGGATTTAATTCACTTGTTCCAAAACCAGACCGGTCATAGGTAATAAGGGGTGTTTCGGTAACGTCTTGATTTTTTTCATTAGTGTTTTGGTTTAAAGTTTAATTGATCTACAAGATTTAACGTATTGATTTTTACTCGATAATCGAGTTTAAATAATCCGAGGCCTGCCTCGAAATCAATGTATACTTTTTAGTGCCTCATGGGCTTGCCTAGAGGTAGTTTACTGCCCCACATGAATTAAGCCAAAGTATAACGTACCTCAATTAAAAACAGTAATTAGACCTATTTGTGGTGAAATGTTTCTTCTTTAAGAACAACAATCAGCCTAAAAAATAGTTATCCAAAGGGAGTAGGTTTTTCAAATGTAATGCGAACCTATTGAGTTATGTATTAATGAATTAAACATCCATTATGGCTAGAACTATGCGTAAATCTTCATACTTCAATACTACAGTACTACTGGTATTAGCAGTTCTAGCATTGCAACTAGGCTCTTGTTCATCGGATACCGATGCATTCAGTGATCCTAACACTGCAAATACACCTCCTGATGTAACACCCGAGGCTAGTCCGGAAGATTCCCCAGAAGATACCCCAGAAGATACTCCGGAAACACCCGTGGTAAGTATCGACCCCGAAATAACGGAGTTTAGATTTAGTACCGCAGATAATGAAGGTCTTGTTACGGATGTCCTAGGCACATTGGATAAGGATAACAAAACAATTCATGTAGAACTGAATCCCTATAGCGTTGCCATCCAAGAATTAACGCCCACCATTACCTTATCTTCGGAAGCAACAGTGAGTCCGGAATCCAATACTGTTCAAGATTTTAGTAGTGAGATTACCTATACGGTAACTGCAGAAAACGGCACCATAGTAACGTATACCATAGTACCGTCCCTAAGCGGAAACATTTGTAAATCTAACCTTCAAGAATCAGGTCCTATTATAGTTAGCGCTAACAACCAACGCATAGAAAATCTATATATTAAAACTTCTAATCAGCATGGTATTGAAATAAATAACTTTTCTGGTGTAGTCATAACCAACTGTATTATTGAGTATACGGGTGCCTATACCGGCATTAAATTCGCAAATGCAGATAATTTAACCATAGATAATTGTTCCATTACCTATACCAATGCACCGTCTAGCGGTCCTTTACCGGATGCTACAAGAAATTGTATAGAAGGTATTGAATCTCAAAATTTAGTGATTACCAATGTAAAAGTTACAGATGGTTCTACGGGTATTAGCTTAAACCAGTGCGATGATTCTATATTGACCTATATTGAAGGGCATAATATGAGAGGTCCGTACCCTAGAGGGCAATTTGTGCAATATGATAAATGTATAGGCGGATTATTAGAGAATTTTTCGGTGATAAATGACCGGGATATCGCATGGACGGAAGACAATATTAGTATCTATAAAAGTGCCGGACAACAAATTAAAAAAGGCCTGATTGTAGGTAACAATAGTCCCACTGGTGTAGGCGTACTATTTGAAGACCAGAATACGGAAGGTGCTCGTGGTGGCTTTGGCGGATTGGTTGAAGATGTAGATTTTCTAGAAATGGGCAATGGCGTTGTTTCTTCTGTGGAAGGCTCCAAAAATGTAACTTTTACCAGAATACGTGCGAAGCAAATTATATGTGGTGATTTAGGACAGAATAGGGGGTTGCCTACCTCTAATTCCTTAATATTTGCGGCATTTGGTACTGCTGAAGGTACGGGTGCCAATAAAATAGTAGACTGTATTGTTTACAACTCCTGTAACCCTACCAACATTGTTTGGCCAGAGCATAATTTTGAGTTGATTGACCATAGAGACGATATAGATTTTGAACCCAGAAAACCTATTGAACTTCAGTTTACTTGTCCATAGGATAACTAAGACTCTGCTTGTACAGGTAACTTCTGGACATTCGGCTAATAGTAACCTAGAGTTGAACCTTGGGGTGTAAATTTTTGAAATTGCGGATAGAAAACCGGCATTATTCTTATCATTGTAGAGTAATGCATTGGCAACTATGGTTATGAAACAGATAGGTAGTATTTTATTTAGTGTTCTTACATTTTGTAGTTGTAAAAGCGCTAACAACCAAAACAAATTGATTCCTGAGCAATTAATTGTGCAAAATGATAGTGTTGCGGAGACTCCCATTAAGGTGTTCACTGTTCTATTTGATAGCATTCAGACAGACGCTGTAGAACAATTAGCACTACTTAATGAAAGCTTAAGCAGTTTGTATAAAAATGCTGACGCTATAGCGGATGAAGCATATGTAACCCGAGGATTAAACAATTACAAAGCCAAAAGATTTGCAGGAACCTTAGCCCAAGATTTTGATAATAGTGATTTTACAAAGGCAACCCGATTAAACGTTTCTTTTTTAACCAAAAACGAAGAAAACCCTAAGGGAAATATTAAGGTGGAAGAATGGTTTTTTAAAGATGAGAACAGCGCTAAATCTTGTTTTCAGAGTCTACAAAATTATAGGGAACGAGAAATACATTTTAAATTTATTAGTTGGATATGGGTACAGCAAGACAATAAATTATTCTTAATATTTTCCACAGACTTTGTGGTGGATTCTAAACCTATGCAAACCATAAAACAACACTTAATTGGTATGTTGAAAAAGCAAGGAGAATATAATCTAATAGAAATGGATTGAGGTTTTAAAAGGGTTCAATGTCCATTAGTATTTCTTTAATTGGAAGTATGTCTAATTTATATTACGGGTTGGTTAAGAAACGTTATTTTATTACTTATTGGGAACATCACAGTTTTCCTCAAGCTCTAATTTAAGATCATTTTCAAATCGGCTGAAATCTAAACTATCACTAAGATTATATTGCCCATAAATACTGACTAAATATTTTTCGATACTTTTTTTCTAATTCTGTCAACGACTTGCCCTGATAATTCTGCTTCATTTTTTGCCTGAGTACAAATGTCATCAGCCACGGTTGCGATAATATTTTCGGAATTATTTCGCCGTGTTCTAAACATAGAGTCGATTTTTTCATACTCGGGACAATTTTCAATTAGTCCGTCATGTAATATTTTAGAAGTATTATGTTCCGCTAATTCAATACTTATTTTAGGATTGTCATTCACGTAGTCTTCTAAAATTTTTTTGACTTTTTCAGGATGATTTGAGGTTGATTTTTTTAGACAGTCTTTGGTTTTATAGGCTAATTCACTTTCATTGGATTTATCCTTTATTTGATTGATACAATCACAGGTAGATTCGTAAAAGTTATTTTGGGCGAATGTTGTTTGAACTGCGAATAAAACTATTACAATTAAAATGTTTTTCATTCTTATAATTTTGGCAACTTTCTTTTTTATGAAAAGTAGCGAATTAAAATAGCGTTGTAGTAATTCTTTATTTTCTAATACGCGAGGGTATACAAAGCTTATGGATTATTTTGGACTGGAGTATTAGATTGTAGTGTCAGGAATGATTTATAAAATTATTGAAGAGCTTTGATAAAATCCCTCTGTTGAGCTCCAGCCACCTATTTCGTTAATACTTTGAGTTATGTTGCTTTCTGAGAAACTATGGGTGTGTACTAGCTCCCCGTTAAAATAGAATTCAACCGAATAGTCTACCTGAAAAGGGTCCTGTAATTCCGAACGTAGTACAATACCGTAATTAAAACGTTTAGAGTCTTCCGTAGTCCTAAAACTATGAATAGTATCTTCAAATTGCTCTTCAATGAATCCAGAATCGTCATAGTCTATTCCTGTGTTCAGATATGTGACCGGAATGAATCTAGGGATCATATCTTCTCCGTCTCTTACTCCATACGTAATCATACGCAAAGAGTACATTTTATCGTATCCTTCATTAAAAGTTACTACTACCTCAATTTCACCAAATTCCTCCGTAATTGTTTCCGTGTCATCTTCTTTAGAGCAAGCATTAAAAAAGAATATAATTAGAAAATAGAGAGGGATGTTTTTTAATGTGAAGTTCATCTGCTGGTATTTTGGCTAAATCAAATTTATGGTATTAATTAAGAATCCGTTAACTATTTTGAGATTCATTTTTCCATAATAATTTTTTAATGCCGCTTCTGATCAGTTAAAATTTGGTGCACAATCTAAGTTCTCGTTATAAGGCTGAATGTATTGGTAAAAGGCTTTACCTGCACTAATGATTAACCTATTCTTATCCATTAAAAGGCCTTATTGGTACTTGCAAAAACGGTGTAGAGAACTCGTTGCAAACGAGCACTAGCGGGAATGTCCTAGAACAGAAAAAAAATCTTTTCTATGTTAGTTATAAGTTGGTACATTATTAAATTAGAAATCAAATGAATTATCAGGAATTATATCATCAAAAAATTTATCTAGGCCAGAGGACTTAATTTGTACAGTCTCATATAAATCTTGCAATTCACGGATATAATTTGGAAATGTCCAAAGATTTTTATCGTTTCCGTCTATGAATTCTAGTTTGTAAAAAGTTCTAGTCAAATATTGAAATTCATCAACCTGAACAGGTTCATTATATTTGTATAACCTAAGATATTTTTCTTTAAACTCTGTCTCATATACTTTTCCAATGATACTTTGCTCTCCTTCTAATGAATCAATTTTTCTAATAATACTATCAGTCCAGACAACTTCACCATTCTTAGTGGAAGAAATCAACAAACCTGTGAATTTTGATATTTTATTTTCTGAAATCATTTTTTTAATGCGTTTTTATCCAGTTTAACTTGCTGAATTCTATTGTAATTTTCATTAATCAATATATAAATATTAAGAATCTTCCGGGAAGAAACCATATTAGAAAACTTTTCTTCGTAAAAAAACGCAAATCTATCAAACATGTTGACATCTGTTTTTTCAGTATTATAAAAGCCTTTGTTTTTTATTCCCTGAATACATTTAACTACTCTATTTGTTTTTCGTCTGGCTCTTTTATCTTGTAATTTTGGAAACAGACTTTCAAATTCCGTCATCAGTTGAACTAAAATTTCTTTAATTCTTATTTCATTTGCGACAATATTCGGCATATTAGAATTTAGCTCTTGTTGTAGAGTATTAATCGTGGTTAGGTGTTTGTTGATTCTTTGGTCAAAAAGATTACTAATTTGTAATTTTTTAACCTTTCTATTAACAAATACCACAATGAGCATAGTAATCACGGAGATAACCAAACCAATTATAGAAGCAATACTGCCTGTTGTATTAATATCCATTCTGTCTATTTGTCATATTTCTGTTTTATTGTCTGTTCATTTTCTTTACTGCTGTTAACAATTTGGATATCAAAACCTACGGGTTTTACATACAGACTTTTCGATTTGTAACTGATTTTATTTTTATTAGCACCAGAACTATATATTTTTTAAATATTTGGTTGAAATTTTTGACTTTTATTTATCCCTCTTAAGTTCATAAAGCAGCTATCGTTTTTTAGACGATAATCTCCATTATTATCAAGTTGTTTCTTACTTGCTGAAAAATACACTTGTTTTCTTCCTCTTGTCACGGCAACATAAAAAACACTGAGCTCTTCAAGAAATTTAGATTCATTTTCGTCTTTGATTTCTAAAATACAATTTGAATTGCTAGAGCATCCATTACATAATCCCCAAAAATTTGGAAATGAATCTTTCTCCATATCAGGGATAATAACATAATCCCACTCAAGACCTTTTGCTCCATGAACTGTAGAAATAATTATACTAGAATTCACAAATTCTACATATTGTTTAAGTCCAAAATTTTCAAAAGTATCTTTAACTAAAATTATTTTTTCTTCATTACTAACAAAAGCAAAGTCTATAAATATTCTTTCCCAAAAAAGGCTTAATAAATTTGAGATGGCTTCTATTAATGGCGAATCGTTTTCTTCATATAAAGATTTGATTTTTAATTGATGAGATTTCCCCATTTTTTTTGAAACTCGATTGTTTACCTTTATAAGCTCAATAAATTCAAATAAACAAGCTCTATGAAATTTCGTGTAGATTGGGTCTTCATCTGAATATAATCCATAAAAAAATGGAACCTTATTAAGGTTTAGGGTATCAATTATTCTAGTGATATTGGGTCCTCTTTGTTTTACTAAAATTGCAACTTTAGATTCTGGGTCTTCTCGGATTAAATCGATTGCTTTATTGATTACATATAATGACTCTTTATTTTGGTCTTCAAGAATTTCAAATTCAATATTCGCTTCTTGAGCTATTTGAGGATTTTTTGGATTTTCTGCATTACTTCTAATGTTTTTATCTAACAAAAGCATATTGGATTTTGTGCAAACCTATAATTTTTATCGAGTTCAATTTTTTGAAGGTTAAATTTTTCAGCTGATATATTTAAAAGATTCGGAATTGCGCCTATAAACCCATAAATTCTTTGTAACGAATCTCCAAGTAAGAGAACATTAGTTTTTTTAGTAATTAATTTATTTAATATCCAATAGCTTAATGTATTTGTATCTTGATATTCATCAATTAAGATTGAAGTAAAAAAATTTTGATAGAAACTCAATATTTTTGGATAATCATTGAAAAGTTTAATTGTAAGTGTCAAAATTGCATTATAAGGGATAACTTCTCTTTCAATTAATTCATCAATTACAATTTGATTATATTTAATAATATTATCTTTTACGAAGTCGTATTTGAGTTCTTTCAAAGAAGTGTTGTACTTAGAAAGAAACATAGCGTTTTCGTAACTCAATCCAGTTACATCTCGCATTGTATTTCGAGGCTTACTATCATCAATAGATTGTAAGTTATCAATTTTTAATAGACTAGGATGAAGTAAATAGCCATATTTTTTTAATATTCTCCTACAAAACCCATGATAGTTTGATACAAATATTTTATCTGTTATTTTAATATTTAAATTCGAATCCTTTAGTAATTCTGGAACTTTCAGACTTACATCTTTTTTTATTTTATACGCAGCATTTACACTAAAAGTTAAAGCTAGCAGTCTTTTAGGATATGGGATTTCATTTGTAGCTAACATGTAAGCTATTTTACTAACCATTGTATTGGTTTTGCCGTAACCAGCAGGGGCTTCTACCAAAAGTCGATTGTTTGTATCGAAGACTACAGCTAATTGTTTAATGTCACCTTGATGACGTTTTTCAATTTCGCTTTTTATTATTTCTAAAGAACTATCCATTAGCTTAAGAGTTCTTTGGCTTGATTAATTACAGTTTTATAGATAGAAGGTATTTCTGAATCGTCTAACTTTTCACTTATTAATTTACCTAATGGATAACCTTTATTACTACTGAACCAAGCTAAATAAAATGGTTTAAGGTTTGTTAAATCTGTATTAGGTAAATCTGAAAGTCTTAAGTTTTGAGTATATTCTGTAACTGCTAATGCGTAAGTTCTAATACATTTATTCAATTTTGTAAATTGAACTGTTGCATTTTCATTTTCATATTGAATTACTAATTCTCTTAATATACTTTCTTTTCCAATATCCAATAGAGAAACTATTTCATCTTCAAAATCTCTCTTATTTGTAATATAGATTGGGTGATTAACAGATGAAGTATTATCTCTATCTCCAATTCCTATAGCTTTAATCATGAATTTTGAAGCAAGTTCAACCAATATTTCTATTGTTCTTATTTTGCCCCCTCGAGATTGAATTACTCCAATACCTAAATCATCTAAATTTATATTTATTTTCGTTGAAAAATTATCAAAGCTCCCTTCTTCGGATACTCCTTCAACAAAAATAACGGCTTTTGAAAAAAAAGCTTCTTTAATAAATGGAAAGCTTAATAATAAATGATTTGAATGTTGTGCAGACAAGCTTAATTCCTGTCCAGAAATTACTTTTGTTTTAAGATTTTCATCTACATAAAACCTTATTATCTGCTTGTAATCATTAAGAAGAATACTTGGCGAATGAGTTGCTATAATTATTTGTCCATTGATTCTATCAATTCCAAATAGTTCTTTGATTAATTCATTAAATTGTTGATTGTTATTGTTAATTATCGATTTTAAGTATTTAATCAATGACCTCTGCATATAGGGATGAAGATGTATCTCTGGTTCATCTAAACCAATTAATAGAGAGATTTCTTTATTACCATTTTCTTCATTTTCAAAAATTCCTTTATCACCTCTTTTTTCAATAATAAATTGTATTTTCTCTAAAATAGAAAGAGTAACAAGAATCAAAAACTGAATTCCATATCCACTTTTATTCAATAAGTTGCCATTCAAATCTTTTAGCGCAATCATATTTGGAAGCAGTCTTTCTAAATCTTCATCTATTACAGCATTAATACCATATTCTTCAAATCCTTTTATTTTTTTAATTTTTGAGTTAATATCTCCAAGTAGGTCAGTTAATTTTGATTCATCAATAAAATCTGAAGAAGATTGTTCTTTATTATTTAAATAAATCCTTACTAAAGAAACTAGGAATTTGCCGGCTCCCTTTCCTTTATCAAATGATATTTCTGAAATAGGATTTCTTATTGAATCATAAAAAACATAGTTTATATTTTTTATGAGAGAAGGTAATATGTATGTGTCCGTTTCTAAATGATAAAACTCTAAGTTATCATCAGGCGATAGTTGTGTACATTTGATATTAATAATAGATGAGTCTTCAATGTCGAAAAGGTCCTCAAAGTGTCCAATTTCTACTTCCGCAAGTTTTAATTTTAAATTTATTTCTATAGGATTACTAATATTAGTGAAATCCTCAAAATTAAAAGCACGAAAATTAAAAAGTGTATTTAAAAGCCTGAGTGAATTAGACTTTCCAATATTATTTTCTCCAACAATAAAGTTGCAATCATCTTCAAAAAAAATTGAGCACGAGTCAAGATTTCTGTAATTATTTATTTCGATTTCTTTTACTATCAATTTTTTTTATTTTTGGTTGTTTGTGCATTGACGATAACGATTTGGTCTATGAAACATAGTGTATAAAATAAGTGGTTTTGTTTCGGATAAGCATAAGCTAAAGTTTATGTTTTTTTTCAAATTCGTCAATCTCTCAAACACATACAGATCTTTTTACTAGCAAAGGCTCGCCTTATGCTTTATATACCTTATTGTTACACGTTTTTTTCATTTCGTTCTCTATCAAGAACTTAAATTTTTTCATTCCGTGTTTATACTTTTTACTATGCCAATATCGGCCACCTGTTCCTGGATGACATACAAAATCATATTTTACTTCTGATTCCGATTTTGGAATTTTCGATCTCAACTTGTCCCAAGATAGTTTTGATACGAAAATTACTAGATGAGGTTCGATAATATTTATAACTTTTTTAATTGTTTCTGCTCCAATTTTATAATCAATTGCCCTACAAAAATATTTGATTGAATCTCCCGTTTCTGGTGCTGGTCTTTGAAATCCGTTCATAAAAGCTATGTTTGTCATAGCTCTAAATTCCTGAACATTCATAAATTCCGACATGCGAGTATTCAGTTCTCTGAATATCATATGTCCAGCAGGTTTCCAATCTCCTTTCAATATGTTTCTTGTATTTATCCACGCAACTTCTTCTTTGTTTAAGTCAGATTGTTTTGAGTTGTACCAGTTTTCTGGACTGCGACTTATAGTTGATTTTGGTGGTAGATAATGGCTCTCTGCTATCAACAATATTTTCCGCGAATTATTCTTCCCATAATTTTCTCCAACAAAAGGCCGCATTGAAGGAAATTTTCGATAATGTTCAATTTCATTTAGTTTATTATCGAAGATTTCTGTCGATTTATTCATAGTTTTTTGGTCAGGTCAAAATGTTTACAACAATTGTATAAAGTAACAATTTGCTTTATATCTCTAATCTCTAGGTAAAAACACACTAGTTGCTTTATCCACAATTAAGTTTCTCCTATAGATTCACTCTTTAAATATCACACTAAAAATTAAAACACGTTTACAGATAAGCGTAAGCTTTGGTGTAAGATGTACACTATTCGTTAAAACGTAAGAATTTATCGACGTAGAACATCAGTAAACCTCCTTTTTAAAAGAAGACTGGTTTTTGTTAGCCCTGTTTATTAACAGCGCTACCATCGTTTTAAAAAGAAATAGCTAATCAAAAGAAAAAACGTTCCTAAATTACCAAGTCAAAACTTTTTGTAAGGGATATAGCGCTGCTGTACCGTAAGGAAATAGGAGAGAGGTGCGTTGCTCTGGGTGTTTGTTAAAAGAAACGTAGGGTAGGAGATAAGCACTTTTGTTTCGGCTTAGGACTTCGCAAAACAGGTTGCTTTTAGCTGTTCAGGGGTAAATTCTAAGTATTGGTATACTGGTCTTGGTTTTATTCAAATTAAATTTATGATTCGGTTCATTTCATCAAATACCAAGTCGATATCTTTTTTGGCCGTTCTCCAATTTACAAACGAAGCTCTAATTCCTTTTTCGTTATTGTAGAAAGTTGGTGTCATAAATACTTTGCCCGTGGCATTTAACTGGGTTAAGAAAGTATCTATTTTATCTTGGTTCTGATTACTTTTTAGATTAAAAACAATGTTATTCAATCTAACGGGCACCAATAATTTAAAGTCCGCCGACTCCTCTATAATATTCCCAAAATACATAGCCAAATCAATACTGTTCTCAACAATAGTTGCGTAGCCTTCTTTTCCGTATGCCCTTAGGGAAAACCAAGCGGGTAGTGCTTTAAGGCGTCTTGAGTTTTCAGGAAGAAAATTAAGATAATTGAAATTCTCTAAAGGATCACCAAGATATGGTGCATTAGAGTTCTTGAAACTTTCCGTTTGTAATAATTTATGTTCTTCTTTTACAAGGAAAACAGCACTCTCATAGGGGACATTTAGCCATTTATGACAGTCTAGGGTTATACTATCTGAATATTCCCAATCTTTAAGAAAGTGTTTATAGGTATTGGAGCAAGCCGCAAAACCACCAAAGGCAGCATCTGTATGCCACCAAAAATTGTACTTTTCTTTTAGGCTTTTAATGGCAGTAAAATTATCAAAATCTACCGAGTTTACTGTTCCTGCACTGGATATGAGGATAAATGGCTGTCCGTTTAATTTTTTGATTTGAGCTTCTAAATCATCTATTGAAATGGCTTCTCTATTTCCTTCAATGGTTTTTACTTTTATAATAGTATTGCTGCCAATACCTAAAAGCGCCAGCGATTTTATAGCGGAAGAATGGGGTGTGGCGGTTAGGATATTTATTTTTTCTGTAATGCCTTCTTTTGCAAAATCTTTGCCATAGGTTTTTCCGGTCCATTGTCTAGCGACTGCTAAACAGGTAAAATTGGACATTGTAGCTCCGGTAACAAAGCCACCTACAAAAGATTCCGGCAACTCAAAAAGGTCTAAAATAAGTTTAATAGTCTCCAACTCAATATTCGCAGAGATATCTCCTTGTCCGTTTATAGCTTGCGGATTTTGGTCATAGATGGTTGCTAACCAATCTCCCATAATGGAGGCAGGCGTAGAACCACCAATTACATAACCCCAAAATCTAGGTCCACCGGATGACACTAGGATAGGTTCAAACCTCTCGTTAAATAATTGCAGCGTTTCGCGGGCACCAATACCTTTGGTATTTAGGGCTAGTACATCAGGTATATTTTCATTTGAAGAAGTACTCCTGTTGTCTATTGTATGTATATAATCCACCCCTTGTTTTTTTACTTTTTCAAGAAGCGAGTCTAGTTCTGATAAGTCTGTTTGTAATAGCTTGTTCATTTTTTTACTTTGTTGGGGGAGCAGGTGGGAAGATGGGTTTAGTTGTAGCCAGTTTTATTTTAGAAATAGTGACGCGACCTGGTGATCAATGAATGGAACTTTTTTTGGTAAACAAATACTCATTCATTATTAAAAGACAGCACGTTCTTAAGATAGATTTTTTAAGGCTTCAATAATTTCATCAGGCTCTGAACGAGTTCTGTAGTCAACGTTAACATAGCGCCAAGTAACTAGTCCGTCTTTTCCTAATACAAAGGTGGCCGGAATTGGTAATACATTGCCGTTACCATTATTAATTTTCTCTAAATCAAGTTTACGGTCTACGCGCATATGTTCTGCTAAAAATTCGGGCACTTCTATAAGGCAACACCATATTGTAAAGCAACTTTTGCGTCTTGATCAGACAATACCGTAAAGTCCATATTACTAATTTCATCTTCGGTTAATGAACCATCTGGGACTTGTGGGCTTATGGCAACCAATGTAGCTCCCAAGGCATGAATTTCATCTAATCTAGCTTGTAAAGCTCTTAGTTGTAGGTTACAGTAAGGGCACCAATTACCTCTATAAAATGTAATAACAACAGGACCCTTCTCTAATAAAATGTCTAATGATATTAATTTACCTTCAGGGTTAGGTAGTTTAAAATTAGGAGCTTTCTGTGCAATTTTTATGGCATCTTCTCCTTGTTGAAATTCTTTTGCTTGTTTAATTATAGCATCTACACCATTCATAAACTCAGGATTAGCCTGTCTTCCTGATTCAATTTTAGCGTCAGTTAGTTCTTTTAATTTTTTCATTTAATTACGTTAGATATATTTCTATTCCTAGTTTAGGATTGTTTTTTATACTCGGGCAAATTGCGATGGTTAATAAAAAGCCATTAATTTACTCATGATGACGAGTTGTGCAACGGTTACTTTTGTTAGCCACTGGCTTTTACATTCTATTATATATTCCATTTGGTAGTCCTTTCAAGAGTATCGAAATCAATCGCCATCTTTTAGAGACATAGCCAACGTTCCTTTTTTTTGGATGAGTCCAAGAATTTGTTTCGCAGCTTTTTCTTTAGTCGTTACCCAAAACTGACCTTCTCCTTTTGCCATATCCGTATCAACAAAGCCTTATTCTTATGTCAGTAACGTAAATTGGTTGCTTCGTTTTTTTTGCTTTTTGCCTTAAACCTTCCAAATAATTTATCTGATAGGCTTTTGAAGCATTGTAAGCTGGTGCAATTCTACTACCTCTTATTCCTGCTATAGAACTTATTCCTACTAGATGTCCTTTTCCTTGTTTTTCAAAATAATTGAATGTCCAGTCTACAATTTCGGTAAAAGCAATTACGTTTAATTTGTTAGTTGCATCCTCAATATCAAATTTTAATTGCTCATTTAAGTCTCCTGTACCTGAACTTAAAATCAACAAATCTAAACCTCCCATTTCATTGACTAATTTAGTCAGTTTTTCAGAGTTGTTTTCTGTTGTGCAATCAAAAGAACTGATGTTGAAATTTATTGGGTCAGATTCTTTTAACTTTTCAAGTTTAGTCTTTCGTCTTCCTGTAATTCCAACCTTATATTCATTTTTCACAAGAATTCTGGCAAGCTCATTTCCAATTCCAGAAGTTGCACCAATTATAATTGCTTTTTTCATTCAGTTTTGTGCTTGTGCCTAACGTTTTAGCTAAGCGTAGTGCGGGTAGTAAGGAAACCTTTGGTTTCCGTCTTAGCGCGAAGCTAAAGCTTATTGTTTAGTTTTTCTTTTCTCTGTCCAAAGCTAAATTTGAACATTTCGCTGACACGTAATTTTCAATTTAGCGACTTTATAAATTTACGCAGACCTTTTGATTAAGCTCAAAGCCCGCATTACGTTTAGGCTTTGTTTTCTGCTACCTTTTCCGTTATAGTTAAATTTCGATTGTGTGGGACGTAATAAATTGTGGCAAAGACAGTATAAGCTTTGAAATGAAATAGAATCTATACTGTAACAAAACTTATAAATGTTCGTCTTTGAAATATAACATTCTACTTAATTTTATGAGACGTATTTTTTCTACGCTATTACTACTGTTTATATCAATAACTTTTGTGAACTGCAGTAGTCACACTTCTATAGATTCTTATATAAAAGAGCTAGCAGCAGAAGGGGAATTCAACGGAAATATTTTAGTAGTTCTAGATGAAGAAAAAGTTTATGAAAATTCATTTGGGTTTTCAGATGGCTCTAAAACAGTAAAGCTTACTAAAAAATTTCGTTTTGATTTAGGTTCGGTTTATAAAGAATTCCCAGCAGTTTCAATCATGCAACTGCAAGAAAAAGGATTGCTTAATGTTGAGGATAAAATAAATATATACTTAAAAGATTTACCAAGTTGGGCATCAACAATTTCAATTGAAAATTTAATGCAATACACTAGTGGTCTTCCAGAAGTCGAATGGGATAAATACTTCGAAATAAATGAACGAATTACTGATGAAAAAATTAAAGAAGATTTATTAAATATAGAAGAATTGGAGTTTAAGCCATAGGACGGATTACTTATATACCAACCATAGTCCAATGTTACTGTCCCAATTGTAGAAAAAATCACAAATCAAACTTTTGCAGCGTATGTTACTCAAAATTTATTCATTCCTTTTTCTTTAAAGGATGCAGTAATTCATCCAGAAGCTCCATATTTAGATAAGAGTTTAATGGCTATACCTTTTAACGATGATTATGAGGAGGATTCTTATAAAGTAACAATCTCAGGAGCAATTTTTAGTTTAACTGCAAACGATTTATATAGTTGGTTAGAAAACCTGCATTCGTATAAAATTATAAATCAAAAATCGATAAAGTTCTTGTCTGAGAAAGCCGATTTTTTTGGGAATATTCAATCTCCTTTAGGTTCTGTAGAATGGACAAAGAATAGAATTACTGAACATACTCATCATGGCTCTGCTGGGAATTATGAATGTATTGTAAGAAGGTTTAATAACGGTAAAGATGTATTAACCATAGTAGTTCAAACAAATCAGAAGCATGAAAATGTAGGTGATATTTCAGATGAAATTAAGGATATTTTAAAAATTCAATTAAGTATCAAAAGGCTTACTCTAAAGTTGTTGTTTCAGAATTCCCTGTATTTGACATTTAAATTCGGATATTTTTTAGCTTGCAGACAACAATAGAATAAAGCAACTAAATCACTTTATTTCTCTAATCTAGCGGTAAAAAGAGACTAAAGGCTTTATACAGAATTGAGTTTCTTCCTCTAAAGATTCAGTTATAAATATCGCAATACAAATTAGATTACGATTACAGAAAACCCATTAGTTTTGGTTTAAGAAATATGCTATTCCTTAAAATGCGGGAATATGTAGACTTAAACATTAGTAGCACTCCCGCTTAAATAAATTCAGGATTTTGTGAATCTCTTGATAAATAGAGCTCCCACAGTTTTTTAAAAAAAATGCCAATCAAAAGAAACGAGCTCTTATGATTGGCAATTAAACTATTTATTATGTAAAGTATATGTTGCTATTGCACCGTAAGCGTATACGTGAACGTTACGTTGGTCTGTATGGTCTTACCCTCTGCATCTGCAATAGAAAACGAGTTGGTAAACATAAAAGCGGAGTCGTCTTCTGCAAACGTTAGCGCAATAGAACTCAGGTTACAATCGGTTACCAAACGGAGCGTATCATCGCTAAGTTGCCAAGTACCGCCCAAAGTAACTTGGTTAGTACAGTCCGCTGTATTTTGTGCCTGTCGGTACACATAGGTACGGTTGGTGCCAAAAGAGTAGGAAGCATCTTTCTGGCAATCTTCATACTGTGCGAAAAGGTCTTTTAAGGGGTTGTCCGTTTCATCATCGGTTAGGTCAATTTCGGTATCGGCCGTCATGGCGGTCAGCATCCAATCTCCGGGTAATTTTTCTTCGGCGGAAGCCAAAACACCTGAAAAATCTTCAATACATTCAATAGTATCATCGGTGTCATTACAGGCAAGGAACAATCCGTTACAAAGTACAGCGGTAAGCAAAAACATGAATTTTCTTTTCATTATATGATATAGATTAGAGGTTCAGTCTAATAGATGCGCAGCTTGTAAAAAGGTTGCCCTATAGTTTTGTTAAAAGTGCAAAAAGGGTTTAAAAATAACCAGTGCGTATTGTAACTTAGGACGCTTCCCTTGGCATGACCTAATTTTTAAAGGATACCTGCAAGCATTGTTAAGTGAAAGTAAATAATTTCTAACTCATTATTGGTAAAAAGAGGAATACGTATGAAGAAAATGGTATGGATCAACCTATTGGCAATTCTAGTATTTGCGAACATAGGGTTTGCACAAGAAGCAAAAACACTTACCCTGGCGGATATTTATAAAAATGACGCATTTGGTCAGAAAGGTTTTGGTCCCGTTAGGTGGATGAAAGACAACAAGGGCTATTCTACATTAGAGGAAAGTGCCGGTCTTGCCGGGAAGGATATTGTAAAATATGATGCCAAAACGGGAAAAAGGACTTTTATAGTTTCCGCGGTAGATTTAATACCTGAAGGCACTGAAAAGCCTTTGGTCATCAAAGATTACAAATGGTCCGATGATAATACCAAACTTCTTGTTTTCACCAATACCAGAAAGGTATGGCGTTACCATACTAGAGGGGATTATTGGTTGCTGAATTTGGCTACAAAGAAATTAAGCCAGTTGGGTAAATCTTTGCCAGAGGCTACGTTAATGTTCGCTAAATTTTCTCCAGATGGGTCTAGAGTGGGTTATGTAAGTGACCTAAATATCTATGTAGAAGAGGTAAGCTCAAATAGCGTTACCCAGATAACCAAAGATGGCGGCGGTAATATTATAAACGGAACTTTTGATTGGGTTTATGAGGAAGAATTAAATTGTAGGGATGGTTTTAGATGGAGTCCTGACGGGGAGAATATTGCCTATTGGCAATCTAATACAGCGGGTGTAGGTACTTTTTACATGATCAATAATGTAGATTCTATTTATTCCAAGCCTATTCCTATGCCGTATCCTAAAGTGGGTACACAACTGTCTGCAGTAAAGGTGGGTGTAGTGCCGGCAAAAGGAGGGGAAACCAAATGATTTGATATTCCTGGTGACCCACGGAATAATTATTTAGCCCGAATGGATTTTATTCCAAATTCCAACGAATTAATGATCCAACAACTGAACCGTCCGCAAAACACGAATAAAGTATATGTAGCAGAAATTGAAACGCTTAAGTTTAAAAATATCCTGACAGAGAAAGACGAAGCTTTTTTAGATATGCATGATGATATCCGTTGGTTGAACAACGAGAAATATTTTACATGGTCTAGTGAGCGAGACGGTTGGTTGCATTTGTACAAAGTGTCACGAGACGGGACGGATATTAAACCCATAACCAAAGGCAATTTTGATGTGGTGAGCATAAACTGCATAGATCCAAAAGGAGGGTATGTGTACTATACGGCCTCACCGGATGATTACACACAACGCTATTTGTATAGAAGCCGCATTGATGGAAAAGGAACTGCCCAACGGGTAACGCCTGCAGCTAATTCTGGACAAAACGCAACCAGATTTCCGAAAATGCGAAATGGGGAATTCAGGTTTTTCAAAATGCTACGACGCCTCCGGTGTATTCGCTAGTCAGTTTGCCAGCTCATAAACAAATACGGGTGCTAGAGGATAATAAAGAATTGAAACAGAAATTTGATGCGTTGCAACTTCAGCCTAAAGAATTTGTAAAAGTAGATATAGGAGATGCCGTTTTAGATGCATTTATGATTAAACCTATTGGCTTTGACCCTTCAAAAAAATACCCGTTACTTTTTTATGTGTACGGTGAGCCGGCCGGTTCTACAGTGCAGGATAATTGGGGCGGAGGTAGCCTTTGGGACCAGTATATGGCACAACAAGGGTATATTGTTATGAGTGTTGATAATAGGGGAACAAAGACCCCAAGAGGCAAGAAATGGCGTAATGCTATTTACGGACAAATAGGTATCCTAGCTTCTGAGGACCAGAACAAAGCGGCAAATAAAATTATGGAAACGTATGATTTTATAGATGCTTCTAGAGTTGGTATTTGGGGATGGAGTGGTGGTGGTCAGATGACATTAAACTGTATGTTCCGTTACCCTGAAACTTACAAATCCGGATTGGCGGTTAGTTTTGTGTCCGACCAAAGATTGTATGATGCCACGTATCAAGAACGTTACATGGGCTTGTTAACGGATAATGCTAAAGGATATCATGATGGTTCGCCCATAAATTTTGCACAAAACCTAGAAGGTAACCTTATGGTTATTCACGGAACGGCAGATGACAATGTGCATTACCAAAGTTTTGAAATGCTGATTAACAAGCTGATCGAGAATAATAAGATTTTTGATATGATGTCTTACCCCATGAGGTCTCATAGGATTAATGAACGAGAGAATACCTCTTATCACTTAAGGGAGACTATGGAGAAGTATTGGAAAGAGAATTTACCGGCCGGAGGCAAATAGTAGTTCGTGAGGCTTTTGTTTATTTAATAGTTTAATTATTTACATCTTAGAAATGTTTTCAACACAAGAATATATAGCGCGTAGAGCAGGATTAAAGAAGCTGGTAGGAGAAGGATTAATTCTTCTTACGGGCAATGATGAAGTGGGTATAAATTTTGAAGACAATATATACCCTTTTAGGCAGGATAGTACCTTTCTTTATTTCTTTGGAATTCAAACTTTTGGACTAACGGCAATCATTGATTTAGATAATGATGAAGAAATTATTTTTGGTGATGATCCATCAATCGATCATATTGTTTTTTCCGGTCCAATAGAATCCTTACAAAGCCAAGCCCGTAAGGTGGGAGTGTCTGCTGTAAAGTCGGTTTCAGAATTATCGGAATATATTGGAGGGGCGGTTTCCAAAGGAAAAAAAGTACATTTTTTACCGCCGTATAGAGCAGAACATTCCGTAAAATTATCGGCTTTATTAAATGTGGCTATACCCGAACTTGAGGAACATAGTTCTGTAGAGCTTATAAAAGCTATAGTAAAACTGAGAACTAAAAAATCTGCCGCTGAGGTTTTAGAAATCGAAAAAGCATTGAATATCACGGTAGAAATGCAGTATAGGGCAATGGAAGTTGCCAAGCCAGCATTAAAAGAATCCGATGTTTTTGGGGAAGTAAGTAAAATTGCGCTTGCCAAGGGAGTAGGAACCTCGTTTCCGCCTATTGTAACCATCAATGGTCAGATTTTGCATAATCACTACAGGGGTAATGAATTGAGTGAAGGAGATATGCTCCTATGCGATTGTGGGGGAGAAGTGGCATCTGGTTATGCGGGAGATCTTACCCGTACCTTTCCCATTGCTAAAAAGTTCAGTGCAACTCAGAAAGCTGTTTATGATATTATGTATGCGTCTTATCGCACAGCGGTAGAGATGTTGCGACCATGTGCAATTGTTTTTAGATGTGCATTTGGCTGCAGCCGAAAAAATAGTTGAAGGTCTAATTACCCTTGGCCTTATGAAAGGAGACCCTAAAAAAGCAGTTGCAAAAGGAGCGCATACCATGTTTTTTCAATGTGGATTAGGACATTTGTTAGGGCTTGATGTTCATGACATGGAAAATCTGGGAGAACAATATGTGGGGTATACGGACACCTTAAAAAAGCGAACCGATTTTGGTTTCCGTTCCTTACGATTAGGCCGTGCCTTAGAAGAAGGTATGGTGTTGACCGTAGAGCCTTAGTATTTACTTTATTCCGGAACTAATTGATTTGAGGAAAAAAGAAGGCAAGTATCTAGACTTTATAGATTATGAAGTACTTGAAAAATATAGAAATTTTGGAGGTATTAGAGTAGAAGATGTGTTTTTGATTACAAGTAATGGCGCACAAATTTTAGGAAACAGACTCCCCACTTCCGCAACGGAAATTGAAGAATTTATGATATCACATAAAAGGCTGTAAAGACTTTCATGAGTAGCGTTACAATTATTAGAGAAGGCCTTGGTAAAACAAGGTCTTTTTTTTGGTTCCCACTTTATTAAAAACCAGCGGAGTAAAGTTTCACGCAACAGTTGCTTTTACATGAAGTTTATTTTTACTTAGATTAAAAATTTTCTCAGTAAAATCATTTAGTTTTCATTTTAGTTTGAAGGTTTCAATTCAATTAGAATTTTTTAAGCTGTTTAATCTTATAAATTGAACGGTTTCTGTTTACATTTTATAAGGTTTTAATTGAATTACAACGCAAACTTAGAAACGAAATCTGGAAAGAGTTGGGAATGGAAAGGGAAGCTTTTATAGAGGTTTTGAAACGGGAAAGGCTTTTCTTTTTTGAGCCCGAAAATAGCTTTGCCATTCTGGGGCGTAATCAAAAAAAAGCCTCGTGGAGGGGCTTAAAGTAAGTTGCTGGCTTACTCGGGTGTAGACATTAGCGTGACGCTTGCGCCAGCGGGGGGGTCTAAATAGCTTATTGTTATGTTTAAATTCTTTTTTCAAGATATTCCCGTAACTTTTATTTTATCAATTATCCATTTACCATTTATTTTTCTAATAAAAACCAAACCACTAAATCCGCAAAGTCGCCCGCAACCAAATCCGCTTATCAAAACTCCGTAATTTTTTGTTCGGTCAAATTGAATTCGAGAAAACCCAGTTATTCCAGAAAGATGAAAATCGTAATCGCCTTTCCATACTTTGCTTGTCGCTGGCAATTCAGAACGATACTTGAGCTTAAATTTATCTGCGTGTTTTAAATCCGTCAAATTTATTTTATAAGATTTTATAATGTTAAGAGTATCTAATTCAATTTCGTAATCCTTATAAAAATCAATAAGTTCTTTTTTTGCTCTTTGATTTATTTGATAAGTACTGTCCACAATCGCAATAACCAATTTAGTTGTGTCCTTTTCTAATTCAACTTTTCGCTTTTCGTACTCAGCAATCATTTTAGATTCGTCCCATTTAATTGCTGTTGCATCACTCCATTCAGAATTTGGTGGTGGTGGTGGTGGTGGTGCCAATCTTGTATCTTGAAATACAGAATCAAGTAACGCTGGGAAAATTTCATTCGCAACAGACTTTTCAAATTCCAAATCAGTCTGCTTTTTTCCACAGCTAATTAAAAGCAGAAATATTGCAATTATGAGGAATGTTAGTTTTTGAAACATATGTGCTGTAACGGTTCGGCTTTGGCAAATAGGGCAGGCAAGGAAACTTTTCGTTTCCGTCTGGTCTACGAGCCAAAGCTTTTTGTTTTATAATTATCTTTCTTTTTTTAATTGCCAAACCCCCAAAATTTGGCGGACTTAGTAAATAAATCTAAGCCATTTAATTTAATACTTTATACCCTATTTGCTATAGGTATTGTGGGTAATAGTTATTTTATTTAGGCGATAGTTTATAACAACCGCGATAATGAATGCAATTAAAACATGTACTATTGGAATAGCAAATAACATCATTAATCTACCTAAACCATATTCGTCATGACCCAAGAATTCTAAATTTCCGTAGATTGTGTAAGTAGTATAGAGAGCTAATACTATAAGATTAATACCAAAGAACACCCAGAAGTATTTCCATTTATGAACTAAGTATATACTTAACATCCATAACACGAGTCCAATACCTAGTATTATTAGAGGCATCATTTCTTAACTTTTTTACCGTCTATGTACTCAAAAACTAATTGATTTCCATCAACATCGTAGCACAATTCTTTTCCGTGCTTTTTTCTACCGTTATATTCACAACTGTATATAACTTTACTCTTTTCAAACTGTTCAAGTAGTATTTTCTTCCCATTTTCATCATAGCTTTTAATTTCAAATGTGTCTTTGGAAAGTCGGAAATTTATTTCCTTTTCAAGAACCCATAATTTGTAGCGGTTGTAAATTGTCCTATTGGAGACCTTTTTTTCTTTAGTATTAAAGTAAAGATTACTGGAAAAAACAACTCCGTCTTTATACTTTTCTTCATAGGTCAGATGTCCATTTTTTCGTTTCTGTTGGGCAAGTCCAGTAAATCTCTGGCCATTCATTTTGTAGACCAAATCATTATCAATATACACTTCCTTCATGTCCAACGTATCTTGAGAAATCATTTCAAAAGTGCTTGTAATGAAGACTAAAAGTAGGATGTATTTGAGATTTTTCATAAATAATGCTAAAACTAATTATTTAGTTTTGCTTTTTTCTGTCCAAAGCTAAATCCAGAAGATTTAGCGACATTATATACATAAATAGCTCTTTAAAATTGGCCCTAAAGTCCGCAATAAGTTTAGGCTTTGTTGTAAGTAGTTTTTATAGGTCATCTAATTTATTTACACACCATTCATTTCCTTTTGAAATCCACAAATTTGGAAAGTCCGACAAATTAAATGTGCCATCTTGATTGATGTGGTGTATAATATTCTCTTTGTCGAATATGTATTTACCACCTTTTCGATAAGCTGTAAATGTTTCTACTCTTAATAGTTTTAAGTACTTTTTGACGTCTAATGGGGTTATTGCAATATTGTATCCATTTTCCTCAGTTCTTACGCTCGGATAAAGAATTGATGGTATTTTTTTCCAATACGAGTGCGGATTAATTCTGAGAATGCAGCTGTAAGTTTATAATCATTTGGACTATTGATATCAACCTTAGAATATTCATTGGCTAAAAATTCAATTATTTTTGAACTTAATTCTGTAACACCAGAATGTTTTTCATAATTCTCCAATAAAGAATCAAATAGTTTGGTTTTCTCTTTGCTTACATTATTATA
Source organism: Zobellia laminariae (assembly GCF_030553095.1). Classification (GTDB taxonomy): domain Bacteria; phylum Bacteroidota; class Bacteroidia; order Flavobacteriales; family Flavobacteriaceae; genus Zobellia; species Zobellia laminariae. Next base: position 92,504 of record NZ_CP130738.1, on the reverse strand, counting down.
GATTATCGGGATGGTAGGCAGGTCTGATTGTATCTCCCAAAACCCTGATGTGAAACTTAAGGGAAAGTCTATTTTATTTAATGGTTTACTATTTAAAATATTTAACCATTCCCAAACATTTGTGTCCAGAGAGTTTAGCATTCCTGGTCCTTGAATAGAACCATAAAAAATTGGTTCATTCGGTTTATTTGCTCTGCCATAATTTTCCGGATTAGGATTATATGAAATTTGAGATTCTTTACAGTAAGGCTTTCTTTCAGATGGTCTAATTCTTGAAATTAGAGTTCCTTTCGGAATATTGAAAGTCATTATATATGAGATTTCAAGCTCCTCTAAGAGTCTTAAAATATCTTCGTATGAAGTGTGTTCGAGGTTTTTTGATATTTGTTTTAGGACTTCAAAATTTATCATAGGCTAAATTACTGGCAACGGTTATGTGTAAGGATAGTTGCGTGGGCAAGCAACTAACTTACTAAAAATGGAACGAACCAGAGGAAAATCCGCAGGATTTTCCAAGTAGGCGAGAACCAAGCAATTATTTTTACACGGTGTTAGCAACTGCTATTTTTCATTCTTTTTTACTCGAATTATTTTTTTTGTCGGACCAAAACCAAACATTCCAACATTCCAATCAGGTTTACTCATATCAAACGTATAAATCCCCTTATTTTTAATTGCATCATTCAACTTTTCTGCTTTTGATTTATGACTTGTTTTTACTAACTCATAAAGCTTTTTTAAGTTTTCATAATCCGATTCGAAAATTTCGTCCATAGGATGAAGGATTTGAATAATGTCATCAAGAATATATTTAACCTCATAATTAAGATCTTTTTGTAACAAGGCACTTTTTATAAAACTTGTAAGTGCATTTGATTCTATACCTTTTAATTTCCATAAATCTCCAGTATTTTTTGATAAGTCTTTTTCCAAAACTTTTAATTCTTTTTCTGTTCTTTGTGAAAGGTCCTTTAATCCACGGTCAATAGTATTTTCAAGAATTTTTAATTCGATTGATTGAATTTTCTCTGATGATTTTAATTTCTCTTCTAATTTTTCATTTGCTGTATTAGAGTTTTTCTCGATGACAATTTTCAACTCTTTTTCTAGTTCCGAAAATTTGGTAGTCATATTTTTGTTTTGTCTTCCTTCCAATTCCAGAATTGATTCCTGTAAATCTTTTTTGATATACTCGATTTCCTTTTTGTTGATACGATAATTAAAGAAAATTTGACTTCCGATTATAGCAATTAAAAAACCAAAAGATAATCCTATTGTCCATTGGAATAAGGTCTCGAATGTATCATTACTTTCAACTTGTGAATTATAAAGCATTTTGTAATAATCCAATTCTGGAAGAGTCTCATTTTGTAAAGTCTGAACCAATTCGACCTGCTTCAAAGTATCCGGTTTGATAGTATCTTGACCTTGAGAGAAGTTCAGGTTAAAGGCGAATAGTATTATTAGGATGATGTTTCTCATAGTTGTTGCCAATGATTATATAAAGCAACTAGTTGCTCTATATCTATAATCTAGCGGAAAAAAGCAACTAGTTGGTTTATGCAGTTTTCTTTACCCTCTAGATGTATCTATAAAAATCACAATACTAGTCAAAATACGATTACAGAAATCTGTAAGTATAGTGTAAGATGAGTACTATTCGTTAAAGTGTAGGAATTTATCGACGTAAGAGGGAAATACATCAATTCTTGAGAAAAGTTTATTTAAAAAGAAATCTGGAGTTAGAAATCTGCAAGGAATCTTCTGCCTAAAATGAAAATGACCTCTAGCGTATTGGGCAAAAACATCATAGGCTTACAGCACATAAAACATCCGCTGCAAAGCAAAAAATAAAATTGAGGAACAATTCTCAGTTGGGTAGTGCGGTTACTTCTTCTTCTTCTTAAAAAGGCTAATCACCTTCATTACCAATTTAACGCCAGCTAAGACTACCAAACCTACGCCAAGGCCTACTAGAAATTCTTTAACAATGTCCGGTAATTGTGGCAAAAGATCATGGAAGAAATGAATGTTATGTACAAAAATACCACCGGCAACCAATAGGAGCGCAATGGTACCAATTACGGAAAGACTTTTTATAACCCATGGTAAGGCACCTACCAAGAACCTGCCCACATAATCAGAAAAGCTATTATCCTGCTCATTAAGGTTAATGAGTTTAAGGCCAAATTCATCCATACGAACAATCATAGCTACAATACCATACACGCCAACGGTGGCAATTAGAGCAATTAGCGAAACTACGGGTATTTGAATATTTAACGGCTCATCTGCAACGGAACCCAAGGCTATGATAACAATCTCTACGGAGAGAATAAAATCTGTTACAATGGCTGCTTTTACGCGTTCTTTTTCCAAAGCAAGAATATCTGCTTCGGTCATTTCTGTATTCAAAGTTTCATGTGCGGCATCATGGTGCGGAACAAAAACTTCATAGATTTTTTCGGCTCCTTCATATGCCAAATAGAGTCCACCTAACACCAGCGCAACAATAATAGCGGGAGGCAACAGGTAACTTAACAGAAAGGCAATAGGCAGAATAATAATTTTATTGATCATGGAACCTTTGGAGATGGCCCAAAGCACAGGAATTTCACGATCGGACATAAAACCGGAGGCTTTCTCCGCATTTACCGCTAAATCATCTCCTAGAATACCGGCTGTTTTCTTGGCCGTAATTTTACTCATGGCGGCAACGTCATCCATAAGTGTGGCAATATCATCTAGTAACGCAAAAAATCCTGAGGCCATGCTAAAAGGGTGCTTTTAATTATATGTTCTTTTTCCGTTCTGTAAACCAATTATAGACAATTAGGAGTACGGCCAGTACCAATAATAGGTGAATTAGACCTCCCAAAATCTGAAAGACCAAAAATCCTAAAATCCATCCAATAATCAACACTATTATGATACTATATATTAGATATTTCATGTTTTCTTCTCTTTTTTAGTGTATTCAGGGCCCAAAAAAGGCATTTTGAACCTCATTCTTGAACTTTTCAAGTGAATTGTTTTTTGAATACAGGTTTGACATACTACAAAGATAAAGGGCTGTTTTGAGGAGGATAGCCGCTATCCGTTTCTTTTTTGATGGATTCCATTGCAATGGGTTTTCAAGTGGAGTAGGAGGCAACCAAACATGTTAAGGCATTAAAAAACTGCCCCATAACACAAGCGGAATGCACTTGCGGTATAGGGCAGTTCTATAGACTTCTGTAAAACAGGCTAATGTTTACTTGGTGTAAATGAGCGCTGCGTAAGCAGGAATGGTAATTTGACCAGTGAACGGTTTTTCGTCCGTTGGTTCTTCTACTTTTTCCATGCCTTCTACGGCTAGTTCGGAGAAATCTTCATCATAACCTTTCCAAGTGCTATTGAAACGTAATTTCCATTCTGCATCCTGGCAACGCCAATGCCATATTCTTCAAAAGGTTTGTTCCCAAAGTTTAGAACAACTAGAACAGGTTCATTATCATCACCATCCGTACTACGTACATAGGCAAGGATTTTGGTGTCTTGGTTAAAGTGAACAATTTCTATCTGTTGCCCTCGCAGTCCGTTGGTGCGTTCTGCTTTTCCGGTTCTAAGTGCAATGAGGTCCGTAGATAATTTTTTGATGCCTTTTAGCTTATCTAGTTTTCCCCAATCCAAAGCTTCCGTATCCTGAAAATATTCATCTTCAATAAATTCCTGACCTTGAAAAAGCATAGGAATTCCCGGAGCAGTGAGGGTAAGAACAATACCCAAAATAGCACGTTTTTTAGCAAACGGACTTTCTGCATCTCCCGGCTGAATTTCTTCTGGAACACGTGCCTTACCATTGGCAACTTCATCATGAGATTCCGTATAAACGATTCTTCTAAAAGCATCACCACTATAGCTGTAGGTAAGGGCGTTCACAATTTGTTGAAGGTCTCTATCTGAGTCATTAATCATGGTAAGCACCTCACGAACGGGATGTACAAAATTCATATCCCACTGGGAGCCGTACCCCAGACCACCATAGTCGGCATCATCCGTTACTTTATCATCACCTTTTAAATCTTCGGCAATGGTCAATATATGTGGGTATTTAGATTGGATTTGCATGTTAATATCACGCATAAGGATATTCCCTTCGTTTATTTCCGTATCAATTCCCAAACCACCACCTTCAAATCTAATGTATGAAGTGGCATCCATACGGAGACCATCACAACGGTATTGTTCTATCCAGAAGATAGCATTGTCCGCAATGTATTTCCTTACTTCGGTTCGGCCATAATCAGGTCGTGTATCTCCCCATGGGGTTTCCGAACGGTAATCGTTATAAAAATAGATACCGCCTTTATCGTTTTCGCTCCACCCATCAAATTGCCAAAGCGCTATATCAGAAGGTCCAAAATGGTTGTACACCACGTCCATAATTACGGCAATACCTTGTTTATGGGCCTCTTTTACCAATTTAGCAAATCCATCCGGCCCGCCGTAATCTTGTTCAATAGCAAAAGGATGCGCTGGGTTGTAGCCCCAAGAAATTCCACCTGCAAATTCTGCTACAGGCAGTAATTCTATACAGTTAATGCCCAGTTTTTTTAGATAGGGTAGTTTCTCAATAACATCTTCAAACGTACCAACCTGATCCGGTTTTTTACGGTTAAAAGTACCCACATGTAGCTCGTAGATAACCAGCTCGTTCCAATTTAGAATTTGAAAATCATCTCCCTCCCAATCAAAATCTAGCTTCCTTAAGCAATAGAATTCCCATTACTATTGGTAACCTCTACGGCATAAGGGTCGTTACGTTCATATTCGTTCTTACCGTTTATGATCAGGAATTTGTATTCGTCTCCCTCTTTACATTTTTCGGTAACGCCGGCCCAATAGCCATTGTCCTCTAGTTCAAGTTCAAACTCATCTTTTTTCCAATCGTTAAAATCGCCAATAACAAAAACTTTATCGGCATTGGGTGCCCAAACTCTAAAGGTAGTAGAAGCGTCATCTGTTAAGATGGCTCCCATACCCGCACTTTTATTTAAAATAGTTTCCATAATATCTGTGTTTTTTATAAGCAAAAGGAGCTCATAAGTGTCTTATCAAAAATACATTGAAACGGAATTAGTAGGTAAAAATGGAGGGCTTATAAATAACCCTAATCCGCTAAATATTAACCCTATAAATACCTGATTGAGGTATTTGTTCTTTTATATTTATTTTTCTACATGAAAGTTAAAAAAAGAGGTGGTTATGAATAAATCTTTAGTAATTTGAAGGCAATACCTACAACTTAAAATTATTGGGTATTGAGGAATAAGTAGAATAACGACCTAGATAGACGTTTTAGGGCCTTGATACTGCTTTTTGATTAATAATTACCAGTAATTTTTGCCATAACAATAAATATTTGCTAATTATCTAGCATGGTGATTGTTAAGAAAATTTGGAGGTTATCTTTGGCCTCCCTTTAACAGAGATATAATGTTTGGAGGGTACGCTGGAAATAAGCTTATTATGAATACCGGACCACTTATTTATATTGATGATGATGAAGACGACCGCATGTTGTTTCAAGAAGCCATGGAAGAGCTTTTTCCGATGTTGCCTCTGGAGTGCTATGAAAACGGACCGTCTTTTTTGAAACGTATGACCACTGAGTTGTCCATTCTACCAAAACTCATATTTTTAGATTTGAATATGCCCGTAGTTAGTGGTGCAGATTGTTTGACCAGAATTAGAAAAAATACGCTTTTTTTAGAAATCCCCGTAATTATGTATTCAACTACAAGCAATCCCAAAGACCACGTACGTTGTTTGGATTTAGGAGCCAATATGTTCGTTACCAAGTCTAGGTCTTATAGCGCAATGAAAAAACAACTGACAGATATTATTACGCAACACCTTTGCTAATTGGGATTCTTATTGCAGCTTCCTATTGTGGATCTGTAGATGAGAAGTTTAAAATTTGGCATAAAAAAAGCCGGTCTTTAGACCGGCTTTTTCATTAAGAAATAAAATATTATTTCTTTGTAATATTCTTCATATCAGTATAGTTGAACTTTTGTCCACCTACAGAAAGGTCAGCCATCAATCCTTTTTTTGGCTTGGCAAATACAACAACACCGTCGTCATAACTTGCATTGGCAGCAACTCCTTTTTTCAATACTACAGCAGTAGCCTCGGCAGAAAATTCAAATTTATCTTGTTTAAATCTTTCTAAAGCATCTTCGGTTTCAAAGAAAATAACTTCAGTTAAGGCTTGTCCACCAGCTTGTAGTCCTATGTCCAATTTTTTTAAATCGGCCATACCAACTGCTTTTCCGTTTTCATACAGTACGCCATTACCGGAAGCACCACCTACAATAAGTCCACCTTCACCAACATTAGGGAAAATTACATAGCCAGAAGCATTGTCAAAAAACATGTCTAGGCCTTTGTTTGACTGTTGTAGTTTAGCTTTTGCATTCTCGGCATCTGCCATTACCCTTTGGTCATCTTTATCTTGTGCGGATGCTCCTAAAGTAAAAAGGAATGTAGCAGCTATTAAAATCGATTTTGTCATTTTCATATCAATATTATTTAAATTAAACATTAATTCTGATACAAAAGTACAGGGTGATTATACCTGGGATTAGCGCTAAAAGTTATAATTATGATGCAAAAAAAAGGAGTTTTTGAGCTAAAATTAATAGGATTAAAGTCAATGTAATCCTGTTGTATAATAGGGTGAAAATTCAATTAAACCAAAATAACAAATTGGCCAGGATTGGATTCTTCATCATCTTTTTGAACCATAGACAATAAACTCTTGTGAAGCATAATTTTAAGGTCCTCAAAAGAAGAAGGTTTCTGAATATATTGGTTGGCGCCATCTGCCTGCAATTGGTTTACTTCTCTCTGGAGGTAAGAAGTGGAGTACACAATAACCTTAATACCGTCAAATCTAGAAAAGTTCCTAATATCTGTTAAACATTCAAAACCGTTCATAAGCGGCATGTGTAAATCTAAGAAAACAGCATCCGGTAAATCTATGGTGGAAAATAGGTTGTCCATAAGATCTACGCCATTATCAAACTGAGTTATTTTAGTAGGGATTTTGATTTCATCAAGAGCTTCCACAAACAATTCGCGGTCTTCTTTATCATCGTCCGCTAAATAAAGGTTAAGAGTCATATCTGTTTTCTGTTATTGATTGGTCATCAATTAATGTATTTGCTTTTATAAATCTCAAAGCAAGTTGCCCAGATTTTAAAGGAAATACATAATTACTTTTTTATATACGTCAAGTATCACCCTTTTGGAGCTTCCTATTTCATTTTTTTTAGAGGGAATTTGAGAGCGAAAATATTGTTTTTGTACTAAATGGCAGGAACGGATAAAAAGATATATTAACTCAAATAGGATTTTTCTTGAAAATTTAAACTTCAAAGTAGGATGAAAAGTATCACGAAAGGAGCAGATGGCGTTGTGATTAAAATGCGTAATCGTTAATTATTTGCGGTATTTCTATCGTAATCTTAGTATTTAGTTCGTGTCCGAACACGATTGTTATCTGTGTGCGCACACATTTTAAGACTTTTTACTAGGTTATTTGAGGTTGGGAAATTATATTCGTAAAATAAAGTTCTTGCTTTTTATTGCAAATTATGGTTGATTTTTTTAATCAAATAATTGATTTTAAGCAGCTAATAGGAGTTGTGAAGCGTGGTCGCTGATAATCGTTATTTTGCAAAATGGGTAATAATTTTTATGGGCTTGTCACCTTAAGTCAAATTTATATTTGAATTAGAGACATAACGTAGTAAGGGAGAATGGGCTGTATTCAAGGTAATCATAAACATCAAAACAACTTAGAACAATTAAAAATGAAGTATTTAAACACGAGTAAACTAAAATCCTTTGGGTACAACAGCGCAATGTTGTTAATGGCATCAAGCTTTTTTATAAGCTGTCAGGCTCAGAAAAAAGAAACGCTACCATGGACAGATCTTTTTGATGGAGAAACTTTAACGGGGTGGACCCAAAAAGGAGGTGAAGCTATCTATGAAGTTAGAGATAATACAATCGTTGGAACAACGGTAAGTAACACGCCAAATTCTTTTATGACGTCTGATAAGATGTATGGTGATTTTATCTTGGAGTTGGATTATAAGGTAGATCCATCAATGAACTCAGGTATCCAGATTCGTAGTAATAGCTTTCCATATTATATGAATGGAAGAATACACGGGTATCAAGTAGAAATTGATCCATCTGATCGCGCGTGGAGTGCAGGTATTTATGATGAAGCCCGTAGAGGTTGGTTGCATCCGCTACCTGATAGCAATACAAAGGCAAAGCAGGCTTTTAAACAAAATGATTGGAATCATTACCGTATTGAAGCTATTGGTGACACCTTAAAAACTTGGATTAATGGTGTGCCAGCGGCTCATTTAATAGATAGCCAAACGGCAAGCGGATTTATTGGTTTGCAGGTGCATTCTATACATGATGATAAAAAATAAGGTACGGAAATCGTTTGGAAAAACATTAAGATCATTACTGACGATTTACCTAAGTACTCAAAAAAGAGTCCTTTGCCTGCAGTTAATATGGCAAATCAACTTACTAAAAATGAACAAGATCAAGGTTGGGAATTACTTTGGGACGGTGCTACTACAGAAGGTTGGAGAGGAGCTAAATTAGAAAGCTTTCCAGATAAAGGTTGGGAAATTAAAGATGGTATTCTTACTGTTTTGTCTTCCGGTGGCGAGGAATCTGCAGCAGGTGGTGATATCGTTACCACGGAAAACTATGGTGATTTTGAAATTAAAGTCGATTTTAAATTAACGGAAGGAGCCAATAGCGGAATCAAATATTACGTAGACACCAATATCAATAAAGGAGAAGGTTCTTCAATAGGATTGGAGTATCAAATTTTAGATGATGCAAAGCACCCAGATGCTAAAAAAGGAAATCATGAAGGTAGCCGAACGGTTTCTTCTCTTTATGACTTAATCAAAGCGGACCCAAAGAAACCAATAAAAGCAATTGGTGAGTGGAACACAGCACACATCATATCAAAAGGAAATCACGTTGAGCATTACCTTAACGGAGCTAAGGTATTAGAGTATGACCGTAAAAGTGATGCCTATAGAAAATTGGTTTCTGAGAGTAAATATGCTAAGTGGCCAAATTTTGGCGAGTTAGATAATGGTCAAATCTTATTGCAAGACCACGGAGACAGAGTTAGCTTCAAAAACATTCAAATAAAAACACCTAAAGCCGATAAATAATGACTACAAGAAGAAATTTTATTAAGAAAACGGCAACAGGTTCAGTAGCCTTATCATTTAGTGGACTTATTTTACCATCTATGGCCAATGCCAATATTCTTGGTGCCAATGACCATATCAACTGTGCTATAATTGGAGTTCGTAGTAGAGCAAAGGCGCATGTAATGGCAATTCATGAGCAAAAAAATGCTAAGATTATTTATAGTTGTGATGTAGATGATACTATACTTGAAGAGCACAATTTATGGTGCCAAGAAAATATTGGTTACATCCCAAAAAATGAAAAGGATTTTAGAAAAGTACTAGAGGATAAAGATGTAGATGCTGTATTTATTGCCACACCGGAACATTGGCATGCTCCTATGGCTATAATGGCTTTACAGGCAGGAAAACATGTGTATGTAGAAAAACCATGTAGCCATAACCCTTATGAGAACGATTTGTTGGTGGCAGCTCATAAAAAGTACGGTAAAAAAGTACAGATGGGTAACCAGCAAAGGTCTGCAAAGACTTCTATAATGGGAGTGCAGGACATTAGAGACGGTGTAATTGGTGAAGTGTACAAAGGCGAGGCGTATTATAGTAATAACCGAGGTTCCATAGGAAAAGGTAATGAAATAGCTGTTCCGGATACGTTAGATTGGGATATGTGGCAAGGCCCTGCACCAAGAGAAAATTACAGAGATAACATTCACCCATACAACTGGCACTGGTTTAAGACTTGGGGTACAGGAGAAGTACATAATAATGGTACACATGAAATTGATTTATGTCGTTGGGCATTGGGTGTAGACCTTCCAGAGAGTGTTACTTCTTTTGGTGGAAAATACACGTTTGATGATGACTGGCAGTTTGTAGACAACCAACAGGTTACCTATAAGTATCAAGATGATAAATTCATTACGTGGACAGGTCATAGCCGTGGTAAAATAATACCAAACCAATAAGGTCGTGGTGCTACCATTTACGGTAGTAAAGGTATTATTCAGTTAGATCGTAATTTTTATAAGCTGTATGATTTAGATGGTAACCTTTTAAAGGAAGAAAAAGAGGGAGCAGAAAGTGCAACTACCAATACAATGGGGCAGGGGCAATTAGATGTAAACCATGTAGGTAACTTCTTTGAAGCTATAAGAACGGATAAATCCCTTCACTCGGATATTCAGGATGCTAGTATCTCAACTATGTTGTGCCATTTAGGTAATATCGCGCAAGATGCAGGAGAGACTATAAAAATAGATCAGAAAACTGGTAAAATCTTAAACAACGAAAAGGCCATGGAAAGCTGGAAAAGGGAATATGCCCAAGGCTGGGAACCAAAATTATAAAGATTGTAACCAAGAGGTTATGAGCTAATTGTTTTTTTTGTTAGTTTTTTTTAGGCCCGTATGAAGTTTTCATACGGGCCTTTTTGGTGTTGGTTTTATCAAAGGATTGATGAAAGAATAAGTGTCAATACTTATTGCCTGATTACTTTTTGACGGTGGACAGTAGTTCCATCGCTATTTTTTATAGTTAAAATATACATCCCTGAAGAAAGGGTAGGGGTTTCTATTTTAGATTTTTCGTTGAAATTGATGTTTTCAGAAAAAGCTAATTCACCGTTTAAACTATAAAGCTGCACAGTACATTCCCCCGTGAAATCAGTAGCTAGGTTCATTTCCTGTTGAAAAGGTATCGGAAAAAGCACAGCGTTATCGTCACCATCCTCGGAATATGTTTTAACCCCAAAAAGAAGCTCCGCTTTAGCGAAGGCTTGCTTTCCTATTTCATCACCCATTAATCGTCCAGGAATGTCGTCTATAGGAGGGTGAATTCCACCCCAAATTCTGGAAAGGCTAGTTTGATCAGAAGCATCTCTATAGGTTGCCCATTGCAGGGTTAAGTCTTCGGAAGGGCCATCTTCAAATACCAGAAATTCATTTGCTTTAATGTCAAAGGTTCCCATCCCTCCATAAAAAAAGCATCTCCGGTCAGTAGTGTCATAACTTCTGCAGCAGCCCTAGAAAAGGTGGAATGGCCAGAAATATAACCTGCAAAAGGAGGGGTAACGAAAGTACCACGTTGATAGGGCCACCAATGCGTTCCTAATATCCATCCAACTCCGGCAACATCATTTTCTGGGTCGTTTATAAAATCTGGACCGCGCCATGCCTTAATCTTGATTTCTCCAACAAATTCTCCCGCAGGTCCTGCCAATGGATCATTTTCATCAATAATTTCAATTAAATCAGGGATTAGAGGAATACCGTGTGGGTCAAAACTGGGTAATTCAGAATTGCTACTTTGCCCTTTGCTGGCCATATACCTAATGGCCGAAATAGGTCTGACATAATCATAATAACCCTTAATGCCCCAAGTAGAAATAGCCGCGTCATGCATGGCTCCACCAAGGGCTAAATAAGATTTTACGTCCCATTCTAAATTGGTCATGGTAAAACCTTCTCCCTTAATTTTTTTCTCAACCAAAGGATGGTCGCTCACATAATTTAAGATGGTAAACCAATGTCCGGGCGGAGTTTCAGAATCGGGCCCATCTGCCCAGAACTCCGCAAGGACTCTTGTATAGTCCGAACGTTTTACAAGTTGAGACTCGTATGGCTGGTCTGTGTATGGGTTGAGGTCCCAACCTTTACCAGTGCCTCCTCCATCTATAAGATTGTAGAAAGTTTTGTACGCTTCAAATGAAGTAGGGTAGGTTTCTATATCAACATTACCCAAAGCGGCTGGTGAAATATCTATTACTGTAGGGTCTTCTGGGTCTAAATGTGCTGACCATGCGGCTACTAAAGTAAAATTCCACTTATACGGATCGCTAAGCCCATCAGTCATAGAATTTTCTATTAGAGGAGGTGCTTGGGTGTCAAAATACAAATGCGAGTCAAAACCGTTGTTCTTAATTTGTAGGTTAGCCTCTTCTAAAGCAAAAGGAACAACCGCTCCCCATTCAGGGCCTAGAAAATCTGGAATGGCAACGGGCACTGAATTTCCAGATTGGTCTATAAAAAGGTCAAATGATAGTGGCTGCCAATGGTTTGGATCTATATCCGTAATATCTTGGTATTCTGATAGGACCAAGGGAGGGTTGCTAGGTCTGTAAAGTTGGTTACCATATTCTAAATCTTCATTGGAACCATCTTGGTTGCCAAAAGCAATCATTTCATTGCCTAAATAGTTTCCTAAAGCGGCATAAGAACCTGTACTGTAATCTGTAGATATAAATAAGGGGTCGTATCCGAAGGACAGAAATAAGTCTTGTACATTATTTAGGGTTTCAGTCGCCCCGGGAGAGGTAGAAAAACGGTGTATTAATAGCCTATATAGGGCATAGCTCATGATTTCATGGCGAGCAGTATCTAAATTTTCTGGCTGTAGAATTCCATTAAAATTACAATCATAATTGCCATAAGTCTGTCCAAGAAAGACGGTTTGTGCGCTATCATCAAATAGTGCCCAAGCGTCATACATTACTACGGAACTGTGGTACAGATTACGAGCATGTACCGTTGGTCTGGCATAATCAGAACGTATGGCGTCTAGTAATACCTCATTCCACTGTCTGGCAACGGATTGTTGCGCATTAGCCGTGCATACGGCACAGAAAAGAAGTAATAGTAGTAGTTTTTTCATGGGGTACTCTCTGCGTAAAATGCTACTCAGTAATCTCATCTAAACGGCGTACTCAATAGTATCTGCAACATCAAAATAGTCCACATTTTCTTTGGTAACTATATTTATGGCCGAATTGTATTTAGGTTTCGGTGTTTTGTTTAAAAGGAGATATTCTGTGAGTATTTTTAGTCCCATATACCCTTGCTCAAAAGGGTTTTGGTCTATAGCGAAATCTATAGATCCTTTTCTAATGTATTCAAGATTATCTATATGGGTATCATAGCCAATGGTCCTAATAGTATTCAGACCTCTGCTCTCAAGAAAGCTGGCAATCATGAAAATAGCGCTTGATGGCACGAAAATACCGGAAATCTGTTTATCACTTTCTAATTCCTGGAAAGTGCTTTTTCAATCATTTCCGTATCAAAATCATCAATGATTATTTTTTTGATTTGCTTATCACTGCTATGGTCAGAAAAGTAATCTAGAAAGCCTTTTATTCTAGTCTCTATGGCCAAATGTCTACCCACATTTTTTTGAGAGGTTAATATAGCCACAGATTCTTCGGGCTTCGTAACCAAATTCATCATTTTGCCACACAGGTAACCACTTTGTAGCGCATTTTGACCAATGTACGTCAGCTTATCAGGAGTGTCTAAATCAATATTTATAAATACACAGGGTATTTCTTTTTCTTTTAATTTCTCTACGAATGCTAATGAGGTATTGTAAAAGAAAGGGGCAAATACAATTCCGTTTGGTTTCAAATCTAGAATTTTATCTAGCGCCTGTTCGTACGATTTCAAATCGTATTGATCAAAGAAAAACTTATGTGTTTCTACACCGTATTTTTGTATTTCTTTTGCGGCGGATTTCATTCCTAAATGTGGTCCATGCCAAAAATGATTTTTAGATATGACGGATGGAATTAAAGTAGCAATTCTGTACTTTTTCTTGAAGGCTAATGTACTTGCGAGAATGTTCCTTTCAAAATCGTACTTATCAAGTAATTTCTGAACTTTTTCCCTAGTCTTAGGAGATACTCCAGGACGTTTATGAATTACCCTGTCTACCGTGCCTGTAGAAACCTTGGCTTCTTCGGCAATATCTTTAATCGTTTTCAATAAAGTAGTTTATAGTGTAGTAATCGACTTAAAAATAACTAGTCTTAATTTGTTGTAGCCGAATTATTTGTAAGTCAAATATAGGTAAAATTCTAATCTTATAAAAGCACAGCGTCCTATTTTGTGTTCGCACACGGTTATCTAATGTTCTAGATGATATCGTTCTATAATTGGGGAGATAGGGCATTCTTAAATCTCCTATTCAGTTAATAAGATTATGATTCGTTTTATTCAATTTTTGAATTTCAATGGATATACGATTAAGACGCTCTTGTATTTTTGATTTTTCTGTGGTTTCAGATAGAGGGATGTTGTTTAATTTCAATTTCGTTTGAACGAGCTTAATATTAAATTCACGAACAGCTTCAAATTTCCTTGAGGGATATTTGGGAAAGTTGCTTTCAAAAGTCTTTCGCAACTCTGTTATCTGTTTATTTAATTGTTTGAAATACGTTTTTACTATACTTTTTTCAGATTTTAATGATTTGGAAGTTGTTGAGATATTCATCGTTTTTATTTTTTCAATAAAATTATATAGCCTATGAAAATAGGGGGCTCGCTATTGGTTGAAATTTTACCTCAAACAAACCACTAAAAACCTTGTAAATGCATTTGGGCTAAACTATATAGGAATGAAATTAATACTATACTGCGTGGAGCATTATTTTTATAATGGTGTAAATACCATTAATAGTCACCGCTTAATCTTATGTAGTATGCTAATAAATTTTTTACACGATGGACTGGAGGTAATTTCACATCCGGCCCATGGGCTATTGGCAGGTAAAATAGCTGATAATATAAAAGATAAACTCTTTGTAAATCATTGGTTAGAAACTATGACTGCTATAATTGAACATGATGACGAACAGATATCTCATAAAGCTAAAAAGTGTATTTCCAAAACGGGAATGCCAATGGATTTTACTTTAAATACTATTCCAGTAGCCAAATCATTTGAGCATGCTAAAGCGGTTTTTGAAAAGGTGAATAACAAGTCTAGTTGGTCTGCTTTAATTCTATCCCATCACCTTCAATTCTTGTATGAGGACACCGCTAAGAATCATGCTGAATTTAGTAGGTTCTTAAATGATTTAAAACGTTTTAGGGCAGAGGTTTGCGAGCGGTACAAAGTAGAACCGGATAGAGTTTCCGAACTTTATAAAATTATGATTTTTGCTGATAGGTTATCTCTTATTTTATGTCAAAACCAAGTACCGCAGTTGGGTAGAGAACTAGAGATAAATACATCTATAGATAACAAAAAGTATTTTATATCCGAGTCCGATAACGGGAATCTAATTGTAAAACCTTGGCCCTTTAAAGACCAATCTTTTGATTTGACTCTAGAATGCCGGCTGCTATCAGAAATTAAATTTAAAGACGAAGATGAGTTTGATGCATTTTTGGCTAAAGCACCTATTAAAATAAAATCTTGGACGGTTTCTCGTGAATAGCTGGTTGAATGAAATCTTAAAAAAAAAATAATCCCGACAAAAGAATTTGTCGGGATTATTTTTAAATAGTAAGACCGTGTTTTTTATTCGGCGTCTGGAGGTAATACGTTTTCATCCTTTATATTCTCTTCTGGAATTTTATCTAAGAACTCATACAATTCTGTGTTAGCACTAGGGCCGTACCCTGTAAGTAAAGTTCCTTTACCACCATCAGTCGTTTCAATAACGTATAGCATGGACATGTCAGATGGATTACTCATCCCTTCGTACCTATGCTCTTTAATTATGGTTATTTCCTTGGGAGTATAATTTGTATCTGTTTTTGTACTCCGCAATTGGTTATTGACAAACCTGTAAGAATCTGTATACCCCACAGGTTTTCATAACTGTTTATATAATTAGTTTCGTGTTTTGCATATTTATTTTCCATAATAATTATTTTAATTTTCAATTAGGCAGGAATTTTCTCTGCCTTTTCTCTTCTGTCCCAATTTCTATGTTTTGCTATGGCTCCAATAAAATCCTCTGGTGTGCCATTGATAAAGAGAGCGGCATCATTCTCAAAATCTTCTATTTCGCTTTTATCCAAGACCTGTTTGCCTTCATCTGTAACCGCAATAGCTTTACAATGCTTATAAGTTTCGTTAATGAATTTTATAAATTTAGATTGAGATGCTAGTGCATCTACAGATTTCTTACCCCCCTGGTATGAATACAGCATCAAATAGTACACTCTCTGTGGTCATGATAGCAGCATCTACTTTATGCTCCATGCCCTCATCACAAGTTACGAATCCTCCATGTGGGGCTATAAGTTTAATAACAGCACCTTTCTTTTTTTAAAGCATCTGCCATTGTCTTAAAGTCTTTCATATGAAAACCATCTGCAACTAAAACGGCAATCTGTCTTGTTTCTATGAGATCAAAATTTGTATTCGCTTGGCTCAGTTTTGGAGATTTATCTAAATATATTTTTTTCTTACTAGGCTGTTGTTCCTCCACATTTGCATCTGCACCAATAGCTTGGTTAACGGGTTCTTGTATCGTGGATGGTACCTTCATGCCTAAATTTGCCGCTACTTTGTCCGCTAAGTCAGTATCAATTTGTCCTATTAAATAAAGCATGCGCTCTTTAATATGTTTAAACTCACATTTGCCTAATTCAAATGAATAAGCACTCATTACGTGTTCTTTTTCCCAGTCAGAAAGACTTCTGTAGAACAATGCCGGCTGAGAATAATGGTCATTAAAACTTGCACTTCTGGTTCTTATTTTCTTAGCATCAATACGTTCTTGATACGATTCAAAACCACCTTCTGCAACGGTTGACAAATAGGGGCAACCTCCACTAATAGAATTGGGGAAATAAGCAGTTCTTCCTTTAGGAATTTCAGTTTGCATATGACCGTCCCTTTGGTTGTTTCGTGCTTCACCAACAGGTTTGTTAATTGGTATTTGATGAAAATTATGAGAGCCTAATCTAGAAAGTTGAGTATCTCTGTAAGAAAATAATCTACCTTGTAATAAAGGATCGTTAGTAAAATCAATTATAGACAATACTTCCCGGCATAAAAGCCACTTGTTCCGTTTCGGCAAAAAAGTTTTCTGGATTTCGATTAAGAACCATTTTACCCACAATTTTTACGGGTACCATTTCTTCAGGTATAAGTTTAGTGGGGTCTAAAAGGTCAAAATCATATTTATGCTCGTCTTCTTCGGGTACGATTTGTAATCCTAATTCCCATTCAGGATAGTTTCCGGCTTCAATGGCGTTCCATAAATCTCTTCTATGAAAATCTGAGTCTGCACCGCTAATTTTTACGGCCTCGTCCCAAGTAACGGAGTGTACACCCAATTTAGGTTTCCAATGAAATTTTACAAAATGTGCCTTTCCTTCGTTATTTATAAGTCGGAAAGTATGAATACCAAAGCCTTCCATCATACGAAGGCTGCGAGGAATAGCTCTGTCGCTCATTACCCAAATGTGATTGTGTAGCGTTTCTGGGGTAAGGGAAACAAAGTCGTAAAACGTATCATGGGCAGATGCAGCTTGGGGTATTTCCTGATGTGGTTCAGGTTTAACCGAGTGAATTAAATCTGGAAATTTCATGGCATCTTGGATAAAGAAAATAGGCATGTTGTTTCCTACCAAATCCCATGTACCTTCATCAGTATAAAATTTTACAGCAAAACCTCTTACGTCTCGCGCCAAATCTGTAGAACCTTTAGAGCCCGCTACGGTAGAGAACCTAGCAAAAACAGGGGTTTTTCTAGAGGTATCCGTAAATATGCCTGCTTTTGAATATTCCTCAATACTTTCATATAACTCAAAATAGCCATGGGCTCCACTGCCTCGGGCATGAACTATGCGCTCTGGAATACGCTCATGGTCAAAATTGTGTATTTTTTCTCGTAGTAGAAAATCTTCTAGCAAAGTGGCTCCGCGGGGGCCTGCTTTTAAAGAGTTATTTGTATCGTTAACTTTTAAACCTTGACGGGTGGTCATAGGCTTATCAGTATAATCTACGGTATGATTTTCTAGTTGTTTGTCTTTAGCAGTAACTACTTTTTTAGAAGTTTTTTTCGATTCCATATGTGATGTTTTTAAAATAGCTGTCTTTAGGTTTTCAACATTTAGTTAATTAATGAGGAGGGGACTTGAAGCACTTTAATTTTCTGTTAAACTCTGGATGTAAACTAAACCAAGAAGGCTAGATTCTATCTGACGAACTTGTTCTGTAAGCAAAAATCTTAAGGCGTCAGGAATATCTAGTAGTAGCATACAATTACAGATTTCAAGAGCTTTCCTGTCTAGGACACTCATATTAATAGGTAAAGGGCTGTGTGTATGAAGGTAGTCCTCTCCGTATAACTGTCTGTGCAGATTATAGAGGTCTGTTAAAGTTCCTTTGCCATTGTTCCTCGTGACGGTACGCCAGATGTCTAAAACAAAATCCGATCTTTCTATAGCGCGCTGTTCCATAAAAGTTTTTTTTAGTGGAGAGCTAGCTCGTAGTGCATCATAGGTATATTGTAATTCACTTATTACATAGACTTTTAAAAGTTGATGAAGACATTCCATACTATTCAGTTTGAGTTCTAATAGTATAAATGTACCGACGTAAGACTAAAAATTTTGGCTGTAAAAAAATGAATGTTAATTCAATTGATTATTCTGTTTTTAAGTACTCACCAATACTGTAAAGAAAATTGTTCGCCTAGGAAAAGGGTCAATTTTTCGATTTATGCAGAACATTCTTTTGATATCTCTCTAGTAATTTAGTCAATGAATTTAAGAGGGAATACTTCGCTATTTATAGAAAGTATTCTTTTAGCATTCAATAAGAACCTATTAAAATATTTAGCTATGTCAGAAACAGCAACGATTGAAAAAGGAAAAGAAAATTTAGGAAGACCGGGTCTTCAGGCCAATATGAAAACTAAGCCAGAAACTATCAAAGCTACCTACAGAGGCAGTAATAAATTAAAAGGTAAAATAGCGGTGATTACTGGAGGTGATAGTGGAATAGGACGAGCAGTGGCTGTGCATTTTGCCAGAGAAGGAGCCAATGTAGCTATTGTGTATCTAAATGAAACCGAAGATGCCGAGGAAACAAAACGCATGGTAGAAAAGGAGGGAGCACAATGTTTAACCATGGCAGGAGACCTTAAAGACTATGATTTTTGTAATCATCTGGTACAGCAGGTAATGAATACATACGGGGGTATAGATATATTAGTAAATAATGCAGCTACTCAGTACACTCAGAAAGATTTTACCAATATTTCTATAGAGCAACTAAAGGAAACCTTTAATACTAATATTCTTGCCATGATTTACCTTACCCAACAGGTGTTTCCACATCTAAAGGAAGGTGCTAGAATTATAAATACTACGTCAATTACAGGCTATAGAGGGCACAAGGAGCTAGTAGATTATTCTTCTACCAAAGGTGCAATCACATCCTTTACACGTGCCTTATCGTCTCAATTGGCAGCAAAAAAGATTTTGGTAAACGGTGTAGCTCCGGGTCCCATATGGACTCCATTAATTCCTGCAACTATGGATAATATTGAAGATTTTGGAGAAGATACACCATTAGGAAGATGCGGCCAACCATCTGAAGTTGCACCAGCATATGTATATCTAGCATCTGAAGATAGCACTTATATGACCGGGCAGATATTACATATTAATGGAGGAGAGGTAGTAGGAGGATAGAATGGTACCTATTCAACTTAATAAGGGTATTCCATGGATGATGAATACCCTTTTTTGGTTTTAAGCTATAAGAAGCAAAGGAATTTTCTTTTGTGTCAAGGTTATTATCGATGTAATCGATCACATTAAAGTTCTGATAGTAGTTTAGTGTAAACTTTAAAATTCAATAGAATGAAAACACAAGCATATTTAGCCTTTGATGGAAATTGTCAAGAAGCACTCAACTTTTATGCAGATTCGTTAGGCGCAGAAATTAAGAACAGACAAACGTACGCAGATAAGAAAATAGATGTACCGGCATCTTATCGTGATCGATTGCAACATGCAGAACTAAAAGGTAAGGGTGTACATTTTATGGCCTATGATGCAGCGCCAGATACACCACTTACGGAGGGCACAAAAATTCATTTGAGCATAGATCTGAATGATAAGAACGAAGCTAAGGAACTGTATGAGAAATTATCCTCAGGAGGTCGTATTCACCATGAATTAAGGGAACGGGAATGGAATGCTCTTTTTGGTCGTTTCACAGATCGGTACGGCATTAACTGGATGATAAATTGCGACCTTAACTAAGAAGTAGTGTCAGCTTAAATTTTAACCTGCCATTTTAGAATGGCCATTAGTAATTATAATATTATGGAAAAGTGGTTCGTATTTTCTTGGGATGCATTATTTGCTATCTGTCTAACAGCATTAGGTATTTATATTACCGTAATAGTCATGACGCGCATTTGTGGTAAACGTAGTTTTTCAAAAATGTCCAGTTTTGATTTTGCTATGACAGTTGCCGTAGGTTCCATTTTAGCTACTACCATTTTATCTAAAACCGTAAGTCTTACGGATGGTATTATTGGCATTGTAGCGGTCTATCTTTTACAGATGGGAGCTGCATTGGCCAGAAGAAATGATACCATTAAAGATTTGATGGATAATAAACCATTATTACTAATGGATGGTGAAACCATTTTGGAAGAAAATTTGAAGAAGGGTAGGGTAGCAAAATCAGATTTAAGGGCCAAATTACGTGAAGCCAATGTTACTGAGTTATCTGAGGTAAAAGCGGTTATTTTTGAAACTACCGGAGATATTTCAGTTCTACATAAACAGCACGACCGCCCTATAGAAGACTTTATGTTGGAAGATGTTATGCGTTCATAACCCTTGTAACTTTTGATAATTCATTAAAAGAAAAGCACCCTGAAATAAAATTCAGGGTGCTTTTCTTTACTATTTATCGAGTTCATTTTTCAATTAAAAAAGTTCATTAACAATCTTACTTCACTTTATTTTTGATATCAGATTTCAATAATAAAAGGAATACAAAGAGGGCAATGTCCCCTTACTTCATAAGTGCCGGATTCCATATTGAAATTTATTCAAACCAATACACCAACCATTCCGTTTTATTGCCATTAGGATTGTAGTTAGTCCTCTTGAAAATAAGTAGTATTTGAGTACCCTAAATTGAACTAGTTAGTACCTGTAATAAGGCAGGTGATGTCTAATTAAATAAAAGCACCATGAACGATTTTAATTATAAGTACACCATTATTTCTAAGAATACACGAGAAACTCTTTTCGCTAATATTTCTGATTTAAATAGCGCAGGAAGTTTAATTAATGATGATTTTTTTGAATACATAGCTACGGAAGCCCAAATGAGAAGATTGGGCGAATGTACACTTCAGAATGAAGATTATATCTGTATTGTAAAACTGAGCAACGTTAAAAGCGTTGCTTAAAGAAGCAAGTTGTATAGCGTTCAAATGAAATTTTTTCGAATCAACCGGAAGCAAGGTTTAGTAGTAATTTTAATATATGTCAAACGGTAGGCATCTAAGTTACCGCAAAATAAAAATGATATGAATAGCGATATAAAAGAAATTGAAGACAGTATAAATGATATTATACAAAAGAACGAAGACGCCATAAAAGGTTATGAGAAGGCAACGGAGAATGCAACAGAGATTGGTCTTAAAAGTTATTTTCAAACCAAATCTATTGAGAGGAGAAATTTTCTTGTAGCACTAAAAGCAGCCGTACCAGCGTTAAAAACAAGAGATGAAGTAGATGGTAGTGTTACCGGAGCAATGCACAGAGCATGGATGGATGTTAAAACCTTCTTTGCCGGCGATAATGATGAAGCCATGTTAGAAGAAGCTATACGGGGAGATAACGCCGCTATAGAGGAATATAACGAGGTATTGGCAGATACTCATTTACCGTTAGAAGCGGCTTCAGTTATCCGTAAACAACGAGATTGGTTAATGGATGATTTAAAGACCATTAAAACGTTGGAAGACGTTAGATAGTAAAATAATAGTGTAATGAAAAAGCCCCTGAAAAGGGGCTTTTTTTATGCTTAAAACTACAAATTAAAGATTCTTCCTGTTCCGCTTTAAGATGCCAAATTCGTTACTCTTTATTACATACCCTACGCGTATCATACTTCTGTATTGTTCGTAATCAATAAGGTTCTCCGCATGCCCGGCAAACCATTCAATCATAAAATACTGGTTAGAGGGATGTTTAAAAGGGCTGTAATGTAACCTAGTTCGTATCATACCTTTGGCGTCATTGCTTAATCCCTTTCTAACCTTTACTTCAAATATTAGCTTGTCTAGAATAATATCATGAGACAGCTTTATTTCTCCTAAACCCACATAATCTATGAGGTCTGGATTACCGGATTTGTATCCAAAAGGAATCCACCCTCTAATATGTAACATCGTTTTGGGACCTAAAAGTCTAGAATATTGTGCACTTAACCGGTTCCAACTTCTAGAATAGATACTGTCACGTCCATTGGATTCATGTTCAAACACCAATGAACCCCACCCATTTATTCTATCTTCAGAATCGTAAAAAGCTTTTTCAACACCTATAGTTGGGTTAAAATTAATTTCATCAAAAGGATACGAATCTTTATAGATGTCCCAAAAAGATTTTTGGCTGTAAGTCAGGAAAGCGTAAGTGTCCCAAGGTAAAGTGTTACGGCTTATAATCTGCTTAAAACTAATTTGGTATTTGGCGTCGGCAGTAGAACTATTTATACTCTTATTGGTGGGAACTCCAGTAATGAAATAATTATCATTATGAATGGAAAACCTGAGATTACTTGCATAGTGTCACGAACTTCTTCTCGGGTAAGTGCTTGTGCATTTAGGTCTAAAACAAATAATTGTAGCCCCAATAAAATCCATATAGAGATTTTAATTTTCATATAACGGTTCTTTTAGGTTGGATAAAAAGAAGGTTCAAAAATAACCTTTCACAACGGCTATTTTTAATGTGATAGAATAAAATTTTGGTTTAATAGATAAAAGTGGGTAGCACCTCTTAATCAGGTAGTTAAAACCTTACGTAACGGGCTATAAGGCAGAAATTAATTCCTCTAAATTATCGCTTCGCTGCAGTCCCATTTTTTTACGTAAACGATGTCTGGTAGTATGAACAGATTTTGTAGAGATACCTAATAGCCGGGCCATGTCTTTACTGCTGAGATTCAGTTTAATTAAAGCACATATTTTTTGGTCTGTTTGGCTTAGATTAGGGTAGGTGTTATTAAGTTTTTCGTAGAAATTCTTATTCACATCTGTAAATCGTAGTTTAAACTCTTCCCAATTGTTTGCGTTTCCAACAGAAATAGATTTTAAAACCCTATTGATTTCGGATACCTTAATAGTGCCATCTTCTCCTCTTAATTCAGTTTTTAACCTTTTCAGGAACTCATCTTTTTCAACCAACTGAAGTGTTGATGCAGCTAATTCTTTGTTTTTGGTCTCGAGAAGTTCGTTTGCCTGTTCCATTTCAAGCGCTTTTGTCTTTTGCATCAATCGTTTCTCCGCTTTGTGTTTAGACCGAATGTGCTTTACGTAGACAAAACCTATTACAACTACGAAAACGAGGCTAGTACCTAGGATAATACGCTGTAGCAACAAAATTTTATCTTGTTGCTCTAACTTTTCCATACGTTGTTGGCGTATTACTTCCTGTTGCCGCTCCTTTTCAAGACGGTATTCGTTTTTAATTTCCATGAGAGGAATATTATTTTGGCTTCTTCCGTCAAAGAATTTTGCATTCAAGGTTTTTGCCTTGTCCAAGCTTTGGAGCTTCTTTATAATTTCCTAAGCGTTTATAGTCTTCAGAGAGCTTTTCGTAAATAAAAGGAGTAAAATCTATATGGCTCTGGTACTTATCTGAAATTGAAATAGCCTTCTTGTAATACTCAATAGTCTTGTCAACATTACCTTGCCTCTTATGAAGAACGGCCCAATACGCATAAACTAGCACCAGATAGGAAGGTGTGTTCTGTTCAAACCAGGGTTCTATTTCTGCAAGGGTCTGCATGGCTTCCTCATATTTTTGCTCCTCCCTTAAAACATAGGATTTTTCAAATTTCAAAAAGGGTAGGGCTATTTTATCAGGTATATCCCCATAATAGGTCAGGCTACTATCTAGGTACTTTTTTGCCATTTCGGGTTCGTCTAAACCCCTATAGGTGTAGCTAAATGTATAATAATTATTAGCCAATGCAGCTTTGGGCATCGTGCCTTTATCTACGGCCTCCTTCATAATATCTAGAGACATTTGCAGATATTTAAGGGCTTCTTTTTTTCTTTTGTTAAAACTGTACATGGCGCCTAATCTTCTGTAAATGTGAGATTTGACTACTTTATTTTTAGAGTTGTCCATTAAGGTTAGTGCAGACCATATAGTCTCATAGGCTTGGGCATAATTGGCTTGGTGGCTATAAGCATCCATTAACTTCATTAGTGTCCATACAGATTTTAAGGTATCTCCTTTAACTAGATTAGCACTAACTACAGATTTTAAAGAATCTATGCTGCTAATTGTTTGTTGAGGAGCAAGTGTATCCGTATTTTTAATGGAGATATTTAAAGGAATGGAAGAATCCTGGGCCTTGAGTTCTAAGCCAAGAATAATTAGAAAACTTATGAGAATATAATAGCGCATTAGCTCTTTTGAATAAAATATTTAACTCAAACTTTTTAACTGGACTTAACTTGGATAATAAACAAAATTTTGCTGGGTAAGTATATTATAAAAGTTTAAGATATAAAGAATGGGTAACACCAAGTGTAACCATTTTCTTCTATTTATCAAAATAATCTAGGTAGCCTGTTTACTATAGAGTTTATTAAAAGAAGTATTTAGAACTATAAGGACACGTATAATAGAGTTGTTTTGCATTTCATGCTTCTTATGAAAAATACAAGCGAAATATTGAATGAGGCTAATTTTTACCGTTAAATAGAACTGTACATAAACTCAACACTCCATAATGAAGACATTTGTGGTATTAAAAGCACACTATGAGTTCTAATTTAAAAAGTTGAAAGCATACATTGGGTTGTAATTTATGTTGATGAAAATTTTAGAATTATGAGAACATTGTTTTTGGTATTTGTTTGGATGATTGCAGTAAATTCTGTTACTGCACAAGAAAAAAAATATAAGGCTGATTGGCAGTCTTTAAGAAATCACGAAACTCCAGAATGGTTTCAGGATGCAAAATTCGGTATTTATTGTCATTGGGGTCCGTACTCAGTTCCAGCTTATGAGAATGAATGGTATTCACACTGGATGTACACATCTCCCAACAACCCAGAACACAAGCAAGGCAAACGTTTTTACGAGCATCATGTTAAAACTTATGGGCCGTTAAACGAGTTTGGTTATAAAGATTTCATACCCATGTTTAAAGCTGAAAAATTTGATGCTGCAGAATGGGCCGATCTCTTTGAAAAGGCCGGTGCCAAATTTGCCGGTCCGGTTTCCGAACATGCAGACGGCTTTGCTATGTGGGATAGTAAACTTACCCGTTGGAACTCTAAAAATATGGGCCCTAAACGGGATATCATGGGAGAACTGTCAAAAGAGATTAGAAAACGAGACATGAAATTCATAGCTACCTACCACCGTCAATGGCTCTTTGGTTGGTTTCCTACATGGGACGAATCTACAGATGCGGCCGACCCGCAGTATGGTGATTTATACGGTCCAAAATTAAAAAAAGGAGATTTTCAATATCCCTACAGTACTAAAGAAATTGATGAAGGTTCTGAGCGGTACTATCCCGTTGGTGATAAAAAATTCAACGAAGAATGGCTAGGTAGGTTAAAAGAAATCGTTGATAATTATAATCCTGATCTTGTATGGTTTGACAATAAGGTAGATGTTATTGATGAGGCTTACCGAAAAGAATTTCTATCCTATTATTATAATCATGGGGTGAAAAATAATCAAGACGTAGTGGCTACGTATAAGTTTTATGATTTTGCAAAAGGCACCGCGGTATTGGACGTGGAGCGTGCTAGAATGAGCGAAATGAAAGATTTCCCGTGGTTAACGGATGATTCTATTGACTGGAAAGCATGGAGTGACATTAGTAATCCCGACTATAAGAGCACAAACCGTATTATAGATTTTTTGGTAGACGTAGTAAGTAAAAATGGTTGTCTGTTGTTAAATATTACGCCTAAAGCAAATGGAGAAATACCAGCTCCCGTACAAGAACGCTTATTAGAAATAGGGGAGTGGTTGCGTCAAAATGGAGAAGCTATTTACGGTACTAGACCTTGGGAGGTATATGGTGAGGGTTCTGCTAAAGTAACCGAAGGTCATTTAAGTGAGCGTAAGAACCCTGATAATACATCAGATGATATCCGATTTACAGCTAAAGGTGATGCTTTATATGCCATACAATTAGATTGGCCTGAATCTGGAGAGACCGTAATAAGAACATTAGGTACTAAACGTGGTTTACTTAAAAAGGAAATTAAATCTATTGAGTTGCTGGGGACTTCTAAGAAATTAGAGTTTGTTAAAAAATCTGATGGTCTGCATATAAGTTTACCAAAGAACCCAGTGGCTAAACATGCCTTTGTCTTTAAGATTAATTTGTAAAACAAAGAGATATAATTTATTAGAGGGGGAATAAATAAGTCTTCTTAGTCTTGTTTGAGAATTATACGATGGAAAGTGTTAAGCCAGATAGGTAATGAGTTCTGATATTTTATCTAAACCATATCTTCTACTACAAAACCATTTGTTATACTCCATAAATTTACTCTTAACCCTATTTTGGGAAGCTATCTTGTTCATAGAATGAGATAGCTTTTTTAATGAGTAAAATTTGGCTTTTTTCAAATACTGTAAGGGCTAAGAGCTTGTTTTTTGCACCTATTTTTACGTCTTATTACCACTTTTTAAGTAATGAAACACCCAAATTTTAACACTTTAGAATTGGTGTCATTTGTAGTGTTCTGTTTTTTTTACACGATTTGTAAAATCAATACTTATAAGGGTTTAGGGAGGTGAACTTGACATAAAAATTGATTCTGTCAAGTTTTTGTCAAGCGCTTTTTTTAGGGTGAAATTAACAATATCTCTATTTTGGACATCAATTAACGAGTATGTGTAAATTTTTTAACTCTTAATTGATAATTCAATAATTAACCTTTACTCACTTTAAACCAACTCTATTTATGAAAAGAAAAAATCACTTCTATCCCAACAATGCACCTCCTATTTTTTCAAAGGTGTTTCTCAACATGTATTCCTAAACTAAATCAACGGGCATAATGTTGATTTCAATTAGCACAAGTAATCAATTTTCTCAAACTCAAAACAGAATATAAAATAGAAGTCTTGACAAACAAGTAAAGCCATACAAATTCTAGAATGACCTCTTAAAAATGTCAGACTATAACAAGGTATGGAGGGAATCGTTTGTCTTGGTTTTAATATTTAAGAAAATCAAACATTACTTGAATTTGAATTCAACTTTTAAAATAAGGTTAGACCTACTTTTTTTAATCGTGTCTTTTTTAAATTTTAACAAGAAACTATATGAATTTCAAACACATTTTTCATTTTAAATCCCACACTTTCCAAATGGGATTGTTCTTGGTCTTTTGTCTAAGTACAATGGCCGCACAATCTCAAAGCGTTAGTGGAACGGTATTGGCAGATGATGCCCCATTGCTTAAGGCGTAAGCGTTGTGGTTAAAGGAACCAACATCGGAGCAGTTACCGATTTTGACGGTTTGTACACAATTAATGCGGAATCTAATGCCGTTTTGGTATTCACCTATATTGGCTTTAAATCTAAAGAAGTGGCCGTTGGTGGTAAGCAGACCATAGATGTTACACTCCAAGAAGATGTTTCTGCACTAGAGGAAGTTGTAGTAATAGGCTATGGTGCTCAAAAGAAGAAAGAGCTAACAGGAGCGGTAGCTCAGGTAAAATCAGAAGAATTATTAAAAACATCAACATCAGATATTGGTGCCGCTTTACAAGGCCAGATTGCTGGGGTAAATGTTACAGCAAGTTCAGGGGCTCCTGGTTCTGAAGCTAATGTAATGATTCGTGGACTTACGTCTATTAATGGGGCCAATAGGCCATTGTATGTAGTAGATGGTATCCCTTTTGATGGAGATCCAAAATTGAGTATCAATGAAATTGAAACTATAGATGTATTAAAGGATGGTGCTTCTGCTGCTATCTACGGTACTAGAGGTGCTGCAGGTGTAATCTTAATTACTACAAAGAAGGGAAAGGAAGGCCAGATGAAAATAGCCGTAGACAGCTATTATGGTCTGCAGACTATTACTTCTGCAACTCCATTACTTAATGTAGAGGATAAGTTGTATGTCCAATTTTTACAAGGTTCTGCATTAAACAATAGTAGTTATGGTAACACATGGACTACAATAGAGCGAAGTCCTCACTTCCTTACGAATAATACGGATTTGGTACAACTTGTTCAAAATGACATGGCACCAATTCAAAACCATAGCCTTTCTCTTTCTGGAGGTAAAGATGGTTTAACTTATAACGTAACGGGTAACTATTTTGACCAAGAGGGGGTTATTATTAAATCTGGATATGATCGCTTTAATGTTAGGGCTAACACCCAATTCGTAAAAGGAAAATGGAATATTACAACAGGTTTATCTTTTAGGGTAGAGAACAGGGAACATGCACCATGGGGTTTACTTGGTGATGCTATAAAATATACAGCTTACAGTCCAAACATAGACCCTGGTTCTAGTGTTTTAGATAATGCAGGGCCTGATGGTAACGGAGCTACCAACCTATCTTATTTGGGATACAGGTTTTTGCAAGAGGATAATCAAGAGAACAATTATTTTGATGGCAACTTGAGTTTAACTTATAGCTTTACAGATAATCTAAAGTTTACTTCAAGAATTGCAACAAGCTATGATAATGGAACAAGAATCACCATAAATCCAAAATTCACAGCATATAGAGATGACGGAACGGAGGTGACTTCACAACGCTCAAAGGTCAGAAATATGAGCTCGCTAGCAAAGAAGTTTACTTGGGAGAATATATTGAACTATCAAAAAAGCTTTGGGGATCATAATATAAATTTCACAGGGGTGTATTCTTCGGAGAAGTATAACTATTCCGAGTTTTTTGCAGAGAAAAGTGATTTAGCTTCTAATGATGTAGTAGTTCTTAACGGGGCAACATCTGATCCAAATGTAGGATCAGGAAACAATCAATGGACTCAAGATCGCGAAAGTACTTTAATTGGTATGTTGGCCAGACTTCAGTACAATTATAAAGGCAAGTATCTTTTGAGTGCAGCTGTTAGAAGAGATGGGTCTTCTCGTTTTAAAGAAGAGCCATGGGGTGTATTTCCTTCTGTCTCTGCAGGTTGGAATGTTTCTGACGAAAAGTTCTGGAATCCTTTAAAGAATACAGTGTCTTCGCTCAAATTAAGAGGTAGTAGAGGTACCACTGGTAATAAGTATTGCTGATTATTCTTATACGCCCACAATTACACTGGATAATGATTATGTTCTTGGCGCTGCAACCAATCAAAATTTAATTTTAGGAGCTACTCAAACCGGATTTGCTAACCCTAAAGTGCGTTGGGAAACATCGGTATCGTTAAACGCAGGTTTTGATATGGGCCTTTTCGATAATAAACTGACACTTTCAGGAGATATTTACGAAACCAAGAAACAGGATATGTTGTTCCCTGTTT
This sequence comes from Zobellia laminariae, assembly GCF_030553095.1. Taxonomy (GTDB): domain Bacteria; phylum Bacteroidota; class Bacteroidia; order Flavobacteriales; family Flavobacteriaceae; genus Zobellia; species Zobellia laminariae. The sequence continues at coordinate 62,769 of NZ_CP130738.1, read as the reverse complement.
TGTTACCTCCAACCGCGGGAGGAGGGAATAATGCTGAAGTAGTTTTGAATGTTGGAGATATGACCAACAAGGGTGTTGAATTTGCCATGAATTATCAGCATGCAGGTAAAGTATCATGGAACGCTGGACTTACTTACACCAGAAATGATAATATCATAACCAAAATGAGTGGTAGCAACAAAATCATATATTTTGATGACAGTAGTATCTCTGGGCATGACAATGATCAAGATTTGGTTACCGCTTTGGCAGAAGGCTATGAAGGTGGAGCTTTCTTTTTGGTGGAGACTGCCGGTACTATTAAAACCGAGGAAGAATTGGCTACCTACCAAGCGATTGTTCCAGATGCCAAAATAGGAGACTTAAAATATGTAGATTTTGATAAAGACGGAACGATTGGAATTGGTGACCGTCAGTATATGGGTAGTGGTACTCCAGAATTTGAAATGGGCTTTAACTTTTCAGCCAATTACAAAGCATTAGATTTCTCAATGCAATGGTATGGTTCATTCGGTGCCGAAATCATAAACGGGAACAAAGCCTTGGCTTATAAAGTAGGGAACCACCAAGATTTGGTATACCAATGGACACCGCAAAATAGCACTTCGGATATTCCAGTAAATAGAAATGCAACCCACAACAACTATAGAGGCCAAACAGATTACTGGTTGGATGATGGCACTTTTGTAAGGTTGCGTAATATTTCTTTAGGATATACAATTCCTAGAGATTATACCGAAAAACTAGGCATAACAAAATTCAGAATATACGTTGCCGCACAGAACCCGTTAACGATTACCAAATATGATGGGTATGATCCAGAAGTAGGTAATAACGGCCTAAGTACACGAGGAATCGATAAGGGAACTTATCCGGTAAGCTCCCAAATACGAACCGGACTTCAAATTGAATTTTAATGAGATTTGAGATGAAGAAGAGCAATTCCGACAAAAAAAATGAAAAAATGATAGTTATGAAAACAACGATAACAAAACGGTTACTTTTTATACTAGTGCCCATGTTAGCAATTTTGGGCTGTTCAGATGATTTTCTGGAACAGACCAATCCAAATCAGATTTCTACAGAAACGTTTTGGAAAGACAATGGAGATTTAGAACAAGGCTTAGTCGCGAGTTATAAGGGTTTCGCGAATTCAAATACTATAAATTTAGTTGGCGAACTTGCTAGAACTGACTTAGCCTGGTCAAGTGGTTATCAGCGACCAAATAATACAAACGAGTATTACTTACAGGTTTTTAATGACGCCTCTGCTGTACCTAATAACAAGTGGAGTGCAAACTACACCGCTATTTTTAGGGCAAATCAAGTTATTGAGGCGGCTGCTGTGTTGGCAGAAACCTATACTACGGAAAAGGAGAAAGAAGATGGGTTGGTTATCCTTGCGCAAGCGCGGTTTTTACGTGGCTACTTGTACTTTAACCTATATAACTCTTTTAATGGGGGAGCTGTACCAATTTATGATTTTGTACCAATAGAAGAAAGTGAATTTTACCAAGCGGTGTCATCAGCTGAAGATGTAAAGAAATTTTATTTAGAAGATTTAAAATTTGCTGCAGAAAATTTACCTACTTCATGGGAGGACAAAGAAAAGGGCCGTGTAACTGCGGGTGCTGCTGTAGCCGTTTTAGGCCAATCATATCTTTATGAAGGTGATTATGAAACCGCTTCTACGCATTTTAAAAATGTGATTGACAATTTTGGATATTCTTTGACCCCTAATATTGGTAGCAACTTTACTACCATGGATGAGTTTAACGAAGAATCTATCTTAGAAGTTGGGTACTCCTTAGATTTTAAAAATGAGCTAGGGCCTTGGGATGGTAGAGATGTTTCAAATTCAGCATATGTCAGACAATTTACAGGAGGTGCTGGAACATGGTTCGGAGCTGTTGTAGCCAACTGGTTAATATTAGAATATAGGAATGATCCTTTAGATTTCTCCGACCCTAGAAATAAGGTTATTGATGAAGAGGGCAATGAAGGCTTTAGAAAGTTTAGTTTAAGAACATCTTGGTCCGTTGCTTTGGTTGACGATACGGATATGGGGTATTACCTGAGAGACAAAACAGGACAAGCCTCAAATTTTAATGTAAAAATGACCGCATTTTGGAGAAAGCACACCAACTGGGATATTACTAGATCAGAGGAAGAGCTTTCACCGGGTAAGGTAAGATCAGGCGTTAATGAGCGTTTAATTCGTTTAGCAGAAATCTATTTGCAATATGCAGAAGCTCAGATAAAATTGGGCAATGTAGATGAAGCACTTACCTATATCAACAAAGTACGTAGAAGATCAGGAGTTCAATTGTTGGGCTTGGCGGGAACTGGAGAGTTTCCAACAAATGATCATGACAATGTTACTTACGATGCGCAAAGCCTAATGGAGCATCTTATGTATAAAGAGTTGCCTTTGGAGCTTTCTGCAGAAGGTGACGGTAATAGAAATATTGATCTTAGAAGATGGGGCATAAAAGCAGAACGTTTTCAAGAATTGGCCAAAAGACGTTATGCGGCGGATCATTACCCGCTCTTGGATGAGGATGGCAAGGAAGTTACTAGATGGGCATCCATTGTAAAGGAATTACCAGTAGGTGATCCGGATATTGATGAAAATTGGAATGAATTTCAACAGGCTGCTTTGAATTATAATTCATCACTACATGCGTATTGGCCTTTACCAAATTCAGAAATCATATCTAACCCTCAATTGAATAATTAGAATTGACGGATGCTATGGTTAAATCAATGAACAATGCGAAAAACAAGAAATTAAAAAAGCACAAAATGAAAAACGCAATAAGAATATTAGCCGTTTTGGCCATCCTCTTCGTGGGATGCGACGATAACGAATATGAGGCTCCTTTTCCTTTTTCGGATGTAGGTTTTTATACAAGTAAGGGTACGGCAAACGACCTTCAGGTAAATTTAAATGAGTATTTGTCCTTTACCGATTTATCTCAAGGTGCGGAGGCTCATTCATGGAGAATTGAAAAAACGGATGTCTTTCTTGAAGGACCAATAGATAGAACAGATTCTATCTTAGACCCGTTTATTATAGAACCTAGAACCACAACCTCGTTTGAAAAGACAGTACATGTACTTTTTCAAACCTCGGGAATGAAAAAAGTTAGGTTATACAACACCTTTAATGAAATGGTAGTTTTTAAGGGTAATCGTGATAATGTAGATTATGAGATGGCCGCTACAAAAAAGGGGGACCTATTTGTTATTGATACCACTTTTATGGTTAAGGTATATCCTAAACTTGTACCAGTAATAAAGGTAAGAAATGGCGATAAGGTTGTAAACCATGAAGCTAGAGATACCATTTATATTGAAGCAGGAAATACAATGGAATTTACGGATCTCTCTACTGTAGGAGAGCCTACCGGTCGTACTTGGAGTATAAGAAAAGCGTTAAAACCATGGAGAGGAAGTTGTAGAGAATCCTGTTGTGGGTAGTAGCGGCGATGAAATTGCTAACATTGCCTTCAATAAATTGGGAAGCTTTAGAGCAACTATGAATCTATCTCGTACAGGGCAGAACATTCCTGGAGATTTTGCAACCTATGTAGTGAATGCCCCAATCAAGGTTATACCTTCTTCCAAACCTTTTGAACTTACAGGAGAAGTTAAGGAACTAGAAGATGAAACTATTCAGGTTCCATTTAATGGTGAATTTGCGCCGTTTGGTGGCCAAGAAGAGTTCTTTACTGTTATGGTAAACGGAGAAGCTTTTGAAATTGCTTCCGTAGCAGTTAATGCAGATGATGCTACAAAAATGGATATTAAGTTAGCGGCTCCCATATATCGCCCAGATGTTATTACCGTTTCTTATTCAGGCGGTGGTATAGAATCATCGGATACTAGAGAGGCATTACCATTTGCAGATGAACCTGTACTAATGAGTTCCGTTAATTTGTTACCAGCAGATATTGCCGGTTTGGAAACAGGTGCAGATAGTTGGGCTCCTTTCTGGAGTAATAAAGGAACTGCTGAATATTCTACGGAGCAAGCTGCCACAGGCGAGTATAGCTTAAAACTAAAAATTGAGGCAGGTCAAGATAATGCAGAAGCAGGTGCGGCATTTACGAATCCTATTATTTTTGAAGAAGGTGTAACTTATATCGTTTCCTATGATATGTACATTGCGCCCGATGCTGTTGGAGGGGACGGGACTTCAAGTACTGGCCTTTTCTTATTGCAAAATTGGGGTTTTCAGTTTTGGAATAATTTTGCACATCCATTAGGGGAGTGGAAAACATATACCGTTGATTATCAGAGTACTACACCATTATCTCAGTTCTATTTAAGAATTTTACCGAATGCAGAGAAGACTACAGACATGACTGTCTACTATGATAACTTCTCAATTATAGAAAAAGAAGAACGACCATAATCCCCACAATGTTGTTTGTTTGAGTTGAAGGGAGAATTGAGAGATTCTCCCTTTTTATTAGAATTAATTTATAGATATAAAACATTTAAAAACATGAACTTAAATCCGCTAAAATTGGCATTTTGTTGCGCCTTAGCATATAGTTGTGGAACCAGTTCAAAATTTGATAATTCATCTGAATTACCTGTTGAGCAAAATCAAATAGAAGAAGCAGAAAAAGAACCAGAGACGGTTCTAGAAATATCCGAAGAAGTTGGTTGGAAAGATATTCCCGTACCTGCAGATGCCGGGGCGGATATGACATGGGAGTTTCAGAAAATTTCCGATGATTTTGAGTATGATGCTCCTGCTGATAATAAAGGAAATCAGTTTCTTGAAAAATGGGATGATTTTTATCATAACCAATGGAGTGGACCGGGCCTAACGGAATGGAAAAGAGAACGTTCTCATGTAACAAACGGACAGTTACAAATGTGGGCAACACGCAAACCTGGTTCAGAGAAAATCAATATGGGTTGTATTACATCAAAAACGCGAGTAGTTTATCCTGTTTACATAGAAGCACGTGCAAAGGTTATGAACTCAACTCTGGCTTCAGATGTGTGGTTGCTGAGTGCAGATGATACGCAGGAGATAGATATTCTAGAAGCCTATGGGGCAGACTATTCAGAAAGTGCCCAGAAAGAACAGTCTTATTTTTCAAAAAAAATACATATTAGTCATCATGTATTTATTAGGGAACCTTTTCAAGATTATCAACCAAAAGATGCAGGAACCTTATTTGAAGACGGTACCGTATGGAATAAGGACTTTCATACCTATGGTGTCTATTGGAAAAATCCATGGCATTTAGAGTATTACATAGATGGGGTATTAGTGCGCACCGTTTCAGGTAAGGATATGATAGACCCTAAACACTTTACAAATACAACAGACCCCGGAAACACAGAAGTAGATACCCGAACAGGTCTAAGTAAAGAAATGGATATTATTATCAATACGGAAGATCAAACATGGCGATCTACACCAGCCTCAGGTTTACAATCTCAAACGGTTACCCCAACTGATGGTGAGTTAGAGAATTTAGATAACAACACGTTTAAAGTAGATTGGATTAGAATTTATAAACCGGTGGCAAAGTAAGAGCTGTCTTATTTTGCTCTTACAACAGTTGTAATTGGGTCTTTGATAGATTTGGATATATAAACCATAGGTAGTTCCCTCTTTTTTAAACTACAATCCTATGGTTTTTTTATATTTTATTTTCTGATAAATGACCAAAATCATGTGTTCTTATTTATATTTTTCTCTCATAAAAACAATCTTCAAAAGGCTTGACCTAGAGGGGATTTTTAGTTAATTTCATGGTGTGATAAGCGTCACTCTTTAAATTGACACTAAGATGGATTATGTAGATTATTATAAGGTTTTGGGCGTGCCTAAAAAGGCTAGTGAAAAGGACATTAAAAAAGCATATAGGAAAATGGCACGAAAGTATCATCCTGATGTAAACCCAAACGATGCAACTGCCGAGAAGAAATTTAAAGAGATAAATGAAGCCAATGAGGTTTTAGGGAATGTAGAAAATCGAAAAAAATACGACCAGTACGGAAAAGACTGGATGCATGCCGAGCAATTTGAGAAAGCAAAAGCACAACAAGGCGCACGAGGTGGCGGTCAGCAATACGGTCAAGATTTTGGAGGTGGTGATTTTTCCGATTTCTTTGAATCTATGTTTGGCGGCGGTGGAGGCGGCGGTTTTTCGCAACGAGGAGGGCAGCAGACTAGGTTTAGAGGGCAAGACCTTAATGCGCAGTTACGCTTAAACTTGCGCGATGCCTTTACGACCCAAAAACAAACCTTAACCGTTAATGGCAAGAATATTAGACTTACTATACCGGCAGGGATTGAAAATGGGCAGACTATAAAAATACCAAGGTCATGGTGGACCATAGAGAAATAATGGTCCAAAAGGCGACCTATATTTAAAGTTCATAATAGATAACAACACACCTTTTAAAAGAGACGGAAACAATCTGTATAAGGATGTTGATGTAGATTTGTACACTGCAGTTTTGGGAGGTGAAATTACCGTTGATACTTTTGATGGTAAAGCAAAACTTAAAGTTAAACCAGAAACCCAAAGTGGAACCAAGGTAAAATTAAAAGGTAAAGGGTTTCCTATTTATAAAAAGGAAGGCCAGTTCGGAGACCTTTACATCACTTATAACGTTCAAACCCCTACCAATCTATCCGATAAAGAGAAAGAACTATTCAAACAATTAGCATCCCTTAAAAACTAAGATTATGCAACAACAAGAATATGTATCGGTAACCGAATTTTGTATAGGCCATAGTATTTCTACAACGGTTATAAATCAGTTGAACGAATTTGGTCTTGTGAGCATCATAAAACGTAGTGATAGTTCATATATACCTATGGAGGAACTTCCTATGGCCGAAAAAGCACTGAGGCTACACACAGATTTAAATATCAATTTAGAAGGTGTTGAGGTCATTACACGTCTGTTGGAACGGATAGAAGAAGCAAATGAGGAGATGAGAAGGCTCAAAAATAAGCTGAGTTTGTATGAGTAGGTTTTAGTTTAACTTTTTATGCTTTAAATTTTTCAAAACAGACCAATTTATCAATTTTGAAAGGAGAGTTTACTTTTCAATAGTTAAGGAAAAAAGAAGAAAACGTGTACTTCAAGTTTTCGATTCCACTACTATTTGCCTATTGTTTTTTTAGAAATTATTCATAACGAGAAAATAAATAGGCTTTAAAAACAAAACAATTGCTATACAAAAGACTTTTGTTCTACAATTTAAGCCCATAGTAGCAAAGAATTCAAAAGATATATTACATTTTTGAAGCTTGAATCAAAAGAACTTTCTAATTTGATTCAAATCAAAATAACTTATGTTTTATGGAATTCAAATCCCTAGTTACTGTATTCATCCTAATGTTGTGTTTATCCTGTAAAGGACAAAATAAAGTAAATCATTCTCCTCCAAATATTGTTTGGATTGTTTCGGAAGATAACTCAAAGCACTACCTACAACTATTTGATAAAAACGGAATTGAAACGCCAAATATTGAAGCTTTGGCAAAAGAAGGGGTACAATTCAACAGAGCATTTTCCAATGCACCAGTTTGTAGCGTGGCGCGATCCACCATTATATCTGGCTGCTATGCACCACGAACTGGTTCTCAGTTTCACAGGCGTTCAAAATTAGTGCCTATGCCAGACTCTTTACAAATGTTTCCGGCATATTTGCGGGAAGCTGGTTATTACACGGTTAACAATAGTAAAGAGGATTATAATTTTATTAAAAGCGATAATGCTTGGGACGAATCCTCATCAAAAGGAACTTGGAAAAACCGACAGCCAGACCAGCCATTTTTCTATGTTCATAACATAGGAACTACACATGAATCTAGAGTTCATTTTCCTGAAAGTGATGTAGAAGATGCTCCCACAACAGCAAATGCTGACGATTATACGGTACAACCTAACCACCCAAATACAAAGCTCTTTCGGTACACCAATGCCCGTTATCGTGATAAAATTGTAGAAATGGATGGTCAATTGGGTGAGGTCGTAAAAGCGCTTGAAGCAGATGGTCAATTAGAGAATACATTTATCTTCTATTACGGAGATCATGGAGGTGTATTGCCTGGTAGTAAAGGATATTTGTATGAAACAGGACTTCATGTGCCTATGGTTGTTAGGATTCCTGAGAATTACAGAGATATGGTGGATCTAAAGAGAGGAAGTCAAACAGATCGCTTTGTTAGTTTTATAGATTTGGCCCCAACAGTATTGAACTTGGCTGGAATAGAAATACCTGAGCAAATAGACGGAAAATCCTTTTTGGGTAAGGGAGTTGATGCGGAGAAGTTAAGTGAAGAAAATGTAACCTATGGTTATGCTGATCGGTTTGATGAGAAGTATGATATGGTGCGTTCCGTACGTAAAGGAAAGTACAAGTACATTAGAAATTTTAATCCTTTCAATTTTGATGGGTTGATGAATGAATATCGTTACAAACAGGCTGCCTACGGAGAATGGGAGGAAATGTACCAAGAAGGTAAGTTGAATGAAGTACAGTCCGCTTTTTTCAAATCACGTGCACCGGAAATGTTGTTCGATGTGGAAAATGACCCATATGAAACCACAAATTTGGCCATTGATTCTAAGTTTGGAACTACCCTAAAAGAGATGCGCGGTCTTTTAAATGATTGGATTAGTGGTATGCCCGACCTTTCTTTTTATCCCGAATTCTATTTGGTAGAAAATGCTTTTGATAATCCTGTAAAGTTTGGAAGGAATCACAAAGGTGATATTCAAGATTATATAACAACGGCCAATCTAATGTTGCATGATGCTACGGCGGTACAAACCCAATTAAAAGAGCTATTACAATCTTCGGATCCATGGCAACGCTACTGGTCGCTAATTGTATGCAGTAGTTTTGGTGATGAGGTAAAAGCGCTAACTCCGGCAATCAAAAAAATAGCACAGAATGATGTGCAGGGAATTAATAGGGTAAGAGCTGCAGAATTTTTAGGAATTACCAAAGTAGCAGACCCAGCTCCGGTTATGTTAGAAGCTTTTTATTCTGCCAAAAGTGAAACTGAAGCATTATTGATTTTGAACTCCGTTGTGCTTTTAAATTCGCATGCTTACGGATACAAATTCACTATTGATCAGGATAGAATTAACCCGGGTTTTTTGGGAGAAAAATCAGAAGTATTGAGCCGTACCCAATTTCTAAGTGCTCAAACAAACTAGGAATTAATTCATCTTTTTCAAACAATACAAAATGCTTAATTTAAAATTCATCAGTAAAGCAGGTGTATACCATTTTATGGTATTTGCTTTTGTAGTTACTGGGCCAATGTCAATGGCTCAGGAGAATGAGAAATCAACAGCAAAGACAGATCGTCCAAACATTATATTTCTACTTTCCGATGATCAGACTAGTGTAGCCACGGGATGTTATGGAAACGACCAAGTGAAAACGCCAAATATGGATCAACTGGCAAAGGATGGTGTTCTCTTTCTTAATCACTATAACACCACTTCTATCTGTATGGCTAGTAGGGCCAACATTTTAACGGGGATGTATGAATATAAAACAGGATGTAACTTCATGCACGGCGATTTTGCCGTAGAAAAGTTCGAAAACACGTATCCAGTACTATTGCAAAACGCTGGTTATTTTACAGGTTTTGCGGGTAAAGTAGGTTTTGTTCTAGAGGGAGAAGCATCGGATAAAATTGAAGATGGATTACCGGTAGGCTATTTCGACAAATGGGGCGGAGGACCTGGGCAGACTATATATGAGACGGCAAAAAATCCAACTATTGCGGAGTACGCAAAAGAATATCCACATAGTACACGAGCATATGGTGCTTGGGCAGGAGATTTTATAAAAGAAGCAAAAAATTCAGGTAAACCTTTCTGTATGTCCATTAGTTTTAAAGCTCCTCATTTACCTTTTACACCAGACCCTTTCTTTGATGATGTATATGCTGGGCAGACGTACAAAAAGCCCGATAACTACGGGACAGAAAATGCTACGCATTTGTCACCTCAGGCAAAATCTGGACGTCAATATAATTCATATGATTTCTGGAGAGAATCGGAAGCATCTTATCAAGAGGCAATTAGAGCTTACAATCAGCTAATTCATGGCGTAGATTATGCTATTGGAATGATTCGCGAATCGTTAGTGGAACACGGAATGGATAAAAACACCATCATCATTTTTACTGGTGATAACGGCTATAGCTGTGGAGCTCATAATCTTGGGGGGAAAGTACTTCCGTATGAGGAAGCTTCCAGATCTCCATTTATTATTTACGACCCAAGAGCTCCCAAAAAGCAACGGGGTGTAAAACGGAAGACTATAACGGCTAATATAGATATGGCTCCAACTATCCTAACCTATGCCGGTATGGACATCCCTAAAAATATGGATGGCGAAAACCTAATTCCTTTAATAGAAAAGGAATCCGGTATTAAAAGAGACCATATAGCATTGACCAATATGTGGGGCAATGATGAAATACAGGCCTTATCCGTGGTAACTGAAGATTATAAATATATCTATTGGCAATATACAGATGATCGTATGCAGCCCACAGAGGAACTGTTTCATATATCAAAAGATAAACTTGAAATGCATAACCTAGCAAAGGATGAAGGTTACAAGTCGGAACTCGCCAATATGCGCAAGCTTTATGATGAACGCTATAAGCGTTTAGTAAAAGACGGAATGAAAGCCAACGATTATGAAAAATACACTGTTTTATTTGATAGAAAAGCTTCCGAGAGCCAGAAGAAACAGTATCGTAAACTCAACTATGCTCAGCTTCTTGAGCAAGAAGGAAAAACAAGAAAAAATAACAACATTCATAAGAATTAAAATTACGATTTCTGTTCAGGAAAGAACAAAGTAACTATAAGACAACCTTTATAGCAATTGGTAAATATAAAAAGGAACAACTCTGCACACGGGTTGTTCCTTTTTTGTCTTTAGAGCTGTTAGCTTTTTTTAAGTATAAAAAAACCAGAGAGCTTTTACACCCTCTGGTAACAAACTAACTCAACAAACAACTCTTTTTAATAGGCTCTCTTAAGTACCCCCTATTTTTAAACAACAGAAAGGGCTTTTTCAGCTCCATTCTTTTTTTATAGTGGTACTAACATACTAATTGATTTAAAAGCCGGAAACATGCTCCGGCTTTTGTCTTTATTCACCTCATTTGGTATGTAATTAATACCCTTCATTTTGAATCAGCGCTTCAGTTATATTTATTTCCGATTGCGGTATTGGCAAGTAGTACTGCTTTTGATCAAAAGGTCTTGTTTCAATAGTAAATTCTTCAAAAGAAACATTTTCGTTCAAGTCTTTTGACCAGCGCAAACCTTTGACGTCAAAACCAAGATTATCTTCATTTAACCAACGTCTTTCGTCAAAGAAGTTATGACCTTCGAAAGCAAGCTCAACCCTTCTCTCTCTTTTAATTGCCTCTAAAAGTTCTGGACCGCTTGCGGTAATGGCAGGTTGTAAAGCTCTTTCTGAAACTCTACTTACATACCTTCTTGCCGTCTCTTCATCTCCAGCCCTATACGAAGCCTCTGCATAATTTAAATAAATTTCCGCAAGTCGATAGATGATATAAGGTCTTCCAGGACTTGCTTGTTTTACGTCTGTACCCAATGCCTCATTTTGAAATTTACGCATTGCATAACCCGTTGTAGAACCATGTCTAAAATTCCCTAAAGTTTGTTGGTCTTGCGAAAAAGAATCCAAACCATCTGGAACCACAGTGTTATCTACAGAAATAGAATAATCAATAGGTCTTCCTCTAAAAACCGCCCCTTGATAATTGATGTTGGCATAAAAACGCATTTCGCGGTTCTCGTAAGGGTTGGCAGCATCAAAAGAAGGACTTTCAGTAGTATTACCATCTTCCATATTGTAGATCATAGTATAGTTGTGCAATGGTGTTGAAAGACCCCATCCATCAAAACCTCTAGGCGACTGCGCATTGTCTGGCTGTGTCGTAACATCTGTACCGAACCCAAAAACAGTACCGCCAAAAGGTCTTGCGAATAAGATATCTTGATTTGCTGATAAAAATAGTTCTTGGTAAGCCTTAGCATTTGGAGTACTTATCAAATCTCTATCCCCTACCAAATCAATGACCGCTTTAGCAGCATCTGCGGCATCTTGCCATTTGTTGGCCTTGTTATAGGTGTACAATTCTAAATTAGATGATTGCGGAGCCATAGATGGGTCGTGCAAATCACTCGCTGCATATAACAAAGTTCTAGATTTCAGGGCCAACGCAGCCAATCTTGTAGCTCTGCCAAATTCTCCACTTTCTCTAGTTACAGGTAAAAGTGGCGCGATTTCATCTATTTCACTAACTATAAAATCTACGACCTCCTGATAACTATTACGCGGAATATTAAAGTCATCATCTAGCGTTGTTGCCGAAGTTAATAATGGTACCCCTCCAAAGAACTTCAGTAATTTCGAATACTGATTAGCTCTTAAAAAACGCATTTCTGCCTTTAAGGCTTCTATTTCATCGGGATTATTTACTTGAGCCTCACTACCTTCAACTAATTCTAAAAATACATTGGCTTGTCTTACATAGGTATAAAGGTCTTGCCATTTTTGACCTAACTGTCCTACATTTTGAGAAGACCACCCTCTAAGAACTCCAAAGATGTCTAAGGCTTGTGTTGCTGCGTTGAAATTCATTCTAGCTTCAAGGGATGCTATCTCAACATTCATGTAACGAGCCCAAAATTGGGAGCCAACCCCAAATGACTCAGTACTGTTATAAGTTGTAAGTAATAACAATTCAACTTGTTCTGGTGTACTCAATACCAAATCACTGGCAAAAGAGTCCCTTACGTCTATATCCAAGCTTTCTTCACAACTGCTAAAGGTTATAAAGAACGCCATCAGCATTGTAATGCTTATTCTTTTTATTACTATATTATTTTTCATATTTTTTTTTTTTTTAGAAACTAAAATTAACACCCAAAGTATATGTTTTTAGGGGGGTATACTGTGCTCCTCTAAAATTGTTATACCCCGTAGCTTCAGGGTCAAGGCCCAAATCCCAAATATCTGAGAAGAAAGTGGCTAGGTTAAATCCTCTGGCAAACAGACGAATGTCAGCAAATTTGATAACATCGCTTTTTAAAGTGTACGAAAGTTCCACTTCTTTAAGGCGTACAAAAGAGGCGTCAAAATAGTAAATGTCAGCAAAACCATCAGTTCCGTCTATTTGCCCTCCACTTATAGCATCTCCTTGCGCAAACGCTCTTGGGTAGATTGAGTTTGTGTTGTTTGGTGTCCATCTTTCATTGAATACAAATTCTGGTTTTGCACCTGATTGATCAAAGAATACCAACGTTTCTGCTTCAGCTTGCCCTTGTAACAAGAAATTGAAACCAAAGGCTTTGTAATTGAAGCCCCCATATATACCGTATTGTACTTGTGGAATGTTTGAAGTTGATGTTCTGATAAAATCATTTCCATCAACTACACCATCATCATTTACGTCTACGTAAATTGGTTCTCCCGGTACAGTGCCCTCTCTTTTAATAGCAGTGGCATCAACCTGAGCTTGGTCTTTAAAGATTCCATTAGTCGGGAAGACGTTATTATAGGAGTCTATTGGTTTACCAGCTTGCTTTTGGGAATCTAGGATATTTTCTCCCTCAGGTAATGAAATCACTTCGTTACGAGCATTTGTAAAATTCATTCCTAAATTATAGGAGAAGTTATCGTTTACTTGATCATTCCAAGCCAATTCAAATTCGTAACCCCAACTTCTGGTCTCACCTATGTTTTCAGCCGGAATTTGACTATTCTGTAATCCTATAAAATAGGAATAGCCCCTGATCTATTCACTAAAATATCTGATCTATCTTGTTCGTAATAGTTGAAATCACCTGATAATTTACTATCAAACAAGGTAAAGTTCAAACCAATGTTCCATAGCTTAGCCGTTTCCCAAGTTACGTCGGTATTTGCTAGCCTAGCAAGATTATAGGTGTTGGAAAAATTTTCACCACCTTCTCCTAATACATAATAATTTGGAAATCTTGTGCCTAATGGATTATTTGTGTTACCCGTATTTGTTCCAAGATCAAATAAGGAAAGGAATTGGTTAGCGCCAATACGATCGTTACCCATTTCTGACCAAGAAGCCCTTAGTTTTAAACCGTCGATCCAACTAACGTTCTCTAAGAAACTCTCTTTATCAATTGCCCACGAGACCGCAGCACTTGGAAATGTCCCATAACGATTGCCTTCACCAAATCTACTGGATCCATCGTATCGCATTGTAAAGTCAATAAAATATTTTTTCTTAAAATCATACGATAGAGATCCAAAGAAATCTTGTCTTTTAAATTCAGAGCTAGTTCCACCCGAGGCCTGTCTATCATCATTGTTACCTTGAAACAATTCTCCTCTGCTAGCATCAGGAAATCCACCAACTTTTGATGCAAAGAAATTATTTGAATCATTATTTAGCCTTTCCATTCCTACGAAGGTACTTATGGAGTGGTCGCCAAACGTGTTATCGTAATGTAAACGTGCATTATAGATTTGTTCATCAAATTTATCAAATCTCTCGGTCAAGATACGTTCTGTTCCTTGCTGATTAGATCCAATTCTTGGCTCAAAAGCTCCATCATCCCCTTGTGCGTAAAATGTCCAAGGAGAATACCAAGTTTTTCTATTGGTCTCTATTTTTCTAAACCCTGTAAATCCTTTTATACTTAACCCTTTTAATATCTTGCTCAGCTTCCAATCTACTGTAAAACGACCTGTAGTGGTATTTGTAAAGATATCATCAAACCCAGAGGCATTACTAGAGGTTAAAATAGGATTTCCTTCATCGCCTCCTCGTGCAGGAAGACCATTTGGATATCGTGCAATTTCATTTGGCGGGAGGCCAAAAATTAGTTTATAAATATTATTGGCATTAACACCTTATGGCGCAGTCCTTTTACCAAAACGCGTAGCTAAATCTACTCCTAATTTGAAGCTATCAGTTAAATTGACATCAATATTAGAGCGAAGTTGATATTGCTTAAAACCTAAAGAACCTGATTTATATAAACCTTTTTGGTCTATAAAATCACCACTAACGAAATACTTAGCTTTTTCGCTACCTCCAGAAACAGAAAGAGATGTTCTAGATTCAGGAGAAGTCTTTGCTAATACCTCATCGGCCCAATCAGTATTTGGAAAACCTGCAATATCCTGAGGTGTAAATAATGGGTCGGCATCTGCACCATTAACTCTTGCATTTATTTCATTCTCATAGGTTGCAAACTGGTTTACATCCATCAATTCTGGCCGTTTGGTAAAAGATGAAACGTTATACGCATGAGAGAAATTGATTTTAGGCTTGCCGGATTCACCTCTTTTTGTAGTTACCAGAATAACTCCGTTCGCTGCTCTAGAGCCATAAATTGCGGCAGCGCCATCTTTAAGTACAGTAAGTGATGCAATATCTTGTGGTGCCAATTGAGAGAACGAATCTGAAGGAACCCCGTCAATTAAGATTAGTGGAGTATTATTTCCTAAAGTAGATTTACCTCTAATTAAAATAGTGGTAGCATCATCATCTGTATCGCCACCCCCACCATTACCTGCACCTTATGGTACACCACCACGGTCACTAATAATTAGACCTGAAGCTCTACCTGCTAATGATTTGGCAACATCCTTACTTGATGATTGCTCAATAGCCTTGCTATTAATAGTACTTACTGATCCAGTTACTTCTCCTTTTTTCTTAGTAGAATACCCTAAAACAACTACTTCGTCTAATAATGCAGCATCCTCTTCTAAGGTAACGTTGATTTCCGATTTACCATCCACTTGAACTTCTTTTGATGAATACCCTATATAGGAATATACAAGTGTAGTTTGGTCATCATCAATATTAATACTGTAATTACCATCAAAATCTGTTGAAGTACCATTGGTAGTTCCTTTAACTAGAATGGTTACACCTTTAAGGCAATGGACCCGTTGCATCCGATACCGTACCTGTTACGGTTTGTTGAATTGGGTTGGAGGTGAGGTCGTTTTCTAAAGATGATTCCGTTAAATCTGAAGACGCGTGTGATTGGAAGGGAATCGTTATCGTTAAGATTATCGCGAACTTTAATGCGAGTAATCTCTTGATGGAGTTGCCCGGGCAACCTGCATCAGTAAACCATTTGATTTTCATAAATTTGAATTAGTTAGAGTTAATATGCCCCAGAGTCAATGGGGTATTACTTTACTTCATGCATAGCATGAATTTCTAAAAGGGGAGTGTTAGCGCACTTTCCTTTTTTTTTTGTCAGTTATATTTTAGTTTTTAAGGGTTGAGTAATTGGGTCATAAGGAGTTGGATTGGTTTGTTAAATTGATAATGCTCATTTAATTTTTACAAATGAACCACAAAAACGAAGGAAGATATTTGCGAAATTTAACTAGGGATTGCACTATTTTACCATTTTTAAGGTTTTCGTGGATAAATTGTGCCTAAATTGAGTTTATGCTAATTTCGAATTCACTTTTTTGAAGAATATTAGTAGCATATCCTCTCAAAGCAGATGAAATACTGGAGAAGTAATCACTCTTTTGGAAGAATCTAATGGAAAATTATAAAACCGGACAAGTATCCGTAATGTAAGAAGTACTATTAGGGGTAGAAATAGCCTATTGATTGAAAAAGGCAATCATTTTTTATCAACTTTGATAAAAGTAAAAACACTATTAATAGTTAATTAACTGATAATCATTTATTTATAATAATGAAAATACAGATTGAAGCTGTTCGGCTTTTATGGGCTTTACAAAGTAGTCAGAGATAGAATGAATTTTTTTAGCTCTTTCAATATCTATAGGATCTAAAGAAGAAGAAATCATATAGATATTTATTTTCTTACTTAGCTGACTTTCAATTTTGGAAAATTCTTTCATGAATTGAAAACCATCCATAATAGGCATATCAATATCTAGAAAAATAACATCGGGTAATTCTGAGTCAATGTTAAGATTTTTTAATATAAAGGCCAACGCCACTTCTCCATCTTCAAAATCCATGGTATTTGCTTCTAAATGCATGGTTTCTATTTTTTTTACCACTGTATAACGATAGATATAATCATCATCTATAATACAGATTTTAGGGGTACTTTTCATTTGTTCAATTAAAATTTATAGTAAAAGTGGTGCCAACGTCTACTTTGCTGGAAGCACTAATTGTGCCTCCCATAGACTCTATTTGAGATTTGGTAAGGAATAAACCAACACCCTTGGCATCTGGGTGTCTGTGGAAGACCTTATTTAAACCAAACAATTTATGGCCATGTTGTTCTAAATCTATGCCTAAACCATTATCCCTGAATTCTAACTTTATATTACCATTTAGATCTGTTGCTTTAATTTCTATTTCTGGTTTGCGACTTTTTGATCGGTACTTCATACTATTACTAATCAGATTCAAGAAAATACTTTCTAAATATATTTTATGATACTTAATTTTTGAGCATTTAGAGAAGTCAGAGGTAATAGAAGCACCGGATTTTAGTATTTCACCGGCCAGCAAATCCTTGGTTATACTTAAGACATCTTCAAACTCAATTTCTTCAACATCTTCATCTGTATGAGGACCTTTTGTTTTTAACGCTTCAATTAGCGTATTTAGTGTTAAGGTGAGTTGATTTATTACCGTTTCAAATTTTCCAAACAAACTTTCCTTTAGGACTTCATCATCTGTGGTTTTATAAATGTCTAAAAGAGAATTAAGGTTACTTACTGGTGAACGTAAGTTATGAGAGGTTATATGCGTGAAATCTGCTAACTGTCTGTTCTGTTCAGTTAATTTATGAGCTAAGACTTCTAAGTTTTCTTTGGCCTTAATAATCTTACGTTCTGCAGACTTCTGTTTAGTAATATCTCGGATAGCCAGTGATATTACTAGCTCACCTTCCCATTCTACAGGTCCCATATTTATTGAAATAGGTACTTCTTCTCCGTTTTTACGTAAACCAACAAGTTCTTCTACAACACCAATCTGTCTTGTATTATTAGAATTGGAGAATTTAGCGGCCTTAATAAAAGGTAATATGTTAGGAATGAAATCTTCTATAAATTCTTTTAATAATTCTTCTGGAGAACATTGGAATAAGGTTTCCGTCTGTTTATTAATAATTTGGATGGTACCTTGTTCATTAATTATCATGATAGCATCTGGAGCGGATTCTAGAAGACCTTTTAATTTTTTTTCGGCCATTTTCAGTTCCGTAATGTCTTGTGTTGTACCTATTATCTCCGTAATTTCTCCTTTTTCATTAGTAACGACCTTACCCATTACATGAATTGTTTTAACTCTTCCGGAAGGAGTTACAATTTTATGGGTAAAACTTCTAAAAGTTTTGGATTGGATAGTTTCTCGCATATGATCTAATATCATTTGCTTATCATCTGGGTGGACGAGTGCTTCAAACTTATCTTGGCTAAAATCAGAGCCATCTCCTTGACTTTCAAAAATTTCATGGAGACTCTTAGACCAATACCCTTGGCCGGTATTAAAATTGCGTCGCCAATGCCCCATTAAAGTTATTTGCTCAGCGAAATTCAACAACTCATTTTTTGCGATAAGTTCGTTCTGGTACTTTTTTAATTCAGATATATCTGTAGAAACAACTATAAACCCAATATTTTTTCCTAAATCATCTTTTACTGATGATACCGTACATTGCACAGTTACTGTTGAGCCGTTCTTGCGGATGTAGGTCCATTCTCTGGTATCGTTTACATTTTCAACAGGTAAATCTTTATAGTGGCTAAAATTATCAGGATTCTTTCCGTATTGTAGAGCAATGTCTCGCCTAAATTTATTTACTTCATCCATTGGCAGAAAGGCCATGGGACTTTCTTTGTGCTCCATTTCGGAGGCAGAATACCCTAGCAGTTTTTCTGCTCCTTTATTAAAATGATTTATATAACCAGCACTATCTGTAGAGAAAATAGAAATTGACTCTGAGTTATATATGGCTTTTAGCTGGGCATGGGCTTGACTTAGTTGAGTTCTGGCAGATTTAGCAGCGCTAATATCTTGGATGATACCAAATATCCGGGTTACTTTACCGTCAATTATTTCTGGTTTTCCCATAACACGAATCCATTTGCGGTTATGTTTTGCAGTAATTATTTCAGCTTCATAATCAAAAGAAGACCCTTTATCAAGAGCCTCATTAATTATAAACAATACCTGTGGGAGACTTTGATCTGTCTCATAGAAATTTAATGTATTATTTAAGGTTGGGATATAATTATCTGAAACCTCATAAATTTTCTTCACCATGGTACTCCAATATACTTTTTGTGTACTAAGGTTTTCTTCCCAAGTGCCTATTTTTGCGGTCTCTTTTGTCTGCTCAAAAATTTCTTTGGTTCTAGCCTTTTTTAACTCATATTCTTTGTTAGGAGTAATATCTATGGTATGAATAAAAAGTCCTCCAATTTCATTTTTACCAACATACCAAGCGTGAATATTCCAAGAGAGTAATTTTACAGTACCATCTTTATAGGTAAAAGGAATTTCATCAAAAACATCAATTCCTTTGTCTATACATTCTTGGTGAAGTTCTTTTGAACCTTGAGTTATTTCTGGGAAAATATCATAATGGCAATGACCAATGATTTCTATGCCCTGTAGTTTGTAGTCTTTTATCCAACAATTAGAAGCGGCTATATAGCACATGTTTTTGTCGAACATAGCAATAGCTGTCGGTGCCTGTTCAATAAAGATTTTGTGGTATGGTATTTTAGATTTCGATTTTTTGGTAGTTTTCTCCAAATCTTGCAATTTTATAGGAATATACTTTCAAGTTAGTGATAATTTAGCTATTAAATGTAAGTTTTATTCTATATTTATAGGATTTTTATTTTAGTATTATTCGTCTTAGATGTTATATACTTCAAAAGCAACAGGTAATGCCAAAGAGGTTTTTATTTTTGTCTACCAAATACCATAATTTGTAATCATTATTATTGCAATTTTTTCTATACCTCTTTGGGATTTATACGTTTTTTGAGCTAGAATAAAATCGTTTCTTCGGGCTTAAAATCCTAAGTAAATTTATATCTCCCCGAGCACATTTAGAAAAAGTAAATTGAAAAGAATTCTAGATGAAAAGTATACCTTTCAAAATCACAAGATTTTCTAAAAAAGATGCAGAAGTATCTTATAAATATCATCTTTGTAAATAGACTTATATCTTGCACATGGCTACGGTTAAAGATAAATTAAGAGAACGGATTAAAGAATTGACTTGTCTCTATGAGGTAACGTCAATTATAGCAAATTCAGATTTTGACCAGTTGGAAATCTCCCTAGAAGCAATTGCATATTGCTTAAAAAATGCATGGCAGTTTGATGCCGTTGCCGAGGTATATTTAAATTTAGGAGAGTACACCATTGAAACCGAAGGTTATAGGGATAGTATGACCATAATGCATACAGATATAAAAGTATTCAACAAGGT
Organism: Zobellia laminariae; assembly: GCF_030553095.1. Taxonomy (GTDB): domain Bacteria; phylum Bacteroidota; class Bacteroidia; order Flavobacteriales; family Flavobacteriaceae; genus Zobellia; species Zobellia laminariae. The sequence goes on along the minus strand of NZ_CP130738.1, from coordinate 42,243 downwards.
TAGTGGTATTGTTAAGGTAGGATATCCAGAAGATAGATATTTTTATGCGGATTTTCTTGCAGAGGAGAAAGACCTTTTGAACAATGTAGCCATAGCTATAGGAAATCTACTAGAAAGAAAGCAGGTAAGGGAAAGCGAGGCAAAGGTAAAACGCCAAATGGAGCGTACGGACCGTCTCCATATTTTAGGTGAAATTACAGCGGGAATAGCTCACGAACTTAATACGCCATTGGCCAATATTTTGGGCTTTACGGAGCTTTTGAAAGAAAGGGTGGGAGATGCAGGAGCATTACGCGATTTGGATAAAATTGTAGAGAATACCATATTTAGCAGGGAGATAGTAAAAAAATTAATGTTTTTTGCTTGTGAAATGCCGCAGGAAATGCAGCCGGTAGAACTAAACCCTATTATAGAAAGTACGCTTAAATTACTAACGCCTTCACTGCGCCCAAAGAATCTTAAACTAACTAAAAAGTTTGGTTCGGATGACATTCGGCTACGGGCAGATAAAGTTCAGTTTACCCAAGTACTTTTTAATTTGGTAATGAACGCAATTTATTATTCTCCAAATAAGGGCACAGTTGGTGTTTCTATTTCTGAGAAAGGAAAAAAAATTCAAATATGTATTTCCGATGAAGGAACGGGAATAGACCCAAAAATTGAGGATAAAATTTTTGAACCGTTTTTTACTACCAAACCTTTGGGTGAAGGTTCGGGACTTGGTCTAAGTGTCGTTCATGGTATTATTAGTAGCCATAAAGGAACCATAGAGCATAAACCGAATAAACCAAAAGGAACTATTTTCATTCTAGATTTTCCTAAATTATAATTATGCTTAAAAAAGAGAACATTTTACTGGTAGATGATGATCTAAATATTCTGGAGCTTTTACAGCGCCATTTGCAATCCATGGATTATCATACCTACAAAGCGGTGTCTGTAAAAGAGGCGCTCTATGTTCTTAAGGATACGTTTATTGATTTGCTGATAACCGATATTCAAATGCCTGAGGTAGACGGGTTACAATTACTAAAATTCACAGATGAGCATTATCCGGAAATCCCCAAACTCGTTATTACCGGTTACCCTTCTGTAGATGGTGCTTTGGAAGTGATTAAATCCGGAGCTACAGATTATTTGACCAAGCCTTTTACAAAAGAAGAGTTGAAACAAGCAGTACACAAAGCTTTTGAGCATGGCAAAAGCAGGAAAGCTGTGAAGTCTAAAACAGGTACAGCAAATAAATCGGGTCATAATGAAATGATAGGCGAATCAGAAGCCTTTCATAAAATTACCGATGTTATTGAAAGGGTCAAGGATAATAAGGCCACCGTTTTGGTAAAAGGAGAAAGTGGTACAGGAAAAGAGCTTGTAGCACGGGCTATCCATTATTCCGGGAAGTTTTCTCGCGCGCCTTTTGTGGCGGTCAATTGTGCGGCAATCCCAGAAAATTTGTTGGAAGCAGAACTTTTTGGTTACGTGAAAGGGGCATTTACAGGAGCTAATGAAAACCGAACAGGATTTTTTCAGGCTGCAGAAGGTGGGACGCTTTTTTAGACGAAATAGGAGCAGCACCTCTAACGGTTCAGACTAAATTATTAAGAGCTTTACAGGAGCGCGAAATCACCAAAGTAGGTGCCATAAAAAAGTGAAAAAGTAGATATCCGTATCATAGCCGCTACAAATGCAGATTTACTGACCGATATAAAGGAAAATCGGTTCAGGGAAGACTTGTATTACCGCCTTACCGTTGTAGAAATAGAAGTACCTCCTTTACGAGACCGTAAAACAGATATTCCATTATTGGTGGATAAGTTTATACTGAAATACGGAGTGGAGTATAAAGACCGATTGCTGAAAATCTCCCCAGATGCCTTAACCGTTCTAAAACGATACAACTGGCCCGGTAACATTAGAGAACTAGAAAATGTGGTGCAACGTGCTGTAATTATGTCTGATGGCATTATTAATATTAAAGACCTTCCTGAAGCTTTAAAATTCCAAATAGACTTTCCTGAAAACGACTTTAAACCTTTACGGGAAATGGAAAAAGAGTACGTGCAGCGCGTACTTCTTCATACCCAAGGCAACAAAACAAAAGCGGCCGAAATTCTTCAAATAGACCGTAAGACCTTACGGGAAAAACTTAAATAATTATATGGGGAGAATGTACTCAATCGGGTAAATTTTCCCCACTTCAGATTTCCTCTTAAAAAATATATGTTTTATTTATACGCTGATAATCAGCGTGTTGTATTTGTGTTCGTTTTTTTTCTTCTGCTAGGCATATATTTTGCCTTTTGATGAGTCGTCAGTTAGAGATGATATAATTGAAAAGTAAAGCGTATGAAGTATGGTAGTCTAGTTTTGGAGAGGAAGGATTATAGGGTTTTAAAAAAATACCTGAAGCAAAATCTCTATATAGAAGATTATTCACATAAAGATGCTTTAGACACTTTAGAGGATAATTTAAAAACGGCATTAATTTTTGAAGAGGAAGATATGCCAGATGATATCATTGGTTTTAATTCAATGGTTACCGTTTCTAGTATTTCAAAATTCGAGTATACTTTTCAATTAGTTTCTCCTCTAAATAATGACCCCAAGAACGGAAAGGTATCCGTTACAAGCACTATGGGTTCTTTGGTTATTGGTAAATCACAGGATGATATCATAAACTACGGACCTCCAGCAGATAGTGTTTCTTTAAAAATATGTAAAGTGGGTAATCTAAAGCTGGAAAAAGTAGAAGTGTAAAACCATTTTTTAACTTAAACATAAAATAGATGATGAAGAAATTTGCATTTGCCTTATTGTTTTCGGCAAGTTTATTACAGGCACAAGAAGAGGTAAAAACTAACACGTCAAACGTTCAGATTGGTGATGTACTTGAAATAGGTACATCTAAGCGCATGGATTATAAACATATAAATTTTCCGAGGGCCAATTTTATTATAAAACGAGGTGGTTTGGCAAATTATAAAGGACTAAAAGGAGATAGAGTTGTGGTAACCGCAATAGAAACGAACAAGGACGGTTCTACCAAAATTAAAATAAAGCGTAAAGACGGTGGTCGTTTCTTTGGAAGCCACCCGGTCGTTACCGCAGATATAAACAATGCACTTGCGGCAGGTGAATTATTAATGAATTAGTTTGATAGTGGTTATGAAGATCTACCCGATTGTCCGCACCTGAGTTTTGTTGAATTCTCAGGAATATCGGGTAGATTTTATACTTAAAATTTTAATCAAATTATAAAATGAATGGGTATAACAGAAGTATTTGCAGTACGTGTAGGTACATTACGCATTGTGTAATCACTACAAATAAAAATACTATTAGCTCTTGTAGTGAATATATTCATCTTTTTGAAAAAGGGCCAATAGATAACACTCGTTCGGTACGGAGAAAACCGCAACCGAAACGAATCATTAGAAATCGAAAGGCCGCAAAGGTCTTATTTTAAGTATAGTTTTATGATAGTAAAAACTCCTGAGCATAAAAAAGCTATTAAGCAAGGTATGCTCTCAAACGTCATGCGACAATTTGATAATGCCGCGGACATCATTGGATTAAACTCTAATATCAGAAAGATATTAGAAGTAACCAATAATGAACTTGTCGTTCATTTTCCTGTAAGAATGGATAATGGCGAGGTTGAAATGTTTACAGGCTATAGGGTACAGCATAATAATGCTCTTGGACCGTACAAAGGTGGTTTACGTTATCACCCAACGGTAGATATAGATGCCGCACGTGCCTTGGCTATGTGGATGACCCAAAAACTTCTTTGGCGGGATTACCGTACGGAGGTGCAAAGGGGGGTATTCAATTGGATCCTACCAAATACTCTAATGCAGAACTAGAGCGTATTACTAGAAGGTTTACGTATGCATTGGGGGATAACATTGGACCGGAATTAGATATTCCTGCTCCAGATGTAAATACCAACCCACAGACTATGGCATGGATTTTAGACACGTATATGTCTACAAAATCGCCTGCAGAAAGGTCTACGAACATGCACGTTGTTACCGGTAAGCCAATTGGTGCCGGAGGTTCTCAAGGTAGAGATAGAGCTACCGGTTATGGCGTTTTTCTCAATATTAAATTTTGGGCAGAACACAAGAAAATTGACTTGAAAGACAAACGTTTTACTGTTCAAGGTTTTGGTAATGTAGGATATTGGGCGGCTTATTTTCTTGAAAAAGAAGGAGCTTCAATGATTGCAGTTCAAGATGCTTACGGAAGTATAATTAACGAAGAAGGTATTTCTGTAGACGATTTATTGGCATATACTAAAGCAAATAAAGGCAGTATCATGGGCTTTGCAGGAGCAGAAACTTTAGACAAGGCAAACTTCTTTGGTTTGGATTGCGATATCTGTATCCCAGCCGCATTAGGAAATGTAATTACTGCTGCTAATGCCCCGAAAATAAAGGCGTATCTAATTGCAGAAGGTGCAAACGGACCTACCGATGTTGAGGCAGAAGAGATTTTACTGAAAAAAGGAGTTACCATTTTACCGGACATTCTTTGTAATTCTGGTGGGGTAATAGGAAGTTATTTTGAATGGCTTCAGAACCGAAACGGTGAAATCTGGCAAATGGACGAAGTATTAGAGAAACTGGAGAAAAAATTAAAAGAATCTTTTACTAAGGTAATGGAAACTTCAGCACAAAGAGGTATTGATATGCGTACAGCAGCGTTTATCATAGCAATAGAAAGGCTTGAGGAAACTTATGTTCAAAGAGGAATTTTTCCATAAATAAAAGTGAGATGAAATACGGTGGCTTGGTTATAGAAAAGAAAGAATATGTACTGTTGAAAAGGTTCATGAACCTTTCGGGCTATTACAAAGATGAAACTTTGCGTAAATCGGTAGAGAAATTAGTGGGTGAGCTAGAGTCGGCACAAATATATGATGAGGCAGAAATGCCCGAAGATGTTATCCGCTTTAATTCTACCATTACTATTGTCTCAGAAAATGGATGGCAAAAGAAGTTTAAGCTGGTCGTTCCAACAGAGAGTGATGTAAACAATGGTAGAATATCAATTTTAACGCCAATGGGTGCAGCTGTAATTGGTTATGCACAAGGCGATGCGTTAATATGGGATTTTCCTGCTGGCGAGCAGCGTATGCTTATAGAACTTGTAGAACAAGAACACAAATACATTAATATAAATAGTTTATAATATTAAAGGTAGCTAATTGGTGCTCTCCTTTTGGTAAGTAAATTAATGGCAATTTTTTTACTTTGCTAAAACCTAAAAGGGGAGACAAGCTATCTAAATTTTAGGCAAACTGGCTGTGGTAGCTTCACTTCGTTACCTGTAAATGACAAAAGACCAGTGGCAGTATCTCTCTTAAATACTGCAATATTGTTAGACTTTCTATTCGCTACTAACAGAAAATTATTATCCGGTGATAAGGTGAAGTTTCTTGGCCAATCTCCTTGAACGGATTCTGTATCCAATAAATTCATTTGGCCATCATCCGAAACGGAAAAAACGGCAACACTATTATGCCCGCGATTACTGGCATATAGAAATTTAGCGTCATTACTTAAGTGAATATCTGCACATGCATTTGGTCCATCATATTCTTCTGGAAGTGTGCTTTTTTTATCAATTTTAGTAAATATCCCCGTTTTAGTATCCATATCTGCTGAGACCACAGAGCTATACAATTCATTGATTATGAAGACCCTGTTTTTTGTAGGGTGAAAAATAAGATGACGAGGCCCATCGCCTGGATCTAATTGTAAAGCGGTATGTTCTTTTCCTAAGGTACCGTCACTATTAATTGGGTAAGCCAATACTTTATCTATTCCTAAATCTACGGCATAAAGAAAATCTCCAGCCTTACTAAATTTCACGCAATGTGCATGGGGAGACTTTTGATTGTCATGCGGCCCTTTACCTATGTGTTGGCGAGCTTCTGGCTCACCCGTAATTTTTCCGTTTTCATCTACTTTATATAGTACTATACCGCCTGAGCCGTAATTAGCAGCAGCAAGAAGGTCCTCATTCGAACTTAGTTCAATATAGCAAGCACCATCGCCTTCACTAGATACATTAGCAATTTTATTTAACTTAACACCTTCATTATCCCACTCAAATGCAGATACACTACCTGGTTTTGTTCCGTTAGAAGAATACACCTTTTTACCGTCTTTTGAAAGATAGAGGTAACCAGAATTATCTTCTTTTACTAAATGCTCTGAGTTTGTCATTTCTCCCGTCTCAGGATTAAAGTCCAGTTGATAAATACCTTGCTCATCTCCACTTGCGTGAGTACCTACCAATAGTTTTAAATTCGGTTTTTTAACCTCCTGTTCAACCTCTTTCATAGTAGTTTTTTTAGGTTCGTTCTTGCATGATATGACTACCGTTGCGAGGATAAAACATACTAAGTAATTGGAAAAATTTTTCATGTTAAAAATGAGGTTAATTTAGTGTTGAACGTCTAATTTAAGTTTCTTTTCAAAACCTAAGAAACCGTAAGATAACTCTATAAAGTTTACGTTGGTATTTTTAGGTATTTTGAGTTTGGAAGCAAATATCCCAGTATTTACACCAGTTTCCGTTAGCTGAATTTTTTCAACTTTCTCACCTTGTTTTAAAAGTAGCCAACCTTTATCTATGGCGTTTCTATCAATATTTAAAGCAGCATTTAGTTGTATGGTGATGGTTTGACCTTGTTTTACAGATGAGATTTCCTCTTTAAAATCACCATCAAAAACCTTAAGTTTATGGCTGCCTAATGTAGAAAAGGTCAAAGTAGCTTGCCAGCCTCGGTTAGAAACTCCCCAGCCTTCGGTCGCATACGCATTTTTACCAAAAATTCGACCTTCATTTTTTCCTTCAATGGCATCAATTTTTTCAGCAATCGGGAATTGACTGTCTAATGGAGAACCATCTAATGTACCCCTAACGCTACCTAATTCTCCGTAACCATGTGGGTGAGATTGTGGCCAACCTTTTTCAACACCATTCCAATACCCGTTAATTTTTACACGTGCCTCGCTTTTATTGCTCAGGTGTGTGCCTACGGGATTAACACCAAAAACAAAATCTGTCTGAGCCCAGCCCAACGCCCTAAGATCAGGGTCGTTCAATAAATGGGCTATGGCGAACATAGACCCACCCAAAGCGGGAGCACCTCCTAATTCTTTAGTTTTTGGATGTGCCCATTCTGTTTCACTGTGCTTACGATATTTCCAAAAATTATTGCTCTTTTGTTTTATATGAAGGGCCCAGCCTTCTAATTTTTCTTTAGTTCCCTCAGGTGCTTTTTCTGGTGCTAAAAGAAGAAAATAAGTAGGGATTGTGGAGTGATATGTTCGGCATTTCTTATCCACCACATGTGTCGTGGATTGTTAAAGTCCCAGTTCTTTATAATATCCGAAGCACCTGATTGTGCCCACTTTAAGAACTTCTCGGGAGAGCCGTCTTTTTCATGCCTTTCGGATTCGTACATAAAGAGATTACGAAAAACCGATTGCCCGTAAGCATTGCCCATTTCATTAAATTCCTGAAAGCCTTCATCTACCCATTTTGTACTATAGGTCCAGAACCGTACTACTTTATGGCGGTCATATGCTTCCCAATTATCCAAACAAACTTTTCTATATTTCTGATAGGTTTCTTCGGCTAAATATGGTTTTAGAAATGAGTGATATGCTGCACAAACTACTGCCAATTGGTCTAATGTATTCCAGTAATCATAGGTCATTCTGGGTTGTCCTTGATAGCCCAAAGTGCCGTGGCGCGTTTTTACAGGGCCGTTATAATCAACATATTTGTAAGCAAACTCAGCATGCCAAAGAATGAGCTCTATAAGGTCGGCTACTTTTTTATCACCCATTTCCGTTTTCCAGTTGTCAAATAGAGCTGGATTACTTGCGTATTGCAATATTTCAAAGATGGTTTCAAGTCCGTAAGCCCCACCATCCCGCGTTGGACCACCACCGTATACGGCAGCCATATCATAGGTGCTCAAATCCTCGAATCCCCGTGCATCAACAAAAAAATCATAAGCTAGTTTTGAGGATGCCGTTTCCATAAGGTGGTCGGCCACAAAGAATGGTACCGAACTGCCGTGCCCATCAACTTTAATTACAAATTCGTTTTGAGCTTCTTTTGGCTCAAATTCTGAGAACCAACCTTCGTTATTCAATATTTTTCCTTCAAACACCACTACATCCAAAGTGGTGTTTATAATATGGAAAGGTGTATCGTTTTGAGCGCCATAACATACAAAACGTTTGGATTCCCCTAAATTATAACCCAATTGGTTGACATAAGGTTCATACTTTTTTGAATCAATAGTTGTTTCTTGTGCGATACAATAGGTAGAGGCACATAATAGGGCAGCTAACAGTATTCTTTTCATCAGTCTTTAATTACTTGTATTAGGAACTTTTACTCGTTTACCGCGTATTGAACTCTTAGTTTACCAAGCTCTTTTTTCATTTCCAAAATTTGCTTTGCTTAAGGAAGCTGAGTTGTACATATTGTTCATTTCCGAAGGGTCTTTTTCCAAATCATAAAACTCCCATTCTTCCCCGTTTGGAACATCTTCCCCATAAAAGCGAATGAGCTTGTAACGTTTATTGGCAACCCCTTCATGCTTACGTACCGCATGAGCACCCGGATACTCGTAGTAATGGTAGTACATAGATTTGCGCCAGTTTTTAGGTGCTTTCCCTTTCAAAAGGGGTACGACACTTTTACCCTGCATATCATCTGGAATAGGAGCATCGGCAAGGTCAAGAAAGGTTTCGGCAAAGTCTATGTTCTGTACCAAATCGGTATTTACGCTTCCAGCCTTAACTTTTCCATACCATTTTACAATAAGCGGTGTCCGAAACGATTCTTCGTACATAAAACGCTTATCGAACCAACCATGTTCACCCATGTAAAAACCTTGGTCAGAAGAGTAGATTACTATAGTGTTTTCATCAAGACCTTGCTCCTTAAGTGACTTCATTATTTGACCCACACTCTCATCTACAGACCAAATACAACGTAAGTAATCTTTCATGTAGGTTTGGTATTTCCATTTAACAAGCTCTTTGCCCTTAAGATTGTCTTGGGCAAATTTTGTATAGCGTTCCTTATATCTTGGGTCGTTAGCATAACGTTCGCCTTCAGCCTTTAAATCGGAATCAATTTTCATGCTTGTGGCAATATCCATTTCTTGCTTATGAGCGGCCGTAGTACGTGTAGCGTAATCGTCAAAAAAGTTATCTGGCTCAGGGATTTCTATATCCTCATATTTGTTCATGTAGCGTTCAGCCGGATCCCAATTACGGTGCGGCGCTTTGTGGTGTACCATAATCATAAATGGCTTGTCTTGGTCGCGTTCGTTTTCTAACCAATTCAGGGCGCGGTCGGTAATAACGTCGGTAACGTATTCGCCTTTGTAGTTGGTATCGCCTTCTTCGGTTATAAAATCAGGATTATAATATTTTCCTTGTCCTTAGAGTACTTCCCAATAATCAAAACCTTGCATTTTTCCCGGAAGGTGAATTTTCCCGATCATAGCAGTTTGATAACCATTGGTACGTAGTATTTTTTGAAACTGCTGCTGATCATGGTCAAAAACGGTTTTCTTAGTGTTGTCCAGTTTTTTATGAAGATGGCTCATTTTACCCGTCAATAATGTAGCCCTACTTGGTGCACAGATAGAGTTTTCAACATAGGCCTTATCAAAACGCATTCCTTCTGCGGCCAGTTTATCTATGTTGGGAGTTGGGTTCAAGCTTTGTAGTCTACCACCGTAAGCTCCAATAGTTTGGTAAGAATGGTCATCAGAAAAAATCCAGACAATATTAGGTTTCTTTTCTTGGGCAATAGTGAGTAATGGGAGCAGGTAAGCTACCAGACAGATTAGTTTATTCAGTTTCATATTGTGGTATTTATTAGTTTAGTTATTTCAAAATTGGCAAGGTGTTCTTTATAATTTGCCAATCTCTCTATTTTCGGTTCCAGACTCGATACCTACATTTAAGTCACCCAATTCTTTACGCGCTTTTTCTACAACTACCATCAATTCTTTTACTTTTTCCGGGTGATAAGCAATTACATTATATCGTTCTCCTGGATCACGCATCATATTGTAAAGTTCAGGTTGTTCTACAACAGTCTTTAATCTTTTTCCGCCATGCCCATCGTTGCCGCTTTCTGTGTTATAACTGCTATAGGTATGGGGAAGTACGAGTTTCCAATTACCTTTTCTAACTCCGTTTAAGTTGTTCTTTCCGTGATAATACAATATGGTGTTACGAGGCGTTTCTGTAAACTGTCCTTTCCAAAGAGATGATATATCTACGCCGTCTATTTTGTTGTTGGATAGTTTTCCGTTGGTTATCGCCGCGAATGTGGGAAGCAAATCTACCGCACAAGCCAGTTTATGAGAAACAGTCCCTTCTGGAGTATTTGAGGCCACCGAATGATAAAAGGAACCCGTTGCCCACCTTCCCAGCTGGTGGTTTTTCCTTCTCTTAATCCGCCCGAAGAACCTGCGTGGTTACCGTAGTTTAACCATGGTCCGTTGTCCGTTGTGAAAATAAAAATAGTGTTATCCGCAACACCATTTCGTTTTAAGGCTTTATCTATTTCTCCAACAGACCAATCAATTTCCATCATTACATCGCCATAAAGACCTTGCTCACTCTTGCCCTTAAATTTGTCAGAAACTCCTAAAGGTATATGAGCCATGGTATGTGGCACATAAAGGAAAAAGGGTTCGCTGGCGTTTCGGTCTATAAAATCTACCGCTTTTTCTGTATAAAGGGTGGTCAATTTATCTTGGTCTTTTAAGCTTTTAACGTACGCTATGGTTTCGTTTCCTTCTATAATTGGTAAATCAGGAAACTGAGCTCTGTTCTTCTCTGCAGAAAGATGTTCTCCCGTAGCACTATCGTGCGGCCACATATCGTTAGAGTAGGGTAGGCCAACAAACTCATCAAAACCATGTTGTAACGGTAAAAACTCTTTCTGCCATCCCAAGTGCCATTTTCCGAAACAAGCTGTTTTATAATCCTGTTCTTTGAACATTTCAGCAATAGTAAGTTCATCTTTGTTCAAGCCGATTTCATGTCGTGGAAATAGTGCACCGGAAAACCCGATTCTATTGGGATAACACCCAGTTAGTATTCCCGCTCTTGAAGCACTGCATACAGGCTGTGCGGAGTAATAATTAGTAAAACGTGTTCCTTTGGCGGCCAGTTGGTCAATGTTAGGGGTTTCAAATCCTGTAGCGCCATATACGCCAACATCACCATAACCCTCGTCATCAATAAAAACCAGAACTACATTGGGACGGTCTTTATCTTGGTTTTGGGCAATGGAGAAATTAAAGGAAAGCAACGTAATGAAAGCGAGAAAAATAGATGTGTTGTTCATGTAAACAGTGGTTTGGTAGTTTGTATACTATGGAAAGGACTTTTCTGTGTAAAAGAGGATATATTAAGGCGCTATCCAACAAAAAAGTCCTTTGCTAAATTTAAGATAATAATTAGGTTTTTACCACTGTTTAACAACCAGACATTAGACTGTTATAATTCTATTTTAGGGCCTGTTTTATCGTCCTTCTGGGTTCTTATTTTGTTTGGGTGCCTGTGCAAAATAAACTTCAGGTTTGTGCCATACACCTGTTTTTTTATACGAAGGGTCATCAACATCAAGGCTCAAATCGCAATCAAATCTTGCCAAAATGGAATATCCTTTTTTAGGAGTATTACTGGCATTGGTAAAATGGCAAAGCCCCCAAGAAACTCCTCTTCCATCACCTGAATCCGTAAAGGCATCTGCAGCAAAAGGAGCAGCTGCAGTAGGTGCTAATGATACCACAGAAGCAATTTCAAAATTAACACCGTCTTTTGCATATTGCATGGTGTACCTTTCGTTACCATCTTTTATCGCCAACGTTGCCACACCTTCTTTAAATGGGAAGTAAGTGGTTTCATGCCCAGAAGTCATAACGGGGTTTAAAGGGTGTTTTTCAAATGGACCTAAGGGGTCAGTGGCAATAGCAAGACCATGACCAACAGCATATTTATCGCGAATGTCAGGCCACTTGTTGTAAGCAGCTTTGTAGTACAGGTGAATTTTTCCTTTGTAAACAATGGGTTGTGGGTCATGCGTAGCATCTTGATCCCATTCTCCTTTTTTTCCAAAGGGAATTACAGAATCACCTCCATGTGTCCAAGGACCACTGGGCGAATCCGCATAGGAAACAGATACCGGACACCAGTCACCTCTTAGTCCGCTAGGCTCGTTAAATGCTTGATAGTATAAATAGTATTTTCCTTTCCAAATCAGAATATCCGGTGTGGCTACTGAACGCCATCCTGCTTTTGGCTTTTCTGGTCTTCCAACAGCTATACCTTCTTCTTTCCATGTGGTTCCGTCTTCGCTGGTAGCATACCAAATATCACATAAATCCCAATCCGTAGAGGGAATTTCATCCGTAGCTTCATTGGCACGGTCCCAACCAATTGGCGGTACTTTGGTATCTCTTTTAGTATAGTACAGATAGTATTTTCCATCCACTAAAATAGGTCTGGAAGGATCACGTCTAGAAACGGTGCCGTCCCCATTGTTGTAATCAAATCCCTTTAGTTCAGTGTATTTAAATTGAGAAAAAAGCTCATTGTCCTGAACGCGTGGCGTAGGGTAGTTGAACATACGTTCTGCTGCTGCACTTAATGGCATATCCGGTTTTTCGGAAGGCATTTTATGAGGAAAAACTTGGTGTTCCTTAGGTGTTGAATCTTCCGTTGAAGCCGACTTGGCTTCCGTTTTTTGGTCTGAACAAGCGATAAGCGAAGCTACCGCAAAAAGACTTAATGTGGACCGCTTCAAAAAAGAATGGACTTGCATAGATGTGATTTTATAGTTAGAACTGAGTTTGTTTTGTAGTACTAACTTTAGTTAGCTATTTTTTCAATTTTCAACGGAATCTGTATATTGAAAGATTCACGTATACCATTGGCATCAAGTGTATCCGCAGCACATAGGAGCGCGATTGGTTCACCATTCTCCATGTACACTTGTGGTCGTTCTAAATGTTCAAATTGTTGTTTTCTCCCATTCTCCCATTCAACAATACGTTTTGAGATTTCAAAATTCTTAGCGGCATTCCAATGTATCCCATCTTCGGAATCATAATGTACCAAAGAGAATTCGCGAGTTTTACCTTCGTGTTTTATACGTTTTACAATAGCTCTGAATTTACCGTCCTGGTACCAAATATAAGGGTCTTCGGCAGGAAAGCGTTCGCCTTCAAAAGTAAAAACGGGATCAGGGTATTTCTTAAAAGGACCGGTAGGTGAATCTGAAATAGCCACCATATGAACAACAGGGCCACCTCCCAAGTGGGTCATTTTTACCCACAGCCTTATACACCATTAAAATTTTACCATCTGGCATTTGACATACGGAAGGATTGGAAGTCATTAAAGCATCTAGGGCGTCTTCGTTAGGTGCAATATCTAACACAGGCTCATCAAATCGTTTCCATGGTCCGTTAGGTGAATCCGCTACAGCTACGCCTATACGTTGGTTATTACGGTGTACCCAGTTAATCTTAGGTTTGCCGGGAACACTTACAATCTTTTTGTCTCCCGTATTACCCATATAATACAAGTAGTATTTTCCGTTGAACTTATGTACAGTTGGGTTATGGGTCGTAGAACCATCCCAGAATTCTACACCACGGTCCGGTAGGGCAAAGTCTTTATGCTCAAATGGACCAAAGGGCGATTCTGATACCGCATGGGCAATCACGGAATAGTTTACCCATTCCCAACCAATATTTTTAGGCCATTGGGAGTAAAACATGTGGTAGAGTCCGTCTTCACCTTTTACCATAGAACCGCCCCAAATACTGAGACTGTCATTCCGGAATACGGACTCTGGTGAAACTTTTCCGAATTCTATTTTGTAGTCGGGAACTGCTTTGGCGGTAGCTGCTTCATTTTTTGCTGATGCAGTAGTTTCTGTATCCGATTTTTTTTCGCTTTTACAGGAGAAGAGCAAACAGACAGTTGCTAAGGCCGCGATTATATTCAGTTTTTTCATAGTTGTATTCTTTTTGTTGAACCGAGTTATGAAAGAGAAGCTCTTCACTCGTTATTTGTTTTACAGTTAATTTGAATTTTCAGAGTCGTTATCTATTAATATTTCTCAAAGTGTATACATACCTTGGTTTGGACCATTCACTTTCTCCTTTTTTTGTTTTTTTCATGATGCTCACAAAGTGTGGGTCATCGCCTTCAAAATCAATTACCGTCATTCCTTTTGTTCGTGTAGCGTTTTTGAAAGGAAGGTAACTGGCTCTAGTGCCATACCTTACCACATAGCTCGTGTCATCTGTTTCACCAGAATAGCCAACTACAAGCTTATCACCAACTATAAAAGCATCCCAGATTACAGGCGGAAGCTCTTTACCACTTGGACTTCCTGTTCGTGTTTCGGAAGATTTACTTATCCCTTTCTCATTTGTAGCAATAAGTTGAAAAATATATTCCTTTCCGTTTTTCAAGTTTTCGATTTCTAGGAAATTGGTTGTAGTCTTTTCGGATTTTACCAGTTCACCATTGGTATTTTGATGGATGACATGATAAGTGTCCGCACCAAAAACAGGATTAAAATGAATCCGAACCGATGTATTTCCGGACTCTATTTGAGAAATAGAAGGCTGTTCAGGAACCGTAATGGCAACACTTTTATGAAACCTCTTATAACCATTAGGAGAAAGTAGGTTGATGTTTAAACTAGATATGTCACTTAAGTATGGTTTCCAGTTAATGTTATTTTCTGTTGGACCAGCTCCCGGTTTTAATACCGGTATTTCTATACTATTTTGGGCCAGTGTGTCTCCTTTTGAATCATGGACAGACCATAATAAACGGTGATTTTTTAAAGTATAGCTAGGATAATCTCCTGAGTTTTTAGGAGTAATTGAAATATTTACATTTCCTTTTCTTGCATCTAAATCTGATACTTCAATTTGTTGAATAGGGCTATGTTCATTTTCTATTCGATTATATAATTTTCGTTTTTGGCGCCATGTGTTTACAAGTCCCCAAACTCGGTTTTCTTCTGGAGAGGTTGCGGCGTAGCCACTTCGGTAATCGTTGAATGTCCATAATGAAGCTCCGATTACAAAAGGATTCTTGCCTCGTAAGCTGTTGTTCCACTCGGATATTTCAGGAATATCACCATCCAAAGAAGTAGTGGCCATAGGTTGTATTCCATATTCTGAGATGAAAATAGGTTTGTTGGGCCATTTAGAACGCAGGGTTTTAAATACTTTATCTGGCTTGCCTTGAAACGGATATAGATTGTGCATAATAATATCCACTAAACTATTGGGGTCGTTCTCTGGATTAGCCGTATTGCGCCACCCGCTATTACTTACGCAGGTAACTAAACGATAGGGGTCTAGCTCATTTTTGACATAATCAATCGTCAATTTGGCATAATCAAAATGGTCTTTTAGTTCATTGCCCACGCTCCATCCAATAATACTGGGGTGGTTAATATCTCTTTCAATCATCTCTTTCAACCATTGTTTGGCTAAAGGGTAATGCGGAGCCGTAAACTCAGGATTGGTGAGCTCACGTACGTTAACTTCCTCAAAAATTAGGATACCTTTTGCATCGCAACGTTCAATTAACTTTTTATTCTGTGTGCCGTGCATGATCCGCATAAAGTTGGCACCAGCGTTTTTCATAAGGTCCACATCTTTATTTGTTAAATATTGTGGTTCAGAAGATCCCCAATATCTGTGGTCGCTCACTCTATTAAAACCAGCCAGACGTACAGGTTCTCCATTTAGAATTAATTTAGAGTCCGTCAATTCTATTTTTCTAATTCCAAAACGGTCTTTCTGAGTATCTAAGACTTGCTCGTTTTCGGTAGCGGTAGTTGTAATGTGATATAAATTGGGCGTATCAAAATGCCATAATTTCACATCATTTGCAGGCAACGTAGTTGCTAATTGAACCTCTTTTGTGCTGTTAGCAGGTATGGTAATCGTATGTTGTAAGTCGGGCGTAGATGCTTCGTCTATTGTAGAAGTTAATAAAATGGTTCTATTTTGTGCCGATGAATTTTTAACTCGGATTTTGAGTTTCAAGTTGGCCGTACCTTTTTTCAGGTCTGGGTCTGCATGAACATATTGATAACTGATGCGGACATCATTATTTTTGACCAGATGAACATCTCGGATAATTCCACCCCAATTCCATGTAGCACCAACTAATGCACTATTGTCCACTTCTACGGCCAACACATTGGGACCGTTAAAATCGAGTTTATCGGTCACGTCAAATTCAAAAGGGGTAAAACCACCTTGATGATTGCCTACCAGTTCTCCGTTCAAAAAAACTTTAGCAATGTCATAGACAGCATCAAATTTAAGTCGTACTCTTTCTTTGGAGTTCGCTTTCCAGTTTGGCGGAAGATTGAAATCTTTACGGTACCACCCTTTTCCTGTATAATTGGAAAATTCATTAAGCATACCCCAATGTCCCGGTACGCTTAGGTCATTCCAGTTGGAATCATCAAAATCCGATTGAAAAATGTTTGCTTTTTCCGCAACCGATGTCTCCATTTTTTCTTTGGATATTGGCCTGAACATTACGGCATCGGCGGTTACGGTCCAAGCTGTAATAGCGGTTACTTCAATATAGCTATCTAAGGTTTTGTCAAAGCTGAAAATGCCCAAACTAAGCCATTGGTCGCAGCGATTTCGTTGATTAAAATATGAAGCCGTAATCCCATTGGCATGGTTTACGTTCAATTCTGCCGTTAAATGAGATGCGAAAGGAAAGCGAACAAAAGCTTCGTATAGTCCAGATTGTAATAAATCTGGGCTATAACGTACATAATTGCCTTCGGATTCCCCTGTCTTAAAATCCCTTTGTAAGTAATTTTCACCAAAAAAACCGGACCCGCGGTCGCCCTTTGTCTTCGTTAGCCAATCGCCTTGTATCTCTACCAGTTCGGTATTGGTATTGTCTATTATAATATCCTCCGGTGTTTCAGAAATATCAATATAATTTGAGCCTTCACCGTAAATGGTGTGGAATTTCCAATTACCACTAAGCAAAAGTTGCTCCTCACCAGAGGAGTTTCCTTTTTCCGTTTGGGCATAACAAATTCCAAAGACAAGAAAGAGTATACGGAATGCCAAATACTTTAAATTCATAAACTTTTAATAGTTTTTCTTAATGAACGGATGTTTTACTTTTGATTTCGTTTCGCGAAAGACCCATGGTTTCCAAGCTTCATAGCGCTCCTTCCATTCTTGAAGTGTTCTAGTTGGATATTTTGAAGATAGTCCGCCTTCCCTAAACTCTTGGGAAACCCCTTCATCTTTTATAGATTTTCTCCAAACATACAATTCTTCCAAAAGTTTATCCTTAACGTCTCCGTAGTGTAGGTCGTTGGCAAGATTATTTAGTTCGTAAGGGTCTTTTTCAATATCGAAAAGCTCAAACTCAGGCTTCGTTTGCGCAAAGAATTTGGCTTGGTCCTCGTTGAGTTTTCCTTCCATATACATGATGTTCATCTCGGCCAACATAGGATACATGTCTTCTTTATAACCACTGTATTGCAACCATGCACGCTCTGGCATTAAATTATGAATTAACTTATATTTATTGGAACGGATGGTACGCATGGCATCGTGAGTGCCGCCCATTCTACCTCTTGCTGCAAAAATGTATTCTCGGTTCTTTGATTCTTCTTCAAAGAGGTTTTTTCCTTGTAACTCATGTTTAGGTTTGGCCCCTGCAACGTCTAGAATAGTAGCGGTAATATCAATAGTCTGGACCATATCCGTATTTACTTGCCCGGAGGCGACTTTGCTTAAGGCCATTTTATAATCATTGGTACTTGAAGACCCGGGTCATATAAAAATTGTTTTCCACGGATATGACATCGGCCGTTATCTCCAATTAGAAAAATCAAGGTGTTTTCGGCAAGGTCTTCTTTTTCTAATCGTTTTAGGATATCACCAATTTCGCGATCGCAGACTTGCATTTGTTCTAGGCCATTGGCCCAATCCCGTCTGGCAAAAGGTGTATCTGCGTAGTAGGGTGGAAGCTCTACTTTAGCATGGTCAATAGGGTTTTTAGGGTCTCTGTTCCAAGCTCTGTGGGTTCCTCCTAATGTTATCTGGGCGAAAAAAGGTTGTCCTTTTTCACGTTCTTTCCAATCCTTACCCATAAAACCTAAATCGCCACTAAAATTGGCGTCAGTTTTGTCATAGGTCATTAAAGCAGTGAAGTAGCCTGCTTCTTTTAATAATACCGGCATGGTTTCAATACCGTATGGTAAAGGTTTTTTGTCTTCTTTGGCCGTTCTATGCTGTTGGGCGCCAATGTAATTTTGGTGATAGCCTGTAAGCATGGCCGAACGCGAAGTTGAACAAACGGGCGAGGTACAAAAAGCATTGGTGTAGCGTATGCCTTCTGAAGCTAATTTGTCCGTCACTGGCGTTTCTATTCCCTGGGTGTCGTAGCAGCCCAAGTCAAGACCCCAATCTTCCAACATGATCCAAACAATGTTGGGGCGTTCTGTAATATTGTTTTGTGCTAGGGTAATTTGACCAAAAAACAGTGTTAAAGTAGTAAGTAAAAAAAGGTGCTTTTTCATTTTTTTAGTATCATTTAGTTGTTTTGGAAGTCATTTTTTTTATTTGAACACGAATACCCATAGCAATTAATAAAAGGCATATTCCGAAAGTAGCGATAATTGTTCGGCCGCTTTCCGTTAGAAAGAATAATGCAAATAAGCTTAAAGCACAGACAAGCAGACTTATCATCACCACTTTTTGTGGAAAAACATCAACTGTTGTATCTGGTACTTCTGGCGTTTCCATAATTTTAAGTGTGCGGTTGTCTTCAATTTTTTTCCATCCAATATCTGTAGTATTACCTTTTAATTTTTGAATAAGGAAAAGCATGGAAATAGGAAGTATCACACCAATAATTACATCTACATCGCCTCCGCTAATAGAAAAACCAAAACGTAGAATCAGCCCTACGGAAAAGCTTGTAAAAGCTACAATTAGCATATCCTTTATGCCTATCTGCGGACTGAAAAGTCCCCATAAGGCAGGAGCTAGTAAAGGGACTACAACTAAAGAATTCATTGATATTATAATCTTTTCGGCACCCCCCATGTTCGGTACATATAAGGCAACTCCAATTAAAGCTAATCCTAACGTTCCAGTGAAAATTCTACCTATTTTCACCAAATGTCCACTACTGGCATTAGGTCTAAGCAAAGCTTTATAAAAATCATTGGTAAGAACCCCGGCAAAAACGTTCAACTGCGAACTTACCATACTAGCGGTGGCAGAGAACATTGCAGCAAACATAAGCCCTAATATACCAACCGGCAAAACTGATTGAGAGGCTAAGATATAAGCCTGTTCTGGGTTTATTGATGGATTAATTCCCCTGTAAAGCATTGGAGGCAACATCCAAAGAATAGGAGTAAACAAATACATTCCTCCAAAAAGATATGCAGTTTTCTTTGCTTCGGCGGGTGATTTTACGGCAATATATCTTTGTACGAATGCCCATTCTGCACCTACGGCAAAGAAGGCTATACTGACCCACCCAAATAGGAACAGCCATCCATATTCAGAAGCCGTGGGAGAGAAGAAACCTTCGGGTAAATTATTGAGAAGTACTTCATAATCATCTATCCCGTTAACCATAAGAACAGAAACCATGAATACCACTAAAGTGAGCACTATAAACTGTAGAACATCTGTCATCAATACGGCCCATAATCCTCCTATCATGGTATAAAGTATTACGATGGCACCAAAGATTAGAATGGCATAGTTTAGTGAAAGATTCCCTGTTAACCCATCTCTTAGAATATTTCCTTCGTCCAGAGGAATCAACGCTACTAAAATAATAGCTAAAGAATAAACAGCTATTGCTACGGCCATTATTTCCTTTAACATCATAGTCCATGTATACAGGTTAAGACCAATCTTCCCAAACCGTAATTGAAGATAGGCTGCAGGTGTTGCAATACCAAGTGCATTCCACTTACCAGCAACAAAATACCCACCCAATAATGCTGCTACGCCAAAACACATATTAATTATGATTGCGACCAGCCCATATCTATATGCAATGCCTCCCCAAACTACAAATGTACCTGCGGAGAACATGGTCATAAATGCACTTAGACCTGAAGCCCACCATGGAGCTTGACCTCCGGCCGAAAACATGTCTTCTTGATTTTTTATTCGGCGCGATGAAACTATGCTAATAATAAAAATACCAAGAATATAAAGTGCTAAAAGGGCATAGTCGAAGCTGCTCATAAGAGGGTCATATTTGATTTCATTTCTTCTGTAGGATTTACACCTATTCCATTACCGGTAGGAAGTTGGTAATGGCCAGCCTCACATTTCATATCGCCCGTTGTATAATGCATGAATTCAGGGAAAATGGAGTGTTGAAACTCATGAGCAACACAATTTTGTAATGATGCACTTGCTTGAAGGCTTGCCGCTAGAAAAATACCAGAACCAATAGTAGCATGTGGAATTACAGTGAGGTTATGTGCCTGCGCATATCCTGCAATCCTCATGAATTGGGTGATTCCTGTATGAGCCATTTCGGGTTGTACTATTTGACAAGCTTGTATATCTATTCTGGCTTTAGCGTCAAAAACCGTTCTCCATTCTTCACCAACAGCTATTTTGCCGTTGGATTTTTGTGCTATCCATTTAAGGCCATTTACATCTTCTGTTTTAATTGGTGCCTCAAAAAACCAGGGTCTATAGGGCTGTGCCTCCTGAATTAACTCAATAGTCTCGCCAAGGTTTTTTGACCAATGCATATCGCAACCAATTGATGCCTCATTGCCTAATGCTTTTCTCAATTGTTTAAATTCTTCTACAAGCCCTTCGGTTGCCATTGGCAAAGCAAATTTGAAGGAGTTAAACCCTTTTTTCTGCCAACTAACGGCAAGTTGGCAACGTTTGTCAATATCAGCGTCGGGTAGGCCGGAAATATAACCGGGAATGCTACTATTTCTTATGCCACCAAGTAAACGGCTAATAGGTTGTTTTACAATTTTACCTAGAATATCCCATAGTGCAATATCAACAGCAGCTAAAGCATCGTGATAAAACCCGCCTGTATAACCACGAACGCGCATCAGGTCATATAAATCTTCATAAATGGTTACTACATTCATAGGATTTCTTCCTATTATAAATCCCTTGAACAAATCTCTAATAATAGCCGCTGTGGCTTCATGAGCTATGAGTCCGTAGGTTTCTCCCCATCCTTCAACACCATTTTCAGTTAGGATCCGAACAACTAATGATTTGTTTTTTATGGCGTATACAGTACGGTTTACTTCACGTACAAAGTAGCCCATCTCACTGGCTTTTTCTTCATTTATTAATGGTCCTAGGTATGGTGTTTCTTGGTCCAAAGACACTAAGTAAACTTCAACGTTGACAATTTTATCTTCTTGGCTCATATCAATATGTTTTCTTCTTGTAAATCTTGTAGTATTAAATCTAAGTCTTGTTTTGCGTAAGTATCCAACTTGGGTAATGGAGCTCGGACATGTAAAGCATCAACTATATCTCTTTTTTTAAGAATGTATTTGGTAAGCTCCATTCTATATATTGTCTGTGCTGTTAAAAGAGGAAGGCTCAGACGATACAAGTTTCTTGCTTCTTTTGCCTCACCATTTTGATGAGCGTTATAAATGGCAACATGCAAATCTGTGATTTCGGCAGCGGGAACAGCTCCCAAAGAACCTCGGTTGAGCTCGTCAATAATATAGCGAGAACCACCACCACCAAATATTCCGACTAAATGCGGCATATCATGATTTA
This sequence comes from Zobellia laminariae, assembly GCF_030553095.1. Classification (GTDB taxonomy): domain Bacteria; phylum Bacteroidota; class Bacteroidia; order Flavobacteriales; family Flavobacteriaceae; genus Zobellia; species Zobellia laminariae. Next base: position 20,330 of record NZ_CP130738.1, on the reverse strand, counting down.
GTAAAGCTGTAATTGCAGGTCCCGATGGAAGTGTTTCTTCCTTTATATATTTAATAGCGGAGTTGCTTTTTGAGATTTGTATTAACTCTTCGGCATTTAGACCAGCTCCCATAGGAGATGGTGCATTTTGAAGGAGTATTACGCAATTTGGTAATGCAGAAGCTACTTCTTGAAAGAATACTTCGTGCTTTTGTATATCTTTTTCAAAGCGCTTTGGAGCCATGAGCATGAAATGGTTAATTCCATTTTTCATAGCTTCCTTTCCTAAAAGAATGGTTTCCTCTTTACTAGGAGCTCCAATTCCGGCAACAATAGGTAATTTACCATCTACCTCTGCAACAAGTAATTTTATCAACTCAACCCGTTCGTCAGAAGTTAGATAGGTATACTCACTAGCTAAGCCTGAAAACAATACCATGCGCACCCGCTTTAATTACGAATTGTATAACTTTTTTTGAGCTTCTTTGTTAATTTGGCCGTCGTCCGAGAAACAGGTGGGTATAGCCGGTATTATTCCTTTTAACATATTCTAATTATTGAAATTATTTATTAATCCATTCTAATTGGGCCCATCTGTCGGGGCCATCGTTTTTTTGCTGAGAACCAGATGTACTTATTTCTTCAACTATATATTTCTACAATACAGACTTTGTTTTGCTAATTCATTTATGTTCATGGTAACAAAACCAACCAGCATAATACAGCTAATGGTAAAAGGAAAGTATGGTATAATATCTAATTGAAATATTCTTCATTTTACATAAAATTGCGGTATTATTTGTTCTGCACTCTCAGTTTACTCTTCAAGTTGTTTGGTTGTGGACCACTCTGTAACATCAGATTTTAATTTCACGAAAAAAGGCTCGGTTGTGGGCCATTTAATTTTAATGGCTCCTTTTAAATCGGAGGTAACTTCTTTCGTAAGATTTTCTTTGCTATTACCATATTTAAAAGTGAAAATGGAATCTTTTTCACTCACGGTATACCCTATGCCAACACTTTCATTTGTTCTACCCAAAAACTCTATAATAGGAGAGTTAGATGTTTCTACGGGTAGATTTTTCAGTTCTTCAGATGAAGCTGTTTTAACTTCTATTTGCATGGGCGACCATAAACCGACATCGGTTCGGGAAGCATTGCGGTTATTTTTGAAGCTGAATTCCAGTTCTTCATCTCCCGGTTTTATAATAGGAAGCTCCATACGTTCCTTTCCGATCGATTTACCATTGGCATCAAACAATTGGTAGACTAGCGTATAATCTTCCATAACGAAAGCGGGAATGTCTTGTTTGTTTCTTGGGATTAGAGTAATCGTAATTACTTTCTCATCAACGGTAGCTTTCAAACCTAGAACTGGCGCATAGATATCTTGAATCTGTTTGTAGGCTTTTTTCTTATTTCGCCATACATCAACCACGCCCCAAGCTCTGTTTTCTGAAGGGGGTGTTTTTTCATAATCACTACGGTAATCATTATAAGTCCATAATGAAGAACCTACAATATATGGCAGTGTTCTTAACTTATCTAGTTGGTCAATGAGCCTATCACTAAACTCTGCATCAGGAGTAAGACCTATTTGCTTGTCACCCATCTCTGAAATGAAAATGGGTTTTCCATAAATTTTGCATGAGCTCTACCCACTTTTTCATAGGTCTCCCCGTAGGAGTTCATACATAGAAAATCTAGTTTTTCATAAGGTTCGTTTATACTTAGCTAAAGGGAGGTGAGATGTGAAACTTATTACAGTTTTCAAACGTGTGGAGTCAAGAGTGGCCACATGGTCTACCATATCATTCACATATTCATACTGACCTGAGTCATGGTCATATCTTGCCATTCGCCGTCCGGGTTGCCAATTTCGTTACCCATACTCCAACCAACCACACTGGCGTGGTTAAAATCGCGGGTAATCATTTCGTCCAACCATTTTTTTGTTCTTGGGTTATCTGGGATAGCATTTGGAGCGCCACGGCCCCAAACCGGAATCTCTTCAATTAGCATATAGCCGATGCTGTCGCAAAACTTTAAAAGATTCTTGGATGCAGGTGCGTGCATAATCCTAGAGAAGTTACCGCCTAAGGCTTTAATGTCTAAAATATCGTTCTTGATGAGTTCACGGGGTTCAGTATTACCGTATAGGGATGGTCGTGCACACGGTTAAAACCATTTAAGCGTACAGCTTCGTTGTTGAGGTATAATTCCTCTCCAATAGCCTCCATCTTCCGTATACCGAATTTGTCTGAAACGGCATCTAACTCTTGGTCGTTTGAAGCAATACTACTATTTAAAACGTATAGATTGGGTCGGTCAAAATGCCATAATTCTACATCCTTCAATTCCTTTTGAAAAGTCAAGACCTTGTTGGTGGTCTCGTTTGGGGCAATAATCGTTTCAAGGGTTTTAGGTTGCCATGATTTATTGTCGGGCCCAATAACCTGAGTGTTGATAGTAAGATTTTGCGCCTTAGCAGAATTATTTTCAATTTTATAAGAAATTGCGAAGTCAACCACTCCCTTATCAAAATTTGGCACAGCGGAAATATGTTGCCAAACCAAGCGAACATCGTTATGGGCAAGTAAGGATACATCTCGGCTTATACCGCCCCAAGCCCACCAAGCACCACGTCTAAAAGTATTATCGGCCATGACCAAAAGTGTATTTGGTTTTCCCACTGTATTTGGTCAGTAATGTTAAATTCAAAAGGGGTGTATCCACCTTCATGTTCGCCTAATAACTTTCCGTTCAACCAAACTTTAGAAGTTTCGTAAACGGCATCGAACTTTAATCTGATCTGTTTTTCTTGCCAGTTTTCAGGAATGGTGAAATTACGTTGGTAATACCCTTTGCCTTTAAAATGGGCATAGGCATTCTCAATATCCCAATTGCCGGGTACGGTAAGGGAGTCCCACTTGGCATAATCTGCGGTCAATAGTTGTTTCTCACTTTCGTCGTTAGAGGGCAAAAATTGCCATGCTCCGTTAAGAGATAGGGTTTCGTTTTCTAGAGCCGTTTCCGTTTTTTTGGTTGAACATGAACTTAGAAAAACGATTGTAAAAAGCGCTATGGAAGCAAAATTTCTCATGGATACTCTTTATTTTTTGATAAACTTGATGACAGCACCACCATGTTCCGCTAGGTGAACGGTAAGTGTTTTTTCCTTTGAGACAGTTTCCGTTGATTTTTTAAATGGTACGGCCGTGTCCCATTGGCGAAGGTCAGCCTCTTTATTCAGTCCTTTTAAATCGATATGCTCGGCTTCGGTATCGTCAGTAAAAATTTCTGCGGTGTACTCACCATCGCCTAAAAAACTACAATCGATAATCATTTCCTGGGTCGCTCCACTTCGTAGAACACCTAAATACCAATCTTTGCCGTCACGTCTAGCTATGGCTGCCAATTCTCCAATTTTACTTTGGGGCAGTACAAAGGTCTCATCCCAGACGGAAGGTACCGTCTGAATAAAATCCAACGCGGGTTGAATGCTTTTGTTTTTTAATAGAAATTGGGTATTCTCAGCAATACAGTTAAAAGGGGAGTAGAAAGTAACCAATGTAGCCAGTTGATGTGCCCATGTAGTTTCTCCTATTTCAGTAAGGCCTAGGGATGTATAATCACCATGACCTGTTACATATCTCGTAAAGGGTAAAGCCGCATTGTGTGAAGCGGTCAAGGGACCTTCTTTCATATGGTTTACCTCTAAACCTCGTATGCCTTCACGCGTAACCTCATTTGGGTAAGTGCGATATTCTCCGGAGCTTTGTTGGCAACCATGAAAATTGACCATCAATTGTCTTTCTGCCGCTTTTCTCAATAATGCTTCGTCAAAGGATATTATGCTTTTGCTCTGTCCATTCATAAAATCGACTTTTACCCCAACGGCACCGGTCTGTTTTACGCTATCCAAAAAATGTCCCATTACAGCATAGTCGTCTTCAGGAAAATTGATTTCCTTGGAGTGCTTCCATATAAAAATACCGATTCCTTTTTCCTTGGCATAGTTGGAGAGTTCCGTCACCTTGGTCCATTTATTAGGCCATCTTTCCCAACCATCATCAACCATATTATATGAAAAGTTCAGTTCTACGGCATCATCTACCATATCATGCTCTTCTTTATAATCCACATATTTTCCGGACCACCAGTGCCAAACGGACTTACCTGGTTTAATCCAGTCGGTGTCCGTAAATAATTTGGGGTCGGGAGCAGGGTTTAACGATGCTACCATGGTATTGTTGGCCAAATCGTTTAAAGTGTCCGCTAATAAAATACAGCGCCATGGTGTGGTAACATCGCCTGTAACATCAAAACCGGCATCACCTTCTTCAAAATTGGCTTTAAAGGTGTTGTTACCAACAGCTTCCAAGCGCATACCGCTATAATTATAAAGTGCAGCTTCGGCCAATAATGCATACCCTCCTTGTGGGAGTTCGCAAGTAAGGGTCAAGCCTTGAATAGCACCCATTTTAGAGACCGTAGGCATTTCGGAAATGTCGGCAGAAAGCCATTCACCGGCGTGGGATTTTAATTTCCAATCGCTATCACGCTCAAAGTACCAAACTTTGGTTTGGCTCGGTATTTTAAAGCTACTTTCTTCACCCTGAACGTGCTGTGTGCCTTGGCCCGAAACCACATAACGGTAGGCCACACCTTCATTGGAAAGTTGAAATTCTAATTTCCAGTCGGTTCCATCGGCTTCTGAAACTTTATAAGTGTGTAAATCTCCTGTGTAGGAGGCTTCACTTTTAATTCCGTTAAGCGGATATTGAATCTGTATTTCTTTTTGCTCCAGAAGTGCTATTTCCACATTCTTCCCTAAATGTTTGTCATTTACTTTAAGGCCCAGGAGGGAAGTGTCTAGAACTACTTTTTGATTTTTAGTAACTTGAAATGCTAACTGACCGTTTGTAGCTATAAACAAAGAAACTTCAGTAGTGCCATTAGCTAGGGTTTGATTTAGTTTATCATCTCCTGTACTATTTTTACAGGAAAAAATCACGAACAAGAAACCAAAAAGTAAAGTGGATTTGTAGAATACATTTTTCATTTTATACTGATGTTTTCTTAGTTTTTTTTGATTGTTTCCGCTAGCCATGTTCTAATATTTTCTCGCTCTTTTAAATCATATAAAGTCCAAGTATTGGTGTGGTTCCTGACAGGGATATCCATGAAGGTAAAATCTCCGTGAATACCAGATTGAGCTAAATATTTTTCACTTTCCGCCGTTCCATTACCTTCTGAACAAATGAATTGTGGTCTTCCGTTCAATCGTTTTAATCGTGCAAGGGCATATGTTTTTTCGGATTTTGGATAGTCCCATGTTTTTAAACCGTCATAGTGTGAATTGACTATAAAGGCCTTCCAAAGATTGGAGATTTCATCATCGTGAAGTCCTATATAATTTACGGCGATGGCTCCTCTTGAAAAACCAGTTAAAATAACGTTGGAAGCATCACCCCCAAATTTAGTACAGACTTCTTTGACTGCGTCTACACAGTATTTTTTGGTTGCTTCTATATCTCCCCACCACCATTTTTGGTTTTCATTTCCGTCACCACTTATAAAAGGCATGCTTACCCAAATGAAATCTTTGCCTTCGCTAAGACCATATCCCAAATTACAACCGTCTACTTGGCCTGTAGAAACATCTCCGGAAGAACTTGTATATGGTCCATTACCCGGATATTCTATAATAACAGGATAATTTTCACCTTCCTTATAATTGGTAGGCAGGTAGACTAAGTGATAGACATCTGTGTTTTGGTATGAACCTAAAGTTTGTCGAACCCGTTTACCAGCTTCGGGTTTTCCTTCCGTTATTTCAGGAACAAAAAGGTCTTGATGAAAAGAGCTGATATCAGGTAATTGGGTACTATCTTCTTTCTGAGCTATTACTTGTGTAATGCCCAGAATTAGAAATATAGAAAGCCCAATTACGTTTTTAATCATTTTATAGGGTTTAGTTATAAACTGATATTTTAAAAACAGAAACAGGTATATGCTCTTCTTTTTTGACGAACTCAAACGTTAGCTTGTCTGTTGAAATAGCCTTATCTAGTTCAATAGTGTTTATAGCTTGATAATTGCCTTTCACTTCCTTTAGAGTGTTCCCAGAACCATCTTTTATTTTGTAATCGGCAACCACAAATGGAATAACTTCCTCCGGATGTCCCATAAGTGTAGTCTCCAAAGCGTGGTCATAATCGCAATCAAAAAAGAGTTTTATGGTTTTAATATCAACTTTATCGTCCCATTTTAAATCAAGCGTTGGGGTTTTATCGGCAATGTTAGCAACCCAAGCATTGGTACTTCCGTTTGAATTGGGTCTAACTTCTCCGTTTTTAAGATTATCGACTTTAAAAATAGGCAGAGGAGTTGTCATCTTAAGTGCTATGTTTTTACCTTTTGGGCGTCTCTCCGGAGTCCAAAATTCAAAACTATCAACGTTTATTTCTGCCGGCGGGTCTTGTCTTCCAAAATTAGATACCGCTTTGTTTACTTTATTTTCAACGGTCATTAAGCCCGTTATACGCTCATCCGAAAGACGGACTTTTACCTTTTCGTTTTTCATTAGACAGAAGAACGAGTAGTGGTCTTGCGTTTGTGTTTTAGTAGTTGTAAAAGTGATTTTTTGTTTCCCTTTTCTTTAAATCGATTTCTTTTTTATCAATAATTACATCTGGGGTAAAATTGCTACATGCCGAACTGCTTTTAAGCTGAAGTTCTAAATTAGTAGCTTCCAAAGCATCTACTTCAAATTCAAAACTGTAAGTTTCGTTGGCTTTAAGAGGCACCATTTGAGCTAATCCAAATTTTAGTACCTGCCAATCGTCTGCAGCAGCAAAACCGGTAAACGCTAAAGTAGAACTAGCCTCTATATTTGCTCTGATAGCCAAGTCGTCCGTATCTTCCAATGATAATCGTGGAATACTTTGTCCGTTTCTGTTAAGGGCCAGTTGTAGTTTTCCTATTTTTTCTTTGGACGCAATATCTCGAGGTAATAAACCTTCCTCTTTACAAATAACAGCTGCTTCACCTACTGCTTGCGCTCCGTGAGCACAGGTAAGCATTACGCGAGAAGAGCCAAAGGCGACATGACTGGCGCTTATAATTCTGCCTGCAAGAAAAAGATTATCTATGTTTTTAGAATAATAACAACGGTAAGGAATGGAATAAACGCCTTTACCATGCCATTGTGTACATGAATTGTGCTTGCTGTAAATACCATCTGCAGGATGTAAATCCATAGCCCAACCGCCAAAAGAGACAGCATCATAATAATCTCGTTGCTCAACAATGTCTTTTTGGGTAAGCATGAAGTCACCTTCAAAACGGCGACTTTCCCGTTTTCCCGGAATAGTCCCAACCCATTCTAAGGTAAGGTTTGCGGCTTCGGGATATTTACCGCTATTCTTTACGTAATCCCAAATGCCATACACAACTTTCCAAAGTTCAAATTTTATGTCTTCTGATTGATGAATAGTATCTAGTCGTCCACCATGTTCTACCCACCACAATTTACAACCATGATCTCCTAGTTGAAAGTTTTTGATGCGGGGAAGTTCTTCTGCATTTTTTATGGCGAAAGAGGGAGGAGTATAGGTAATAGGTTTACCAATATCTTTGGTGTAAAAGTAAAGTGAATGGCCTAAGAGGTTACCGTAATCTTCGAGATTGGGGGCAAAACCTTCATCAAACTCTTCCTTGGTTTCTGCACCCATCCGGAACGAAGCTCCGGCCATAAAGGCAATAATTCCATCACCCGAAGCATCACAGAAAAGGGGAGCATTAGCTACGTATGTTGTGGAGTTCTGACTACAAAATGCGGTTGCAGTTTTGATTCTATTATCATCACCTTTTTCAACATCATAAACTGCGGTATTAAGTAGTAGCGTTATATTTTCTTCTTCATATACTTTTTCAAGAAGTACGGTGTCAAAAATTAACGGATTTCCTTCTTTGTTTCTTTTAAGGTTCTCTAAAAGAATTTCATTTATCAATCCGCCTTCACGACTCCAACGGTTGTTATTACCCATGTGTGATGTAGCTCCCAAGCTCCAAAGACGAACTTCAGAAGAAGCATTACCCCCAAGAACCGGGCGGTCTTGTAAGAGTATAACTTTTAAACCTGAGCGAGCAGCTGTAATTGCGGCACAAACTCCCGAAAGACCACCGCCAACAACGACAAGGTCACTTTGTAACGGTATGGTTTTCGTGATTCTTTTTTGGGAACTATAGGCTTCTAAAATCATATAATGCAATTTGTACTTTAGTAATTAGATTTGGTATTTTTTGAAACGTAGTAAGTGATAACTATTTAATCGGAATCTTTTTTGGTGGTTTTCAATATGATATAGCTGCCCAGAAGTAAAAATAAGGATTCCCATTCCACCAACCAAGAGTGCACCTGTTTTTGCAATGAAGGATAATATTAAAATCATTAGGCCGGTTAGTGCTACGCCTATACCTATAACCCGAGTACCTTTTTTATTTCCGGCAGCAGCTTCTTCTTCCGTCTCGGAAACTTTTTCAGCAACTTTAAGTTGATAGTTGTCGTATTCTAAAGTGGCCTTTTGTTGGGAGCGCGCGTATACCTCAAATGCGGCTAAAAGCACTACGGGTATACCCATGCCAAACCCCATTTCTTGGGCTCTGTCAAATGAGAAGTTGAGAAGAGTAGGGGCCAGAAATTTAAAAAAGGCATTGATAACCAAAGTAATGACTGTCACAATCAAGGCACTTTTACCTGTTTGATATTTACTGAACAACGCCCACATAGGTGGTAAAAACATAGCTCCACCGGTTATGGCCGCTAAACTCATAACTACCTCTACGATACCGCCCATGTAAGGAACGAGTAGTGCAATTAGTATAGTTAAGATACCGAGTAATATAGTAGCCGTTCTACCTACTTTCACCAATTTATCTCCGTCTGAATTGGGTCTAAAATGTTTGTAAACGTCATTGGCCAATACACCCGCGGAGATATTTAGAGTGGTATTTACAGAGCTGGAAGTGGCGAAAATCATTCCGCCTAACATTAAGCCTAACATGCCCACAGGAAGTACTTCCTTACACATTAGAAGGTATGCGCCTTCATCTGCCAAACCACCTAATTCAGGATTTAGAACTCTATAAATCATAGGAGGTAACATCCAAATTATTGGACTTACAAGATAAAGTCCGCCAAAAAGCCACCCTACTTTTTTAGCATCTTTTGGAGTGGCAACACTCGTATAGCGCTGTACATAAGCCCAATTACCGGCAATAAAGAAAAGGTTGTACAAACCAAAGGCAATCATAAAGCCCCAAGTGTATTCTTCATTAACCAAATTGAAAAAATTCTCAGGAGCCTGTGACACAAAGTTTTCGATACCCCCAATTTTATCCAGCGAAAGCGGAACAACAATTAAAACGGCTGCGGTAAGTACCACAAACTGAAGTACATCCGTAACAATTACCGCCCAAAGACCGCCAACTGCGGTATAAATTAAGATTAAGATACCCAATACGATAATACTGGTACTTATGGGGAAACCTGTTGATACTTCTACAATTTTAGCTACAGGATATAAAAAAGCACCTGTGGTAAAAATAGATATCAATAAAAATAGGTAGGTGTAAATTTTTTGAGTGCTGTACCTAAACGGTCCGTAATAAATTCAGCCGCGGTAAGCGCTTTTGTTTTTTGCCATTTAGGAGCAATGAAGAAACCGATTAGAACACCGGCAATGCACATTGTGGTTTGAATGGTAATGGCTACCCAACCACTGGAATATGCTATGGAGCCCCATACTACAAAAGTACCTGCAGAAAAGAAACTCATAAAGAGAGAAAGGCCACTCATCCACCATAGTAGTGCTCCACCCGCTGCAAAGAATGATTTCATGTTTTTGCCCGATTTAGAAAAGCTTAGTCCACAAACGAAGACAAGCAAAGTAAAAATCAGTATAACCGTAATATCTATTGTGCCCATTCTTAGATGAATATACTATTAACTCTAATTTTCTGTAATTTAAAAATAGGGGGTGAGCTAAAACCCCCTATTTGAAAAAACTAACAAAAACAAACCTCTTTAATACCCAGAATTTTGTGTAACGACACCATCACTAGCATCAATTTCTGATTGTGGTATAGGCCATAAATAATGCTTACTAGCATCAAACGAACGTATTTCAAGCTCTCTAAAATCTAAGTTACCAAGCTCTTGTCTTTCTTGTGTTGGTGCTCCTGAATAGGTGATAAATCCATCATCATCTATATCTGGAACAAAACCAAGGTCTCCTCCAATTTTACTAAATCCGTTTGCAGGGCCTCCAAGTAAAGTGGTATTCAGAACTTTTTCAGCAATTCCCCATCGTTTTATATCAAACAGTCTAAAGCCTTCATCGGCAAGTTCAACTTTTCTTTCTCTTCTAACTATTTTTCGTAGTTCAGCTTGGTCGGTTGTCGTAACAGCTGGGTTGCTAAAACCACTGCCATTATATGCTCTTTCCCTAACTTCGTTAATTGCGTTTAAAACGGAACCGTCTATTGTTCCTGACTCAATTTTTGCTTCGGCATAAATTAATAACACTTCAGCGTAACGCATTAAATAGATAGTTTCTTCCGATCTTGTACCTGACTCTCCTGTTCCGGCCAAAGCACCTAATAAAGTTGGTTCATCGGAGAACTTTCTCCAGAAATATCCTGAAAAAGATGTAAAACGATTTGCTCCGGCACTTGTATATTCTGTACCATCATATGGGTCAATTATTTTACGGCCACCATGTTTGCAGCGTTAGGGTTAAATACGCGCTCTACATTTTCTCCACCTTCAACACGCCAAGTGGCAATACTGTCGCTATGTTGTTGTATGATATGGCCAGTCCAAATACTATTTGGTAAGGCAATAGTGGCCGCTAATCTTGGGTCTCTATTATCGAATGGATTAGCAGGATCATATAATGGGTCTTCATCAATTGGTAAACCGTTTACAGTTTCGTAACTGTCAATAGTTTGCTGGGCGGGAACTAATTGACACCAACCACCAAAGCGACTTGCTTGTCTTTGTGCTAAGCCATGTACCGTAGTTCCTAATGTATAAGAGAGGTCTAACAATATCTCAGTAGAACCAACTCCGGAATCAGTAAATAAAGACTTATAATCGCCAAATAGGCTGTGTTCTCCAGAATTTATAACTTCTAAGGCAGAACTAGCTGCTAAGGGGTAATCTTCATTATAAAGTGCGATACGCGCAATTAATGCTTTTGCCGCATTACCTGAAGCTCTACCTCGTGCAGCTCCACTTTGAACACTTGGTAATACGCTAGCTGCCTCTTCTAAATCTGCAATTATAGCTGGTATAATCTCTGATTTTGGAGTTCTTGGTACGATTAAGTCGTCTAGCGTTGCAATGGAGGTTCTAAAAGGAACATCACCATACAATTCAGTTAAGTAGCTATAGAAAAATGCTCTCAGAAAAAGAGCTTCTCCTCTAATTTCTTCAAATCTTGTAGGATCAGAAACCTCTACAGCTTTTTCCATATTCCCTAATAAGTTATTTGCTCTTTGGATACCAGTATAAAAACGGTCCCAATATGCTGTAACGATACCTTCTGTAGAGGTAAGGCCACCTGTTGTTGCTGGTATGGTTCCTCCAACATTACCTCTGTTAAAGGCATAGTCAGTAGTATGGTCCAAAAGCTGTGGAAAAGGTACTGCTCTCACAAAATTTAAGCTTTCATATATGCCCACAAGAGCAATTTCTAATTCAGCTTCGCTTTGAAAAAACGTAGCATCAGTAGGGCTACCAGGATCTTCTAAATTCAGTACGGTATCTTCACAGGCTACTACTAGAAGTAGGCCAGTTACTATTATGATTAATTTTTTTATTTCTTTCATTGTACAAAGAATTAATTGTCTAAAAAGTTATGTTAAGTCCCAGTGTAATTACTTTGGTCACAGGATAGATAGAACCTGAAGTAAAGTTTGGTACTAATGGATCTATACCATCTGGCATATTATCCCACGTCGCTAAGTTTTGACCAGAAACATAAATCCTAGCATTGGATATATTTATTTTGTCAACAAAATCTCTTGGTAGCTTATATCCTAAAGTAACATTTCTTAATCGTGTATAAGAAGTGTCAAACAACCAAGTTTCGTTAACACGCCAATTTGGGTGCGAACTTGCTGGGTGTAGTCGTGGGTAAGGAGAACTCGTATTTGTAGGTGTCCAATAATCAGCTTGCCATTCCTGAATTTTACCAGCATTATAAAATGCCCAACCTACATCACCTTGCAGCATTACATCTCTTCCTCCAGCTCCAATAAAGGATATAGAAAGATCAATACCTTTATATTCTGAGAAAAACTCAAAGCCCCAACTTTCATTACTTATAGTACTACCAATAGTAGTTCGGTCATCGTTATTAAGTTCACCATCACCATTTAAATCTACGTATTTTATATCTCCAGTTTGTATTGTTCCGAAACCATGATTAGGTAGTGCAGAATTTAGATTACCATCGGTGTCAAAATCACTTTCTTGATATAATCCATCAACTTTTAAACCATAGATAGCATTAACTTCTCCGCCTACTTCATTTAAAAGGTTATCAGGAGGTAATTGATCTAAACCACCAAGATTCTTGATTTCATTATCAAAATTAGAATAATTAACGTTGAAGCCATATCTAAAATCATCTCCAATCTGATCATTCCAACCTAAGGATAAATCATACCCAGCATTCCATACTTCACCAGCATTTTGAGTAGGTGGGTTGAAACCAACAGAAGGTGGTATCGTAATACTTAACAAAATATCTTTTGTTTTTCTTACGTAGTATTCTCCTGTGAATGATAATTTGTTATTGAATAGTTTAGCATCAACACCAATATTTTGAGTCTCTCCAGTTTCCCATTGAAGTGCAGAATTACCTAATACACCTTGAGCGCCTCCAGTTACTGGAGTTCCGCCAAGGGTAGCATCTGCATTTCCAAGACCAAATAGAGCGGTATACGGAAAGTTTACCTCTACTGTTTCTACGGTACCATCTGCAAGCTCAACATTCTCACCATTACTTTGTCTGGCTCCGGCGAATATAAATTGATTACCTAACTGACCCCATAACCTCTAAATTTCAAAAAGTTGATGTTCTGCTGTCTTTTAAAAACCCTTCTTCTGAAACAACCCAACCTAAAGAAAAGGAGGGAAATGTTGCAGAACGGAAACCAGGAGCAAAACGAGAGGAAGCATCCCGTCTAACATTTGCTTCTAGTAAATATTTGTCTTTATAGGCGTAGTTAATTCTGCCAAATAGTGATTCAAGTCCATTTAGTGTCGAACTACCGTTGTTTAATTGTGTGTCAGGAGGCCCCTGATCTAGTCCGCGGTATTCACTAAGAACAAAACCTTGTCTACTGGCAGACCAAATTTCTGACTGAAATTTTAAGAATTCATAACCACCTAAAGCAGATACGCTATGATTACCAAAGTCTTTGCCCCAATTAGCGACAGCATTAAAGTTATCTTGAAAAGTGGTAAACGTTTCTTTAAATAAACTATTTGATCCAGATTGTTGAGCTGTAGCTCCTGAACTTTCATAGTAGGTATATTGTGCGTTAAAATTATCACGATCTCTATCTAAAAATTGAGGTGAATATGTAGCCGCTATAGAGAAGTTATTAAAAGGTCTATATGTTGCTTTTATAAGTCCTCTGAAATAATTAGAGATTGTTTGGTCTAATCCAGTTGAATTGGCAAGACCAATAGGCTGGCCTCCGCCAAAGCCGGCACCATTTGTTCCGTCATCATTAATGGCGTTAAACAGTGGCTGTAAACGATATGCCTGTCTTGATAGATTGGTTAAGGCAGCAGGTTGTGATTTGTCTTCTCTTCTAAAGTTTAAATCAAAAGCTAAATCTATTTTGTCGCTTAAATTATAATCAAGATTAAATCTACCGTTATATCTCTTAAAGTTAAAGTTTGCGATGTTACCGTCTTGATTGGTGAATGATACAGAACTGGCAACTTTCAATTTTTCAGAACCACCTCTTATAGAAAGACTATGATATTGCTGTACAGCGGCAGAATTAAAAAGTAAACCAACCCAGTCCGTATCTGGAGCTGATTCTGTTCCTACTCCGTTCCCTGAACGATATTGATTAAGGGTTTCTTCTGAAAAAGCTCATATTGGGCAGAATTAAATGCTTCCATAAACCCTAGAGAATTCAAAAACTTAAGATTTTGGGCGATACTTTGAACCCCCAAGTAGGTATTATAGGTAGTTGTTATTTTACCTTCTTTACCTCTTTTAGTAGTAATAAGAATTACACCGTTTGCAGCACGTGATCCATAAATGGCTGAAGCAGATGCATCTTTAAGAACAGAAATAGATTCAATATCACTAGGATCAAGACCGTTAATGTCATCAGGAATACCATCTACCAATATTAGTGGATTATTTTTTGCTCCACTTCCCAATGTTCCTACCCCACGTATACGAATAGAGGCGCCATCTTCTCCGGGTTGGCCACTAGATTGCGTGGCAGTAAGACCATAACGAGTCCTGCCAATGCTTGTGATGCCTGTGCAACAGGTTGCCTTATTATTTCCTCTGCTTTCACAACTTCTACAGAACCCGTAAGGTTTACTGCTTTCTGTGTACCATAGCCTACAACAACAACCTCGTCTAGTTGTGATGCCTCTTCTGCTATAGTAACGTTTATAGTTGTCTGGCCATTTACTGCTTTCTCAACAGTTCCGTATCCTATAGAACTGAAAACGAGCGTAGATTGACTTTCAACTTCAATACTGAAATTACCATCAAAATCTGCTACGACTCCATTTGTTGTTCCTTTTTCAATAACGTTTGCTCATAGGTATGGGAATACCCTCTTCATCGCTTACGGTTCCTGAGACCGTAATTTGTGCCGATACTTCGCAAAGTGCGAATATCGATAGAAGAAAAAATAGAATTGCTTTTTTCATAAGCTTTAGTTTTAGTGGTGAATAGTGGTTATTTAGGGAATAGTCCTACCATTTAAAAAGTCTGGTCTGGTCTAGTCCGTTAACAAATAAATAACATTATTATAGATTTCCCAAATATTTTTTTGTTAAATATTGAATTAGAGGGTGTAACAATTGAGATACTCTCAATTAATTAGAAAATTAACAAGGTTTTTCTTGTAAATTTTAATTCTAAATGAGGCAGTATAGGTTCGGGAAATTAAATTTTAAAGAAATCTGCCGGAGATGTTATAAACGAATAGCTAATTTTTGTTTTAGTATTTTTGTGGTAGTTTCAAAGAACTAATAAGCAATAAATGGATAAACTTAGTGTTGAAAAGAATTCAATGAAGCCTAAATATTTACTGCTTGCAGATAGTATTATTGCACAAATTGAACAAAAACAATTGGTTCTAAACGAAAGATTACCTTCTGTAAATAGACTTTCCGCTCACTTTAATTTTAGTAGAGAAACCGTTTTTAAGGCACTAAACTACCTAAGTGAGAAGGGGATTGTAAAGGCGGTAGATAAAATTGGTTATTTTGTTAATGATGTCTCCCCTGAAACAGAATTTAGGGTTTTCTTGATGTTAGATAAATTCACGGCCTTTAAAGAAGATTTATTTAATTCTTTGCTTGCAACTCTTGGCGATAGAGCAAAAGTTAGTATGTATTTTCACCATCAGAACATTGAACTTTTTGAATCACTTATTCTTCAAAATCTAAAAAGTTACACTCATTTTGCCATTACCACTTACATCAATGAAAATCAAAAAGTGTATGACGCTTTAGATAAGATTCCACCTGAAAAATTAATTATCGTGGATAAGTATGAACCAAACCTGGCAAGGGGTTATGGAATGGTTTTCCAAGATTTTGAAAATGATATTTTTAATCTATTGGTTAAAAATATTGATTTGGTAAAAAAATATGAAAGGTTGGTTCTTTTTAACCGAGAAAACGCGCCACATGGTAATTTCATCAAGAAAGGATTTGATAGATTCTGTGCTGATAACTCATTTAAGGGAGAGGTATATAATCGCTTTTCTCCGGACTACTTTGAAAAAGGAACGCTTTACATCACTATTGATGCCTATGATAGAGATATGGTGGAGATTATAAAATTGGCTCGTAAATCTAACTGGGAGCTGGGTAAAGAGATTGGGCTAATTAGTTATAACGATACCAGTACTAAAGAGATTTTAGCAGGTGGTATATCAGTAATTAGTACCGATTTTAAGAAAATGGGCGAGGAAGCTGCCAAAATGATTTTGGAAGGCAGACGAGAACATAAAAGCAATGAAACCAAATTGATTCTAAGAAATTCGCTCTAAAATATTAATTACATTACCTGTACAAAAACCTTCTTTCGCTGTACGGCATAATACCAAAATAGCAACGAAATCAATATAGTGAGCATGGCACCTCCTATATAAGCCACGTTATTTTCCAATTCAAATCCTTCAGGTGCTATGAGAATGTATGTGGAGCATACCATAGTCATGAAAATGGCAGGAATTAGAGTAACCCAATACAATTTATTCTCATAAATTAAATACGCGGTAATTGTCCATAAAACAACGGTAGCCAAGGTCTGATTACTCCATGCAAAATAGCGCCATATCATTCCAAAATCCATCTGGGTAAGTGCAAAAGCAACTATAAATAGAGGAATACTTATATAAAGCCGATTCTTTATTTTCTTTTGGTCGGTCTTAAAAATATCCGATAATATAAGTCTTGCAGAACGGAAGGCGGTATCACCAGAGGTAATAGGAGCGGCTACAATACCTAATAAGGCAAGAATACCACCAACTTTACCCAACATGTTTAAAGATATTTCATTGGCTGCCCATGCTGCGTTATTTCCGTTGGCGAGCATAGCATCATTAAGACCTCCCACATCACCAAAAAATGTCATAGCAGCAGCAGCCCAGATTAGAGCTACGACACCCTCGGTAATCATAGTTCCAAAGAAAATTTTTCTACCTAGTCTTTCGTTTTGCATGCAACGTGCCATGAGCGGCGATTGCGTAGCATGAAAACCAGATATGGCTCCACAAGCAATCGTAACAAAAAGTATAGGAAAGAGTGGTGTGGCTTCTGGGTCAGAAGTCATATTAATTAGATTGGAAGGAACCAACTCAGGAATAGTGTAATCGCCAAAAAATAGGGCAATTAGTAATCCTAAGGCCATAAGGAGCATGGCTACCCCGAATACGGGATAGATTTTACCAATCATTTTGTCAATGGGCAAGAGAGTAGATAGTATATAATAAGCCAGAATTATTCCCACCCAAATCCAAAGGTTCCACATATTACCGGTCATCCCATCTATAATTTTTGCCGGGCCCATAAGGAAAACGGTACCCACAAAAATCAAAAGTATAACGGTAAAATAACGCATGATATGTTTCATTCGTGGTCCCAAATAGATACCCACAATTTCGCTAATACTTAACCCGTTGTGGCGTACGGATAACATGCCTGAAAAATAATCGTGAACAGCTCCTGCAAAAATACTGCCCAACACAATCCATAAAAAAGCTGCAGGTCCAAACATGGCACCTGCAATTGCCCCAAAAATAGGTCCTAGGCCAGCTATATTTAAAAACTGAATAAGAAAAATACGCCAAGCGGGTAGGGGCATAAAATCAATATCGTCCCGTAAACGTATGGCAGGGGTTTCCCTTTCTGTATCTACACCAAAAATGTTTTCTACCAGTTTCCCATAGGTGTAATAACCCAGTATCAATACAAGAACAGAAATAATAAACGAAACCATAAAATGTAGATTTTAAAATATCAATTTAGCTATTATCTTCTAGGAATTCAGTAACAAGGTATGCATTCTTCTCTTTGTTGGATGCGGAAAAACGCTCAAGATTTTTTAATACTTCCGTGGAAATCACTTTTTTACTTCCTAGGTGTTCTAAGTATTTAAGTAACTGATTTTTAGTAAGTACACTCAGCTGCGTAGAGATATGCGTCACGGTAGCATCAGAAGCAAAATCTATATGTTGAAGCAATAAACTTCTGGTATTAATATCGATATAGGGAAGAGCATCCCAAAAAGGTTGCATGGTAGTTGGAGATTGCGAAAAAGAGCTTGCTAAATTTTTAATGATGAATGAACGCACCAATGGAATACCCGATTTGAAAAGCACCGATACTCTAGAAAAATTGATTTTATACTGATTTTCATCAAGGTTTTCTAATGCATACATTTGATAATTGGTATGCTCGCTATTCAACATACGAACCCACATTTGCTCGGTCTGTTGTGCAACGGTAAATGCTTTTATTTGGTCTTTAATATCACCATGCACCAGGGTCTAAGGCTACATAACAGGAGTAAAGGGCACCGGAAACAACGGATTCTTTCACCTCTTTTATAGTGGCACCGGACAAAGCATCTACGCCTTCTATTGTTGAAGGCTTCGGTTTCGTAACCAGCTCATCTATAGCCCTTCTTTTTAAAATGGAATTGTGGTCTTTCAGCAGTTCATGCAGCTTCCAGTAGTCCGAGAACAAAAATTCGTCATGGTCATGTTTGGTCAACGGTTCTTCGCTAGATCGGTCAAAACCGGCGTAATCGCCCAAAAGCGTCCAATATAAAGTAATATGCATCAGTCTACAATCGCCATCGGCACAAACTGGCGTAATAATATTTGAGGAATACAGCACCGGTGCATCCGAATTATCTCGGAAAATATTTACTTTTTGAGCACCTACGGAATCCACAACAATTTCCATTGGGGTTTCTGAACTATTTAGAATAGTGCCTTGTTTCCAATTCAACACAAAAAACTCCGGACTCTTATCTAGAACCGTTTTTTCCGAACTATTAGGAAAAGCAACAGCCGACCCAAATTGAGCTTCACAAAGATGGGTTAGAAGTAAAAGGATGCCTAATGCAAGTCTTCTCATTTTTTAGACGTAGGAATCTTTTCGTATTTCTGTTCTTCTATTAAATCTAGATATTCCTGTAAATAACCTGTGTAAATTTCACGTGGCATAACCTCGTATTTTTTACAAAGGGAAGCCGCATAACCAACGGCAGCACCCATTTGCCCGGTAGTAAGCATAACACGTGGCCCACCGAGCCCCGCGTGGGAGCAGCTGAAATTACGACCGGCCATAAAAAGGTTGCTAATGTTTTTAGAATACAGGCTTCTGTACGGAATGTAATATTGCGGACCTCTATAAAATAAGGCTTCCGAAATGAAATCTGGATTTTTCTCGTCCTCTAATACCGTTTGGTAATGAACGTCTACCGCTCTTTTCTCGATGACGACTCCATCGGGAAATTTACGTCCTTCTTTAGCATCGTTAAAGGTAAAAATATGGTCGCCCACTAGTCTTCTCGATTCCCGTTTTCCAACCAAGTACGAAACCCACTCTAATTTTCGGTTTTTGTTTACCTCGTCTTTTTTGGCATTGGAAAATGAACCATAAATAGCACGTAGCATGTGGTCGCGTATTTCTTCGGCATCGTCAATTTGGCTCAGGTCGTTTCGACTGAACTCCCACTGCCATTCGCCATTAACTTCTGCATAATCTTTTGATACTGGCATGGCCCAAGGTACATCTGGAAAACTCTGCGGACTATCCGTGTCTTTAGATCCCCAAAGAACTGAAGAACCCATAACGGCATTATCCGCTTCTTTTGGACTCCATAATTCACCGTGCTCTTCCCAATATTCTCCGTAGGTATCTACGCTTTCACGTCCGTACGAGAATTCGGCACCAGCCCAAAAACCTATCCAGCCATCACCTGTAGAGTCTACAAAATAGGGTGCTGTAAACCGTTTTCTTTCCCCTGTAAACGTTTGTCTGGCATCTACATATTTTACACTGTTTTCTTCCGAAATAGCATCATAAGCACGCCAGTTTAGGAATAAATCTATATTATCATAGCTCTTAACATTTTCGTCTCTTTTTTGCTGGTCCAGTTTAGATTCTGCCGAACCGTTAGGATAGTGCTTGGTGTCTATTTTTTTAAGGATACGCTCAAAATTGCCATAAATACCTTCGGTATGAACACGTATCTCTTCACTGGCGTTACCCCCTAAAACTGGGCGATCATGAATCAATGCCACCTTTAAACCTTGTTCTGCACCGGCTATTGCTGCAGCGCAGCCTGCCAATCCTCCGCCTACAACCACTAAATCATAGGTTTTTAATTCCTCTGGTGCATTTGGTTCCGCAGCTAGTTCTTGACGCCAAGACGCTAACTTTTTTGGAGATGATGGAGGTGTTGTTTTTTTGGTAGAAAAATAAATGGCATCACAGCGGCCGTTAAAACCTGTAAGGTCAACTAACTCTATATGTGTTTCGT